>NZ_FUIC01000014.1 GCF_900163695.1 Gulosibacter sp. 10
CTCCTACACGGACAGCGACGCGCTCAACGGACTACACCCTCGTTCGAGAAGAGCCCGTTAAGCCAGCTGACGAGGCAGAAGAGCCCCATCCTCGGCCTGCAAAACGGCATAAGGGCGCAGTCGACTCTCCTCGCCGCCCGGCTGGGAACCTCATCCCCCATGCTGAACGCGCTTTCGGGGTGGCTGCGTACCCTGCAGTCGACCGCGAGTGAAGGAGCCGCGAGAGGAGAATCGCCATGTTGATCGCCGAAGACCTCTATCTTCTGCTCACGAAGGGCACCGGCACTCAGGAGGCGCCGGGGACCCAGCGAGGGACCGGCCTGACCGCCGCGCTCGTCGCGGACCTCGTGTTCGCGGGCCGCGCGACGCTGACCGAGGAGAAACGACCGCGCATCCACATCACGGCGCCCGAACCGATCGGCAATCCGGTACTGGACTTCGGCCTCGCGCGCCTCGCGGAGAAGAACGGCAAGCGGCTCGATCAGCTCGTCACCTGGTCGAAGCTGGACCCCGAGGGCATCGTCGTGGAGTCGCTCGTCGCCCAGGGCGTGCTCGCGTACGGAGAGCGCACGTTCCTGGGCATGGGCAAGCCCCGCACCCCGGAGGTCGACCCCGGGCCGGAGCGGCAGCTGCGAGACCGCCTCGCCGCGGTGCTCGCCGGCGCCGCACCCGCGTCGCCCGCCGATGCCACGCTGCTGTCGATCCTGCAGGGGCTCGGCGTCGCGCGGAAGGTGCTCGCCGTCGAATCGGGCGATCTGCGCGCCCGCGACCTCAAGGCCAGGATCGAGCAGATCGTCGAGCACTCGCCCACCGGCGAAGCCGTGGACCGCGCCATCCAGGCGATGAACGCCGCGTTCATGGCCGCCGCGATGGTCCCCATCATGGCGGCCGGCGGCGGGGCCGCCGCCGCAGGAGGCTGACGGCCTGCGCGGGCGCAGGAGGCGGCGCCCTCGGATCAGCGGTTCCCGACCTCGGCGTCCTGCGCGTAGGGCGGAAACTCGCCCGACATCGTGAACGTGCCGGCGGGCTCGTCCCACGTGTACTCCGCCGTCGCCCGGCCGCTCGCCTCGGCGTTGGCCTCGTCGTCCTCCGGATAGCGGAACGCGACCCGGATGGTGAGCTCGTCCACGCGCTCGACCTCCGGCCAGAAGCCGATCGCGGGCTCCGCGGCCGTGCCGACGTACTCGCCGTGATGGAAGAAGACGACCTGCGAGGGCGACGAGACCGTGCCGCCCTCGACCGAGACGACCATCCAGGTGAACGGCTCGCACGGGTCGTAGCCCTCCGTGTCGGCGTATTCGGCCGACCAGGCGACATCCGCCATGTGCTCGTCCTCGAACGGCGGCGGCATCTGCGCGAGGGCGTCGTCCAGCGCCCCGGATGCCTCGAGACCGCAGTCGCGGGCGTCCGGCTCGGTCGACGGCGGCTCCTGCGCGGGCGACTCCTCGGGCTCGCCCTCGTCCGATTCGGGAGAGCGCTCCGCAACGGTCTCCTCGGCCTCGGGGCGCTCGAGCGCCTCCTCGTCCGGGCCGTCGGCACAGCCCGTGAGCGCGAGCACTCCGGCCACGACCAGCGCGAGGAGTCCCTTGCCTCCTCGCATCGCTCTCCCCTTCATCGCGGTCATCGGCGCTCCTCCTCGTCGCAGGGGGCTGCATTGCCCCGTCGGCTCCCCGTCATCCCGGGTCCTCGTCGTGGTCGATGCCGCTCACGACGACCTCGACGCCGTCGAGCTCGACGAAGCGGACGCGCTCGATGTCGTCTCCGGCGCCCGCATGATCGAGTACATCCACGCGGCATTCCCGGCCCTCCGGGCAGAAGCGCCAGGCGATGGCGATGGTCGAGCGCTCGGGCACGGCCCAGCCGGTGTCGCCGTGCCGATCGCCGCCCCAGCCCTCGGGGCGCAGCTCGCCCCACTCGACTCCGCCCTCGCCGATGCTGAGGATCTGCACGTGCCCGGTGAACGTCGCGGAGCCGTCGGCGGCGACCTGCAGCGGTTCCACCTCGAGTCTGAGCCCGTTGCCGTCGAGGACCGTGCAGATGCGGCCGCACTCGGCCGCGAGCGCCGCCACCGCGTCGTCGATCCGTGCCGAGCTCGGCTCGACCTCCGGGAAGTCGCCCTCCACGATGAACGGGTCGGCGACGACCGTGTACTCGAGCGCTTCCGCCGTCAGGAAGTGCTTCGGCACGGTGACGGCGTGCGTGCCCGGCGGCAGGATCCAGCCACCGGCCTCGGGGAATCCCTCGACCGCGAAGTACTGCCCGCCGGGGATCTCGGGGACCAGGCCGGGATACTGCTCCGGCTGCCAGTTGATCGGCGCGCGGCGGATCCGCCACTGCCCGTCCTCGCGCACGGCGGCGACCTCCTGCGAGAAGGCCTCCCCGTAGCACTGCCCGGACAGGGAGACCACGGCGCCGTCGCCCGACTCGTCGTATTCGACGGCGTCGACCGCGACCGCCGGGTCGACGTCGACGCCCTGCTCACGGAGCTCCTCGAGACGAGCGGCCGCGAGCGCCTCCGCGCTCGCGAGATCCCGTTCGGGGCTGGAGTACCAATCGTCGTCGATGCGGTGCTCGCCCGACACGAGGTCGTGCGCCGCCGTGAGCTCCCCGGAGGCGAGATCGTTCGCCGCCGAGTACTCCCCCGAGCAGAGATGCTCGGCCCAGGCGACGGCGACGAGCGCCTCCGGCGCATCCGGATTGACCGCCTCGGATGCGCCCGGGGCCGAGCAGCCGGAGAGCGCCAGCGCCGCGACCGCCGATGCCGCCGCGGCGCAGGATCCGCGCCGTCCTCGCCCCATGCCTCCAGTGGAGCACGAGCCGTCCGCGCCGCGCCATGGCGGCAAGGGAATTGCGGCCGGAAGCGTGACGGCGGCTGCGACTCGGGGATGAGCGGCCCGATATGCCGCAGCACCGGTCCAGGACGTCCGCGATGCGACGTGTCCACCATCACCGGCGATCAGCGCGACGGGGGGCGATGCCCGCCCCGTCACGGCGAGGGGATCACCCGGGTCGAGGCGTCCTCGACGAGCAGCGCCTGGTCGTCCTCGAGGAACACGAGCGGATACGCGTCGCCGTACGTCCGGGCGATGCGGTCGATCAGCTCGGGCGGATAGGGCGGCAGCGCCCCGTCCGCATGAGGGATGACGACGGCGTCGACGAGGCCGAGCCCGGCGCGATCCGACAGGTCCGGAGCCTCCGCCGGGTCGTCCATGAGCGAGGCGGGCTCCGCGCTCGGCCCGGTGACGATCGAGCCCGCGCTCGACCCGATGTACGGCAGCCCCGCCCGCACCCGCTCGACCACGACGGCGTCGCTCCCGCGGCGCCGCAGCGCCTCGAGCAGCACGAACGTGTTGCCGCCGGCGGCGTACAGCGCGTCGACGCCGTCGAGCGCGGCGCGGAAGGCATCGGCGTCCTCGAACTCGCCCGCGGCGATGTCGATCAGCCGGTACCCGAAGGCCGCGAGCTGCTCCCGTTCGGCGGCGGCGAACCACTCGGCCGGGTAGGAGCGCGCGGCATCGTTCAGGTACCCGACGCGGACCTCGGCCGCAGGACGGTCGACGCACGAGGCGATGAAGCCGGGCACCGCCCCGGCGCCGAGCGAGAGCAGCAGGAGGTTCATCCCCCGACCCTATCGGGCGCATCGCCCCGGATGCTCTGGTCGCGCACCGCGCCGGCGCAGCCGGTCCGAGGGCCGAGCATGAGCAGCAGCCGGCGCGACCAACTCGCCGACGGAGCCTCGACCCGTTTAAGAGGTGATCAGCTCGACGCTTGGGAAATACGTCGAGCACCGTCCTCGATCTCTCGTCAGAAGCCGATGTCCCGATACCGCGGCGTGCGCGCGGGTCAGGCCGCGACGCGCCGCGACGGCGCGAAGGCCCCGCAGCCGAGCAGGACCAGGCCGCAGATCGCGACGGCCGCCCACCCGGCAGCAGCTCGTCCGCCGCGAGCCGAGCGCCGCCGCCCGCGGCGATGCTCCCCGCCAGGGCGATGCCGATGGCCGTGCCGAGCTGCCGCGCGGTGGACGCCATGCCGCCCGCAACGCCCGCCCGGTCGCGCGGCAGGCCGTCGACGGCGGTGTTCGTGATGGGCGCGTTCGCGAAGCCCACTCCGACGCCGAGCACCGGGTATGCCGCGAACAGCCACGCCGGCGAGGAGGTCAGGCCGAGGCCGACGAGCAGCGCACCGCCGAGCGCGATGCAGCAGCCCGCGATGAGCATCGGCGCGCGGGGGCCGATCCTGCCGACGAGATAGCCCGACACCGGGGCGCAGAGCGTCGCCGCGACCGCCATCGGGAGCGTGGCCGCGCCTGCCGCCAGCGCGCTCCATCCCTCGCCCCGCTGGAGCAGCAGCGTGGTCAGCAGGAGCGCGCCGCTGAAGGCGATGAACACGGCGATCGCGCCCGCGATCGCGGCGGCGAGGCTCGGGATCCGGAGCAGCCGGGGGTCGATGAGGGGTTCGCCGATGCGCGACTCGAGGAGGACGAAGCCGATCACGGCCACGAGCAGCGCACCGCCGGCGAGCAGCATCGGCGGCGCTCCCCAACCGACGCGCGGTCCCTCGATGAGCAGGCCCACGCCGGTCGCGAGGATCAGGATCAGCAGCACCTGCCCCGGCACGTCCACCCGACGGGGCGAGCCGGACCGCGATTCGGGGACGAGCAGCATCGTGAGCACCAGCGCGATCGCGACCACGGGCAGGTTGATCCAGAACAGCGCCCGCCAGTCGAAGACCGCGAGCAGCGCCCCGCCCGTGACCGGGCCTGCCGCCATGCTGAGTCCGAACATCGCGCCCCACACGCCGATCGCCTGCGCCCGCTCGCGCGGATCGGGCATCGCGTTCACCACGATCGAGAGCGCCACCGGGGTGAGCATCGAGGCGCCCGCGCCCTGGAGCGCCCGCGCCGCGACCAGCGTCTCCGCCGAGCCCGCCGCCGCGCAGGCGAGCGAGGCGGCGCCGAAGACGAGCAGGCCGGTCACGAACACCCGGCGCCGGCCGAACCGGTCCGCGAGCGCGCCGGCGGTGATGAGCAGGCTCGCGAACGACACCGTGTACGCGTCCACCACCCAGGCCAGCCGCCCTTCGTCGACGTCGAGGCCGACGCCGATCGCGGGGAGCCCGACCGTGACGATGGTCGTGTCCAGCCCCACGAGGAAGAGGGCGAGGGCGCAGACCGCCAGGATCGTCCATCGCCGGCGGGCGCTCGGCCCGGGGCCGCTCGTGGCGGTACTCGTCTGGTGCATGGTCGGCGGGCCTTCCTCTCGGGGCGGATGCGTTCATGCTCCGGCCGCGGCGGGTCGAACCCCAAGCGATTTTGCGAAAACTGCAAAATGGGAGGCATGGACGAGGACACGGATTCGACGCTGCGCGCCATCGGCCCGCGGCTGCGCCGACTGCGGCGGGCGCGGGGGCTCACCCTGACGGAGCTCTCGGAGCGGACGGGGCTCTCCGTGAGCCTGCTCTCGCGGCTCGAGACCGGCCTGCGCCGGCCGACGCTCGACGCGCTCATCCCGCTGGCGCGCGCGTATCGCGTATCGCTGGACCGGCTGGCGGGGATGCCCGAGCTCGGCGATCCGAGGATCCATCTGCAGCCGCGCCGTCACGCCGCCGGCGGCGTCGTGGTGCCACTCACCCCGCATCGCGCACCGGTGCAGGTGTTCAAGCACGTGCTCGGCCCGCGCGCGCCGAGGCTCGTCTCCCACGAGGGATACGCCTGGCTGTACGTGCTCTCGGGCCGGCTCCGGCTGCTGCTCGACGACGAGGAGCATGAGCTCGGCGTCGGCGAGACCGCCGAGTTCGACCCCGTGACGCCGCACTGGTTCGGCCCGGCGGGCGACGCGGTCGAGATCCTGCACATCTTCGGCCCGCGCAGCGACTCGCCCCTGAGCAGGGTGTCGCCGGCGGAGCGCCGGGACGCCGCCGGATGACCGGCCGCCTCCGGATGACCGGCCGCCGCGCCCCGCTCAGATCCAGCCGAGCCGGTGCGCCTCCATCGCCGCCGCGTGGCGGTTCGGCGCGCCGAGCTTGGTCATGGCGTCCGAGAGGTAGTTGCGCACGGTCCCCTGGGCGAGATGCAGCGTGCCCGCGATGTCCGCGATCGCGAGCCCGCGGTGCGCGAGCCGGAGCACGTCGAGCTCGCGGTCGGTGAGCGGGCAGTCGAAGCCGAGCGCCGTGACCGCGAGCTCGGGATCCACGTACCGGCTGCCCGCGTGCACCCGCGCGATGATGCGCGCCAGCTCCTCGGCCGGGGTGCTCTTCGGGACGAATCCGCGCACGCCGGCCGCGAGCGCCGAGCGCAGGATGCCGGGCCGCGCGTGCCGGGTGATCATCACCACCGCGGCGTCGGGGTCGCGGGCGCGCAGCGCCCTCGTCGTGTCGACGCCGTCGAGGCCGGGCATCTCGAGGTCGAGCACGTAGACGTCGACCTCGGCCGGGTCGTGACCGAGCGCGGCCTGCCCATCGGCGCCGTCGCCGACCACGGCGATGGCGTCCTCCAGCTCGAGGAGCGAGACGAGCGCCGTGCGCAGCATGTCCTCGTCGTCGGCGAGGAAGACCCGGATCATCCGTCGCCCCCGCCCCGGCCGACGAGGATGAACCGCTCCCCGTCGCGGCGCCATTCGAAGGCCCCGCCCCGCTCGTCGAACCGGCGGCGGAGCCCGACCAGCCCGCTCCCCTCGCGGCGGGGCTCCTCCCCGCCCGATGCGCCGTCGCTCTCGACGCGCACCTCGGCGCGGGCGAGCGCGATGCGCACCGCGCTCGCGGAGGAGTGCCGGAGGATGTTCGTCGTCGCCTCGCGGACGACCGCGGCGAAGAGCTCCTCCCAGTCGGGGTCCGGGGCGCCCTCCCGCTCGATGGCGACGGCGGCCCCCGCGGCCTCGAGCAGCTGCTCGGCGTTCGCGAGCTCCGCGGCGAGGGTCAGCGCGCGATAGCCCTGCGCGAGCTCCCGGGTACGGTCGTCCGCCTCCGCTGCGAGGCGCTCGATATCGGCGAGCTCGTCGTTGGCCCGCGCGGGGTTCCGCTGCAGGCTGCGCCGGGCGAGCTCGGCCTTGACCTTGATGGTGAGCAGCGTGTGGCCCTGGATGTCGTGCAGGTCGGTGGCGAACCGCAGCCGCTCGCGCGCCACGGCGAGCTCGCGCTGATCCTCGTGGTGCTGCTCGAGCCGCTGCTGCGCCTGCCACCCGATGGCCCCCGCGAGGAACGCGATGCAGGCCGAGCCGGAGAGCGCGAGCATCGCGAACCCCTCGGCGGCGGGATAGCCGGTCGCACCGGGGAGGAGCCCCGCGATCGCCACAGCGGCGGCGATGGCGAGGACCAGTCCGAGGATCGACAGCCAGCGGGGACGGTGCCAGGCGATCGAGAAGGCGAACGGGAGCGAGGTCGCGAACACGGCGGTCTGGTCGCCGCCGACCGCGAACGCGAGCACCAGGATCGCGCCCGCGATCACGAGCAGCGCGCCGCGCGCAGCCGCCGCTCGGGGCCGGTCGCGCATCCGCACCAGGATGAGCGCGAGCAGCACCGCGACGAGGCAGCACAGGGCGCCGATCGCGGCCACGGAGCCCTCCGCGGCGGCCGCGGCGCTGCGCGCCAGCCCCGCGATGCCGAAGATGATCGTCATCGTCAGGAGCAGCCGGCCGAGGTCGATCTCGGTGAGCCGCAGCAGCGGCGCCTTCGCCGTCTCGCCGGATCCGGCATCGCCCATGCGCGCACCTCCCCTTCATCGCCGTCATCCGAGTGTTCCACTCCAGCATGCCGCGCGCGCGGCGACGCCCCAAGTGGGCCGCGTCACGCGGACGTATGACACGTGTCAGATGCGGACCCGCGAGGCGTCATCCGCATCCCTGACTCGCGGCGCTGCCGCGGGAAGCCGCGGCTCGGAAGGCTGGAAGCACGAAGAACCGAGGAAAGGAATACCGATGACCGCCGTACTGATCTGCACGATAGCCGTCGCCGCGCTGCTGGTGATCCTCATCACCGTCGAGGCGATCCGCACGGGGCGCTGGGAGCTGGGCGGCGGCGGAGTCGCCGACCGGATCCCGGACGGCTTCTACTCCGACTCGCTGCTCCCCGACGCCCTCCTCGACGGCGCGGGCTGGATCGTCTTCGCCGCCATCGTCTGGATCGTCGTCGCGGCGCTCCTCGCCGCCTCGACGAGCGCGCGGAGGCGGACGGCCGAGCACCGCGACCCGACGGCCTAGCACCGACCCTCTCACGACAGGAGCACACCATGAACTTCGACTTCGTCACCGACATCTTCGCCTGGCTCGCGCAGTTGGCCGTCGCCGCCGAGCCCTGGCAGCAGGGCGGCGTGCTGCTGCTGGCAGGCGCGATCCCCTTCATCGAGTCCTACCTCGGCAGCTTCCTCGGCGTGCTGCTGGGCGTGCCGCCGGTCCTCGCCGTCGCCGCGGCGGTGCTCGGCAACCTGGCCAGCACCTTCCTCGTGACCGCGATCGCGGGAGGCGCGCGCGGCGCGGTGATGCGCAACCGCTCGGAGCAGCAGGAGCCCTCGCCGCGCCGTCGGAAGGTGGCGAAGTATCTGGACCGCCTCGGCGTGCCCGGTGTCTGCCTCCTCGGACCGCTCGTGCTCGCGAGCCAGATCACCGCGCCCGCACTCGTCGCCCTCGGCGCGAAGAAGCGCAGCGTGTTCCTCTTCCAGGGGCTGTCGATCGTCGTCTGGGGCATCCTCTTCGGCTTCTTCGGCAACGCCGTCATCGCCTGGTTCCTCTGAGCCGGCCGGCGGGGTGCCGGCTTCCGTCCCGGTTCGGCGTCCTGCCGGATCGGGACGGATGGCGTTCTGCGGGTTCGGGATCCTGCAGGGCCGAGGCGGCGGGGCCAGACCGGGACGGCTGGGCCGGACCGGAACAGGCAAACCGGATTGGGACAGATAGCAGCGCCGAGACGGCTATCCGGATGACGCGGCCATCCGACACATCCCGGCAGCTACCGCACACCGGCAACCCGAAACCCGACAACCCGAATCGGGACGAATAGCCTTGCGGACACGGATATCTGCATGGCGCGGCCATTCCACACATCTCCGCCACGACCGCAGCCCAATCACCAGCACCCAACACCTCCATCGGGACGGATGACAGCGCCAAGACGGATATCCGGATGACGCGGCCATCCGACACATCCCGGCAACTGCCGCGGACCAGCAGCCCGAAAGCCGGCATCCCAGAACCTGTCGAATAGCCCTGCGGACACGGATATCTGCATGGCGCGGCCATTCCACACATCCCCGCCACGACCGCAGCCCGATCACCAGAACCCAATACCTCCATCGGGACGGATGACAGCGCCAAGACGGATATCCGGATGACGCGGCTATCCGACACATCCCGGCAACTGCCGCGGACCAGCAGCCCGAAACCCGACATCCCACATTGAGACGGGCCGGACCGGGACAGGCAAACCGGATTGGGGCAAATAGCGGCGCCAAGGCGCATATCCGGATGACGCGGCCATCCGACACATTCCGGCAACTGCCGCAGACCAGCAGCCCGAAAGCCGGCATCCAGGGACGTGTCGAATAGCCCTGCGGACACGGATATCTGCACGGCGCGGCCATTGGCCGCATTGCGGCACCACGCCCGCCACAGCACCGCGGCACCACGGCCCTGCGGCACCCGGCACCCGGCACCCGGCACCCGGCACCCGGCACCACAGCACCGCGGCACTGCGGCGCCGGGCACTGCAGCACCGCGGCACCGGGGATGCACGGCCGACCGTCCGGCGAGGTGGAGGAGAATGGCCGGCATGAGCACGGAGCGGATTTCCCAGGGCATCGCCGAGCTGAGCCGCTGGATCGACGAGAGCAACGCCGGGCGCGATCCCGAGGCCGCCACGTGGGCGCGCCTGGCGAAGATCACCGAGGAGGCCGGAGAGGTGGTCGCCGCCCACATCGGCGCCACCGGGCAGAATCCGCGCAAGGGCGTCACGCACACGAGAGCGGATGTCGAGGAGGAGCTCCTCGACGTCGCGCTCACCGCACTCGCCGCCCTCGAGCATCTGCGCGGTCACGACGCCCGTTCGCTGGAGCTGCTCGACGACAAGCTCCGGCGCACGCTCGACCGCGCCGGGCGCTGACGCCGGCTACTCGGCTCCCGGGCTCCGCCGCGCCGCCTCGACCCGCGCGAGCACCTGCCGCGGCGGCTCCGCGAGCAGCGGAGCCGCGTAGCTTCGCGGGGCGAATCCGGGACAGCGCAGCTGCAGCAGCTCGCCCACGAGCGGCCGATGCACGACGGCCGCGCTCGTCCGCTCCAGCGGCCATGCCTGCGCGGCGTGACCCGGCAGCTCCGGGAAGATCAGCCCTCCTTCGCCGATCGCGAAGCAGTGGGACGCCGGGATGAACGGCTCCTCCGCCTTCCTGCCGCGCAGCTCCGCGAGCCGCTTCCGCCCTTGGCGACCAGCATGCCGAAGAGCGCTCCCATGACCACGCACGCCGCGAGCCCCTCGAAAGACCCGTAGCCGCCGAACAGCAGCGCTCCGACACCGGCGGCGACCACGATAAGACCGAGCACTCCCAATCCGATCGAGCGGTGCGCGCGCCTGCGCATCGTGCGCACCGGCACCGCAGCGCGCCGGACCGCGGAGGCGCTCGACTCGACGAGATGCATGCCGATCGGACCTCCTCATCGTCTGTCCGGTTCATCCTCTCCCACACTCGGCTGGAGCGCGCAGCCGGGATGCACGGATGCGGGTATCCGTGCGGACGCGCTCCCCCTCAATCCACCAATTCCTGTACCGATCCGGTACAGGAACAGATAGGCTGCGGGTATGACGCACATCCTCCCAGGGGCGCGGAGCGCCGAACCGCCGCGAAACGCCTCGCCCGCGAGGGCACGCTGATGGCGCGCCCGCCCGCGCCGATGCCTCCCGAGGCGCTGGCCCGCCTGCACCTCGCCGCGGCGCAGGAGTTCGGCGCGCTCGGCCTCGACCGCGCCTCGCTGAATCGCATCCTCGCGAACTCGGGAACCGCCAAGAGCACCTTCTACCACCGCTACGAGAGCAAGCGGGCGCTCTACGACGAGCTGATCGGCAGGGTGGAGGACGCCGTCGCGTCCGCGCTCGCGCGGCTCGACGCCGAGCCGAGGAGCAGGGCCGAGTTCTGGCGGGGCGTGCTCGATGCGCTCGCCGAACTCGACCGGGCCGTCGCCGAGCACCCGGAGCTCAAGGCCGTCGCCGGGCTGATCTACCGCCCCGACGCCACGGCGGAGCTGGGGCGGCTCCGACGAGGGCTCGCGGATCGGATCCGCGCACGGCTCGTGCAGGGGCAGTCGCTCGGCGCGGTGCGCACCGACCTGCCCGTCGACCTCCTCGCCGAGATGGCCGTCGCCATGCTGCTCGCGGTCGACGCCTGGGCACTCGAGCACGCCGAGGACGAGCACGCCGCGGCGAGCGTCTCACGCGCCCTGGACTCGATCCGCGCCACGATCGGAGGGGGCTGACGTGGCCGCGATCCTCTTCGGCGCCGTGATGTTCAACCTGGCCGAGGTCACGCGCATGATCGAGGTCGCCCGGGCCATCGATCGCCGCCACACCGCCGTGTTCTTCGGCTACGAGGAGGACTACCGGCACCTCGTCGAGACCGCCGGGTTCGAGTATCGCGCTCTGTCCCCGGCCTGGACGCCCGCCCAGCGTCGGCAGGCGCTGCGATTCGACCAGGCGAAGACGCTCCGCAACCCGTTCACCGCCCCGCTCGTCGCCGCTCGCGTCGCCGCCGAGCGCGAGCTCATCCGCGAGACCGGCGCCGAAGCGGTCGTGATCGGCACGAACGTCACCTCGATGATCTCCGCCCGCGCGGAGGGCGCGACGCTCTGGTACGCGGTGCCGTTCGCGCTCACGCGCCCTCACGTCGAGCAGACGCGCAGGCTCGGCCTGGTCCGCGGCGACGGGATGCCGGCGCGGACCCTGGACGCCCTCGCGACCCGCGCGTTCCGGTGGGCCTACGGCCGCGCGCCGCTCGCTCCCCGCGCGTTCTCGCGCGTCGCCCGCGCCAACGGCGTCCGCCCGCTCAAGACGATCGTTTCGCTGCTCGAGGCGGACAGGAATCTGCTCACCGTCATGCCGGGCGAGTTCGAGGGATACGCGCTGCCGGAGGGCTACGAGCGGGTCGGGCCGATCTTCGCGCACCTGGATGCACCGCTGCCGGGTATCGTGCACGAGCTCGCCGAGCGGGAGGAGCCGCTCGTCTACCTGGGGCTCGGCTCCTCCGCCGACCGCGGCATGGCGCTGGCGGCCGCCCGGCGCCTCGGCGCGCTTCCCGTGAACGTGCTCGCGCCGATCCGCCACTACCTCCGCCCCGATGATGTGCTTCCGGCCAACGTGCACGTCACCGACCTCCTCCCCGCGCACCGCCTCGGCGGGCTCGTGGACGCCGCCGTGCTCCACGGCGGCCAGGGCACCGTGCAGACCGCCTGCGCCACGGGCATCCCCTTCGTCGGCATGGGGCTGCAGCCCGAGCAGGCGTGGAACGTCCGGGTCTGCGCGGCCCGCGGCAATGCGATCGCCCTCTCCCCGCGCGCCGCCGGCACCCGGGCGCTCTCGGATGCGGTGCGGCGACTGCTCTCCGACTCGTCGTTCCGCCGAACCGCCGAGAAGGTGCGCCGGGAGTACGCCGGCGAGGACGGCGCCGCCGCATGCGCCCGGCGCATCGAGGCGGCGCTCGGGAGCTGAGCGCGCGCAGCCCGCGGGCGCCATCGGCCCCGTCGAGGCGCCGCCGAGCCCGCCCCGGTAGGCTGCCGCCCATGGAATCGCCAGTCCCCGGGTATCTCGCCGATGTGCTCGACTCCTCCGCCGCCTTCGCCGACGGCGCCGTGGCGGACTACATCCCCGAGCTGGCCGGGGTCGACCCCGACCGGGCGGCGATCGCGCTCGCCACCGTGGACGGCACGGTGTACGCGCAGGGCGACGCCGACGCGGTGTTCACCATCCAGTCGATGTCGAAGCCGTTCACCTACGCGCTCGCGCTGTCCGATCTCGGCATCGACGGCGTGGGCGAGAAGGTCGGCGTGGAGCCCTCCGGCGAGGCCTTCAACGAGATCTCGCTCGAGCCGGACACCGGCCGCCCGCGGAACCCGATGATCAACGCCGGGGCGATCTCGACGCACGGCCTCGTCGCCGGCGCGGACGCCGCCGACCGGCTGCGCCGCATCCTCGACTTCTACTCGGCGTTCGCCGACCGGCCCCTCGAGCTCGACGACGCCGTGGCGGAGTCGGAGCTCGAGGAGGGGCACCGCAATCTCGCCTTCGGGCACCTGCTGCGGTCCGTCGGGAACATCGAGGGCGACCCGGTCGCCGTGGTCGAGGGGTACATCCGGCAGTGCGCCGCGAAGGTCGCCGTGGCCGACCTCGCCCTCATGGCGGCCACGCTCGCGAACGGCGGCGTGCAGCCCCGCACGGGCCGGCGGCTGCTCGATCAGCGCATCGTCCGCCACGTGCTGAGCGTCATGATGTCCTGCGGCATGTACGACGCCGCGGGCGACTGGCTCACCACCGTGGGCATCCCCTCGAAGAGCGGCGTCTCGGGCGGCATCGTCGGCGTCCTGCCCGGCCAGGTGGGGCTGGCGGTGTTCTCGCCGCGGCTGGACCGGCACGGCAACAGCGTGCGGGGCGTGAAGATGATGGAGCGGCTCTCGGAGGACATGGGCATGCACGTGATGGAGGCGGCCCGGCCGGCGCGCTCCGCCATCCGGGACGTGCATCGGGTGGACTACCGCGGCGAGGAGGCCACCGTGTACGAGCTCCACGGCGACCTCGTGTTCTCGAGCACCGAGTCGCTCATCCGCAGGCTCGTCGAGGATCCTCCCGCGACCAGGCGGGTGATCTTCGACCTCGATCGCGTCGACGAGATCGAGGACGTCGCGCGGCGCATGGCCGTCTCGGCGGGGCGCTCGCTGCTCGACGACGGCCACGCGCTGACGATCACCGACCGCAACGGCGTGCTCGGCGAGACCGACCTGCCGCGGGAGACGGACGCCTGACGAGGGCTCCGCCCGGCGCGAACGCGCCTGCGGCGCACCCGCGGGATCGCGTACACTCTTCCTCTGCCCACGAACGCCTCGGGATCCGGAATGCGCCGGCTCTCGGGGCGTTGTACTGTCTCCCGGCTCCGCGCCGGCTCCCGACCACGTCGAAAGAGGCGAAGCCCGACTTGTCCACCCTCCTGCGCATCCTGCGGTTCACCCGCTCCCTCACGCCGTACTACCTCGGCATCATGATCGCGGCGGCCGTCGTCACGGGCGCCGGCATCGCCGTGCCGTTCATCACCGGCGCCGCGACCGACACGGTGGTCGCCGCCGTCGGCTCGGTCGCGGAGGGGAACGGCGTGCCGGAGACCGCGATCCGCACGGTGCTGCTGCTCGCCCTCGCGCTGCTCGCGGCGAGTCTCGTCGAGACCGTCGTGAGCAACGTCGGCGGCTACTGGGGCGACGTGATGAGCGCGAAGATGCGCACCATCCTCTCGACCCGCTACTTCGAGCAGCTGCTCGCGCTCCCCCAGCGCTACTTCGACGGCGAGCTCACGGGCACGGTCGTCGCGCGCCTCAACCGGTCGATCGCCGAGGTCACGAACTTCATGAAGTCGTTCTCGAACATGTTCGTGACGATGCTCATGACCACGGTCGCCGTGCTCGTCATCAGCGCGTGGCACTACTGGCCGCTCGCGCTGCTGCTCGCGGTCGCCTACCCCGTCTACCTGTGGCTCACGGCGCTCACGAGCCGCAAGTGGCAGCGCATCGAGGACGACAAGAACCGCTATGTGGACGAGGCCTCGGGACGGTTCTCCGAGGTGGTCGGGCAGATGCGCGTGGTCAAGTCGTTCGTCCGCGAGCGCGGCGAGCTCTCGCACTTCTCGACCCGGTTCGACGAGACGGTGCGGCTCACGCGGGAGCAGTCGATGCACTGGCACCGCATGGATGCGCTGCGCCGGGGCGCGCTGAACGTCATCTTCTTCGGACTCTACGTCATCATCTTCGTGCGCACGGTGACCGGCCACTTCACCCCCGGCGAGATGGTGATGCTCGTGCAGCTCATGGCCATGGCGCGGGAGCCTGTGCAGAACCTCAGCTGGGTGGTCGACACCGCCCAGCGCGCGGTCGCCGGCTCGCGCTCGTACTTCGAGGTGATGGACCTCGACCCGGCGGCCGTGGACGGCGGCGGCGCCCGCCCCGAGGAGGCGCCGGCCGCCGAGGTCGAGGAGGGGCCGCGCGTTCCCGCCGTCGCCTTCGACGACGTGAGCTTCAGCTACGACGGCCACGAGGATGTGCTGCGGCACATCTCGTTCGAGGTGCGGGCGGGCGAGCGGGTCGCGTTCGTCGGCGAGTCGGGCGGCGGCAAGACCACGCTCATGAACCTGCTGCTGGGCCTCTACGCGGCGCGCTCCGGCAGCATCCGCGTGGCGGGTGCTGGGAACGATCTCGCCTCGCTGCGCCGCAGCATCGCGGTGGTGTTCCAGGACCCCTCGCTGTTCTCGGGCACCATCGCCGAGAACATCGCCTACGGCCGCCCGGACGCCACCCGCGAGGAGATCGAGGCCGTGGCCGGCCGCGCGGCGGTCGACGGCTTCGTCGCGAAGCTGCCGAACGGCTACGACACCGTCGTCGGCGAGCGCGGCATGAAGCTCTCGGGCGGGCAGAAGCAGCGCATCGCCGTGGCGCGGGCCATGCTCAAGGACGCGCCGCTCCTCGTGCTCGACGAGGCGACCTCGGCGCTCGACACCAAGTCGGAGCGGCTCGTGCAGCAGGGGCTCGACGACCTCATGAGCGATCGCACGAGCCTCATCATCGCCCACCGGCTGTCGACGATCGCCGAGGTCGACCGCATCATCACGCTGCGCGACGGGCGGGTGGATGAGATCGGCACCCCGGCGGAGCTCGCGACCTCGGGCGGCATCTACGCCGAGCTCCTCGCCCTGCAGCACTCGGCCTCGAAGGCCGACCGCAAGCGGCTCAAGCGGTTCGGCGTGGTGCTCTGAGACGGATGGGGCTCCTCGGTGCGCGGCCGGCGTTCACGGGCCGAGGAGCGAGAGCGGGACTACGGCGATGCCGTCCCCGCGACGGTAGGCGCTGGGACGGTGTTCACAACCACCAGGCCGGATGAACCTCGCCGTGAAACGCCCACGCCTTGCGCGCAGATCATCAAGAGTCGTACCGAACTGCCGACTCGGCTGTTACCCGTCGAGGGCATCCGAATCGTGCGCGATCCGCCATCCCGTGGCTTCGGCCTTCTCGACCCAGAAACCACGATAGCGGTCGCTTGATTCGAGCAGCTCCTCGTGCGTGCCGACCGCTTCGAGCTCGCCTTCGGGACTGAGGACGACGATCTGGTCAGCGCCGATGATGGTGTGC
Source organism: Gulosibacter sp. 10 (assembly GCF_900163695.1). Taxonomy (GTDB): domain Bacteria; phylum Actinomycetota; class Actinomycetes; order Actinomycetales; family Microbacteriaceae; genus Gulosibacter. Next base: position 16,344 of record NZ_FUIC01000014.1, read on the forward strand.
AGACGGTGCGCGATGACGATGGTGGTGCGCTGCGCGGCGAGTTCCTCGAGGCCTTTCAGGATGAGGTGCTCGTTGTCGATGTCCAGCGAGCTGGTCGCCTCGTCGAGCAGCACGATCGGGGCGTCCTTGAGCAGGGCTCGGGCGATGGACACCCGCTGTCGCTGCCCGCCCGAAAGACTCTGCCCGCCCTCGCTGATGACGGTCTCGAAGCCCAGCGGGAGCTGCTCGGCGATCTCGGTCACCCCGGCGAGCTCTGCCGCGCGCAGGACCTCATCGCGGGTCGCGTCGAGCCGTCCGAGGCGGATGTTCTCGTAGAGGGTGTCCTCGAAGAGGTAGACGTCCTGGAACACCATCGCGAGGGAGTCGAGCACGTGGCGGCTGCCGAGTTCGCGCACGTCGACCCCGCCGATGCGCACGGCGCCGCCGTCGACGTCGTAGAAGCGGGCGGCGAGCTTGACGAGGGTGCTCTTGCCGGAGCCGCTGGGGCCGACCAGCGCAGTCGTCGTGCCGGGCCCGACGCGAAAGCTCACTCCTCGTACGACTGGGGTACTGGGCCGGTAGCCGAAGGTCACGTCGTCGAACTCGATGCCGTACCCCTCGGGCGATGCCGGAGCGGCGGGCTCGGGCAGCGCCTCGGCGTCGAGCACCTTCTGCACCTCGTCGAGAGTGTTGTGGGCCATCTGCAGCCCTTCTCCGAACGGCACGGCCTGCGTCGCGAGCTTGGCCAGCATGAAGACGAGCACGATGAGGCCCACGAACATGCCGGGCGCCAGCTGGCCGGCCAGCAGGAGCCCGGTCGCGGCCGCGTGGACGACGACAGTGCCGAGCATGATGATCGAGCTGAGACGGGACAGGACGGCGTGCCCGCTGGCCTGCGTGCGCTGCAGCACGAGCAGCTGCTCCCGCATCGCCTCGCGCACGGCGCGCTCACCGATCGAGTCGGGGCCCGCGGCACGGAGCACCGGCTGCACCTGGGCGAACTCGTACACCTGTGCTGCGGTGCGCTCCTCGTGCTCCGCCTTGACCTGCTCCGCCGCTCTGGCGCGCGCGAACAGGATACGGAAGGCGACGACGGTCACGATCGACACGATCGCGGCGAGCACCCCGATGCGCCAGTCGACGAGCACCAGGAAGACGCTCGCGAGCGCGGCGGAAACCCCGCCGTTCAGGATCGGGCGCAGCATCATCCCCGGCGCGTTCGCCGCGAAGACGGCGCCGGTGCTGACGGTGACGCCGAGCTGCCCGGAGCGGTCGGTCTCGAAGAACCCGAGCGGCAGCTCCACGGCCCGGTTCGCCAGCAGCTCGTGGATGCGCTGGATGTATTCGTTGCCGACGTTCTGCGCGATCACCTCGATCAGCCAATCGGAGGCCGCGTAGACGGCGAAGGCGACCCCCGTCCAGATCAGGAACGTCATCGTCTGCCCGGCGGCGCCGCCGAAGAGCGCGTCGAGGAAGAGGGCGATGCTCACGAGCCCGGCCGCGAGTGCCGCCGAGGAGATGCCCAGGAGAGCGAGCAGTATCGTGAGCGTCCGGCGGTTCCGGGCGCTGCCGATCGCATAGAGGATGCGGATCATCGGTTCTGCTCCTTCCGGGTGCGCTGCCTGGATGCTTCGTAGCGCTGCCACATGCCTGCGTAGCTGCCGCCGGCGGCGACGAGCTCTTCATGGCGGCCGCGCTCGGTGACGCGGCCCTCCTCGAGCACAAGGATGGTGTCGGCGTCGGTGATCGTGTGCAGGCGGTGCGCGATCACGAGGAGTGTGCGGCCCTGTACCAGTGCGGTGATGGCCTGCTGGATCGCGGCCTCGGAATCGGGGTCGGCGAACGCGGTCGCCTCGTCGAGGACGAGCACGGGGGCGTCGCGCAGAATCGCCCGCGCGATCGCGACGCGCTGCTGCTCGCCGCCGGAGAGCTGGGCGTCCTCGCCGATCACGGAGTCGTAGCCTCGTGGCAGCGTGAGGATGCGGTCGTGGATCTGCGCCGCCCGGGCGGCGCGGAGCACGTCCTCCTCGCTCGCATCGGGATCGGCGAGGCGGATGTTGTCGCGCACGCTGAGCTGCATGAGATAGGCGTCCTGGAACACGAATCCGACCTGGTCGTACAGCTGCTCGGCGGTGAGGTCCGTGGTGGCGATGCCGCCGATGCGCACCGCGCCGCTCGTCGGGTCCAGCAGGCGCGGGATGAGCTGTGCGAGGGTCGACTTGCCCGCTCCCGAAGGGCCGACGAGCGCGGTGACCGAGCCGGGATCCAGACGCGCGGTCACGCCCTCGAGCACCGTGGCGTCCTCGACGTAGGCGAAGCTCAGCTCGTCGAAGCCGATGCTGTTGTCGGCAGGACGCCGGCTCCCCGCCGCTTCGGGGAGGACGGGGATGTCGAAGAATCCGGTGATCTCTCCCGCGGCCTGACCGGCCTCCTTGAACATCATGCCCATCTGCGCCAGCTGTTTGATGGGGCCGGCGATGTTGCCGATGAGCAGGAGTCCCGCGAGCACGGCGAGCACGCTGACGTCGTAGGTCGAGAGCAGCCAGGGGCCTGCGAGAACGACGACGAACAGCCCGAACAGCGGCGACGAGACGACTTGGATGAGGGCTGCCGGGTGCACGGTCGCGCGCACCCAGGCGAGGTAGGACCTCGCGAAGTCGCGGGAGCGTGCGAGGAACGCGCCCTGATTGCGCCCCTCCGGCTGAAACACCTTGATCACGCCGATGCCGCGCACCAGCTCCACGATCGCGGAGTTCAGATCCGCCAGGCCTCGCGTGTACCGCTGCGCCTGTTCGTCGTAGTCGCGCATCATGAACGGCATGAGGCCGAACGCGAGCACGGTCGGGATCAGGGCGATGAGTCCCATCCGCCACTCGATGACGAACAGATAGACCAGGCTCAGCAGCGGCACGAGTGCGGCAGAGGTGATATCCGGTGCGCCGTGCGCAACGATCATGTGGATCTTGTTCACGTCGTCCTGCACGAACTTCTTCACCTTGCCCGATGAGGTGGTGCTGAACCACGACAGGGGCAGCTGCAAGAGCTTGGTGAGCTGGCGTTGGCGGATGTCCTCGGCCAGCACCCCGTCGGCGCGATGGCTCGTGAGGTAGCTCTGGTTCATGCACAGCGCTTGCAGCAGCGTCGCGACGGCCAGCCCGGCGATCAGCCCCCACACGAGCGCGGGGTTCACGGCGCCGCCCGAGAATGCGGGCAGCACGGCGCGGGCGAGCTCGATGAGCACCACCACGGGCGCCAGGGAGAGCACTGCTGCGAGCACTGCCAGCAGCCCCGAGAGCAGGAGCCGGCGATGCGCGGGCTTCGTGATCTGCCAGAACGTGGTGCGATGCGGATCGTTCATCGGCATCCTTTCGTCAGACATGCGGCGAGTACGGTCATGCTCCGGTGTATCCGTAGATGTTGCCGCTCCACCGGGCGAGGCCGAGGACGGCCATGACGGCGAAGACGGCGGCGAGGAGCAGCCAGAACAGGATGAGGAAGACGACGTCTCGGCGCCGCATCAGGACGGGATGTCGGTCGGTGCGCGTCGGGTGCGCGCCGAAACCGCGGGCGTCCATCGCGAGCGAGAGTCGTTCGGCATAGCGGGCGCCGCCGGCCAGCAGCGGGATCGCGGATCGGCTGCTCCGGCGGAGGAATCCGACCGGCCCCCGTGGGTCGATGATCCCCCGTGCACGGTGTGCGGCGCGAAGCGTGACGAGATCGTCGCGGTATCGGGGGGCGAAGCGGGCGGCGGCGAGGGCGCCGTGGGCGAAGCGGTAGGGGATGCGGAGCTGCCGGACGAGCGCACTCGAGAGTCCGGCGATCGTCGTCCCCGCCGACCCCAGGAGGGCGAGCATCGAGACGGCGATCAATCGGAGCGCGGTGGCCGTCCCGATCTCCAGCGCCCCTGCGCGGAGCGTGACCCAGCCGTCGAACACTATCGGCGTGGAGGAGACGAGCTCCGGCCGTACCAGCAGGGCGAACAGCAGCGCCGTCCACGCCCCGACGATCAGGACGGCCAGCGCGCCGACGAGGAGCGTCCGCGCCCTGATCCGCAGGCCGGACAGCAGCACGACCAGCGCGAGCACGGTGATCGACGCGGGGGTGGCGACATCGCGGGTGAAGAACACGAGTATCAGCGGCGGCAGGGTCGCGGCGAGCTTGACGAGGGGGTTGATCGCGGTCAGCCAGCCGCGCATCGTCTGCGTCATGTCTGTGCCTCCAACAGCTGGTCCGAGCGGGTGAGGTGCTCCCATCCCCGCCCGCTCCGGGCGAGCATCCGGGCCAGACGCGGGATCGGCGGCTGCCTGAGCCCGGCGCGCTCGATCAGGTCCGCATTCCGAAGAAGCGCCGCAGCGGGGCCGACTTCCAGGAGATGCGCGTCGGCGAGGATGGCGAGACGGTGGGCGTGGTCGGCCACGAGCTGCAGGTCGTGCGTGACCATGACGATCGTGATCCCTGTCGCGTTGAGCTCGTCGACGAGCGCGATGATCTCCTCGGCCCGTGCCCGATCCTGCCCGAAGGTCGGCTCGTCGAGGATGAGGATGCCCGGCTCGGTGATCAGTGCGGTGGCGACCGAGAGACGGCGCTTCTCTCCGTGGGAGAGCAGGAACGGGTTCACCTTCGCGTAGCGTGCCAGATCGAACCGCTCGAGCATCGCCGCGACGGCCGCGGCGATCTCATCCTCGTCGCGACGGCGAACCCGGAGCCCGTAGCCCAGCTCGTCGGCGACGGTGCGGGTGACGAACTGGTGCTCCGGATTCTGGAACACGTACCCGACCCGATCGCCGATCTGCCGCGCGTCCAGCGATCCGAGCGGCACGCCCTCGAGCTCGACGCGTCCCGATCTCAGGGGTGCGAGACCTGCCAAGGCACGGGTGAGGGTGCTCTTGCCGGCCCCGTTCGTCCCGGCGACCGCGAGGAATTCGCCCCGACGGATCTCGAGGTCGACGCCCTCGAGCACGACCTGACCGCCGAGTGCCACCGCGGCGTCCACGGTGCGGGCGACGACATCGGTCCGCTCGCCATCGCGTCCGGTCCGGTCGCCGCCTCGCGGCGTCTCGACCGGCGTGTCCGTGGCGATGCTCTTCGCCGCGAGCCGGTCTGCGAGCTCCGGGAGCGTCAGCGGGAGCGGGAGCGCGTCGGGCGCGGATCGGAGGGCGATCTCGGTTGCGGTCGGAAGCCAGACTCCGTGCCTGCGCAGCAGCGCTGCATGTCTGCCGAACACGTCGGCCGGTGCGCCGTCCGCGATCAGCTCCGCGGCGTGGTCGAGCACGATCACGCGATCGGCGAGCGGCAGGGCATCGTCGAGTTCATGCTCGACGAGGATCGTCGTGCGTGTGCCGTCGCGGAGTTCCGCCAGGGTGGCGTAGAACTCCGCGGATGCAGCCGGGTCGAGGTTCGCCGTCGGCTCATCGAGGATCAGCAGCTCGGGGTCGAGGGCGAGGGCGCACGCGATGGCGAGCCGCTGTCGGCCACCGCCCGAGAGCGCGGCGGGACTGAGCAGCGCCTCCTCGCGTGTGTTCGCGAGTCCCACACGTTGCAGGGCGGGCAAAGCGCGCGCCTCGATCTCCGGCGCGGGAACCAGCAGGTTCTCCAGGCCGAAGCAGACCTCGTCGAGCAGGGTGTTCGTGACGACCTGCGCATCGGGGTCCTGGAACACCATCCCGACGTGCGCGGCGAGCTGCCCGGGATGCGCGGTCGCGGTGTCGATCCCTGCGCAGACCACACGCCCGCGCAGTTCCGCGTCGGCGCTCGTGGGGATGAGGCCCGACATCGCCAGCAGCAGTGTCGACTTCCCGCAGCCGGAGGGCCCGAGGAGCAGCACCGTCTCGCCGGCCGCGATGTCGAGGTCGAGTCCTGATCCGACCCAGTCCTCGGCGGTGTCGTAGCGCACGCTCACGCCGCGCAGCGTGAGCACCGGCTCCCGGTCCGGCTCACGCATCGGTGCGCGGGCGGCGGCCGCCGGCGATCCCGGTGCGGGCGAGGCCCTTCGCGATCGTGAGCGACAGCAGGCTGCAGGCGACGAAGGAGAGGATCTGGATGCCGATAATGCCGATCACGACCCCGGTGTCCATGCTCAGCAGGTTGAGCGACGACGTGCTGCCGAGCAGGGAGATGACGCCCGAGACCATGCCTGCGACCGTGAACGTCCTCCACCCCCACAGCCGGTACCGGGTGACGAAGAAGGGCGCCTCCATGAGCACTCCCCAGAGGAGCATCATGATCACCATGAACACCCCGTACGGGGAGATGATCGTGACGATCCCCGCGGCGGTGGACCCGATGATGCCCGTCCCTGCACGACGCAGCAGCGCCAGCGGGATCAGCGCCGACATGCCCCAGAGCCCGTAGCTGATGACCCCGACCATGGGGGCGGCCGCCGTCACCGCCCCCTGGGCGAAGTTGATCGGGATCAGGATCACGCCCACCGCCGCACCGAGTGCGACCGCCGTGAGGATCGTGCGCGTCGTGTACCGGCGTCGCTGCGGCATAGGGCTCTGCGTGGGCGTGGGGGTCTCCGGCATCGTGGGCCTTCCGGGGTCGAGACTTCCAGAACGTAACTGAGAATAATTCTCAATGATACACTGTTGCAATCAGTGTTTCAATCACGAGAGGAAGCGGGATGACCAAACGTGAGACCGAGCCGTTCCATGTCGGGCTGACCGCCGAGGCCGTCATCGACGCGGCGGTCGAGCTGACGCGCGAGTCGCATCTGCTCTCGTGGTCGATCCGCGATCTTGCGAAGCGTCTCGGCGTGAACCCGTCGGCGATCTATCACCATGTCGGCGGCAAGGATCTGCTGTGCCGGCGCGTGGCTGAGCGTGTCGGCGAGGGACTCGTCGTCCCCGATCCCGGCCTCGAGTGGCAGGACTGGTTCCGGGAGCTCCTGCTCACGATGGGGCCGATGGTGATGCAGTACCCGGGCGTCGCGAAGTGGATGCTCCTGCACGGCCCGAACACGCAGGCCGTCATGCCGGGGTTCACCGCCGGGTTCGCGGCGCTCACGCGAGCAGGGTTCGGCGAGCAGGCGGGCCACGCCTTTGCGCTGCTGATGAACAATCCCCTGCTGTCGATCGCGCTCGGCGACGACCGGCTCCTGCATGAGGAGGACGGGCCTCGGGATCACGCCTCGATGATGCGGGAGTTCGAGCGGATCTCCACGGGCCAGCCCGGCATGGATGTCTTCAAGAACTCGCTCATGCGCCCCTATGCCGAAGGCGGCGAGTCGGCGGTCCGCGCTCGCTTCGGCTACTTCCGGTTCTGCATCGACATCACCATCACCGGTCTGAACGCCTGGCTCGAGGCAGGGCTGCCCGACGGGTCGACGCCCACCGCATCGGCGACGCCCACGCAGGAAGGGGGCGACTGACATGGGCATACCGCTGAGACGATCGCCGTCCGCCGGGCACGGCGCCGACCCGGTATTGGTCGTCGAAGACCTGCACAAGTCGTTCGGCAAGGCCGCCTCGCGCAAGGATGTGCTGCGAGGGCTCAGCCTCACGATCCCCGCGGGCAGCATCCTCGCCCTGCTCGGCGCGAACGGGGCCGGAAAGACCACGCTCGTGAACATCCTCTCCACCCTGATGCTCCCCAGCACGGGATCCGCGAGCGTCGACGGTCATGACGTGGTGCGCGATGCCCGCACCGTACGGGAGCTGATCTCGCTCACCGGCCAGTTCGCGGCCGTCGACGCGGAGCTCACCGGCCGGGAGAACCTGATCTACTTCGCAAGACTCCGCGGTCTCACGAGCACCGCGGCGCGGTCACGGGCCGATGAGCTCCTGGCGCAGTTCCGGCTCACCGAGGCCGCGAGGCAGCTCGTGGCGAGCTACTCCGGGGGTATGCGCCGACGCCTGGACATCGCCGCTTCGCTCATCGTCACCCCGAGGCTGCTGTTCCTCGACGAGCCGACCACCGGCCTGGACCCCCTCTCACGTCGGGAACTGTGGGAGATGGTCGAAGAACTCCGCGACGCGGGAGTCGCGATCCTGCTCACCACCCAGTATCTCGACGAGGCCGAACGGCTCGCCGACACCATCGTGCTGCTGCGCGGCGGTCGCAGCGTCCTCGAGGGCTCGCCGGTACAGATCCGCACGCAGTTCGGCACCCAGGTCTGCCGCCTCGAACTCGATTCCCCCGCCGAAGCCGCCCGTGCCCGCACCGACGTGCTGCCCGCCGCGCTGGGGATCGCCCCGGGGAGCTTCACCATCGAAGGTCTCGGCGCGTCCTTCCCCGCAGCGAGAGGCGCGGACGATCTCACCGCGGCACTCGACGCCCTCCGCGAAGCGGGGATCACCGTGAACTCCGCGCAGCTGAGCGCCCCTTCGCTCGACGACATCTTCCTCGAACTCGCGTTCGAGAACGCCGATACCGCAACGCCGGGAACGGCGGATGCACCGTGACTACCGCGAGCGACCACCATGCGCCGCTGACCGGACTGGCGGGCGGCCTGTGGCGCAATACCCTCAGGCTCGGCCGCAACCGGGCCTCGCTCGTCTCCGCGTTCGTGATCCCCGGCACGATCTTCCTGGCCTTCTGGGTCGTCTTCGGACACGCCGCCGCGCGGGCCGGCGTCGACTACGCCCTGTTCCTGCTGCCCGCGGTCATGTTCCAGGCGGCGCTCTTCAGCGCCGGCGGCTCGGTGATGGCACTCGCGGTCGACGCCGAGAGCGGGATGCTGGCAAGACTCCGCGCGATGCCGATCTCCGCATCGGTCATCGTCGCGAGCCGCCTCGGCACCGACCTGATCCGATCCTTCGCTTCCCTCGCCGCTGTGATCCTCCTCGCGCTCCTCTGCGGGGCGAAACCCGACAACGTCGGCGGCCTCGCGCTCGCCTTCCTGCTCGCGCTCATCATCGGCGAGATCCTCGCCATGCTGTTCTGCGGCCTCGCCCTGCGCACCAGACACCCCGTCGCCGCAGGCGGCATCATCCAGGGCATCGAAATGCCGTTCCTGATGATCTCCACCGGGTTCGTCCCGGCGGACACCCTGCCCGACTGGCTCCGCCCCGTCGTCGTCCACCAGCCCGTCTCCCCGATCATCGACACCCTCCGAGCTCTCCTCGAGGGCGCATCTCCGGGCTCAGCCGGGTGGGAGGCCACCGGCTGGCTGCTCATCGGCGCCATACTCGGCGGCATCTGGGTCACCCGCGCCCTCCGGAGGACGCCATGAGCGAAACGACCCCGGACATGCCCCCGCCGCGGCCCGCATCCTGGCCTGCCGCCGTCGCGATCCACACCGGCAGGATCCTCAGACGGTGGCTGCGGTCGCCGGTGATGCTGTTCACCGCAGTCGCCTTCCCCGTGATGATGATGCTGATCTTCGTCGTCATGTTCCGCGGCATGATCGAGCGGTTCACCGGCGCCCCCGTCGATCTCCCCCGCATCTGGGTCATGATCGTGGTGTCATCGATGCTCACCGGGGCCATCATGGGTGCGGGCAGCACCGTGCAGGAGCGCCGGGAAGGGTTCATGGACCGCATCCGCACTCTCCCCGCGCATGCCTCCGCCGGCTATGCCGGGCGCATCCTCGCGGAATCGCTTCGCGCGTTCCTCGCCGCGCCCCTCACGATGCTCATCGCTCTCGTTTTCGGCGCCGATTTCGGCAGCCCGGCAGCGGTGCTGCGCATGCTCGCCGTGCTGCTGATGGTCGCGATCGCGAGCGGCGCGTTCGGCGTGATGATGGGGTATCTCGCAGAGACGCCACAGGGAGCCGTGGCCGCATCGCCGGCCATCATGGCGGCGATGTTCTTCAACACGGCGATGATGCCCAGCGAGCGCTACGCCGCGCCGCTGCGGCCTATCGTGGACGTCTCGCCGATCACGGCCGTCGCGAACCTGTCTCAAGATGCCCTCGCCGGAGGAACGAGCATCTCTCATATCACGCTGTTCGTCCTCTGGTTCGGCGGACTCGTCCTGCTCAGCGTCGCGGTCATCGCTTTCAAGGCTCGACTACGACGCTGACCAGAGCAGTGTGGAACCGGGAGCGGGCCTGCGGGCCGCCTCGACGACCGGGGAGCCCGGGCCTGCGAGGATTGTCCCGGAAGCTGCGGCGCCCTCGATCACCCACAGCCCGGTACGCCACCGGTGCGCCAGCCACCCAAGCGATAGCGCGGTCGACGACTGCGCGAGCAGTCGCTCCGCAAGCTCCTTCTGACCGATGATCGCCCCGGCCACGGGACCAATCGTCTCGTCGTCAACGATGACATCGGCCATGTCGGCCTCGGTCATCTCCTCTCGGACCGAGCCGGACCCTCGGATACCGTTCATCAGGCAGTCCCCCCCTTCGGTCGCTTCCCGCTCAAGGGACGCATACCAAGCATCACGTTGCCGAGAGGCGACGCCGGGTACGCTCTCGTCTCGGAGCGACCGCCGCCCGCTATCGGAGCGCCGCGCACGGCCGCAGGAGGAGGGGACCGCCGGATGACGAGATATTGGGACCGGCAGAACTCCGTGCTCGCATTCTGGACCGACCCGGTCTCCGAGACGCCGGAGTGGATCGCGGACCGCATCGACGCGTTCGTCGAGCGCGCATCGGCCAGCACCGGCATCGCCGCCTGGCGGTTGGGCGATGGCGCCCAGTGGCGCGGCTCGCGAGCAGAGCGGGCGGCGCTCATCCGGAGGTTCCCGAGCCCCGGCGCGACGGGAGCGCCGGATGGCGAGGACGGCTATGCGCTGTCGGTGGCGGGGACCACCGCCGACCGGGTGTTCATCCAGTGCACCGTGATGGCCGGCGACCCCTATCCCGGGCGGCGCACGCCGATGCACAGCGTCTCGGTCCGGCTGCAGAAGCTCGAGGCGCGGGGCCAGGACCCCGAGCTGGGACTGCGACTGCTCGGGGACGTGGCGGTGGCCTTCGACCCGGCCGCGGCGAGGTGGAGCCTCGACGGCATGTCGGCGTTCGCGACGAGGCGCGGGTTCCAGGTCCCGGAGGGCAACGCCACCTGGGTCAACGACGCCGTCGCAGCGGTCACGACCGTCGCGGAGGGCGTCGCCGCCGACCGCGTCGGCAACGGCGTGCTCCTCACCACCCCGGCGGATTGGAGCGGCGAACGCATCGCCGCGGCCATCCGCGCCACCCTCGACGCGAACGGCATCGCCGACGTGCCGCGCCGACCTGCGGGTGCATAGCGACGCGGAAGAGGGTGCAGCAGTCGGAAGGCGAGAGCGCGTCCGGCTGTCGATCCCGTCACGCTCGGCTACGACGCACCCGGTGCGAACATCACACAGTCGTACCCGACGCCGTTGCGCGGGCCTCGACGGCTCGGCGGATCAATCGCCGGCTCGTCCAAGCGCGTCGAGCCTCCCGGTGTCCGCGGGACGCCTGGCTTCGATGAGGTGCCGGGTGGAGTGCGCGATGAACGGCCCGTCCCGCTGGATGCGTTCGTGGAGGTCGCGGAGCCGATCGCGATGCCGCTCGATCGTGAACCCCGGAACCCACCAGATCACCTTCCGCAGCAGGTACACCACGGCTGCGACATCGTGGATCTCGATGCGCAGCCTCGCCGTCCGCAGGCTCACGATCTCGAGCCCGGCCGCCTCCGCCGCGGCCGCCTCGTCGTCGGGATGGCGCTCGCGCCGCGCCTCGGGCTGGGGGCCGAGGAAGAACTCGATCAGCTCGAACGCGCTCGCAGGCCCGACGTGCTGGGCGAAATAGACACCGCCGGGCCGGAGCACTCGGGCGATCTCCTCCCACCAGATCGTCGCGGGATGCCTGCTGGTGACCAGGTCGAAGGCGGCATCCGCGAACGGCAGCGGCGGCTCGTCGGGGTCGGCCACGACGACCACGCCGCGCGGATGCAGCAGCCGGGCGGCTTTGCGGACGTTCGGCGGCCACGACTCCGTCGCGACCGCAGTGACCGGGAACACCTCGGCCTCGGCGAGCACTTCGCCGCCGCCCGTCTGGATATCGAGCGAAGCAGTCGCGCGGCCGAGCCGATCGGCCAGCTGCCGGGCGTAGCCCCAGGCCGGGCGCTCCTCTGCGGCCCGCCCGTCCAGCCAGGAGAAGTCCCATCCGGATACGTCCGCGGACGCCCCGGCCTCGATCAGCGAATCGAACGTGTCACCCATACCCGCCATTCTCCCGCCCCGCAGCCGCCGGCGACGCTCACCGGGCCGGCCTCGGGGCGTTCTCCGAGCGCCCGGGGGTTGACGCCCGCCCGGGACGGGCGCACAATAAGTCAAGCGCTTGACGAATTATGCCGAGCGCCCCTCCGAAGGGAAATGCCATGAACGGAAACCGGATCGTCGCACGCATCGGCGTGGTCGCGGCGGGCGCCGCGGCCGCACTCGTCATCTGGGCGCTCGCACTGATCGGCGGCGGCATCCAGGTCGCACTCGGCAGAGGCGAGCCCGCGGACATGCCCTGGTGGCAGGTGCTGGCCGCATCGGCGGTCGCCGGCCTCGCGGGCTGGGCGCTGCTCGCGGTGCTCGAGGCGCGCCTCGGCGCTCGAGCCCGCCGGATCTGGACGGTGATCGCGGTCGTCGTCGCGGTCCTCTCCCTGGCCGGCCCGTTCGGCACGCCCGGCATCGAGACGGGCGACCGCTTCTGGCTGGCAGCCGTGCACCTCGCGCTCGCCGGCGCGTACATCCCCCTGATGGCGAGCACGGCGGCCCGAGCCGCATCCCTCCGCGACGCGTGATGCGCTACCCCCTGGGCGCGCTGCTCGCGCAAGCCCACGCGCGATTCGTGGCCGACTGCGAATCGCGCCTGGCCGATGCGGGATATCCGGACGTCGCGATCTCGCACGGCACGAACATCCTGCGCCACCTCTCCCCCGGGACTCCGATGCGCGTCGCCGACCTCGTGCCGCGCTCCGGCGTCACGAAGCAGGCGATCAGCCAGCAGGTGGCCTATCTCGCGGAGCACGGGTACCTCGCGGTCTCTCCCGATGAGCGCGACCGTCGCAGCAGAGTCGTCCTCCTCACCGAGCGGGGCGTCGCGAGCCGGCGCGCGGTGCGCCAGGCTTTCGTCGAGGTCCACCGCGCCTGGCGGGAAAGCTACGGCGAGAATCGGATGCGCGAACTCTTCGACACTCTCGCGGCGATCACCGAGTTCGAACCGGCCTCCTGAGCGCTCCGGCGAGTCGGGGTCGACGCGCCCGCCGCGCATCGGCCGGGGCGGTCATCCCCCGCCCGCGCGCCCGGACGCCCGCGGGCCCGCCCCGGCATCCCCCGCCCGCAGCAGCAGGAGCGCCCGCTCGCCGTCGTTGGCGGCGCTCTCCGCGGCGCGGCGGAACAGCCGCTCGGCCTCGGCCTCCCGGCCGAGCCTGGCGAGCAGGTCGGCGCGGACCGCGAGCGCGTACCGGTCGTCCTGCGCGGGCTCCAGCCCGTCCAGCTCGTCCAGCGCCTCCTGCGGGCCGTCGACGTGCGAGCGCGCCACGAGGCGCGCCGTGCGCACCGCCGCGGTGGGCACGAGCGGCACGAGCATGTCGTAGAGGGCGAGGATCTGCCGCCAGTCGGTGTCCTCGTCGCGCGCGGCATCGCAGTGCACCGCCTGGATGGCGGCCTGCAGCTGGTAGGGGCCGGGGCGGTTCGCGGCGAGGCATTCGCGCACCAGCGCGTGCCCCTCGGCGACCATCGAACGGTCCCAGCGTCCGCGGTCCTGCTCGGGCAGCGCGATCAGCCCGCCGTCCTCCCCGATCCGCGCCGGCCGGCGCGCCTGCAGGAGGAGCAGCAGCGCGAGCAGCCCCTTGGCCTCGGGCTCGCCCCTCGCGCGGGCGGCGACGAGTCTCGCCAGCCGCACCCCCTCCTGGCTGAGGTCGAATCGGCTGAGCGCGCCGGCGGTGGCGACGTAGCCCTCGTTGGCGATCGCGTAGACGACCGCGAGCACGACGTCGAGCCGGTCGTGCAGCCGCCCCGGCTCGGGCAGGCCGATGCGGGCGTCCCGGATCTTCCGTTTGGCGCGCGCGAGGCGCTGGGCGACGGACGACTCGGCGGCGCCGAACGCCCGCGCGATCTCCGCGGCCGTGAGCCCGCCGACGTAGCGGAGCGTCAGCGCCACCTGCGACTCCGCAGAGAGGCTCGGATGCGCGCAGAGCAGGATCATCCGCAGCTCGTCGTCCTCGCCCTCGTCCGGGAAGGTCTCGGCGGGCTGCACGAGCCGCGGCGCGTACCGCTGCTCCGTCTCCGCGCGCCGGATGCGGTCGATCGCGCGCCGGCGGGCCGTCGTGACGATCCAGGCCTGCGGGTTCGGCGGCACGCCCCGGTCGGGCCAGGTCTCGGCGGCCGCGACGAACGCCTCCTGCACGGCGTCCTCGGCCGCCTCGAGGTCGCCGATCGCGCGCATGAGGATCGCGACGGTGCGGCCGTACTCCGAGCGGAACGCCCGGCGCACGGCCGCGATCGCGTCGTCCACGGCGCGCCCTCAGCCGCCGAAGCTCGGCGCGGGGCGGACCTCGATGTCCAGCCCGGTGGCCTCGGAGACCTTGCCCGCCCATGCGACCGCCGCGTCGAGGTCGGCCACGTCGATGACGGTGATGCCGCCGACGTACTCCTTGAGCTCCGCGAACGGCCCGTCCGCCAGGGTGATCGCGCCGTCCCGGCTCGACACCACCGTCGCGGAGGCCGGGTCGGCGAGCGGCATCGCGAACACCCAGACGCCGGCGGACTGCATCTCCCCGGTGACCGCGGTGACGTCCTGGATCACCTGCTGGAGCTGCTCGGGCGCGAGGGTTCGGCCGGCGGGGGTGATGTTGCTCAGCATGTACTGGACCATGATCTTCTCCTTCGTCGCGGCATGGCCTCGATGCCATGCTCGCCATCTACACGTTCGGGAGCGGTCGGATTCGACATTGTCCTCGAGAATTCTCGAGATAGCCGGAGTCAGCCTCCACGACGATTCCCGCACCATCGTCCCTCCGTTAGCATCGCCTCCAGAGCCGCGACCGGCGCGGCCGATGTTGGAGGTACTCCCATGAAGAAGCTCGCCGTGCTCCTCGGAGCCGTGGCCCTCGCACTGGTCGGATGCAGCTCGTCGGTGTCGGCGGACGACCTCGCCGACGAGGTCAAGAGCGCCCTGACCGAGCAGGTGGGGATCGAGCCCGACTCGGTGGAGTGCCCCGATCCGCTGCCCGCGGAGGAGGGGTCCGAGGTGCGCTGCACGCTCACCCACGAGGGCACCTCGTTCGGCGTCACCGTCACCTCCAAGGGAGAGACCGACGGCAACATCGAGTTCGACATCCAGGTCGACGAGACGCCCGAGGGATAGTCGTCGCGCGCCTGCCGCGCAGCGACGGGACTGCACGGCCTCGGCAGGCGCGGGAAACCGCACACCCGCCACGCACCGCGGATGTGAGGCATTTCGCGGCTACCGGCCCGGATGTGAGACTCCTGCCGGGTAACAGCGTTCCATTCCCGGCGTTCCCCTCACATCCGCGCGAAACACGGGCATCCGGCCCTCCACGCCAAGCCCTGCCGCGGAACGCTGACGCCGGCCGGCGGCTACCGGCTCGTCAACCTCGTCACGCCGCTCCCGGGAGCCGAGACCGCCGCGTAGCAGCCGGCACGCCGGCGTCACCGGCACACCGGAATCACGGAGCACCGCGGCTCGGGCCGGGCTACCCTCGTTCCTCGGAGTTCCGGCTCGAGCGCGGGGGACGTTCGGATCGCGGCCGAGGTCGGTCTGCGGGCGATGACCAGCACGAGCACGATAGCGGCGAGGAGCGCGGAGATCGGCGGGGCCAGGCGAAGGAGCAGGCAAGGATCGGTGCGCCGAGCGCCGACCCCGCGGATGCCGATCTGGACGCGCTGGCGCAGCGGCTCGCCGAGAAGGAGGCCGAGGTCCGGCGCGCGCGAGGGCGGCTGCATCGGCTCGCCGCCCGGGACGCGCCGACGGCACCGTGACGCCCCCATGATGCTCCGACCCCGCTCGCATAGGGTGAACCGCATGGCACGGAAACAGACGGCGCTCGAGCAGCACATCGCCGTGTTCGGCGAGAGCGGCAGCGGCAAGACCGTGCTGCTCTCCTCGTTCTACGGCGCCACGCAGGAGCCCCAGTACAGCCGCGAGCACCTCTACCGCCTCTACGCCGACGACACCGGGGTGGGCAACCGGCTGCACCAGAACTACCTCGGCATGAAGCAGGAGGCGCAGGCGCCGCCCGCCACCCGGTTCGAGTCGACCGCCTACTCCTTCTCGATCAAGCTCAAGGAGGACTCGAACGCCAAACGGGTCAGGGGCAGGCCCTTCGACGCCATGCGGCTCGTGTGGCACGACTACCCCGGCGAATGGTTCGAGCAGGATGCGAGCGGCCCCGCGGAGCAGGCCCGCCGGGTCGACGGCTTCCGGTCGCTCCTCGGCTCCGATGTCGCGCTCTTCCTCGTGGACGGCCAGCGCCTGCTCGACTACGCCGGCGAGGAGCAGCGGTACCTGAAGTCGCTGCTCGGCAACTTCCGCAACAGCCTGCTGTCGCTGAAGGGCGAGCTGCTGCGGGGCGGCGAGCCGCTCATCCGATTCCCCCGCATCTGGATCATGGCGCTGTCGAAGTCCGACCTGCTGCCGGAGACCGACGTGTACGCCTTCCGCGACCTCATGATCGGCAAGGTCGCCGAGGAGATCAACGAGCTGCGCGAGGTGCTCTCGGAGTTCGTGGCCGGCAGCGAGGCGCTCGCCGTGGGCGAGGACTTCCTGCTGCTCTCCTCCGCGAAGTTCGAGACGGGCCGCATCGATGTGGATACGCGCGTCGGCGTCGAGCTCATGCTGCCGCTCGCCGCGATGCTGCCCTTCGAGCGCCACGTGCGGTGGGCCCGGACCAAGCAGCTCCCGGGCAAGGTCGCCGAGTCGCTCGTCGGCGCCGGAGCCATCGGGGTCACGGCCCTCGCGGGGGCGCTGCTCGGCAACCGGCGGCTGCCGGGCCCGCTGCGGCTCGTCCAGGGCGCCGTCGGCGGCCTCGTGTCGAAGGAGGCGGTGGACCAGGCCGCGCGGCTCGCCGGCGATGCGCTCAAGTCGATGAACGCCGGCGCACAGGCCCGGCACGACTACCTCGCGGCCACGCTCACGCAGTTCAAGCTGGACCTCGCCCGCGGCGAGCAGGAGCGCGTCCTCCTCCGGAGCCCGCGATGACCCTGATCTGGGCCACTCGCGGGCGGGAGTGGGGCTTCCGATTCCTCCGCGACGGCGGCCTCGACGATCCGCTGCCCGTCTACGACGAGGCCTTCGCGGGCATGGGCGCCGCCGCTTCCGGCGTCCGGCGCAGCGCCCGCGGCTGCGCCCTGCGCTTCCCCGACCCCGAGGGTCGGCGGGACCGGTCCGGGCGGGTCATCCCCCACGACTTCGTCCTCCTCGGCGCGGATGCGGAGGACATCGGCACGCTCGAGGACGGGATGCGCGCGGTCTGGCCCCGGGTCGCCGAGGAGTTCGCCCGCGTCTGGCGCTCCCCCGAGCCGCCGAGCGCCGCGACCGGCTGATCCGGGCGGTCCCGCCCGCACGGTCCCCGCGCATCCCCGCTCCGATAGACTGACCGAGTTATCTCGACTTCGAGACAACTCGACCCCGGAGGGGTCGCCACCCCGCACATCCACCTTCATCAGGGAGTCCGCGCATGGCGAAGATCATCTATACGCACACCGACGAGGCCCCGCTCCTCGCGACCCACTCTTTCCTGCCGATCATCCAGGCCTACGCCGCCAAGGCCGGCGTCGAAGTCGAGACGCGCGACATCTCGCTCGCGGGTCGCATCCTCGCCGGCTTCCCCGACCGCCTCACCGAAGAGCAGCGCGTCGGCGACGCCCTCACCGAGCTCGGCGAGCTCGCGAAGACGCCCGAGGCGAACATCATCAAGCTGCCGAACATCTCGGCCTCCGTGCCCCAGCTCAAGGCCGCCATCGCCGAGCTCCAGGCCCAGGGCTACGACATCCCCGACTACCCCGAGGACGAGGACCGCAGCCCCGAGGCCGAGGACGCCCGCGCCCGCTACGACAAGGTCAAGGGCTCGGCCGTGAACCCCGTGCTCCGCGAGGGCAACTCGGACCGCCGCGCGCCCGCCGCCGTGAAGAACTTCGCCCGCAAGCACCCGCACTCGATGGGCGCCTGGTCCTCCGACTCGAAGACCCGCGTGGCGACCATGGGCGAGAACGACTTCCGCTCCAACGAGCAGTCCGTCGTCATCCCCGCCGACGACGTCCTCGCCATCCGCTTCACGAGCGGCGGCGAGACTCGCGAACTCAAGAGCGGCCTCAAGGTGCTCGAGGGCGAGGTCGTCGACGGCACCGTGCTCAGGGCCGCCGCACTCGACGAGTTCCTGCGCGAGCAGATCGCCGCCGCGAAGGCCGACGACGTCCTCTTCTCGGCGCACCTCAAGGCCACCATGATGAAGGTCTCGGACCCCATCATCTTCGGCCGCATCGTGCGCGCGTTCTTCCCCGCGCTATTCGAGCAGTACGGCGAGGTGCTCGCGGCAGCCGGGCTCTCGGCCAACAACGGCATCGCCGCGATCGTCGCCGGCGCCGAGCATCTGCCCGAGCGCGAGGGCATCCTCGCCGCCGTCGAGCAGGGCTACCAGGACGGCCCGCGCCTCGCGATGGTCAACTCCGACAAGGGCATCACGAACCTGCACGTGCCGAGCGACGTGATCGTGGACGCCTCGATGCCCGCCATGATCCGCATCGGCGGCCGCATGTGGGGCCCGCAGGGCGAGGAGGACGACACCCTCGCGGTGATCCCCGACTCGAGCTACGCCGGCGTGTACCAGGCCGTGATCGAGGACTGCAAGGCCAACGGCGCCTTCGACCCCGCCACGATGGGCTCCGTGCCGAACGTGGGCCTCATGGCGCAGAAGGCGGAGGAGTACGGCTCGCACGACAAGACCTTCCAGCTCGACGCCGCGGGCCGCGTGGAGGTCGTGAACTCGGCCGGCGAGGTGCTCATCGCCCACGACGTCGAGGCCGGCGACATCTGGCGCGCGTGCCAGACCAAGGACGCGCCGATCCGCGACTGGGTCAAGCTCGCCGTCACGCGCGCCCGCGCCTCCGAGACCCCCGCCGTGTTCTGGCTCGACGAGACCCGCGCGCACGACCGCAACCTCATCGCCAAGGTCGAGCAGTACCTCGGCGACCACGACACCGAGGGGCTGGACATCCGCATCCTCTCGCCGATCGAGGCGACCGAGCTGTCGGTGGAGCGCATCCGCCGCGGCGAGGACACCATCTCGGTCACCGGCAACGTGCTGCGCGACTACCTCACCGACCTCTTCCCCATCCTCGAGGTCGGCACCTCCGCGAAGATGCTGTCCGTCGTGCCGCTCATGAACGGCGGCGGCCTGTTCGAGACCGGCGCCGGCGGCTCGGCGCCGAAGCACGTGCAGCAGCTGGTCGAGGAGAACCACCTGCGCTGGGACTCGCTCGGCGAGTTCCTCGCCCTCGCCGAGTCGCTGCGCCACGAGGCGAGCGCGGGCAACGCCCGTGCGGGCCTGCTCGGCAGCGCGCTCGACAAGGCCACCGAGCGCCTCCTCGACGAGAACAAGTCGCCCTCGCGCAAGGCCGGCGAGATCGACAACCGCGGCTCGCACCTCTACGTCGCGGCCTACTGGGCGCAGGAGCTCGCCGCGCAGACCGAGGATGCGGAGCTCGCCGCGGCCTTCGCGCCCGTCGCCGAGGCCTTCGCCGCGCAGGCGGATGCGATCGCGCAGGAGCTCCTGGACGTGCAGGGCTCGCCCGTGGACCTCGGCGGCTACTACCGCCCCGACGCCGACAAGGCGACCGCGGTGATGCGTCCCTCGAAGGCCTTCGACGAGGTCCTCGCGCTGCTCGGCTAGCGATGGTCCCCGCCCGCCTCGAGCGGGCGGGGCCTCACGCAACAGGCGGGGCGTTCAACTCAGTGCAGTTGAGCGCCCCGCCTGTTGTGATGCGAGAGACATTTTTCGAGATTCGGTTCACAGCAACCGCCCCTCGATAGATAAGGTTAGCCTTACCTGATGCATTCGGCAAGAGGTGTGCCAGATTTTTTTTCGCAGCCCGCCGAGCACCCCGTCGGCCCGTAAGGAGCTCACATGACCACGCCGTTCCGGTTCTTCCCCGTCCGGGTGAAGGCGATCGAGGACCTCACCCCCGGTTTCCGCCGCTTCACCTTCGCCGATCCGTCGCTCGCGTCCTTCGCCGACCCCGGCTTCGACCAGCGCATCAAGCTCCTGTTCCCGATCGAGGGCATCGGCTACGAGGCGCTCATGGGCGCCGAGGACTGGTACGGGACCTGGCGGGCGCTGCCCGACGGCGAACGGCATCCGCTGCGCACCTACACGACCCGGTACGTGCGAGCCGGCGAGCAGGAGCTCGACGTGGACGTGGTGGTGCACGGCGTGGTGGGGCCGGCATCCCGCTGGATCGAATACGCCGAGGTCGGCGACGAGCTGCTCATCCTCGGCCCCAACGCCGAGTACGAGGGCGAGCCGGGCGGCGTGGACTTCGTGCCGCCCGAGCGCACCGACCGATTCCTGATCGCGGGCGACGAGACCGCCGCGCCCGCGATCGCCGTGGCGCTCGAGCAGTTGCCCGACTCCGCCCGCGGCATCGCCGTCGTGGAGGTGCCGGAGACCGCGGACGCGGCCTACCTGCCCGCCCATCCCGGCATCGAGGTGCGCGCCGTTGCCCGCGACGGACGCGAGCACGGCGAGGCGCTCATCGACGCCACGCGCGCGGCCGTGGCCGAGCTCGCGCCCGCGGGCGAGCCGCAGCAGGTCGAGGAGATCGACATCGACTCCACCACGCTCTGGGAGGTGCCCCGGCACGCGAAGGGCGGCGCCGCGCTCAAGCGCACCTCGCTCTACGCGTGGCTCGCGGGCGAGGCGGGCGCCGTGAAGACGCTCCGCCGCCACCTCGTGAGCGAGCGCGGCATCGACCGCCGCTCCGTCGCCTTCATGGGCTACTGGCGCATCGGCAAGGCCGAGAACTAGTCCTCCGGAGCGGCCTCGTAGGCGCTCGCGAGGCTCGCCAGGCGGCCGCGGGGATGCTTGGCCGCCGCCCGGTCCCAGGTCTCCTCGACGCCCGGCAGGAGCGCGCTCTCGATCCCGGCGTCCTCGAACGCCCCGCCCACGAGTCGCAGGATCTCGCGGAACAGGTCCAGGTCCGCGCCGTCCGGGCCGTACTCGCCACGCACCGAGTCGACGAGCTGCAGCTCGAGCCGGCGCGATCCCGCCCATCCGCCCATGAGCGCCTCGAGCGCGCCCTCCGGCTCGATCCCCGCATCGCGGATGAGCGCGGCCGCCTCCGCCGCCGCGACCGAGTGCGCCACCACGAGGTGCTGGTTCACGAGCTTGAGCGCGACGCCCGAGCCGGGGCCGCCGATGTGCACGATCCTGCCGCAGGTGGGCTCGAGATACGGCCGCGCGAGCGCCATCGCCTCGCCGCTGCCCCCCACCATGGTCACGAGGCTGCCCTCGGCCGCCCCCGCCGGCCCGCCCGAGACCGCCGCATCGAGGTAGTGGATGCCGCGCTCCGCCAGGTGCGCATGCACCTGGCGGCTCACGCGCGGCGCGATGGTCGCGTGCTCGATCACCAGCTCGGCCGCGAGGTGCTCCGAGAACGCCTCGTTGCGCAGGAACAGCTCCTCCACCGCGGCGGTGTCGCGCAGGCAGGACACGATCACCGGGCAGGCGGCGACCTCCTCGAGCGTCCCCGTGCGCAGTCCCGCCGCCTCGAGCTCCGCGGCGCGCTCCGCCCGCCGCGCCCAGGCCACGACCTCGTAGCCCGCTCCGCGCAGCCGCTGCGCCATGGGCTCGCCCATGACTCCCGGCGCGATGAATCCGATCTTCTGTGCCATTCTCGGCTCCTTTCACACGACTGCCCCGCCGCTCCGGTCGGAGCCGCGGGGCAGGTCGTTCAGCATCGCGTCGTGCGACGGCTACTTGCGGTAGTTGGGCGCCTCGACCACCATCTGCACGTCGTGCGGGTGGGATTCCTTGAGGCCGGCGGGCGTGATGCGCACGAAGCGTCCGCGCGACTGCAGGTCGGGGACGGTGCGCGCGCCCACGTAGAACATCGACTGGTGCAGGCCGCCGGTGAGCTGGAAGACGTTCTGCCGCACCGTGCCGCGGTAGGGCACCTTGCCCTCGATGCCCTCGGCGATGAGGTCGTCGTCGCCGGGCACGTCCGCCTGGAAGTAGCGGTCGCGCGAGTACGAGGTCTTCTTGCCGCGCGTCTGCAGCGCGCCGAGCGAGCCCATGCCGCGGTACTGCTTGAACTGCTTGCCGTTGATGAAGATGAGGTCGCCGGGCGACTCGTCGGTGCCGGCGAGCAGCGAGCCGAGCATCACCGAGTTCGCGCCCGCCACGAGGGCCTTCGCGATGTCGCCCGAGTGCTGCAGGCCGCCGTCCGCGATGATCGGCACGCCCGTGCCGCGCGCCGCCTTGGACGCCTCGTAGATCGCGGTGACCTGGGGCATGCCCACGCCCGCGACCACGCGCGTCGTGCAGATCGAGCCGGGGCCGACGCCGACCTTCACGGCATCCGCGCCCGCCTCGATGAGCGCCGCGGCGCCCTCGCGGGTGGCGATGTTACCGCCGATCACGTCGATGCCCGAGAACGCCGGATCGTTCTTGAGCTTGCGGATCATCTCGATCTCGCCGCGCGACTGCCCGTTGGCGGTGTCGACGACGATGACGTCCACCCCCGCGTCGCGGAGCGCCGAGGCGCGGTCGAACGCGTCGCCGAAGAAGCCGATCGCGGCGCCGACGATGAGGCGGCCCTGCGAGTCCTTCGAGGCGTCGGGGTACTTGTCGATCTTGTCGAAGTCCTTGACCGTGATGAGGCCCTTGAGCACGCCCTGGTCGTCGACGAGGGGCAGCTTCTCGATGCGGTGGCGGCCGAGCAGCGCGAACGCCTCCTCGCCCGTGATGCCCACGCGGCCCGTGACGAGCCCCTCCGAGGTCATGACCTCGGAGACCTTCGTGGTGGCCTTCACGCTCTCGGGCACGAAGCGCATGTCGCGGTTCGAGATGACGCCCACGAGCTTGCCCTGCGGGTCGGTCACGGGCAGGCCCGAGATGCGGAACTGGCCGCACACGGCGTCCACCTCGGCGACGGTGGCGTCGGGATTGGTCGTGATGGGGTTCGTGACCATGCCCGACTCGGAGCGCTTGACCCGATCGACCATCTCGGCCTGATCCTCGATGGACATGTTGCGGTGGAGGATGCCGAGGCCGCCCTGGCGGGCCATGGCGATCGCCATGCGCGACTCGGTGACGGTGTCCATGGCCGCCGAGATGAGCGGCACCTTGACCGAGATGTTGCGCGTCAGCTGCGTGGTCGTGTCGACTTCGGAGGGTATGACGTCGGTCTCTTCGGGCAGAAGCAGCACGTCGTCGTAGGTGAGTCCGGTCAGCGCGAAGGGGTCGTGCTCGGTCATTTCGGCGGGGTCTCCAATTCGACGATTCGAGGATCGCTGGCGCCATCGGCCGACCCGCGCACAGCGCGCGGCGGCCGCGTTCGCCTGCGAAGTACGGCGGGACCTTCATCCTACGCGCACGGCACGGTTTCGGCACCCGTCGCCCCGCCCTCCGGCCACCCGCGGTCGCGGCGGCTGCCGACCGCTCCGGTCCGCGGTCTTCCACCCCCGTCTCTGCACTAGGAGGGCGATGACGGGGCCATCCCCCGCTCCCGGCGGGGATGGCGCTCCCACTGCCCTCCTAGTGCGGATCCGCCGACCGATGATGCAGATCCGCCGACCGCGTTCACGGACGGCGTTCCGCGCAGCGGATACCGTAGACGCATGGATCGCGACGAACTCTCCGCCCTGCTCACCCGCGAGACGCTCGACCTGCTCGACCGGTTCGCGACGCTGGACAGCGCGGCGGACGCCCTCGGCGCGGTGACGACGCTCCGGAAGGCGGGGGCCGATGCGCGCACCTCCGCGGCGGTGCTGACCCAGCTCAAGCTGCGTCGCCGCGCGGTCGCCAAGTTCGGCGACTTCGCCGACAGGATGCTCTTCACCGAGGACGGCCTCGCGCAGGCCACCCGGCTGCAGGTCGCCGCGCTCCACGGGCAGCGCTTCCGCAGCGCCGGGGTGCGGCGCATCGCCGACCTCGGCTGCGGCATCGGGGCGGATGCGATGACCTTCGCGGCGCTCGGCTTCGAGGTCGCGGCCGTGGACATCGACGAGGTCACCGCCGCCATCGCCACCTACAATCTCGCGCCCTTCCCCAATGCCAGGGTCGCGCACGGCGCCGCGGAGGAGTTCGATCTCGAGGGATTCGACGGGGTCTTTCTCGACCCCGCCCGCCGCACGGGCCGGGAGGGCGCGACCGAGCGAGGCGGTTCGCGGCGGCTGGCCGATCCCGCCGATTGGCGCCCCTCCCTCGAGTTCGCGTTCGGGCTCGCCGCCCCGGAGCGCTCGGTGGGCGTCAAGCTCGGGCCGGCCTTCGCGCACGAGCTGATCCCCGCCGGCGCCGAGGCCCAGTGGGTGTCCTCGGGCGGCGAGCTCGTGGAGTGCACCGTCTGGCAGGGCGGGGCCGCGCTTGCGGGCGTGGCGCGTTCGGCGCTCGTCATCCGCGACGGCGCGGCGCACGCGATCTCCGCACCCACCCCCGCCGAGGAGGCGGGCGACGCCGCGATCGGCGAGCTCGGGGCCTGGCTGCACGAGCCGGATCCCGCGATCATCCGCGGCCGCTTCATCGGCAACCTCGCGCACAGCGTCGAGGGGCGGATGATCGCGCCGGAGATCGCGTGGATCACCACCGACGAAGCGGTCGAGACCCCGTTCGCGCAGTCCTTCCGCGTGCTCGAGCGGTTCAAGCTCGATCGCGCACTGCTGAAGAAGGCGCTGCGGGCGCGCGGCATCGGCGCGCTCGAGATCAAGGTGCGCGGAGTCGACCTCGATCCGGCGCAGTTCCGCAAGGAGCTCGCGCTCAAGGGCGATGCGTCCGCGACGCTGATCTGCACGCGCATCGGCGAGCAGCGCGTCGCGATCCTCGCCGAGCGCCCTTGACCCCAGCGGTGCCGCGGCCGTTCGACCGAGGCGTCGGTCGTAGCCGCGCCCGCGCTTGGGCCTCGGCGACTTCGTGAGACGCTTCGGTCGTAGCCGGGCCGACACCTGTGCGCCGTGGCTCAGAGCTGGTCCGGGCGCATCCCACGGCCCGAATATGAAGCCATCGTCTTCATCATCGCGGTTGAGACGCCCTACGGTTCCTGACGAATGAAGCGTTCATCTTCATCGTCTGTGAGCGTTCGGCCTGCCCGTGGAGATGAGCACCCGACGGGATCGTCGCGACCCGGCAGCGAGCGCTCGGCCTGCCTAGAACGCTGAAGCCGGCGTGCTTCGGCCCGCGACGGCACAAGCGCGAGGCGCGGCAATTCTGGCAGGCACGATCCCTGGCAGGCGAGGAAAGCTGCGCCCCCTTCCCCTTCATGCCCGCCACACCCCGCGGACGTGAGGTATTTCGCAGTTGCCGACGCGGATGTGAGGCTCCTGCCGGGTATCCGCGCCCCATTCCCGGCACTTCCCTCACATCCACGCGAAACACACATTCGCACGCGTGGAAGCGGGGCAAGGTTCCGTTGGCATGAGGCCGATCGACGTCCGAGCCCCTTCGCGGCACAACACGGGCGCCCGCGGACGCGAAAACGGGCGGGCCAGCCGATGGCTGACCCGCCCGCGTGCGAAGCGTCGCTTAGGCGCCGACCTTCGCGAGCACGTCGCGTGCCGAAAGGATGAGGTACTCGCCACCGCCGTACTTCACCTCGGTGCCGCCGTACTTCGAGTAGATGACCTTGTCACCGACTGCGATGTCGAGGGCGATGCGGTTGCCGTTGTCGTCGACGCGACCCGGGCCGACGGCCACGACTTCGCCCTCCTGGGGCTTCTCGGTAGCGGTGTCAGGAATCACGAGACCCGACGCGGTGGTCTGCTCGGCCTGGACCTGCTGGATGACAATGCGATCTTCGAGCGGCTGGATGTTCACCGACACTGTTGACCTCTTTCTAGGCATAACGATGTGTTTGGTTCGAGACTTAGCACTCTCACCCTGAGGGTGCTAAGTCGAGTGTATGTGGCCGAGCCCGATGGTGCCACCTCAGGAGCGGGTCGGATGCGTACGCGGAGAGCGTACGCGCCGGTTCCCGCTAGACGAGGTACACCACGACCGCCGTCGCGATCGCGATGAGCACGGCCACGCCGCCCGCGATGACCCCCAGCAGCGCGAGGAAGCGGCTCGAGCCGTTCAGGCGCATCGCGCCGAGCACGACGCCGATGAGGCCGAGCACGCCGCCGACCATCCAGGCCCAGTTCGGGATGAGCATGCAGCCCGCGCCGACCACGCCCAGGAAGAGGGCGAGCAGCGCGAGCGTGTCGCGGCCCTGCTGCGCCGTGCTCGTACCGCCGTACTGCGGCGGCACCATCTCCGGAGTGCCGGCCGGGGGCGCGAAGCCGCCGTACTGGGCCGGCTGCGGCGTGCCATAGGCGGGCTGCTGCTCGAACGGAGCGGCGCCGGGCTGGCCCGCGGCGGCCCGGTAGCCGGACTGGTCGTGCGTGACGCCGAACGTGCCGCCGTGGGCGGGCACCGCGCCATCCGCCGGGACGTTCGGCAGCGGAGGCATCTCGTCGTCCGAGGAGCCCACGTCGATCAGGTCGTCCTGCTCGTCGCCGGGCAGCGAGCGCCCCTCGCCGTAGCCGGAGTGGTCGCTGTCGACGCCGAACGTGCCGCCCGCCGCGGGCACCGCGGCGTCGTCCTCGGGTCGGGGATCCGCCGCGCCCACGGCCGCGGCGTGCTCGGCGTTCGGCTCGCGGGTCTCCCCGGCCGCGGACAGCGAATCGTCCTTCGCACCGTTGGTTTCGGTCATATCGCCGAGGCTCCTCCCCTGGTCTCTGCGCTCATCTTATGGTGCCCCGGAGTGAAGAACCTCGACTAGCTACTGAAGTTGCAGATTTCGCGCCCTCCGGATCCACCTGCGAGGTGGTCATCGGCAGGGTCGAGTCGGCCCCGAGCGCGAGCGAGGAGGGGCCGTTTCCGGCCATCACGAGCTGCGCGCCGAGCGCCGCGATCATGGCGCCGTTGTCGGTACACAGCCGCAGCGGCGGGATGTGCAGCGAGACCCCGGCCGCCGCGCAGCGCTCCGCGGCAAGCTCCCGCACCCGCGCGTTCGCCGCCACGCCGCCGCCGAGCAGCAGCCTCGGGATGCCGTGGGCCTCGCACGCGTCGAGCGCCTTGGCCACGAGCACGTCGGCCACGGCCTCGCGGAAGGATGCGGCGATGTCGGCCACGGGCACGGCCTCGCCCGCGTCCTCGAACCGCTCGACCTCGCGCGCCACCGCGGTCTTCAGGCCCGAGAAGGAGAAGTTGAAGCGATGCCGGTCGCGATCCTTCGGATGCGTGAGCCCGCGTGGGAAGCGGAAGCGCCTCGGGTCGCCCCCGGCGGCCGCCCGATCGATCGAGGGCCCGCCCGGGTACGGCAGCCCGAGCACCCTGGCGACCTTGTCGAAGGCCTCGCCGGCCGCGTCGTCGATCGTCTCGCCGAGCAGCTCCGATTCCCCCACCAGCGACTCCGCGCGCAGCAGCGAGGTGTGCCCGCCGGACACGAGGAGCGCGATCGCGGGGAACTCGACCGGCTCGCCCTCCTCGCGGAGCAGGTCAGCGGCGATGTGCCCCACGAGGTGGTTCACGCCGTAGAGCGGCGTGGAGCCCGCCACCGCGAGCGCCTTGGCCGCGCCCACGCCCACCATGAGCGCCCCGGCGAGCCCGGGCCCGCTCGTGACCGCGATCGCGTCGAGGTCCTCGAGGCCGACGCCCGCGGTCTCGAGCGCCTCCCGCAGCACCGGCACGAACGAGTCGACGTGCGCGCGGGCCGCGACCTCGGGCACGACGCCGCCGTACTTCGCCTGCTCGTCCATGGACGAGGCCACGGCGTTCGCGAGCAGCCGGGTGCCGCGCACGATACCGACGCCGGTCTCGTCGCAGCTCGTCTCGATGCCGAGCACGAGCGGGGCGCCCGAAGGCTTCGGATCGAGCCGGTCCCGCGCGGCCTCGATGGCCCGGTCGATATCGGCGCGCATCAGCAGCGCGCTCTCGCCGCTGCCGGCGTAGTAGTTCTCGCGCCGGCCGATGCGCTCGAAGCCGAGCCGCTCGTAGAGGATGCGCGCGGGGTCGTTGCCCTCGCGCACCTCGAGGAACACGAGCCTCGTGCCACGGGCGCGCGCCCATCCGAGCGCCTCGAGCAGCAGCCGGGTGCCCCAGCCGCCGCGGCGCGCCGACGGCTCGACCGTGATGGTCTGCACGTCCGCCTCACCAGCGCCCTGGCCGGCGAGCACGCCCGCGTAGCCCGCGATCCGCTCGCCGTCGACGAGCACCCAGTAGCCCGTGTGGTCGCTCTCGAGCTCGGCCCGGAAGCTGTCCTCGCTCCACGCGTCCTCGGGGAACGCCTCTCCCTCGAGGCGCATGATCGCCTCGAGGTCGCCGAGCTCGGCCGGCCGGATGCGGAATTCGGTCATGAGGTCACCCGCTTGGGTACTGCGCCCGGCTTCGCGTCGGGCGCGCGGAGGTAGAGGACTTCGTCGGGCTCGGCCGGCACGCCCAGGAGCTCGCGGTCGAGCCAGGCGAGGGCGAGGTGCGCGGCCGAGACCTGCGCGGCGGGGACGTGCACGACGTCGGCGGGCACCGCATCCGGCGCGACCAGCTCGAAGGCGCCCGCGAGGGCCTCCCCCGCGGGGAAGTGCGTGAGGGCGAGCTCGCGGCGCTTCGCGTCGGTCGTGACGTTGATGGCGCCGGCGTGCTCGGGATGCTCGTGGCGCCACTCGTGCGCGATGGCCTCGTGGCTGGGCATGGGGTGGAGCGGCAGCCCCCGCGCGAAGGCGAAGGCGCGCGCCGCAGCGACGCCCACCCGGAGGCCGGTGAAGGATCCCGGCCCTATGCCGCACACGACCTGCGTCACGTGCTGCGGGCCGATGCCCGCCTGCTGCAGGACCTCCGCGATGGCGGGACCGATGGACTCGGCGTGGTGACGCGTGTCGGCGATGCGCGACTGCGCGAGCACCCGACCTGCCTCGGAGACCACGGCCACGTCGGATCCGGCTGACGTGTCGATTGCGAGGAGCATGCTCGCCAGTCTACGCCGCGAGCCTCGACGCCCCGTACCCGGTCCCCTCTCCGAATCCTGGCCGCGAACCGTCGCTTCCCGCCCCTCGTACCGACATCTTGCGGCCAGGATTCGGCGAGGGCGGTCAGTGCTCGAGCAGCGCGCCCAGGTCGACGTCGCGCCAGCGCTCGCCCATCGCGCGGATGCGCACGGCGCGGGGCTCGTCCTCGGGGGCGTCGGCTGCATCGGCTTCGTCGGCGGAGACAGCGGAGCCGGCAGCGGCAGAGGCGGCAACGGGCCCCTCCCCGCCGGCCCGCGGGCGGTCGATGACGACCTCGAGCCAGTCGTCCGCGAGCGCGGCCACGTACTCCGCCCCCCACTCGATCACCGTGACCGAGGCCTCGAAATCCAGGTCGAGGTCGTCGAGCTCAAGCGCCGAGCCGAGCCGGTAGGCGTCCACGTGGATGAGCGCGGGCCCGCCCTCGAGCGAGGGGTGCGTCCGGGCGATCACGAACGTCGGGCTCGCGACCGTGCCCCGCACGCCCAGCGCCTCCCCGAGTCCCCGCACGAGCGTCGTCTTGCCTGCCCCGAGCGGCCCGGTGAGCACGAGCACGTCGCCCGCGCCCAGCAGTCCCGCGAGCCGGGCGCCGAACCGCTCCATCGCCTCCGCGGTGCGGAGCTCGCCCGCCGCCTCGCCCTGCGCTCCCCCGCCTGCCGTCGTCATGCCTGCACCCCCTGGCTGCGGCTGCCGAAGCCGCGCGCGTCCACGTACGGCTCGCCGCTGTAGGCGCGCTCGACCCGCGAGCCGAGCGCGCCGCACAGCGCCTCCGCCGGCTGCCCCGTCCAGTCCGCCCAGTCGTGCAGGTCGGGCTCCCCGTCCCCGGAACCCCACACCGTGACGAGCGCGCCGGGCCAGCAATCGATGTCGCCGAGGTCGACGACCACCTGGTCCATCGCCACGCGCCCCACCACGGGCACCGGGACGCCGTCCACGCACACCCGAGCGCGGCCGAACGCCGAGCGCGGGATCGCGTCCGCGTAGCCGAGCGGCACGAGCCCCAGCGTGGTCGGCGCCGCCGCGCGCCACGCGTAGCCGTAGCTCACCGCCTGGCCGGGCTCGACGCGCTTGACGCCCAGCAGCTCGGTGTAGAGGCGGATCGCGGGGGCGCCGGCGGCGCGGTCGAAGCCGTAGATCGTCCGCGTCGCGTCGGGGGCGTCGGGCAGCAGCCGCGGATCGGATGCGCCGAGCTCGCGGAGCGCCTCGACCCCCGCCAACGAGCGCGCGACGGGGCTCAGCCCCGCCTCGAGCACGAGCGGGAGCAGCACGTCGGCGCCGTGCCCGTACGCGTCCTCGCCGAGATCGACCGCCGCGCTCCAGCCGTCGAACCGGGACCGGATGAGGTCGAGGTCGACGACGGCGCGCCGCACCGGGGCGAGCACGCCGGGCACCCGGTTGCCGTCCCCCAGCGCGAGCTGCAGCGGCTCCGGCTCGAGATAGGCCCGGTGGATGCGCCCGCTCAGCCGCGTGGTCACCTCGTAGTTGATGGTCCCGGCGGCAGCGGCCCAGTCGTCGGCCGTGGCCGAGCGATCCGGCGCGCGGTCGATGAGGACGACGGTGCGTTCGGCGCCGTCGTCCACGAGCTCGAGGGCCGGCGCCGCGGCGGGGTCGTCGGCGGGCTCGAGCAGCGTCCGGGACGGCTCGACGCGCACCGCGCGCCAGCGCTCGCCGCGGTCGTCCGCGAGCGCGGGCAGGTCGTGGAGGATGGGCGGCAGCCCGGCCGCGCTGCCGACGGGGGTGCACCACCCGGCGCCGGCCGTCTCCGCGTCCTCCGCCGAGAGCCTGCGGATGGGGGCGCGCAGCTGCAGCGCCGGGCGCAGCTCGATCCCCGGGTCCTGCTCGGGGCCGAAGGGCGAGAGGCCGTAGAGCCCGATCCCGAGCCGAACGAAGTCGTATCGCGCCTGGGGGTACTGCAGCGCCGCGCCCGTGGCGGCGAGGTGGCGCCGCTCGGGCTCGAGCCCCACCTCGTGCGCGAGCCGCCAGGCGCGGTCGAACTCGGCGATCTGCGCGAGGTCGGCGTCGGCCCCCGCGCCCGCGAGGTGGCTGAAGACCCCCGCGACGCGGATGCGCCCGGCCCGCTCGAGCTCGAGCGCCTGGGCGAAGAGCGCCCGCCAGTCGCAGGCCCGGGCGCCGTTGCGCCCCAGCCCCGTGTCGAGCTTGAGGTGCACGCGCGCCGGACGGCCCGCGGAGGCGCTGTCGCCGAGCAGCGCGAGCGAGTCGAAGGAGGAGAGGCCCACTTCGAGGCCGGCCTCGAGCACCGCGTCCCAGTCCTGCTGCGGCGAGTGCAGCCACGCGAGGATCGGGGCGGCGATGCCCGCGTCGCGGAGGGCGATGCCCTCGCGCGCGTCCGCGACGCCGATCATGGGCGCCCCGGCGCCCGCCACGGCCTGCGCGACCGCGAGCGCGCCGTGCCCGTACGCGTCGGCCTTGACCACGGGGACGATGTCGACGTCGAGCACCCGCCGGAACTCGCGGTAGTTGGCTCGGATGGCGTCGAGATCGATTTCGATGACCGGATTCACGCGGCGCTCCCTTTCTCACGTCGCAGCAAAGCCTACGCCCGCGACCTGTCCGGATCGCCGCGCTCGGCCACCACGAAGGCGGTCGCGAAGCTGCGATCGTGCGAGAGCGAGAGGTGCAGCTCGGCGACGCCGAGCCGGCCCAGCACCTCGCGCAGCCGCGGGCCCATCGCGAACTCGGGCGCCTGCAGGTGGTTGCGGCGCACCTCGAGGTCGAGCAGCGTCAGGCCGTTCAGGCCGCGGAGCGCCTTGACGGCCGCCTCGCGCGCCGCGAACCGGGCCGCGACCGAGGCGAGCGGGAGCTCGAGCTCGGCCGACGTGAACACGCGCCCGCGGAATCTCTCATCCGCGAGCGCGCGCTCCACCCGGCTCAGCTCGACGGTGTCGACGCCGATGCCGAAGATCACTGCCGGTTACTCGACCGTGACGGACTTCGCCAGGTTGCGCGGCTGGTCCACGTCGAGGCCCTTCGCGGTCGAGAGCTCGAGCGCGAAGATCTGCAGCGGCACGACCCGGAGGAAGGGCTCGAAGAACTTCGAGGTCGGGGGCATCGCGAAGACCTCGTCCGAGTACGGCAGCACCGAGGCGTCGCCGGCCTCGGCGACCGTCAGCACGCGGGCGCCGCGGGCGCGGATCTCCTCGATGTTCGAGACGATCTTGGCGTGCAGGCCGTCCTCGTGGCGGGGGCTCGGGACGAGCACGAACACGGGCTGGCCGGGCTCGATGAGCGCGATCGGGCCGTGCTTGAGCTCGCCCGCGGCGAAGCCCTCGGCGTGGATGTACGCGATCTCCTTGAGCTTGAGCGCGCCCTCGAGCGCGATCGGGTAGCCCGTGTGGCGGCCGAGGAAGAGCACCGAGCGGGTGTCGGACATCCAGTTCGCGAGCGTCGCGATGCGCTCGTGCTCCTCGAGCGCCTCGCGGAGCTTGTCGGGGATGGCCTGGAACTCCTCGGCGATCTCGGCGATCGCCTCATCCGCGAGCGTGCCGCGGACCTTCGCGACGTGCAGGCCGAGCAGGTAGATCGCGGCGATCTGCGCCACGAACGCCTTGGTCGAGGCCACCGCGACCTCGGGGCCGGCGTAGGTGTAGACGACCGCGTCGGATTCGCGCGGGATGGTGGCGCCCTGCGTGTTGCAGATCGAGATGGTCTTGGCCCCGGCCTCGCGCACGTAGCGCACGGCCATGAGCGTATCCATCGTCTCGCCGGACTGCGAGAGCGACACGACGAGGGTGCGGTCGTCGATGACCGGGTCGCGGTAGCGGAACTCGTGCGCGAGCTCGACCGAGACGGGGATGCGGCTCCACTGCTCGAGCGCGTAGGCGCCCGTGAGGCCCGAGTAGTAGGCGGTGCCGCAGGCGATGAGCAGGATGCGGTCGATGTCGCGGAAGTACTCCTCCGAGAGCGACTCGAGGTCGGGCAGGTGCACCGTGCCCTCGGCGATGCGGCCGCGGATGGTGTTCTCGACGGCCTCGGGGTCCTCGGCGATCTCCTTCGCCATGAACGAGGACCAGCCGCCCTTCTCGGCGGCGGAGGCGTCCCAGTCGACCTCGAAGGCCTCGCCCTCGGCCGGCTGCCCGTCGAAGGTGGTGATCTCCACCGAGTCCTTGCGCACGACCACGACCTGCGCCTGACCGACGGCGATCGCGCGGGGGGTGTGCTCGACGAAGGCCGCGACGTCCGAGCCGAGGAAGTTCTCGCCCTCGCCGAGGCCGATGACCAGCGGGGAGTTGAGGCGCGCGCCGACGATGACGTCGGGCTGGTTCGCGTGCACGGCGAGCAGCGTGAACGCGCCCTCGAGGCGGGTCACGACGGCGCGGAACGCCTGCTCGAGGTCCTGCGTGCGCGCGTACTCGCGGCCGATGAGCTGCGCGGCGACCTCGGTGTCGGTCTCCGAGAGCAGCTCCACGCCGGCGTCGAGGAGCTCTTCGCGGAGCTCCGCGAAGTTCTCGATGATGCCGTTGTGGATGACGGCCAGGTTGCCGCCGTCCGCGAGGTGGGGATGGGCGTTCTCATCGTTCGGCGCACCGTGGGTGGCCCAACGGGTGTGCCCGATGCCGATGTTGCCATCCGCCAGCGGGTGAGCCTGCAGATCGTCCCGGAGGACCTGCAGCTTGCCGGCGCGCTTGCGGTGGTGCAGCGCGCCTTCGGCATCCACTACGGCGATTCCCGCCGAGTCGTAGCCACGGTATTCGAGTCGGCCGAGGCCGCCGAGAAGGATGTCCTGGCTGAGCCGGTCTCCGACATATCCAACGATTCCACACATGGCGACCAGTATTGCACCCGTTGCCGTGCGCAACGGCATCCGGCTCCCCGGCCGGTCGGCATCGGCCGTCCGCGGCACTAGACTGGGTGCATCATGTCCCTTCTCGGCCGACGCGAAGCCCCGCGGTGGTCGACGCCTTTCCTCGAGGTGGAGCGCGCCGACTGGGCCGAACTGGCGCCCGCGACTCCGCTCGCCCTCGACGAGACCGACGTCGCCCGACTGCGCGGGCTCGGCGACCCCATCGACATCGACGAGGTGCGCGAGGTGTACGTGCCGCTCTCGCGGCTGCTCAACATCCACATCGCCAACGCGCGGGAGCTGCGGCGCTCCACGACCTCCTTCCTCGGCAAGCGCGCGGCGCCGACGCCGTTCGTGATCGGCGTCGCGGGATCGGTGGCCGTGGGCAAGTCGACCGTGGCGCGCCTGCTGCGCGAGCTGCTGCGGCGCTGGGAGGACACCCCGAGGGTCGAGCTCATCACGACCGACGGCTTCCTCTACCCCAACGAGGAGCTGCAGCGGCGCGGCATCATGCACCGCAAGGGCTTCCCGGAGTCCTACGACCGGCGCGCGCTGCTGCGCTTCGTGACGCAGGTGAAGTCGGGGGCGCCCGAGGTGCGCGCGCCGTTCTACTCGCACATGGTCTACAACATCGTGCCCGACGCCGAGATCGTCGTGAACTCGCCCGACGTGCTCATCGTCGAGGGCCTCAACGTGCTGCAGCCGCCTGCGAAGGAGCACGGGCTCGCGCTCAGCGACATGTTCGACTTCTCGATCTACGTGGATGCGCGCACCGACGACATCTCGCGCTGGTACGAGGATCGCTTCCTGCGGCTGCAGAAGGGCGCCTTCGCGAACCCCTCCTCGTACTTCCGCCGCTACGCGGACCTCTCCCAGGAGGAGGCGCTCGCCACCGCGCGGCGGATCTGGCGGAGCATCAACCTGCCGAACCTCGAGCAGAACGTGCTGCCCACCCGTTCCCGGGCGCGCCTGATCCTGCGGAAGGCGCCCGATCACTCGGTGGACCGGGTGCTGCTGCGCAAGCTGTAGCCCGGCGGCGGCCCCGCCAGGCCCCGCTACACCCTGTGGTAGGCGACGTAGGGGCCCTCCGGCCCCTCGAGCACGCGCACCGGGGTGCAGAAGACCTCGCTGAGCACCTCGTCCTTGATGATGGTGTCCGGGGCGCCGTGCCGCACGATCTTGCCGTCCGCCATCGCGACGATGTAGTCGGCGTAGGAGGCGGCGAAGTTGATGTCGTGCAGCACGATGACGATCGTGCGGCCGAGCTCGTCGGCGGCCTCGCGCAGCATCCGCATCATCTGCACCGAGTGCTGCGCGTCGAGGTTGTTGAGCGGCTCGTCGAGCAGCAGGTACTCGGTGTCCTGCGCGAGCACCATCGCCACGTAGGCGCGCTGGCGCTGCCCGCCCGAGAGCTCGTCGAGGAAGCGGTTCTCGAGGGCCGTGAGGTTGAGGAAGTCCACCGCGCGCGAGATCTGGTCCTCGTCCTCCTGCGTCAGCCGGCCGCCGCTGTAGGGGAAGCGCCCGAAGCTCACGAGCTGGCGCACCGTCAGGCGGGTGACGAAGTGGTTCTCCTGCCGGAGGATCGAGATGACCTTCGCGATCTCCTTCGAGGGCGTCGCGTGCACGTCCCGGCCGCCGACCTCGATGGTGCCGTCGTCGGGCCGCTGCAGCCGCCCGATCATCGTGAGCAGGGTGGACTTGCCCGCGCCGTTCGGCCCGACGAGGGCGACCACGCCGCCCCGGGGCAGGTCGATCGAGACCGGTCCGATCTCGGTCTCCGCGCTGTACCGCTTCACGACATTGCTGACCCGGATCACAGGCGTCCCTTTCTGAGTACGACGATGAGGAAGACCCCGCCGCCGATGAGTTCGATGATGATGCCGACCGCGTCGACGAGCGTGAGCACGTGGCGGAGGAGGAAGTATGCGCCGGCGAGCATGCAGTAGCCCACGAGCCAGGCCACGGGCAGGATGCGCCGGTGGTCGTAGGAGTCCACCAGCGAGTACGCGAGGGTGGCGCTGAGGAACCCGAGGAAGGTGAGCGGGCCGACGAGCGAGGTGGACATGGCCATGAGGATCGCGACGAGGGTGAGCATGAGCATCACCTGGCGCTTGTGGTTCAGGCCGAGGTTGGCCGAGATGTCCGCGCCAAGCCCGATGACGTTGAGCCGCGGGGCGAGCAGCCAGATGCTCAGGCCCACGAGCGCGCACACGGGGATGACGACGATGAAGTTGTCGGTGTCTGCGTTCGACACGTTGCCGAACATCTTCGCCGAGAGGATGTCGAATTCGTTCGGGTCGAGCATGCGCTGCATGAACGAGGAGATCGCGCCCATGCCGCCGCCGAGCACGATGCCGACGAGCAGCATCACGTGGAGGTTGCCGAACCGGCCGCTCAGCAGCCATGAGTACAGGAGCACCGCGAAGAGCACCATCACCGACACCTGCAGCACGAAGGTGCCGATATTCGACATGCCGCTCAGCCCGGTGACGCCGAAGAAGTACACCACCGAGGTCTGCACGAGGACGTACATCGACTCGAAGCCGATGATGGATGGCGTGATGATGCGGTTGTTCGTCGCGGTCTGGAACGCGACCGTGCCGAAGGCCTGGCAGAAGGTCACCACGAGGATCACGACCACCGCCGTCACGCGCATCTTCGCGACGCGCCACCACTTCTCGGTGAGGAACTCCTGCTTGTTGTCCCAGCCGAGGAGGCCGATGGTGATGAGCACCGCCAGCACGGCGAGGCCGATGAGGATCGCGTAGTAGCGGCGCCGGCGCTTCGCGCTGACGAAGGGGCCGACCGAGCGGGTCTCGTCGGCGGCGGCGAACGCGTCGGTCGCGCGGCGCTCGACGGAGGCGCGAGTCGCGCCGGCCGGAGCGCCCGGTGTGGTCTCAGGCATGGTTGGGCTTTCGCTGGTTCACGAGCATGAGGATGAACACGGCGGCGCCGACGACGCCGAGGACGAGCGATACCGGCACCTCGAAGGGCATGATCACGACGCGGCCGATGAGGTCGCAGACCGTGACGATCCAGATGCCGGCGAGGAACACCCACGGGATGTTCGTGCGCAGGTTGTCGCCCCGGACCATCGAGACGATGTTCGGCACGATCAGGCCGATGAAGGGCAGGTTGCCGATGACGACGGTGACGACGCCCGTGACGATCGAGACGAGCCCCACCCCGAGCAGCACGACCCGCTCGTAGTTGAGGCCCACATTGGTGGCGACCTCCTTGCCGAGGCCGGCGACCGTGAACCGGTCGGCGATGATCACGATGAGGATCGCCACCGCGAGCACGATCCACAGCGGCTCGTAGCGGCCGACCTCGATGCCGCCGAAGCGTCCCTGGAACCAGGCGCCGATGACCTGGAGCAGGTTGAGCTGCATCGCGATGAAGGTGGACACCGCGCCGATCACCGCGCCGAACATGATGCCGACGATGGGCACGATGAGCGAGGACTTGAGCGTGACCCGGCGCAGGAAGGCGAAGAAGATCATGGTACCGATGAAGGCGAACACGATGGCGACGACCATCTTGGTCATCACCCCGGCGCCCGGCCAGACGGCGTAGGTGAGGAGCAGGCCGAGCCCGGCCCACTCGGTCGTCCCGACGGTGGAGGGCTCGACGAACCGGTTCTGCGTCATGAGCTGCATCACGAGTCCGGCCATCGCCATGCTCGCGCCCGCGAGCACGAGCGCGACGGTGCGGGGGATGCGGGTGATCCAGAGGAACTCGTGCCCGCGGCCCTCGGTGTCGCCGAGGTCGGCGACACCCGTGAGCACCGAGACCACCAGCAGGCCCAGGGTTGCGATGATCGCGATCGTGAGGGGCATCGCCCGGCGGATGGGCGAGCGCGGCGGCGCATCCGCCCGGACGAGGGCTCGGCTGTGCGCGTTCGTGACGCGCGGCGCCGGCGTGCTGTTCGGTGAAGTCATAGTGGTGTGTGCGGGTTCTGTGAGAGCCGAGAACCGGCGGCGATGGGCATGGCGCCGAACGGCCCGGCGGCACCGTCTCGGCTCGGACGAGTCGGGACGGTGCCGCAGGGGTGGTTCAACGGAGCGGGATCAGTTCGCCGCGCTGAAGGCCTCCGCCAGGCCGTTGATGACGTCGATGTGCGCGTAGACGTCCTCGGTGAGGTAGTAGTCGCCGGGCATGACGTAGATCGCGTCGTTCTGGACCGCGGGCACGTTGGCGAGTGCCGCCGACTCGGTGATGAGCTGGG
The DNA here is from genome assembly GCF_900163695.1 of Gulosibacter sp. 10. GTDB lineage: Bacteria > Actinomycetota > Actinomycetes > Actinomycetales > Microbacteriaceae > Gulosibacter. The sequence goes on from NZ_FUIC01000014.1 coordinate 54,402, forward strand.
TCGCGGGGGTGTACTCCTCGTCGTCGAAGGCCGCGTCGCGGTCCAGGACGAGGAAGAAGTCGGCGTTCGCCTCGGCGATGGACTCGATCGAGATCTCGTCGCCCTGGTGGTCGCTGCTGCCCTCGGCCTCGAGCGCCGGGGTGAGCTCGAGCAGGTCGAAGTAGTCGCTCGCGCCGCGTCCCTCGGTGGGCGAGGAGTAGTTGATCTCGTTGCCCGAGGTGACCAGGCCCATGACCGTCATCTCCGGGTCGTAGGCCTCCTTGGCGTCCGCGATGGCGGTGTCGAGTTCCTCGACGAGCGCGGCGGCCTCGTCCTGCTTGCCGAAGATCTCGCCGAGCAGGGTGAGCGACTGCTCGGTGTACTCGTAGAGCGACTGGTCCTCGGGGCCGGTCATCGACACGAAGGCCGCGTCGGGGGCGGCGTTCTGGATGTCCTCGGCGTGGCTGTCGTAGCGGTAGCCGTTGATGATGAGGTCGGGGTCGGCCGTGACGACCTGCTCGAGGTCGGGCTCGCGGTGGTTGCCGGTGTCGAGGATCTCCTCGTTCTCGGTGTACGGGTTGTTCGGGCTCATGAGCGAGACCGGTGCGGCGGTGGGCACGACGCCCCACTCCTCGAGCACCGCGAAGAAGCGGTTGTCGGTGACGACGACGCTGTCGGCGCTCTCGATCGTGACTTCGTTGCCCGCCATGTCGGTGACGGTCAGCGGGTACTGCGCGCTGCTCTCGGCGGCGGCCTCCGTCTCCCCGGGGGCGGATTCGGTGCCGGCGCACCCGGTGAGCGCGAGCGCGGCCAGGGCAAGGCCCGCGATGGCGGTGATACCTCGACGCTTGAGGATGGTCATAGAGTCGTACTCCTCGAATTGGGCTGACGAATGAGGCTCTTCGCGGGATCTCGGCAGTCAGAAGCGAGCGGATTCCCATGAGCCTTTAGGTTAGGCAAAACTAACTTGTAGTACTCAAGCATCTTTTTGGACCGGGTGTCAACTCCCGTACGCCGAACGGCGGGCGGGATTCCCGCCGGACCATCCGGCATCCCACCCGCCGCTCCGCCGCGGCCGGCGCGCGTCAGCCCAGCACGCTCGCCCCCGCATAGGCGAGCGCGGCGAAGATCGCGCCCCACAGGATGATCGAGACCACCTGCCAGCCGATCACGTGGTTGCGGCGGGCGCCGAGCGAGACCATGGTGCCCGAGACGATCTGGCTCGGCAGCACCGTCTGCCCCGCGAGGCTGACGACCGGCACGCCGAAGCGGTCGAGCATCCGCCCGATGCGCTGCCGGCGCGGCGACTGCTCCACGGGCTCCCGGTTGGCGAGGGCCCGCTCGCGCACGGCGCTCGCGCCGAAGACCATCAGCAGCATCGTCGCGGTGTTGCCGAGCACGGCGGCGGTGAGCGCGAGCGGCACCGGGAGGCCGGCGAGCACCCCGATCGCGGAGCCGAAGTAGGACTCGACGAAGGGGATGGCGGCGACGAGCGCCACCCCGAGGAACTGCACCACGGCGGGCAGCCCCTCGACGAAGAGCTGCAGGTGCTGGACGAGATCGGCGATCATCGGGGATCCTTTCGGTCGTGCCGCGGCAGGCGCCGCGGCCATGACTCCAGGCTCTCGGATCCGGGCGCCGCCCGGCAGCGCCGCATCCGCCCCTCTTTCCGGGGCCGTTGTCACGCGGGCGCCGTGACAAGAGTCACGGTTCCGGGAGGCCCGCCGCGGCTCCCGTACACTCGGCGCTATGCCACGGCCACCGCGCTCCAAGACCGAACGAGGCGTGTTCGCGAGCTGGCTCTACAACGTCACCTCGTTCGTCTCCCTCCTCATCTTCATCGCGATCGTGACGATCGTGAACCTGCACCAGAACGGCATGCCGTCCTGGGCGCAGATCCCCGTCCTCGCGGCCCTGGTCGGGCAGTGCGCGCTGCTGCTGCCGCTGCGGGGCGGCCTGCACTCCGGGCTCCGCGCCGAGCCCGACGGCGGACCGGGCGCCGCCCCGGACGCCGGCGCGAGGCGGCGCACCCTGCTGCTGCGCGCATCCGCGGTCGCGACGCTCATCGCCTCCGCCATCCCCTTCGCGCTCTCCTTCGCCGGCTACCCGGGCGCGCGCCTGAGCCCGCTCCCCCTCGCCGCCTCGCTCGCGCTGCTCGCGTGCGTCCTGTCGCGGCCGTGGGCGCTCGCCTCCGTGGCGGCGCTGATGCTGCTCGCCGCCCTCAACCTGGCGCTCCCGCTCGAGCACGCGCTGCTGCCCGTCGTCATGATCCTCGGGCTGCTCGCGACCTTCTACGCCTCCACCTGGGCCTGGACGGTCGTCCGCCGCCTCGACGCCGCCCGACGCACCGAGGCGGATCTCGCGCGGGCCCGCGAGCGCCTGCGCTTCGCCTCCGAGCTGCACGACGTGCAGGGGCACACGCTCCAGGTGCTCGCGCTGAAGACCGAGCTCGCGCAGCGGCTGCTCGACCAGGACGTCGACGCCGCCCGCGCCCAGCTCGCCGATGCCCGCTCGCTGGCGGCGGACGCGCTCGCGCAGACCCGCGAGATCGCGCGCGGCTACCGGCACGCCTCGCTCGACGAGGAGCTCGAGAACGCCGTGGACGTGCTCGAGGCGGCGGGCACGAGCTGCGAGCTCGTGCTCGCGGGAGCCCCGCGGGAGGCGGCCGACCGCGAGCCGCTGGGGCGCTTCGTGCGCGAGGCCACCACGAACCTGCTCCGCCACGCGCCGCAGGCGAGCCTGGCCCGCCTCGAGCTGCGGCGCGAGGGGCCGCACTGGCGCATCCGGATGTGGAACGACGGCGTCGCCGGGGAGGAGCCCGGCAGCGGCTCTGGCCTGGCCGGGCTCGAGCGGGCCTTCCGCGAGCGCGGCGGCGAGGTGGTCGCGGGGCGCGAGGAGGGCGGCTTCGCCCTGACCGGCGTGCTGCCCGCGAGGGTGGGAGCGGGCTCCCCCGCCGAGCGCGCCGACCGGCGCTCGACGGCCGCCGCGGACGGGGCCGGGCGATGATCCGCGTGCTCCTCGCCGACGACGAGGAGCTCATCCGCACCGCGCTCGAGGCGCTGCTCGGCCTCGAGGAGGACCTCGAGATCGCGGCGAGCTGCGGCGACGGCGCCGAGGCCGTGCGCCTGGCCGAGGAGGTGCGCCCCGACGTCTGCGTGTTCGACCTCGAGATGCCCGGGCTCGACGGCGTCCAGGCCGCCGAGCGCGTGCTGCGCTCGCTGCGCACGAAGGCGATCATCGTCACCCGCCACGCCCGCCCCGGCGTGCTGCGCCGCGCGCTCGAGGCGGGCGTCGCGGGGTTCACGCCCAAATCGGTCTCGGCCGCGGAGCTCGCGCGCATCATCCGCCGGGTGGCCGGGGGCGGCCGCTGGGTGGACCCCGAGATCGCGGCGAGCGCGCTGGCCGGCGAGCGCTGCCCGCTCACCGCGCGCGAGCGGGACGTGCTGCGGGTGGGCCGCTCTGCGCCGACCGTGGATGCGATCGCGGCCGAGCTGCGCCTCGCGCCGGGCACGGTGCGCAACTATCTCTCCCAGGCCATGGGGAAGCTCGGCGTCCGCACCCGGCACGAGGCGAGCGACCTCGCCTGGGAGCAGGGCTGGATCTGACACCCCCTCCCCCGCCGCACGCAGAATCCTGGCGGCGAACGGTCGTTCCGCCGGGGCGGAACCGACCGTTCGCCGCCAGGATTCGGAGGGTGGGCGAGGGGTCAGGCCTTCTGCTGGACCTCCAGGACCACCTTGAGGAGCTCGTCGTAGAGGGGCCGGCCCTCGTCGAGGTCGAACACGCGGGTCAGGATGCTCTCGGCGCTGCACGTGTCGAGCAGCTGACCGAGCTCCTGCGACTGCGGGTCGCTCTCGGAGCGGAACCGGAGCCCCGCGCCGATCGCCCGCACAAGCGCCTCGTGGCTCATCTCGCGCTCGGCCAGCTCGTACGCGGGCTTCACGAAGCGGTCGTTCCTGCCGAGCTTGCGCAGCGGCTGCCGCCCGATGCGCACGGGGGTGTCCGGCAGCTCGGGGTTCTCGAAGCGCTGGATCGTGCGGTCCACGTACGCCTGGTGCTGCTCGCGGGAGAAGCCGTACTTCGCGATGAGCAGCGCGCTCGTCTCGGCGAGCACCGCATCCACCTCCGCGCGCACGCGGGGGTTCGCGAGCGCCTCGGCGATCGACTCGGCGCCCTCGAGCGCCCCCCAGTAGGCGGCCGTGGCGTGTCCCGTGTTCACCGTGAACAGCTTGCGCTCGATGAACGGGGCGAGGTCGTCCACGAAGTGCGCGCCCGCGAGCGGCGGCTCCTGGCCGTCGAACGGCTTGCGCTCGATGGCCCACTCCGAGAAGTCCTCCACGACCACGTCCACGCCCTCGGCGTCCACGGCCGGGATGATCCTGTCCACCGCGGTGTTCGCGAAGATCGCGCGCTCCGCGAGCTCCGGGGCGCCGGCCAGCACCGACTCCGCGAGGATGTCGGTGGCGCCGATCGCGTTCTCGCAGGCCATGACCACGAGCCGGGGAGCATCCGTCGCCCGGGCCGCGAGGCCCTTGGCGATGACGGGCGCGATGAACTTGAGGATGCCCACGCCGACCGCGCAGGTGACGACCTCGGCCTCGGCGACGGCCGCGACCGCCGCGGCCTCGTCCTGCGCCGAGTTCACCGCGCGGAAGCGGTCGACGGTGTGCGTGCGCGCCTCCGCGCCGACCTCGCGCACCTCGTAGCTCGGCGCGGCGTCGAGCGCGTCGACGAGCTCGGCGTTGACGTCCGAGAAGACGACGTCGTAGCCGGATTCGTGCAGGACGAGGCCGATGAAGCCGCGGCCGATGTTGCCGGCCCCGAAGTGGACTGCAGTGGCATTCATTATTCGTTCACCTTTCCGAGGAGTGCGTAGAGGGCCTCGGCGTCGGGCGCGGCGAGCAGCTGCTCGACCTTCGCCTCGTCCGAGAAGATCGTCGCGATCTTCGAGAGGATGTCGATGTGGCCGCCGTCCTTGCCGGCGATGCCGACGACGAAGCGGACCTCGTTGCCGTTCCAGTCGATGGGCTGCGCGGTGCGGATGAACACGAGCGCGGAGTCGCTCACCTCGTCCTTCGCCTCGTTGGTGCCGTGCGGGATCGCGAGCAGGTTGCCCATGTAGGTGGAGACGGTCTCCTCGCGGTCGAACATCGAGTCGGCGTAGGCCTGCGTGACCGCGCCCGAGGCGACGAGCTGCCGGCCCGCCTCGCGGATCGCCTCGTCCCGGTCGGTGATCGGGCTCTCGGCGAAGACCCGCTCCGGCACGAGCACGCTCGGCCCCGCCTCGGCGGCGGCGGGCTCCGCGGCGACAGGCTCCGCGGCGGGCGCCTGCGCAGCCGGTGCCGGCTCGGCCGCCGCCGGGGCCCCGCCCTCGCGCTGGGCGAGCAGCAGGTCCACGACCTCGTCGTAGCGGGGCGAGTTCATGAAGTTGTCCACCGAGACGTGGATGGAGTCCGGGTTCTTGCCCTCGGCGCGCGAGGTGAGCTCCTTCTGCGTGATGACGAGATCGGCCGAGGGGTCGAGGTTGGCGATCGCGAGGTTCGTCACGTCGACGCCCTCGATGCCCGCCTGCCTGATCTTCTTGCGCATCACGTTCGCGCCCATCGCGCTCGAGCCCATGCCCGCGTCGCACGCGAAGACGATCTTCTCGACCGTCCGGGTGGCCGTGGCCGTGGCGGTCGCGCCGCCTGCGGCGCCCGAGAGGCCGGACAGCGCGTCCGACTTCTTGCCCTTGTTCGCCTCGGTCTTCGCGACCGCCTCGGCCAGCGCGTCCTCGTTCTCGAGGTCGTTCTTGCGGGAGGCCCGCAGGATGACCGCGGCGATGAGGAAGGAGACCGCCGTGGACAGCACCACCGACAGGATGACGCCGAGGTAGCTGTCGTTCGCCGTCTGCGCCATGATCGCGATGATGCTGCCGGGCGAGGCGGGGGCCCGGAGTCCGGCGTCGAAGAGCATGTTGGTCGCGACGCCGGTGGCGCCGCCCGCGATGACGGCCACGAGCAGCGCCGGCTTCATGAGCACGTACGGGAAGTAGATCTCGTGGATGCCGCCGAAGAAGTGGATGATCGCGGCGCCCGGGGCGGTCGCGCGGGCCGCGCCGACGCCGAAGATGGTGAAGGCGAGCAGGATGCCGAGGCCCGGGCCGGGGTTCGCCTCGAGCAGGTAGAGGATCGACTTGCCGTCCGCCGCCGACATCTGCGTGCCGAGCGGGGTGAGCACGCCGTGGTTGATCGCGTTGTTGAGGAAGAACACCTTCGCGGGTTCGATGATGACGCTCACGAGCGGCAGCCAGCCGGTCTCGATGAGCCAGCCCACCGCGGCGCCCAGGACGTCCATGAGCCAGTTCACGACGCGGGCGATCGCGAAGAAGCCGACGAGCGCCATGCCGAACGCGACGATGCCGGCCGAGAACATGTTGACGAGCATCTCGAAGCCCGCCCTGATCTTGCCCTCCCAGAGCTTGTCGAGCTGCTTCATGACCCAGGCGCCGAGCGGGCCCAGGATCATCGCGCCGATGAACATGTGCGTGTACGGCAGCGCGTCCGCGCCGGCGGGGAGCGTCTCGTTGAACAGGTCCACGAGGTGATCGGACCCGACGATGGCGCCGACCGTGGCGACGGTCCCGACGACCCCGCCTCGGGCCTCGTAGACCATGCGGCCGCCGGTGTTCGCGATCAGCAGCGGCAGCAGGTAGTGGATGGTCGGGTCGACCAGCTTGGCGAGCCCCTCGTTGGGCGTCCAGCCGTCCGGGATGAAGAATGCGGTGATGATGCCCCACGCGATCAGCGCGGGGATGTTCGGCATGATCATTCCGGATAGGAAGGTGCCGAACTTCTGAATCGCGACTCGGAATCCGCCTCTGCCGGCGTCCTCCGTCGTCGTCGCCGTGTCAGCCATCGTTGTCCTCCTCGACTGTGCGCAGGATGCGCGCGTTGCGTGTCCGCATAGCCTACTCCGCGACGGCCTTCGGGAGGGACGCGGAACGGGCCACCGCCGAGGCGATGGCCCGTTGCGCCGAGAGGACTCGGCCGGGAGGTCTCAGAGGGAGAGGCGGCCGCGCACGACCTCCGCGAGGCGGTTCGCGCAGTCCTGCGCGCGCTCGAAGGTCTCGGCCTCGACCATGACGCGCACCACCGGCTCGGTGCCGGAGGGGCGCAGCAGCACCCGGCCGGTCTCGCCGAGCTCCGCGGCCATGGCCACGACGGCCTCCTGCAGCCCCTCGTCCGTGTCGCAGTCGTCCTTGCGGACGTCGCGCACGTTGATGAGCACCTGCGGGTAGACCTTCATGGCCTGCTTGAGCTCCGAGAGCGGCTTGCCGGTCTGCGCCATGACGGTGGCGAGCATGAGGCCCGTGAGCAGGCCGTCGCCCGTGGTGGCGTAGGTCGTGAGGATCACGTGTCCCGACTGCTCGCCGCCGAGCGTGAGCCGGCTCTTGTTGAGCTCGGCGAGCACGTAGCGGTCGCCGACCTTGGTCTCGACGAGGCGGATGCCGTGCTCCTGCATCGCGAGCCGCAGGCCGAGGTTGGACATGACGGTGGCGACGAGCGTGCTCTCCGCGAGCTGGCCCCGCTCCTTGAGCGAGATGGCCAGGATCGCGAGGATCTGGTCGCCGTCGACGACCTCGCCGTTCGCGTCGACCGCGAGGCAGCGGTCGGCGTCGCCGTCGTGCGCGATGCCGAGATCGGCGCCGAGGCCGACCACGACCTCCTGCAGGCGCTCCAGGTGGGTCGAGCCCACCTGGTCGTTGATGTTCAGGCCGTCCGGCTCGTTGCCGATGACGGTCACCTCGGCGCCGGCGTCCTTGAACACCTGCGGCGAGACGCCTGCGGCGGCGCCGTTGGCCGCGTCGATGACCACGTGCAGGCCGTCCAGCGCGGGCCGGCCGTCCTCGTGGACCACCGGGATGGAGCTGAGCAGGTGCAGCGCGTAGCGGTCCTCGGCATCGGCGAACCGCTCGATGTGGCCGACGTCGCCCGCGACCGGCCGTGCCGGCTCGCGGTCGAGCTGCGCCTCGATCTGGTCCTCGAGCTCGTCGGCGAGCTTGAGCCCGCCGCGGGCGAAGAATTTGATCCCGTTATCGGGAGCGGGGTTGTGGGAGGCGGAGATCATGACGCCGAAGTCGGCGCCGGTGTCCGCGGTGAGGAACGCCGCGGCGGGCGTCGGGATCACGCCCGCGTCGAACACATCCACCCCGGAGGATGCGAGTCCGGCCGCGACCGCGTGGGAGAGGAACTCGCCGGAGATCCGCGGATCGCGGGCGAGCACCGCGACGGGTCGCCGGTTGTGCTCGCGCGATTCACGCGCGAGCACAACCGCGGCGGCCTGTGCGAGAGCCGTTGCGAGTTCTACTGTGAGCAGTTGATTAGCAAGACCACGCACCCCGTCGGTGCCGAAAAGGCGAGCCATAGCGGAATCGAGGCCTAGCGCTTCGAGTACTGGGGCGCCTTGCGGGCCTTCTTGAGACCGGCCTTCTTCCGCTCCTTGACGCGCGGGTCGCGGGTCAGGAAGCCTGCCTTCTTGAGGTCGGGGCGGTTGTGCTCGCGGTCGACCTCGTTGAGCGCACGGGCGATGCCGAGGCGGAGCGCGCCGGCCTGGCCCGAGGGGCCGCCGCCGCGGATCGTCGCGATCACGTCGTACGCGCCGCCCAGCTCGAGGAGCGTGAACGGGTCGTTGATGAGCTGCTGGTGCAGCTTGTTGGGGAAGTACTCCTCGAGCTCGCGGCCGTTGACCACGAACCTGCCGGTGCCGGGAACGATGCGCACGCGGGCGATGGCCTGCTTGCGGCGTCCGACTGCGGCGCCCGACACGGTGAGTGCGGGGCGGGGAGTCGAAGCCTCGACCTGGTCGGCCGGGGTCTCGGTGCTGAAATTGGTGGGCTGCTCCTCGATGGAGTCTGCGATCGTCGCCACTTCTCTAAATCCTTCGTCGATTCCTGCCGCTACTGGGCAACCTGGTCAAAGGTGTAGGGCTTGGGCTGCTGAGCCGCGTGCGGGTGCTCGGGCCCCGCGTACACCTTGAGCTTCTTGAGCATTTCGCGGCCGAGGGTGTTCTTCGGCAGCATGCCGCGGATCGCCTTCTCGACGGCGCGATCGGGGCGCTTCGAGATGAGCTCCTCGTAGCTCTCCGAGCGGAGGCCGCCCGGGTAGCCCGAGTGACGGTAGGCGCGCTTGTCCTGGAGCTTCGAGCCCGTGAGCGCGACCTTGTCGGCGTTCACGATGATGACGAAGTCGCCCGTGTCGACGTGCGGGGCGAAGATGGCCTTGTGCTTGCCGCGCAGCAGCGCGGCGGCGTGCGAGGCGAGACGGCCGAGGATCACGTCGTTGGCATCGATGACGTGCCATTCGCGGGTGATCTCACCCGCCTTCGGGGTGTAGGTACGCATTGATATGCATCTTTCGGTCGAAGGGATTGGTCGTGAGTCCCGCTCTGTCGCGATGGTTTCGGCATCCGGTACGTCGGGGACGCGGTGCCGGGAACGTCGCGGTCGAGGGTCCACTTCGATGCCCGAATACGATTTGGGCAACCTGTGTAGTGTATGCGCTGCCTCGCGCCGGGTCAATGCCGCCCGGCCGGGGCGGGCCCGCCCCGGCGTCTCACTCCCCCACCAGGCGCAGCGACGGCCTCCGGGCGCGGGTCTGCTGCTGCCGGGTCGCGAGCTCCGCGGCCTGCGGGTAGCCGACGGCGGTGAGCGTGAGCCCCTTCGCCGCGAGCACGGTGAAGTCGTTCGAGCGGGCGTCGAGCTCGAGCAGGGCCGGCACGCGGTCGAGCGGGAGCCGCCCCTGGCCGACCGCGGCGCACATGCCGACGAGCGAGCGCACCATCGAGTGGCAGAACGCGTCGGCGCGCACGTGGCCGATGAACACGCCCTGGTCGTCCCGCTGCCAGTGGAACTCCTGCAGCGTGCGCACCGTGGTGGAGTGCGCGCGCGGCTTGCAGAAGCCCGCGAAGTCGTGGAGGCCGATGAGCAGGTGCGCCGCCTCGTTCATGAGGTCGAGGTCCAGCGGCCGCCGCACGAGCGTGGTCCGGTGCCGCTCGAGCGGATTGGGCGGGCAGCTCGAGTCGGCGATGCGGTACTCGTAGCTGCGCCAGAGCGCGGAGAACCGCGCGTCGAAGCCCTCGGGGGCGAGGGTCGCGCGGCTCACCACCACGTCGGATTCGGCGCCGAGGACGCCCGCGATGCGGCGCAGGAACGCGGCCTCGACGTCGTCGTCGCGGTTGCCGCGCCGCGTGCCCTCCCAGAGCTCGAGGGGGAGGTCGAGATGCGCGACCTGCCCGAGCGCGTGCACGCCGGCATCGGTCCGCCCCGCGACGGTCAGCAGCGGGCCCTCCTCGGGCAGATCGCGGTAGAGGATGCGCAGCCCGTCCTCCAGGGTGCCCTGGACCGTGCGCAGGCCCGGCTGCGTCGCCCACCCGCTGAACGCGGTGCCGTCGTAGGAGATGTCGAGGCGCACCCGAACTGTCATGTCACTCATCCTGCCATCCTCGGCCCGTTCCCGGGCCCGCTCTGCGCGTGTGCACAGGCCCGCCCGGGCCCCGCCGCCCGCCGTCCGGAAACGACGGAGGGCCCCCGCGGATGCGGGAGCCCTCCCTCTGAAGCCGGGGAGACTACTTGGTCTCCTCCTCGGCCGCTTCGGCCTCGGGAGCCTCGTCGGCAGCGGCCTCGGCCGCCTCGACTGCCGCCTCATCGGCGTCGGTGGCCTCGACCTCGGCGGTCTCCTCCGCCTCCTCGACGACGGGCGCCTCTTCGGCCGGGGTCTCGGCGGCGGGCTTGTTCTTGAACTGCACCGGCTCGAGCACCAGTTCGATCACGGCCATGGGGGCGTTGTCGCCCTTGCGGAAGCCGGTCTTGATGATGCGGGTGTAGCCGCCCGGGCGCTCGGCGACGAGCGGGGCGATCTCGGTGAACAGCTCGTGCACGACGCCGCGGTCGGTGATGACCTGCAGCACGCGACGGCGGGCGTGGAGGTCGCCGCGCTTCGCGTGGGTGATCAGTCGCTCGGCCACCGGCTGCAGGCGCTTGGCCTTGGTCTCGGTGGTCTGGATGCGCTTGTGCGTGAAGAGCTGCGCAGCGAGGTTGCCAAGCAGAAGACGCTCGTGGGCAGGGCCGCCTCCGAGGCGCGGTCCCTTGTTGGGCTTAGGCATTCGTAGTTCTCTTTCTCAGATACGGGCCGCGAACGCGGCTTAGATGTACTCGCCGCTGTCTTCGCCGGCACCGTAGAAGTGGGTGCCTTCGAAGCCGGGCACGCTGTCCTTGAGGGTGAGGCCGAGCGAAGCGAGCTTCTCTCGGACCTCGTCCACCGACTTCTGCCCGAAGTTGCGGATGTTCAGGAGCTGGCTCTCGCTCAGCGCGACGAGCTGGGCCACCGTGGTGACGCCTTCGCGCATGAGGCAATTGTACGAGCGGACCGACAGGTCGAGGTCGTTGATGCTCATCGAGAGCTCATCGCTGATGACCTGCTCCACCGGGGCCGGGCCGATCTCGATGCCCTCGGCCTCGACGTTGAGCTCGCGCGCGAGGCTGAAGAGCTCGACGAGCGTCGTGCCGGCCGAGGCGAGCGCGTCGCGCGGCGCCATCGAGGGCTTGGTCTCGACGTCGATGATGAGGCGGTCGAAGTCGGTGCGCTCGCCCGCACGGGTGGCCTCCACGCGGTAGGTGACCTTGAGCACCGGCGAGTAGATCGAGTCGACCGGGATCTGGCCGGCGTCGGAGTACTCGTTGCGGTTCTGCTGCGCCGAGACGTAGCCGCGGCCGCGCTCGATGGTGAGCTCGAGCTCGAACTTCGCGTCGTCGTTCAGCGTCGCGATGACGAGAGCGGGGTTGTGGATCTCCACGCCGGCGGGCGCGGAGATGTCTGCTGCGGTGACCTCGCCCGCGCCGGTCTTGCGCAGGTATGCCGTGATCGGTTCGTCGTGCTCGCTCGAGACGACGAGCCCCTTCACGTTGAGGATGATCTCCGTCACGTCCTCCTTCACGCCCGGGATGGTCGTGAATTCGTGCTGGACGTTGTCGAGTCGGATACTCGTGACCGCAGCGCCGGGGATGGAGCTGAGCAGAGTACGGCGCATCGAGTTTCCGAGCGTGTATCCGAACCCGGGCTCGAGCGGCTCGATGACGAACCGCGACCGGTACTCGGAAACATTCTCCTCGGTAAGGGTGGGGCGCTGTGCAATGAGCACTGTGTGGTTCCTTTCGGCGAAGCGTCCGCTATATGACGCTTGGCGTGTCCGCCGGCACTACCGGCCGACGGGAGTTAGGGAGGATGCTGATGACAAACGGAATCCGGCGCGATCACCGGTCGAGTCGCCCGCACTCACCGAGGTGGGTGCGGGCGACTCCGGACGGTTAGACGCGGCGGCGCTTCGGGGGGCGGCAGCCGTTGTGCGCCTGCGGGGTGACGTCGTTGATCGAGCCGACCTCGAGGCCCGCGGCCTGAAGCGAGCGGATCGCGGTCTCGCGACCGGAGCCCGGGCCCTTGACGAAGACGTCGACCTTCTTCATGCCGTGCTCCTGCGCCTGTCGTGCAGCGGCCTCCGCTGCGAGCTGCGCGGCGAACGGGGTCGACTTGCGCGAGCCCTTGTAGCCGACGCCGCCCGAGGACGCCCAGCTGATCACGGCACCGGTGGTGTCGGTGATCGAGATGATCGTGTTGTTGAACGTCGACTTGATGTGAGCCTGGCCCACGGCGATGTTCTTGCTCTGCTTGCGGCGCGTCTTACGCGCTGCAGACTTAGGGGTAGCCAATTCTTCTCTCCTACGAAATTCGGTTCACTCGCATCCGGCGAATGCGGACGGGTTACTTCGCCTTCTTCTTGCCGGCGACGGTGCGCTTCGGACCCTTGCGCGTGCGCGCGTTGTTCTTGGTGCGCTGGCCGTGGACGGGGAGTCCACGACGGTGGCGGATGCCCTGGTAGCTGCCGATCTCGACCTTGCGGCGGATGTCGGCCGCGACCTCGCGGCGGAGGTCGCCCTCGACCTGGTAGGTGCCTTCGATGTGGTCGCGGAGCGCGACCAGCTGCTCGTCGGTCAGGTCCTTGACGCGGGTGTCGACGTCGATGCCGGTGGCGGCGAGCGTCTTGAGTGAACGGGTACGGCCGATGCCGTAGATGTAGGTAAGAGCGACTTCCACGCGCTTCTCGCGAGGAAGGTCGACGCCTGCTAGACGTGCCATTGGGAGTGTGCTCCTGTTGCGGTTGAGGTGTGGTGCAGCGAATGGGCCCCGGCCTCGTGCCCGGAGGTGTCGACGCATCCGGGGATGCGTCTCTTATCGCTGCGAGGATCCGTATTGAGTTGTGCCGCCCGAGCGCGCCGGAGCGGCTCGAGCGGGATCAGCTAGCCCTGACGCTGCTTGTGGCGCGGGTTGCTGCAGATGACCATGACGCGGCCGTGACGACGGATCACACGGCACGAATCACAGATCTTCTTCACGGAGGGCTTGACCTTCATGAATTCTTTCCTTTATTCGCTGGCCTCGTGCCGATGCGGGATTGCACCGGCCGTTCCTTACCCGGCTCGAGCGAACGACTCGCTACTTGTAGCGGTAGACGATGCGGCCACGGGTGAGGTCGTAGGGGCTCAGCTCCACGATCACGCGGTCCTCCGGGAGGATGCGGATGTAGTGCTGCCGCATCTTGCCCGAGATGTGCGCGAGCACCTTGTGTCCGTTCGAGAGCTCCACCCGGAACATCGCGTTGGGCAATGCTTCGATGACCGAGCCCTCGATCTCAATGACGCCGTCTTTCTTGGCCATAGCCTCACTGTCGCTAGTTCGTCGAACGCCCGCATGCCGGTCATGCGGAATCGGCGCTGTCGGGGATGCACGAACATCCCGAAACACACCGACTGTCAACTATAAGTCCATTCATGGCGTGTTCGCAAGGACTCGGCGCGATGATCGGGTAGTGGCGGACGGTTCGGAACCCGCCGCCGGGGTTCGGCTACTCCTCGTCCGGAAGCGTCGCCTTGATGCGCTCCGAGGCGGCGTCGAGCGATTCCGCGGTGATCCGCTCGGCGCCCGCCGCGTCGCGGGCCCCCACCGCGTCGATGAGCCGGCGCTGGTAGTCCAGCAGCGGCGAGAGCTCGCCGTTCGCGACCTGGGCGCGGACGCCGACGATCTTGAACGGCCGGCACCGCGCCCAGAGCCAGCGGATCGTCTCCAGCAGCACCGGATTGCCCGAGTCGGCGTAGATGCCCGCGAGGATCTCCTCGTCCCGGTCGAGGTACTCCGCGAAGTCGTCGCGCTCCAGCGCCCGGCTCATCCGCGCGTACGCGTCCTCGGCGTCCTCGAGCGCGCGGGACGACACCCGCGGGGCGCCGAGACGGGTCGCCTCCGTCTCGAGCATCTTGCGCACCGCGTAGATGTGGAGCAGCTCCGCCTTGCTCAGCTGCTTCACCACGGCGCCGCGGTACGGCAGCTCCTCCACGAGGCCGAGCGCCTCGAGCCGCTTGATCGCCTCGCGCACCGGCATCGCGCTGATCCCGAGGGCCTCGGAGAGCTCCCCCGGCTGCAGGCCGTGGCCGCCGGGGAAATCGCCGTTCATGATCGCCGAATGAATCGCCTCGAACGCCTGATCCCCCGCGCGACGACTCGACCCGATTCTCGCTAGACCCATGGGCCAGAGTATATCCGCAGGCCGGGCGCCGCCGTCCGGCCCGCGGGCTCAGCCCTTGCGACGACGGCGCTTCGGTGGCTCCCCCTCCTCCTCGAGCGTCTTGAGCGTCTTGGCCTCCGCGGCCGAGAGCGGCTGCGTGTGCAGGCCGCGCAGCTTCTCCTCCCAGAAGACGGCGCCGGTGATCCCCAGGCGCCCCGGGTCGAAGAGCGGGTCGAGCCCCTTCTTGCGCTGGTAGTCGTAGTCGCGGACGATCTTGCGGATGATCGGGGTGAGCAGCACCAGCACGAGCATGTTCAGCCACGCGAGGGTGCCGTAGCCGATATCGCCGATGGCCCACATCATGTCGGCCTGGATGATCGCGCCGACGAAGGAGATCGTGAGCGCGCCGATCTTCAGCGCCCATTCGAGCACCGGGCTGTGGCGGTCCCCGAGCAGGAAGACGAGGTTCGTCGTGGCGACGTAGAAGAAGAACACCTGCGAGGTGAAGGCGAAGAAGAGGATCGCGAGCGCCACGAACACCGAGCCCCAGCCGGGCAGCGTCGTGTCGATGGCCGCCTGCACGAAGTTCGGCCCCGCCTCGAGGCCCGGCACATGCTCGACGATGAACCCGTTCAGCCCGTTCGCCACGTTGTACTTGCCGGTGACGACGATCATGAGGCCCGTGGCCATGCAGATCATCAGGATGTCGATGTAGATGCTGAAGGCCTGGATGATGCCCTGCTTGCCGGGGTGGGTGGTCTTGGCCGCGGCGGCCGAGAAGGTGCCCTCGCCGAAGCCGGTGGCCGAGGCGAAGACCGCGCGGCGGACGCCCCAAGCAACGGCCCAGCCGACGATGCCGCCGAAGATCTGGTCCACGCCCGAGCCGGCGTTGATGATGATCGCGATCGCCTCGGGCACGTCGCGCAGGTTGAACGCGATGATCACGAGGGCGGTGAGGACGTAGCCGATGGCCATGAAGGGCACCACCGTCTGCGCGACCTGCACGATGCGCTTGGTCCCGCCGATGATGACGATGGCCAGCGCCGCCGTCACCACGATGGCGGTGACCCACGGCTCGATGCCGAACGCGGCCCGCGCGCTCGAGGCGATGTTGTTCACCTGGATGCCGGGGAAGACGAATCCGTAGCCGATCATCGCCGCGATGGCGACGATGAAGGCGAGCCAGGGCGCCTTGAGCCCGTACTTGATGTAGTAGGGCATGCCGCCCCGGTGCTCGCCGTGCACACGGCGCTTGAAGGTCTGGGCGAGCACGGCCTCCGCGTAGGCCGTGGTGGATCCCAGCAGCCCGGTGATGGCCATCCACATGATCGCGCCGGGCCCGCCCATCGCGATCGCCGTGGCCACGCCCGAGATCGAGCCGACGCCGACCCGGCTCGAGAGCGTGAGCGCCAGGGTCTGGAAGGAGGACAGCCCCTCGGGGTCGCTGTCCTTGGCGCGAAGCTGGCGGATCATGTCCGGCAGCCTGCGGAACTGCACCCCTTTGGTGAGGAAGGTGAAGAAGAGGCCCAGGCCGAGGGCGAAGTAGGCGAGCGGATCCCAGATCCAGCTGTTGATCGTGGACAGAATCTCCATTGAAACGTCTCCGTGGTTCAGTGACACCCGCCCACACGACGCGGCTAATGCTAGACCACGTCGCGGCCGAGCAACAGCTCCCCGGCGCGATCTCCCGACCGGCGCCGCTTCCGGCGGTTTCCCGACGCCGTGGAATTCCCCGGAAACGCTCCTTGACAACGCCTCATCCGCATCTCCATCATTAGCTGATAGATGATCATCCATCATCTATCCGATGCCACGCAGAAGGCGAAGAAGGTTTCTGTACCCGGACCGGCCTGGTATTCCCGGCGACCCTCGACCTCACGAATTGACACCCGCTCAGGCGGAGGGCTCCCTGGAATTCAGGCCGATTCGGCGAACACGGATGCCTCTTCCCTTCGCGCCGTCCAACCGACCACCTCGACCGCCTCAGCGCGGCCTCGACACCTGGAGGCAGTATCAAGTGAAAGACGTAGTCATCGTGGGAGGCGGCCTCGCCGGCCTCTCCGCCGCGTGGCGGCTACGCGACTGGGACATCGCGCTGCTCGAAGCGGATGAGACCAGGATCGGGGGGCGGGTCCACAGCGAGTCCCGCGGCCCCTACGTGCTCAACTGGGGCGGGCACATGTACGCCGGCTCGGGCAGCTCCACGGAGCAGCTCGTCCACGAGACCGGCAGCCACTCGATGACCATCCCCGGCTCGCTGCAGGCCATGGCGATGAACGGCAAGTTCCTCAGCACCGGGCCGATCCAGACCTATCCGTTCCGGATCCCGATGAAGCAGCGCGATCGCCTCGCGATCCTCCGCTCGGGCGCCAAGCTCAGCCTCGACGTATTCCGCTACGCAGCGGCGGTGCGCACGCGGAAGGGCGAGCTGCCGGAGCAGCGCCAGCAGCGCGTCTTCGACTTCGAGAACGGACGGACGTTCGCCGAGTACATGGGGAGGATCCCCAAGGCGGCGAAGGACTTCTACTTCCCGGTGGTCATGCGCTCCACCGCCGATCCGGATCAGATCGCGGCCGGTGCGGGCATCGGCTACTTCAGCCTGATCTGGAACATCGGCGAGGGGCTCGGCAACGCGATCGTCGGCGGCGCGTCGACGCTCACCGAGGGCATCGCGCAGACGATCTCCGACAGCATCGAGCTGGGCGCGGCGGCCGACGAGGTCGTGCAGCACGCCGACCACGTCGTGGTCCGCTACACGAAGGGCGGCACCGCGCACGAGCTCAAGGCCCGCACCGTCGTGATGGCCACGCCCGCGCCCATCACCCACCGGGTCGCGGTGGACCTGCCCGAGGACCTCCGGGACGCGCTCTCGAAGATCGAGTACGGCCCCCACGTGGCCGGGGCCTTCCTCACCAACGAGGAGGGGCCGATGCCGTACGACAGCGCCTACGGCATCGCGACGCCCAATCGCTCCTTCACCGTCGCGCTCAACCACGGCAACCTCGTGCACGGCAAGACGAGCGTGCGCAGGCCGGGCGGGAGCATGATGACCTTCTCCCCCGCGAGCCTCGGGCGCAGGCTCTTCGACAAGCCGGAGGAGGAGATCATCGACATCCACCTCAAGGACCTCGACGAGATCTTCCCCGGGTTCAAGCGCATCGTGACCGAGGCGCACATCGAGAAGTTCGAGTTCGGCTCGCCCTTCTGCTTCCCGGGGCGGAGCAGGCTCCAGCCCACGCTGACCCAGCCCACCGACCGCGTGTTCCTCGCGGGCGACTTCCTGGGCACCCTCTACACCGAGACCGCGATCTCCTCGGGCTTCACGGCGGCGCAGCGCGCCCGCAGCGCGCTCACCGCCGAGAGCGACGCGAGCTACGCCTGACCCGACGACCATCCCGACGACGAACGACCACCATCGAGAGAAAGCAGCCATGACTCAAGACCTCAAGGGAGTGCTCACCGCACTCGCCACCCCCTTCGACAGCGACGAGAACATCGACTTCGACCTCCTGCGAAAGGTCGTCGACCGCTCGATCGACGGCGGCGTCGACGGCGTGGTCGCCGGCGGCTCCACCGGCGAGTTCGCGACCATGAGCGGCGATGAGCGCCGCCGGTTCGTGGACACCGTGATCGAGCACTCGGCGGGGCGCGTCCCCGTGATCGCCCAGACCGGCGCCACCAGCACCCGCGAGGCGATCGCCCTCTCCAAGGCGGCGCAGCGCAGCGGCGCGGACGTGCTCATGATCGTCACGCCCTACTACGAGCCGCTCGGCCTCGACGAGACCGTGGCCTACCTCCGCGACGTCGCGGCCGCCGTCGACATCCCCGTGATGCTGTACAACATCCCCGACGCGACCGGGGTCAACCTCGACCCGGACACCATCGCGTCGCTCGCCGACGAGATCCCGCACGTCAAGTACGTCAAGGACTCCTCGGCGAACTGGGAGCAGGCGCTCCAGCTCATCCGCCACCACGGCGACCGGATCGGCACCTTCATCGGCTGGGACAGCTACCTGTTCAGCGCGCTCGCCGAGGGCGCCGCCGGCGTCATGGCCGGGGCCGCGAACGTCGTCCCCGCAGAGATCGTCTCGGTCACCCGCAAGATCCGGTCGGGCGATCTCCAGGGGGCGCTCGCAGAATGGGAGCGCCTGTACCGGGTCATCGACGCGATGATCTCCGTGCCCTTC
Source organism: Gulosibacter sp. 10 (assembly GCF_900163695.1). GTDB lineage: Bacteria > Actinomycetota > Actinomycetes > Actinomycetales > Microbacteriaceae > Gulosibacter. The sequence continues at coordinate 73,157 of NZ_FUIC01000014.1, forward strand.
ATCCCCGCGGTGAAGAAGGGCCTCGAACTCCAGGGCCTGCCCATCGGCGGGCCCCGCCGACCCACCGCACCGACCACGCCCGAGGCGACCGCGCGCATCCGCGCGGCGCTCGACGCGCTCAACGAGGAGGACCAGTAATCATGACCACCGCAGCACTCCCCGAGATCCGCCGGGGCGACCAGGCCGGACTCGTCAAATCCGAGGAGTTCCCGCCGCTCAACCACTTCATCGACGGGGCGTTCGCGACCGGCGAGCCCGCCGCCACGAGCGCCGTGATCGACCCGGCCAACGGCTCGGAGCTCGTCCGGGTCGCCCGCGGCGACGCGGAGGAGGTCGACCGCGCCATCGCGGCGGCGAAGCAGGCCCTGCCTGCGTGGCGCGCGCTGACGCCGAAGGAGCGCGCAGAACTGCTCAACAAGATCGCGGACCGCATCGAGCAGCACGCCGACGTCCTCATCCGCCTCGAGGCGCTCAACTGCGGCAAGCCGCTCGAGGTGGCCGAGGACGACGTCGTGAGCGCCGTCGACACCTTCCGATTCACCGCCGGTGCGAGCCGCGCCTTCACCGAGCTCGGCGCAGCCGACTACGTCGAGGACCACACCTCGCTCATCCTCCGCGAGCCGGTCGGCGTCGTCGGCGCCATCGTGCCCTGGAACTACCCGCTGCTCATGGGCGTCTGGAAGCTCGCGCCCATCCTGGCCGCGGGCAACACCGTCGTCATCAAGCCCTCCGAGCAGACCCCGCTCACGACGCTCAAGCTCGCCGAGCTCGTGCAGGACCTCCTCCCGGCCGGCGTCCTCAACGTCGTCCTCGGCAAGGGCAGCGCGGTCGGCGCACGGCTCTCCGACTCCCCCGATGTCGACCTCGTCGCCCTCACCGGCAGCGTGCGGGCCGGGCGCGAGGTCGCCTCCGCCGCGGGGCAGACCGTCAAGCGCGTCCACCTCGAGCTCGGCGGCAAGGCCCCGGTGATCATCTTCGACGACGCCGACCTCGCGGCCGCCGCCGAGGGGCTGCGCGCGGCGGGCTACTGGAACTCCGGCCAGGAGTGCGGCGCGGGCACGCGAGTGCTCGTGCACGAGTCGGTCGCGGAGCGGTTCGTGGAGCTGCTCGTGGAGCAGGTGTCGACGCTCGTGGTCGGCGAGCCCGGCGCCGGGGCGGATGTCGAGCTCGGACCGCTCATCTCGGAGTCACACTTCGAGAACGTGCTCGGCTTCATCGAGCGCGCGAAGGCCGAGGGCGCCACCGCCGCGATCGGCGGCGACCGGATCGAGGGCGACGGCTACTTCGTCGCGCCCACCGTGCTGACCGGCGTCGTGGAGGGCACGGAGGCGGCCCGCGAGGAGGCCTTCGGCCCCGTCGTCACCGTGGAGACCTTCACCGAGGAGGAGGACGCGATCCGCCGCGCCAACGACGTCGAGTACGGCCTCGCCGCATCCGTGTGGACGCGCGACTCGGCGCGGAGCCTCTCCGTGCCGCGGCAGCTCGACTTCGGCACCGTCTGGGTCAACTCCCACCTCGTCCTCGCGAACGAGGTGCCCTGGGGCGGGTTCAAGGGCTCGGGCTACGGCCGCGACCTGTCGATCTACGCGCTGAACGACTTCTCGCGCACCAAGCACGTGCAGATCAACCACGCCCGCTGATCCGCCCGCCCCTTCTGCGTTCGCGGGTGCCGCCGCTAGACGAGACCCCGCGGACCGGTGCGCGGCTCGTCGAGCAGGTCGAGCATGTACTCGGCCCCGCGCCCCATCTTCTCGCGCCAGATCGCCACGGCCCGATCCTGGTCGTGCTCGAGCACCGACGCGAGCAGCCCGGCATCCTGCTCGAGGATCTCGCCCGTCGGGTAGGCGTAGCGCGGGCCCATGAGCGTGATGAACATCACCAGCTGCTTCGCGAAGGAGCCGATCAGCCCCGGGATCCGCGAAAGCCCCGACATCTGCGCGAGCGCCGTCTGGAACTCCGCGTCGAGCCGCTGGGTCCGCGCGGTATCGCCCTCGCGGATGCATTCGGCGAGTGCGTCGAGAGCGGCTCGAGCCTCCCGCGCGCCCGCGGTGCCCCGCCTGCATGCCGAGCGGAGCGCGATCGTGCCGAGCGCCTGCCGCGCCGCGTACATCTCGACGACATCGGCCTTCGTCGGCAAGCGCACGGCCACGCTGTTCTCCGCGGTGACGGTGATGAGCCCCTCCTCCGCGAGCGCGTGCATCCCTCTCCTGACCCTGCCCTGTCCGGCCCCCAGCCGGTCGGCGAGCACGCGATCGGACAGCTCGTCGCCGATCTCGAACGAGCCCTCGGCGATACCTGTCCGGATGGAGACCAGCAGCTCGTCCTCGATCGACGACTCCTCGGACTCGGAAGGGGCGACGAGCGACGAAGGGGCTTCAGACTTCCCCGGAGCCGGCTCGGGCGGGGCCGGCGGCGTCCAGAGACAGGAGGCCTCGCCATGCTCGTACCAGTGGTGCAGCCGTTTCTCCAGATCGGCGAGCGGTTCGCCCACGAACTGCTCCGGCAACTGCGAGAGCGGCTCGAACAGGCCGAACCACTCGCGCTCGTCCGCGCAGCGCAGCACAGCCGCCGAGCCGCCGTCCGCCGCCGGAGCGTCCGACGTCGCGAGCAGCACCGCGTCGTTCCTCTCCCGGGCGATGAGACGCCGGAACCTGGCTCGGTGCTCGCCCGCGATCTCGTCCGCCGGCACTCCGTTCCGGGCCCGAGCATGCTCCGCGACCAGGAGCGTCCGCAGCCTGCGTCGGCTGACCGGTCCCAGCGCCGCGAGCGGCCGGCGCGAGCCCCGCGCCCGTCGTCGCAGCAGCAGCGAGGAGCCCGTCGGGCCGAGCAGTGCGCCGACGAGTTCGACATCGGCGTCCGCGAGCAGGCCGGCCAGCGTGTCTGCGGCGATCGAGGGGCGCCGCAGGTCCCGCCAGACCCGCGAGGCCGTCGACTGGCTGGTGCCGACGGCACGGGCTATCCCCCTCGTCGAGCAGCGCGCCGCGGGCAGCCACAACGGCGCCGCCAGCACTGCCTCCCGCACGGCGCCGCCGTCCATCCGCCCCTCCGATCCCCATGCCGCTCGTCCCCAGCCGTTCGGCTGACTCGATGACTCACTTTACGGGCAGTTCCGCCGCAGGCGGTGGCCGAGACGCCGCGCTTCCCTACGCTCGGACACGCCGATACCCGTTCCGGGGATTCGGCAGGGCGCTGCCGCCGGTACCGCCCGAGTTCGCTCCTTCTCCCCGCAACGAGGCAGGTTGATCTTGAGTTCTCCCAATCCGATACCGAAGACCGCGACGCGCAACTTCTCGAGATTCGAGAATCGAGTCGCCGCGACCGCATCCGGCGGAAAATTCTGCGACGGCTGGATCCTCGCCGTGATCGGCGTAGTCCTCCCCCTGGCTACGACCGGCCTCGGTTTCAGCCCCGTCATGGAGGGGCTCATCGGCTCCGGCTCGCTGTTCGGGCTGTTCGTCGGCGGCCTGGCGTTCGGCTGGGTCACCGACCGGCTCGGCCGCAAGGTGATGTTCATGCTCACGCTGCTCACCTTCCTCGTGTGCTCGATCCTGCAGTTCTTCGTGGTCGACGCGTGGCAGCTGTTCGCCCTGCGAGTGGTCATGGGCATGGCGATCGGCGCCGACTACGCCATCGGCGGCGCGATGGTCGCCGAGTTCACCTCGCTCAAGAAGCGCGGGCCCAAGCTCGCCGAGATGCTCGTCTGGTGGTATGCCGGCTTCTCGCTCTCCGCGACGCTCGCGATCCTCGCGCTCAACGCATTCCCCGACATCGAGGGGCTCTGGCGTTGGATCCTCGCGAGCAGCGCCGTGCCCGCGCTGGTCATGTTCCTCGCCCGCATCGGGCTGCCCGAGAGCCCCCGCTGGCTCGCGAGCCGGGGCCGCATGGAGGAGGCCCGTGCGATCGCCGAGGAGTACCTCGATCCCGAGACCCGCGAGGACGCCCTCGCCGAGTCCACCGTGAAGCTCGGCTTCGGCGCACTGTTCTCGCGCCGGTACATCCGCAAGACGGCGCTCGTCAGCATCTTCTGGATGGCGCAGATCACCCCGTTCTTCGCGATCTACGTCTTTCTGCCGCGCATCCTCACGCAGCTCGACATCGACCTCGGCGACGGCTGGAGCGAGGTCGTGCTCTATCTCTTCCTGCTCATCGGCTGCGTGGCCGGCGTCGCGGTCGTCAACCGCATCGGACGGCGCAAGCTGCTCATCATCCCGTTCATCGGCATGGGCGCCTCGCTGCTCGTGCTCGCCCTGTGGCAGACGGCCCCCTCGTGGGTCGTGATCACCTGCTTCATCGTGTTCGCCTTCGCCCACGCCGCGGGCAGCGTGCTGCAGATGCTCTACCCCAGCGAGCTCTTCCCCACCGAGATCCGCGCCACCGCGGTGGGCTTCGGCGCCTCGATGAGCCGCATCGGCGCGGCCGTGAGCACGTTCCTGCTGCCGATGGGGCTCACCGCGTGGGGCGTCGGGCCGACTCTGCTCATCGGCGTCGCGATCTGCGCGCTGGGCCTCGTGGTCTCGATCATGTGGGCTCCCGAGACGACCGGCCTGAAGCTCACCGACACCGCCTCGATCCCGACCGCATCCGAACAGCACCGCCGGACGGGAGCGCGCGCCTCGTAGCGGCGATGCACCTCCAAGAAAGGAACCCCATCATGCCCGAAGTCATCATCGTCGGCGGCGGTCCCGCGGGCCTCGCCGCGGCTTACCATCTCGAGCGAGCCGGAATCGCGTCGCTCGTGCTCGAGGAGAGCGAGCGTCACGGCGGGCGGGCGCTGACCAGGCGCGTGCACAGCGAACCGGTCAATCTCGGCGCCATGTTCGTCTACCGGGACACCCCCGCCGAACGGCTCGCGAAGGAGCTCGGCGTCGAGCTGCGGCCGTTCGAGCCCGAGACGCTCGGCATCCACACGGGCGACCGCACCGTCGTGAGCCGTGACAACGGCGCGCTCATCGACGCCCTGCCACTGCCCGCCGAGTCGAAGGCCTCGCTCGCGGGGTTCTTCGAACGGGCCGCCGAGACGTACTACGAGCACACCGAGAGCGGACGGCTCTCGGCGGCTGCCGCGGCGCTCAACGAGGTCTCCGCGCAGGAGCAGCTCGAGGGGCTGTCCGAGGACGTCCGGGAGATTCTGGTGGCGGCCATCCGCGGCGGATCGGTCGCGCGGCCCGCCGAGCTCAGCGCGGCCTACGCGCTGCGCTACTTCGCGAGCTACCTCGTGCACGAACAGCACAATCGCGCAGTGGCGGCGGCGGGGATCGAGACCATTCCGGACGAGCTCGCGCGCCGTCTCGAGCACTCCACGATCCGCACGGGGCTCTCGGTCGAGCGGGTCTCGCTCCTCGACGACGGCGAGTGGCTCGTGGAGGGCGGCGGGGAGCGGCATCGCGCCCGTCATGTCGTCCTCGCGGTCCCGGCCCCGCGCATCCCGGCGCTCGTCGAGCTGCCGGAGTGGAAGCTCGACGCGCTCGCCCGCATCAAGACCCCCGGCTCGACCGTCCTCGGCGTGGTGGCCGATGTGCGGAACGCCGTGCATCCGACCGTCACGGGCCGCGCAGGCGACGAGCGGCTCGGCTACGACGACTGGTCCTTCGTCATCACCCCGGGGCGGCCCTTCGACGCCGTGATCAATCCGCAGCCGCATCGGGGATCGGGAACCGCCCAGTTCGTGTGCTACGGGAACGTCTCGGGCTACGTGCCCGAGGCGAACCGGCCCGGCTCGGGGGTGCTGGAGGCATGGGTGGAGGAGTTCCTCGCGGTCGCACCGGGCCTTCGCGGCCGGATCCTCGGAGCCGAGATCAAATCGTGGGAGCACTGCTTCTCGCTGCTGACGCCGGAGCGCCACGCGGCGCTGTCGGATATCCAGCGGCCGGTGGAGGGGACGCTGCACTTCGCGGGCGACTACTCCTCGGAGACCGCCGGGACGCACGGCGCATATGCCGAGGGACAGCGAGTGGCGGACGCGATCATCGAGACGTTTGGCTGATCCCGGCCATCGCGATGGGGCCGGTCGTGCGCCGGCCCATTCGCGTCATTCCCCTGGCGGGACCGGCACCACGCCGAACCGCGCGAGCCCCTCCGCACCGCCGTCGGCGGCCGTGGTCACCCAGATGCCGTCCCGGTGGCGGATGACCGTGTGCTCCCAGTGGGCGGCGAGGCTGCCGTCGGCGCTGCGCACCGTCCATTCGTCGTCGTCGGTGACCGTCTCGGCACCGCCCCCGGTGAGCATCGGCTCGATGCAGATCGCGAGGCCCGGCTTGACGACCGGCCCGCGGCGGCGCACCCGGTAGTTGAAGACCGTGGGCTCCTCGTGCATCGAGCGGCCGATGCCGTGGCCGGTGTAGTTCTCGAGGATGCCGAGGGGCCCCTCGTGCGATTCCGTCTCGTGCTCGATCGCGGTGCCGATCTCGTTGAGGTGCCGGGCGCTCGCCACCGCGGCGATGCCCGCCCACATCGACGCGCGCGTGGCGTCCGAGACGCGGCGCGCCTCGGCGAGCCAGGCCTGCGCATCCTCGCGGTCGGGCTCGCCGGGGACGATCCAGGTGCGCGCGGAGTCCCCGTTCCAGCCGTGCAGCTGCGCGCCGCAGTCGATGGAGACGACGTCCCCCGCCGCGAGCGGGGCGGCGTCGGGGATGCCGTGCACGATCGCGTCGTTCACGGAGGCGCAGACGGTGTGGGAGTAGCCCTCCACGAGCTGGAAGTTCGGCTCGCCCCCGCCTTCCCGGATGGTGCGCTCGGCGATCGCGTCGAGCTCCAGCGTCGAGATGCCCGGGCGGATCGCCTCCCCGACCGCGTCGAGGGCCTCGGCCGTCAGCTCGCCGGCGGGGAGCATCATGCGCAGTTCGTCGGGGGTCTTGTAGATCGAACGCATGCTGACGAGTGTAATTCAGTGCGCTCCCGACCAGGGCTCGCGCTTGCCGACGCGGATAGGCTCGATTCTTGACAGGGGCGCAGCCGCACTGCAATATCGATTTAGCATCGTCTTGGAGTCGCGGTATGCGCTCCGGGCGGGCAATCGCCACGAGGCCGGGAACCGCCGGCCTCGCCAACTGTCGCAACGATGGGACAAGCACTCTTGAGTAATCTCACCACGACCACGGTTCCCACCCCGCCGGCGGGCGGTCAGTTCAAACGCGGTCTCGGCATGTGGACCACGCTCACGCTCGGCGTCGGCGCCATGGTCGGCTTCGGCTGGGTCACCCTCGTCGGGAACTGGATCACCGAGGCCGGGGCCTTCGGCGCCGCCACCGCGATGCTCGTCGGCGGCCTCATGATGGCCGTCGTCGCCCTCGTCTACTCCGAGCTCGTCGCGGCCATCCCCAAGGCCGGCGGCGAGCACAACTACATCCTCCGCGCCATGGGCCCGCGCTGGTCCTTCATCGGCTCCTGGGGCATCACCGGCGGCTACGCCACCGTGGTGGCCTTCGAGGCCGTCGCCCTGCCCACCGCCGTGCAGTACGTCCTCCCGCTCGACCAGATCCACCTCTGGACCGTCAGCGACTCCGAGGTCTACCTCTCCTGGGCGCTCGTCGGCGCCGTGACCGCCGTCATCATCACGATCATCAACATCCTCGGCGTGAAGATCGCCGGCAGCTTCCAGATGTTCGTCGTCATCTTCCTCTTCGCGATCGGCGCCCTGCAGATCTTCGGCTCCCTCACGAACGGCGAGCCGGCCAAGATGGAGCCGCTGTTCACGAACGGCATGACCGGGTTCTTCGCGGTGCTCGTGGTCGTCCCCTTCATGTTCGTCGGCTTCGACGTCATCCCCCAGACCGCCGAAGAGGTGAACCTGCCCCCGCGCAAGACCGGCCGCATCTCCTTCATCTCCGTGCTCATCGCCGCGGCCTGGTACATCATGATCATCCTCACCGTCTCCTCCGCGCTCGACGAGGGACAGGCGAGCGAGTCCGCGCTGCCCGCCGCGGATGCGATGGCGAACCTCTTCGGCAGCGCGTTCTTCGGCAACCTCATGGTCGCCGCGGGCATCGCCGGCATCGTGACCTCGTGGAACTCGCTGCAGATGGGCGCCTCGCGCCTCATGTACTCCCTCGCCCACGGCGGCATGCTCCCCAAGTGGCTCGGCAAGCTGCACCCGAAGTTCGGCACCCCGGTCAACGCGCTGCTGGTACTCGGCGCGGTCGCCACGGCCGCCCCGTTCTTCGGCGACAAGGCGCTCGGCTGGATCGTCGACGGCGGCTCCCCGATGATCGTCATCGCCTACCTGCTCGTCTCCATCTCCTTCGTGATCCTCCGCATCCGCGAGCCGAAGATGGACCGGCCCCTCCGCATCGGCGGCAAGGGCAACGGCGGTCTGATCATCGGCATCCTCTCCGCGGCCATCACCGCATTCCTCTTCGCGCTCTACCTGCCCGGCATGCCCGCGGGCCTCGGCGCCGAGCCCTGGATCATCTTCGGCGTGTGGTGGCTCGTCGGCGCGATCTTCTTCTTCGGCATCCCCGGCGGCGTCAAGCCCGGCCCGAAGGCCGAGAAGCACCTGCTCATCAAGGTGTACGAGAAGTACCCGCACCGGAAGCCGTAGCCTCCCCCGAATCCTGGCCACGGCCGGTCGTTCTCAGCACGGAGAGCGACCGGCCGTGGCCAGAATTGTGCGTGGGGAGGGGGCTCACCGCGGGCGGCGGATGAGCTTGCGGTTCGCGAACTCCTCCCCTCTTTTCCAAATCCTGGCCACGAGCGGTCGTTCTCGGCCGCCGAAAGCGACCGGTCGTGGCCAGGATTCGGAAGAGGTGATGAAAAATCGATTTACCATCGAGGGGTCCCTCGCGGTAGGATCGACACGGACCGCGCACAGCCGCGCCGCCGCATAAGGAGAAGTTGTTGTCCCAGCACAGCGCCGCCACCGGGCCGCTCGCCGGCATCCGCGTCATCGATCTCTCCCGCGTCCTCGCGGGCCCGCTCAGCACCATGACCCTCGCCGACCTCGGCGCGGACGTCATCAAGGTCGAGCGCCCCGGCGCGGGCGACGACACGCGCTCCTGGGGCCCGCCCTACGCCGAGGACGGCACGGCCACCTATTTCCAGAGCGCGAACCGCAACAAGCGCTCGATCGCCCTCGACTTCCGCGAGGCCGAGGATCTCGAGGTCGTGCACCGGCTCATCGCCGAGGCCGACGTCGTCGTGGAGAACTTCCTCTCCGGCGCGCTCGAGCGCTCCGGCATCGACCTGGCGGCCCTGCGCGAGCGCCATCCGCACCTCATCACCGCGAGCATCACCGGCTTCGGCTCAGCGGCGGGCGCGCAGCGCCCCGGCTACGACTTCGTCGCCCAGGCGCTCGGCGGCCTCATGCACATCACCGGCGAACCGGACGGGGCCGCTATGAAGGTCGGCGTCGCGCTCGTCGACGTGCTCGCCTCCAAGGACCTCATCACCGGCATCCTCGCCGCGCTGCGCCAGCGGGATCGCACGGGGCGCGGGATGCGCGTCGAGGTCAACCTGCTCTCGAGCCTGCAGGCGGCGCTCGCCAACCAGGTGCAGGCCGTGATCGGCGCGGACGTCGAGCCCGGCAGGCTCGGCAATACGCACCCCTCGATCTGCCCCTACGAGTCGCTCCCCTGCCGGGACGGGGAGATCGCGGTGGCGATCGGCAACAACAAACAGTTCCGCGACTTCGCCGCCGAGCTCGGCGTGCCCGAGCTCGCCGACGACGAGCGCTTCGCGACGAACCCCTCGCGTGTGGCCCACCGGCCCGAACTCCGGGCACTGCTCGCGGAGGCCCTCGCCGCCGACACCGCCAAGCGGTGGCAGGAGCGCCTCGTGGCCGCAGGCATCGCCGCCGGGGCCGTCAACACGATCGGCGAGGGCATCGAGCTCGCCCGCGAGCTCGGCATCGATCCGGTGGTCGAGCTCGAGCGCGACCACGTGCGCTCCCTCGGCATCCGGCATCCGGTGCGCTACACCCCCGGGTTCGAGATCCCCACGGCCGGTCCCCCTGCCCTCGATGCCGACGGCGCGAGCATCCGTGCCGAGCTCGGCGCCGACGACCCCTCCTAGCCAGCTCCAGCATCCCCCAGCGAAAGGTGCCCCAATGACCGTCAGCGACCTGCTGAACCTCGACGCCGAATTCAGCGCCGAGGAACTCGCCCTGCGCGACCGCGTCCGCGAATTCGTCGACCGCCGCTTCCGCCCGAACATCGCGGACTGGTACGAGCGGGCGGTCTTCCCGACCGAGATCGTCCCGGAGATGGCCGAGCTCGGGCTGCTCGGCATGCACATCGAGGGCTACGGCTGCGCGGGGCGCAGCGCCGTCGAGTACGGCATCGCGATGCAGGAGCTCGAGGCCGGCGATTCGGGGCTGCGCACCTTCGTGTCGGTGCAGGGCTCGCTCGCGATGAGCGCGATCGCGAAGCACGGCTCGGAGGAGCAGAAACGGCGCTGGCTGCCGGAGATGGCCGCCGGCCGCGTCATCGGCTGCTTCGGCCTCACCGAGCCGAACGCCGGCAGCGACCCGGCCGGAATGGAGACCGTCGCCGTGCGCGACGGCGACGGCTGGGTGCTCAACGGCAGGAAGCGCTGGATCGGCCTCGGCACCATCGCGCAGATCGCGATCGTGTGGGCCCGCACCGACGAGGGCGTGCGCGGCTTCATCGTGCCCACCGATGCCGAGGGCTTCCGCGCCGAGGCCCTCGAGCCGAAGATGTCGATGCGCGCGTCCATCCAGACGGAGCTCTCGTTCGAGGACGTCCGGCTCTCCGAGGCCGATCGCCTGCCGGGTGCCACGAGCCTGCGCGCCCCGTTCGAATGCCTCAACGAGGCCCGCTACGGCATCGTGTGGGGCGCCCTCGGCGCCGCCCGCGACGCCTTCGACACGGCCCGCGACTACGCCGGCGAGCGCCGGCAGTTCGACAAGCCCCTCGCCGCCTTCCAGCTCACCCAGCAGAAGCTCGTGAACATGGCCCTCGAGCTCACCAAGGGCCAGCTGCTCGCCCTCCGCATCGGCCGGCTCAAGGACGCCGGCCGGCTCGAGCGCCACATGATCTCGGTGGGCAAGCTCAACAACTGCCGCGTCGCCATCGAGATCTGCCGCGAGGCGCGCACCGTCCTCGGCGGCAACGGCATCCTGCTCGACCGCTCGGTCATGCGGCACGCGAACAACCTCGAGTCCGTGCGGACGTACGAGGGCACCGACGAGGTGCACACGCTCATCCTCGGCCAGCACCTGACGGGCGAGAACGCCTTCGCCTGAGCCGTCACCGGCGCAAGAACGCGGCGCGCCTCCCGAGCGTTCGGGAGGCGCGCCGCGTTCTTGCGCCGTGCCGTCGGCGCCGCGGCGCTAGAAGCCCTTGGCCTTGAGCCCGTCGAGGATGCGCCGGCCGACCTCGTCGACCGTGCCCATGCCGTCGACCTCGACCACGACGCCGCGCTCGGCGTAGATGTCCACGACCGGTGCGGTCTCCTGCTCGTAGACCTCCTGGCGGTGGCGGATGACGTCCTCGGTGTCGTCCACGCGGCCCTGCTCCTGCGCGCGCTTGAGCAGGCGCTCGACGACCGCATCGGTGTCGGTCTGCAGCTGCACGACCGCGTCGATCTTCGCGCCGCGCTCCTCGAGCAGCTGCGTGAGGAACTCCACCTGGCCGCGCGTGCGCGGGTACCCGTCGAGCAGGAAGCCCTCCTGCGCGTCCGCCTGCGAGAGCCGGTCGGCGATGAGATCGTTCGTGAGGGTGTCGGGCACGAGCCGGCCCTGTGCCGTGATCTCCTGCACGCGCTTGCCGAGCTCGGTGCCGTTCTTGATGTTCTCGCGGAAGATGTCGCCCGTGGAGATGGCGGGGACGCCGTAGGCCTCGGCGAGCCCGGCGGCCTGCGTGCCCTTGCCCGCGCCCGGAGCGCCGACGATCAGCAGATGGATGGGTTTCGTCATCGAAGCAGCCCTTCGTAGTTGCGTTGCTGGAGTTGCGCGTCGATCTGCTTGACGGTCTCAAGGCCGACGCCGACGAGGATGAGGATGGAGGCGCCGCCGAACGGGAAGTTCTGGTTGGCGCCCACCGTCGCGAGCGCGATGAGGGGCAGCAGCGCGATGATGCCGAGGTAGATCGAGCCGGGGAAGGTGATCCGGTTCAGCACGAAGCTGAGGTAGTCGGCCGTGGGCTGGCCCGCGCGGATGCCGGGCACGAAACCGCCCTGCTTGCGCATGTTCTCGGCCACCTCGTCCGGGTTGAAGGCGATGTAGACGTAGAAGTAGGCGAACCCGATCGTGAGCAGGAAGTACACGACCATGTAGAGCCACGTGTCGCCCGACATGAAGTTGTTCTGCAGCCAGACGACCCACTCGGCCGGGGCCTCGCCGGCCGCGGGCTGGTTGAACTGGGCGATGAGCGCCGGGATCATCAGCAGCGAGGAGGCGAAGATGACCGGGATCACGCCGGCCTGGTTGACCTTGATGGGGATGTAGGTGGACTGCCCACCGTAGGTGCGGCGGCCGATCATCCGGCGCGCGTACTGCACTGGCACCCGTCGCTGCGACTGCTCGACGAACACGACGGCCACGAGCACGCCGAAGGCGAGCACGATGATGATCGCGAAGGTGAACACCCCGCCCGCGCCGGAGACGAGCGACCACATGGCCTGCGGGAAGCTCGCGGCGATCGAGGTGAAGATGAGCAGCGACATGCCGTTGCCGATGCCGCGCTCGGTGATGAGCTCGCCGAACCACATGATCACGGCGGTGCCCGCCGTGAGGATGCCGATCATGAGCAGCATGCGGAGCACGTTGGTCGTGATGTCGAAGCCGGTGGTCTCGGGCACGAAGTTGATGACGTTGGAGCAGGCCGGGTTGGCGTTGGCGCCGAAGAGGCCGCCGTTGCGGGCCACCGTGAGCAGGGTCGTGGACTGCAGCACCGCGAGGCCGATGGTCAGGTAGCGCGTGTACTGCGTCAGCTTGGCCTGACCGGACTGGCCCTCCTTGTGGAGGGCCTCGAAGTGGGGGATCACCACGCGCAGCAGCTGGGTGATGATCGACGCCGTGATGTACGGCATGATGCCCAGCGCGAAGATGGAGAGCTGCATGAGCGCGCCGCCCGAGAACATGTTGAGCATGTTGAACAGGCTGTTCTGCCCGTCGACGCTGACGCCCGCCACGCAGGTCTGCACGTTCTGATAGTCGACGAACGGGGCCGGGATGGACGTCCCGAGCCGGTAGATGGCGATCATGCCGAGGGTGAACAGAATCTTCCGACGAAGGTCGGGGGTTTTGAACACCCGGGAAATGGCGCTGAACACGCTTGCATCCTGCTTTCGCGTTGGTGGACGTGACAAATGCGGGGCCGGCCGCAGCCGACCCCGCATCTGGGTATCTACTTGACTGAGCCGCCTGCAGCCACGATCTTCTCCTCTGCCGAGGCGGAGACCTTGTCGACTGCAATGTTCAGCTTAACCGTAATCTCGCCGGTACCGAGTACCTTCACGAGTTCGTTCTTGCGAACCGCGCCCTTCTGCACGAGGTCTTCCACGGTGACGTCGCCGCCCTCGGGGTAGAGCTCTGCAAGCGCGTACAGGTTCACGACCTGGTACTCCTTGCGGAAGGGGTTCTTGAAGCCGCGGAGCTTCGGGGTGCGCATGTGCTGCGGCATCTGGCCGCCCTCGAAGCCGAGGGGGACGGACTTGCGCGCGCGCGTGCCCTTGGTACCGCGACCGGCGGTCTTGCCCTTCGACGCCTCGCCGCGGCCCTTGCGGATGCGCGACTTCTTGGCGCCTTCGGCGGGACGCAGGTCGTGCAGCTTCAGTGCACGCTCTTCGCGCTCGGTGGCGTTTTCGTTGTTCGACATTATTCGTTGATCTCCTCAACCTTGACCAGGTGCGCAACGGCACGCAGGTAGCCGCGGAGCTGCTGCGAGTCCTCGCGAACGACCGACTGGCCGATGCGCTTGAGGCCCAGCGAGCGCAGCGTGTCGCGCTGGTTCTGCTTTTCGCTGATGACCGACTTGATCTGGGTCACCTTGAGGGACGTAGCCATTAGGCACCAACCTTTGCAGCCTTGGCAGCCTCTTCGGCGGCACGTGCCTGGGCGCGGAGGATGCGCTGCGGGACGACCTGCTCGACCTCGAGGCCACGGCGAGCGGCGACCGCGCGGGGCTCCTCGAGGAGCTTGAGCGCGGCGACCGTTGCGTGAACGATGTTGATGGTGTTGGAGGATCCGAGCGACTTGCTGAGCACGTCGTGGATGCCTGCGCACTCGAGGACGGCGCGGACCGGACCACCGGCGATGACACCGGTACCCTCGGCGGCGGGACGGAGCAGGACGACGCCCGCGCCGGCCTCACCCTGCACGGGGTGCGGGATGGTCTTGATCACGCGGGGGACGCGGAAGAAGTTCTTCTTCGCCTCCTCGACGCCCTTCGAGATGGCCAGCGGAACCTCGCGGGCCTTGCCGTAGCCGACGCCGACCAGGCCGTTGCCGTCGCCCACCACGACGAGCGCGGTGAAGCTGAAGCGGCGGCCGCCCTTGACGACCTTCGACACACGGTTGATGGTGACGACGCGCTCGAGGAACTCGTTCTTCTCGGCGTTGTTGTCACGGCCGCCGCGGCGTCCGCCGCGGTCCTGACGGTCGCGGTTGCCGCCGCGGCGCTGACGACGGTCGTCGCCCTCGCGGGTGTTCGACTCGCTCGACGCGGCCGTCTCGACCGGCTTGTCGACGATGTTGTCGGGGATGTTGTTCTCGATCTTCTCGCTCACAGGCTCAGACCTGCCTCTCGTGCTCCATCGGCGACAGCCGCGACGCGGCCGGCGTACTGGTTACCACCGCGGTCGAACACGGCGCCCTCGACGCCGGCGTCCTTCGCGCGCTGGCCGATCAGCTCGCCCACGCGACGCGCCTTCGCGGTCTTGTCGCCATCGAACGCACGCAGGTCGGCTTCCATGGTGGAGGCCGAGGCGAGCGTGTGGCCCTGCACATCGTCCACGAGCTGGACGAATACGTGCCGCGCCGAACGGGTTACCACCAGACGCGGGCGCTGCGCAGTCCCGGTGATCTTCTTGCGCAGCCGAGCGTGGCGACGGCCACGGGCTGCTTGCTTGCTCGGGTGAGCCATGCTTACTTACCAGCCTTTCCAGCCTTGCGGCGGACCTGTTCGCCTGCGTAACGGATGCCCTTGCCCTTGTAGGGCTCCGGGGGCTTGATCTTGCGGATGTTGGCGGCGACCTCGCCGACCTGCTGCTTGCTGATACCGCTGACCGTGATCTTGTTCTGGCCCTCGACCTGGAGCGTGATGCCCTCGGGAGCCTCGAACGAGACGGGGTGCGAGAAGCCGAGCGCGAACTCGAGCGAGTTGCCCTTGGCCTGGACGCGGTACCCGGTGCCGACGACCTCGAGGCCCTTGGAGTAGCCCTCGGTGACGCCGACGATGTTGTTGTGGATCAGCGTGCGGGTGAGGCCGTGCAGCGAGCGCGACTCGCGCTCGTCGTCCGGACGCGAGACGATGACCTGACCGTCCTCGACCTTGGCCTCGATCGGAGCCGACACGGTGAGCTTGAGTTCGCCCTTGGGGCCCTTCACGGCGACGTCTGCGCCGGCGACGTTGACCTCGACGCCGGTGGGAATCTGGATGGGGAGACGACCAATGCGCGACATTTAGATCACCATACGTAGGCGAGGACTTCCCCACCTACGCCCTTCGCGTTGGCCTCGCGGTCCGTGAGGATGCCGGAGGACGTGGACAGGATCGCAATTCCGAGGCCGCCCAGAACGGTCGGCAGCTCGGTGGACTTCGCGTACACGCGCAGGCCCGGCTTCGAGACGCGCTTGATGCCGGTGAGGGCGGGGCGACGGTCCTGGCCGAACTTGAGCGAGATGCTGAGGCTCTCGCCCACGCGTGCGGCTTCGGAGCCCCACTCGGTGATGTAACCCTCGCGCTTGAGGATCTCGGCAATGCTCTTCTTGAGCTTCGAGCTCGGCATCGTCACGGTGTCGTGGTGTGCCTTGCTCGCGTTGCGCAGACGCGTGAGCATATCTGCGACGGGGTCGGTCATAGTCATGACGCGATATTTCCTTTCGCCTGGTTTCGCCGCCCCGTACACGGGGCGGCGACCTTTGGTGGTGATGCTCCCCGGCCGAAGCCGGGGAGCGGGCGGGCTCGCCTAGTTGGAGAGCCCGGCGTGGTACGGGAAGCCCAGCGAGCGCAGGAGCGCGCGGCCGGACTCGTCGTCCTTCGCGGTGGTGACAACGGTGATGTCCATACCACGGGGACGATCAATCTTATCGGGATCGATCTCGTGGAACATCACCTGTTCGGTGAGTCCGAAGGTGTAGTTGCCCTGGCCGTCGAACTGCTTGTCCGAGAGGCCGCGGAAGTCGCGGATGCGGGGCAGCGCGAGCGAGAGCAGGCGGTCGAGGAACTCCCACATGCGGTCTCCGCGCAGCGTGACGTGCGCGCCGATCGGCTGACCCTCGCGCAGCTTGAACTGGGCGATGGACTTGCGGGCCTTCGTGACCTTGGGCTTCTGACCGGTGATGAGGGTGAGGTCGTTGACCGCGCCCTCGATCAGCTTGCCGTCCTGGGCTGCCCGGCCGACGCCCATGTTCACCACGATCTTCTCGAGGGTGGGAACCTGGTGCACGTTCGCGACGCCGAGCTCCTCCTGGAGCTTCGCCTTCAGTTCCTCGCGGTACTTCACCTTGAGTCGGGGCTGGATTTTGCCAGCTCCCGTGGCGTTCTCAGTCATGCGCTACTCGCTGTCCTTCTTCTCGGCCTGCTTGGCGGAGGCCTTCTTGGTGGTCTTCTTCGCGGGCTTCTCGGCCGGCGCTGCCGCGCGGCGCGAGGCCTTGAAGACACGGGTGCGGGTGGTCTTCTCGACGCCGTCCTTCGTGGTCTCCTCGACCTTGACGCCGGTGCGGGCGCCGCGGCCCGTCTCCGGGTCGACGAGCGCCACGTTCGACACGTGGATCGGCGCCTCGACGGTCTCGAGGCCGCCGGTCTTCGTGCCGCGCTGGGTCTGGCCCTCGCGAACGTGCTTCGTGACGTAGTTGACGCCCTCGACGATCACGCGGTCACGGTCGACGAGCACCTCGAGGACCTTGCCCTGCTTGCCCTTGTCGCCGCCCTTCGCCTGCGGAGTGCCCGTAATGACCTCGACGAGGTCGTCCTTGCGAATCTTCGCCATGGTTTAGAGCACCTCCGGAGCGAGCGAAATGATCTTCATGAACCGCTTGTCGCGCAGCTCGCGGCCGACCGGGCCGAAGATGCGGGTACCGCGGGGTTCGCCGTCGTTCTTGAGGATCACGGCGGCGTTCTCGTCGAACTTGATGTACGAGCCATCGACGCGACGGGTCGGCTTCTTCGTGCGAACGACGACAGCCTTGACGATGTCACCCTTCTTCACGTTGCCGCCGGGGATGGCGTCCTTGACGGTCGCGACGATCGTGTCGCCGAGGCCGGCGTAGCGACGTCCGGATCCCCCGAGCACGCGGATGGTGAGCAGTTCCTTCGCGCCCGAGTTATCGGCGACGCGGAGGCGGGATTCCTGCTGAATCATGTGTCAGTCTCCTTGGCTGTTTCAGCGCTGTAGGCGAGGCCTACTTCGCCTTCTCGAGGATCTCGACCAGCCGCCAGCGCTTGCTCGCGCTGAGGGGACGGGTCTCTGCGATGCGAACGAGGTCGCCGATGCCGGCGGTGTTGTTCTCGTCGTGCGCCTTGATCTTGGTAGAGCGGCGAATCACCTTGCCGTAGAGGGGGTGCTTCACACGGTCCTCGACCAGCACCACGATGGTCTTGTCCATCTTGTCGCTGGTGACGTAGCCGCGGCGGGTCTTGCGGTAGTTGCGCTGCAGCGTCTGCTCGGCCTCGGCCGGAGTCGAAGTGGTGTCAGCCATTAGTTGGTCTCCTCGTTCGTCGCGGCGGCCTCGGCCTTCTTCGCGCGGCTCTTCTTCGCGGGCTTCTCAGCCGGCGCGGGCGTCGCGCGGATGCCGAGCTCGCGCTCGCGCAGCACCGTGTAGATGCGCGCGATGTCGCGCTTCACGGCGCGGATGCGACCGCGCTCCTCGCCCTGGCCGGTCGCAGCCTGGAAGCGGAGGTTGAAGAGTTCTTCCTTCGCCTTCTTCAGCTCCTCGACCAGACGGCCGTTCTCCATGGTGTCGAGCTCGTTGATGGCGAGCTCTTTCGATCCGATCGCCATTTCCTACTCGCCTTCCTCACGGGTGATGATGCGTGCCTTGAGGGGCAGCTTGTGGATGGCACGGGTGAGTGCCTCACGAGCGAGCTCCTCGTCAACGCCGCCGACCTCGAACAGCACGCGGCCGGGCTTGATGTTGGCTACCCACCACTCGGGCGAGCCCTTGCCCGAGCCCATGCGGGTCTCGGCGGGCTTCTTGGTGAGCGGGCGGTCCGGGAACACGTTGATCCAGACCTTGCCGCCGCGCTTGATGTGGCGGGTCATGGCGATACGCGCGGCCTCGATCTGACGGTTGGTCAGGTACGCGGGGCTGAGCGCCTGGATACCGAACTCACCGAAGGTGACCCTGGTGCCGCCGGTGGCCTGACCGCGACGGGTCGGGCGGTGCTGCTTACGGTGCTTTACTCGACGTGGAATCAGCATGTTCTAGCTCTCCGCTCCCGCAGCAACCTGCTCCTGGCGACGGTTGCGGCGCGGACGGTCGCCGCGGTCGCGCGACGACTTCTGGTTGGCCTGCTCGCGGGCAAGCTCCTTGTTGGTCAGGTCACCCTTGTAGATCCACACCTTGACACCGATGCGACCGTAGGTGGTCTTGGCCTCGTAGAAGCCGTAGTCGATGTTGGCGCGGAGGGTGTGCAGGGGCACGCGGCCCTCGCGGTAGAACTCCGAGCGGCTCATCTCGGCGCCGCCGAGACGGCCGGACACCTGGATGCGGATGCCCTTGGCGCCGGCGCGCTGGGCGCCCTGGAGTCCCTTGCGCATGGCGCGGCGGAACGCGACGCGGCCGGCGAGCTGCTCGGCGATGCCCTGAGCGACGAGCTGCGCCTCCTGGTCGGGGTTCTTCACCTCGAGGATGTTCAGCTGGATCTGCTTGCCGGTGAGCTTCTCGAGCTCGCCGCGGATGCGCTCGGCCTCGGCGCCGCGACGACCGATCACGATGCCCGGGCGGGCCGTGTGGATGTCGACGCGGACGCGGTCGCGCGTGCGCTCGATGACGATGTAGGCGATACCCGCCCGGTCGAGCGACTCGGTCAGGTGCTTCCGGATCTGGACGTCTTCCTTCACGTAGTCCGAGTAGCGCTGACCCGGCTTCGTCGAGTCGGCGTACCAGCGCGACCGGTGGTCGGTGGTGATGCCGAGGCGGAAACCGTACGGATTGATTTTCTGGCCCATTAGTTCGCCGCCTCCTGCTCAACGGCGTCGACCGCGGGGGTCGACACCACTACGGTGATGTGGCTGGTGCGCTTGTTGATGCGTCCGGCACGGCCCTGGGCGCGCGGACGGAAGCGCTTCAACGTCACTCCCTCGTCGACGAACACGGTGCTGACGTACAGGTCGCGCTCGTCGAGGTACTCGTTGTTGTTGTCTGCCTGGACGCGCGCATTCGCGATCGCGGAGGCCACGGCCTTGTAGACCGGCTCAGAGGCACCCTGGGGTGCGAACTTCAGAATGGCGAGCGCTTCGAGCGCCTGCTTGCCGCGAATCAGGTCGACGACGCGGCGAGCCTTCTGAGGGGTAACGCGGATGTGTCGCGCGCGGGCGATCGACTCCACCATAATTTCCTCCTTCTAGCCGCCGCGTTAGCGGCGGCGACCCTTCTTGTCGTCCTTCTCGTGACCGCGGAAGGTGCGGGTCGGCGCGAACTCGCCGAGCTTGTGGCCGATCATCGACTCGGTGACGAACACCGGGATGTGCTTGCGACCGTCGTGCACCGCGATGGTGTGACCGAGCATGTCGGGCACGATCATCGAACGGCGCGACCACGTCTTGATGACGTTGTTGGAACCGGCTTCGTTCTGCTTGAGCACCTTCTGCAGCAGGTGCTCGTCGACGAAGGGGCCCTTCTTAAGACTGCGAGGCATCTTCTTGAACTCCTACTACTTGCGCTTCTTCGACGGGCGGCGACGGACGATGTACTTGTCCGACTCACGGTTCGGCTTGCGGGTGCGGCCTTCCGGCTGACCCCAGGGGCTGACCGGGTGGCGACCACCCGAGGTCCGGCCCTCGCCACCGCCGTGGGGGTGGTCGATCGGGTTCATGACCACGCCGCGGACGGTCGGGCGGACGCCCTTCCAGCGCTTGCGGCCGGCCTTGCCGAGGTCGATGTTCGCCTGCTCGGCGTTGCCGACCTCGCCGACCGTGGCGCGGCAGCGCGCGTCCACGTTGCGGACCTCGCCCGAGGGCAGGCGGAGCTGCGCGTAGGGGCCGTCCTTGGCGACGAGTCGGACCGAGGCGCCGGCCGAGCGGGCCATCTTGGCGCCGCCGCCGGGGCGGAGCTCGACGGCGTGCACGACGGTACCGGTCGGGATGTTGCGGAGCGGCAGGTTGTTGCCCGGCTTGATGTCCGCCTCGGGGCCCGACTCGACGATGTCGCCCTGCTTGAGCTTGTTCGGTGCGAGGATGTAGCGCTTGGTGCCGTCCACGAAGTGCAGCAGCGCGATGCGCGCGGTGCGGTTCGGGTCGTACTCGATGTGCGCGACCTTCGCGTTCACGCCGTCCTTGTCGTTACGGGTGAAGTCGATGACGCGGTACTGACGCTTGTGACCGCCGCCGATGTGGCGGGTGGTGATGCGTCCCTGGTTGTTGCGGCCGCCGGTCTTGGGAAGCGGCTTGAGCAGCGACTTCTCGGGGGTCGTGCGGGTGATCTCGGTGAACTCCGAGACCGAGCCGGCGCGACGACCGGGGGTGGTGGGCTTGAATTTGCGAATCGCCATGATAGTTCTCAGTCCTCCGGTTAGCCGACGTTCGTGAAGATGTCGATGGTGCCGGACTTCAGGGTGACGATCGCGCGCTTGGTGTTCTTGCGCTTGCCGGTCCCGAAGCGGGTGCGGCGCGTCTTGCCCTGTCGGTTGATGATGTTCACGCGTGCGACGTCGACGGAGAAGATCTGCTCGATGGCGTACTTGATCTCCGCCTTGTTCGACCCGGTGGCGACCTCGAAGGTGTACTGGCCCTGGTCAATGAGGCCGTAGCTCTTCTCGGAGATCACCGGACGAAGGATGACATCGCGCGGGTCCTTGTCGATACCGCTCATGCCTGCTGCTCCTTGGTGGTCTTGGACTCGACGAAGCCGTCGAAGGCTCCCTTGAGGAATACGACGTCGTCTGCGCGGAGGACGTCGTAGGCGTTGAGCTGGTCGGCGCTGATGACGTGCGCGTGCTCGACGTTGCGGACCGACTTGCGGGTGACGACGTCATCCTGCTCGACGACGACGAGGACGTTGCGGCCCTCGACTGCGGTGCGGTACGCGGTGATCGCGGCCTTCGTGGAGGGGGCCTCGCCCGAGACGAGCTCGGTGAAGACGTGGATCTGGCCGTTGCGGGCGCGGTCCGAGAGCGACTGCAGCAGTGCGGCGGCGACCATCTTCTTGGGGGTGCGCTGCGCGTAGCTGCGGGGAACCGGACCGTGCACGATGCCGCCGCCGCGGTGCTGCGGCATGCGGATCGAGCCCTGACGGGCGTTACCGGTGCCCTTCTGCTTGAAGGGCTTGCGGCCGGCGCCGGAGCGCTCGCCGCGGTTCTTGGTCTTGTGCGTCCCCTGGCGGGCGGCGGCCTGCTGGGCGACGACGACCTGGTGGATCAGCGGGATGTTCGCCTCGAGGCCGAAGAGCTCCTCGGGGAGCTCCACGGTGCCGGCCTTCTTGCCGGTCGCGTCGAGGACGTCGATCGTGTTGGCAGCCATCGGCTAGGCCCCCTTCACTGCGTTGCGGACGAATACGAGACGGCCCTTGGCGCCGGGGACGGCGCCCTTGACCAGCAGCAGACCGCGCTCGGCGTCGACGCCGTGCACCGTGAGGTTCTGCACGGTGACGCGGTCCGAGCCCATGCGGCCGGCCATGCGCGTGCCCTTGAAGACACGGCTGGGGGTGGCCGAAGCACCGATCGAGCCGGGCTTGCGGTGGTTCTTGTGGGCACCGTGGGAGGCGCCGACGCCCTTGAAGTTGTGGCGCTTCATCGTTCCGGCGAAGCCCTTGCCCTTCGAGGTGCCGACGACGTCGACCTTCTGGCCGGCCTCGAACAGGTCCACGGTGAGCTCCTGGCCGAGCTCGTACTCCGAGGCGTCGGCGGTGCGGATCTCGGTGAGGTGGCGACGCGGGGTCACGCCTGCGGCCTTGAAGTGACCGGCGGCGGGCTTGTTCACCTTGCGCGGGTCGATGGCGCCGGCGGCGATCTGGATCGCGTCGTAGCCGTTCTTCTCGGTGTTCAGGATCTGCGTGACCACGTTCGGGCTCACCTGGATAACGGTGACGGGGACCATCCGGTTCTCGGCGTCCCACTGCTGGGTCATGCCCAGCTTGGTGCCGAGCAGCCCCTTGTACGTCTTGGTAGCGGTAGGCATGAGTTCCTCTAGAGCTTGATCTCGATGTTGACGTCTGCCGGCAGGTCGAGACGCATGAGCGAGTCGACGGCCTTCGGCGTGGGGTCGACGATGTCGATCAGCCGCTTGTGGGTGCGCTTCTCAAACTGCTCGCGGCTGTCCTTGTACTTGTGGGGGGAACGGATGACCGTTACCACGTTCTTCTCCGTCGGAAGCGGGACTGGCCCGATGACGGATGCACCAGCGCGCGTGACGGTGTCCACAATTTTGCGCGCGGAGTTGTCGATGACCTCGTGGTCATACGACTTCAGTCGGATGCGGATTTTTTGTCCCGCCATGTCCTACTCCTCAATCAATTGGGGCTCGAATCGGCCTCACATGCATTACCCGGACTGCGCTTGCAGTTGGCGTGCACCACTGTTTTTCTGTCAATGTCACCTGCCCGGAGCGCTGTGCGCTCAGGCTGATGTACGGCGCCGCGGCGGAGTCGAGGACCCGCCATGACGCCGGAGCTGTGCTCTGCTGCCGGAGGAAGCACCTGGCCGCGAGGCGGTCGGCACGTCACGAACGCGACAGTGATTCGGGCGCCTGCCTATGGCACGCCCGAAGTATTGAACTTCACTAGTTTAGGGTCGGGCTGCAGTTTCGCGCAACCCGGGCGTGTCGGATTCTTCGACGGCCCGGGTCGCGCGCGTGCTCGCGGGAGTACGCCTAGCCGAACAGCTCGTGCAGGCGGCCCTCTTCGCGCAGCTCGAGGTACTTGTCCGTCGCCGCCTCGACGAAGACCTCCATGGTCCGGTACGGGCTGAACACCCATCCCCCGCCCTCCTGGACGACCACGAGTCCGAGCTCGTCGAATCCGAGCTCGCCGAATCCCGGCCAGTCGGTCAGGCACATCGTCGAGGGGCCGCTGTACGAGCCCTCGTCGGTCGCGCAGTAGCCGTCGAGCACGAGCGTGTCGCCGTCCGCCGTCAGCCGCAGGTCGTCCGGGAGGATCATCGTGGTGCCCTCGTGCTCGAAGCGCTCGAATCCGCCCTCCACCGAATAGTCGAGGGGCTCGCCCGTGGAGTAGCCGCCCGAGTCCTGCTGGGCGTACTTGAGCATCGGCAGCACGTAGAGGGACAGGAGCGTGCGCTCCGCCTCGGAGAACAGGCCGATGCCGGACTCGAAGTCGCCGCTCTGCCCCTGGAACGCTGCGGTTCCAGCCTCCATGAACGCCTCGGCGAGACCCGTGCCCACCTCCTCGGGGGTGGCCGCCGGCGTCGCCTCGACGACCGTGTCGCCGGGCGTGGACGGCCCTCCTCCGCCGTAGCCGAAGAACGCCTGGGTCATGTAGTGCGCGAAGGTCATGAAGTAGCTGACGTACCAGCCGCTCCCCTCCTTGACCGTCACCGCACTGAATCCCTCGGGGAACATGTCCCCGCTCGTGCCGCCCTGCATGGTCATGTCGAACTCGTAGGGCAGCTCCGGCGCCTCGACCTCCGTCGTCGCGGCGTCGGCCGCCGAGACGGCCTCCTGCTCATCGGCCCCGGTCTGCTTCTGCCACTCGTACTCCATGGCCCAGGCGAGGTCCTGCATGGCGGCCTCGAGCGCCTCCTCGTCGCCGTCGACGATCAGGGTGCCCGAGGTGATCGTCACGAGCTCCACGCCCTCGACGATCTCCTCCGTCTCGTACTCGAAGTCCTCGCGCTCGATGTCCACCGCCCGCTCCGCGGCCTCGAGCGCGTCCATCGCGGACGGATGCTCGCCGTCCTCGCTCGCGCCGATGTCGGCCTGCTGGAGCTGCTGCGCCGCGTCCTGGAAGATGTCGCGCTCGCTCGGCGCGAGTGCGAGCGCCGAGTCGACCACGTTGAAGGAGGCGACGCTGTCGAACATGTCGGTCACCGCCGCCTCGGGGCTGCGGGCTCCCCCGAACTTGCCGAGCAGCGCGAACAGGCCCCACGTGCCGAGGCCGAGCACGACCACGACGACAGCGGCGATGATCCCGAACAGCAGCTTCCGGTTCCGCTTGCGGGGGCCGCCCGGCCCCGTGGGCGCGTAGCCGCTCGGCGGCTGCCCGTACGCGCTGTTCGGCCCCGGCTGCTGCGGGTACTGGCCGCCGTACGTGCCCTGTGCATAGGTGCCCTGCGAGTAGCCGCCCTGCCCATAGGTCCCGCCCTGCGCGGAGGCATCCTGCGCGTAGGTGCCCTGGGAGTAGGCGCCCTGGTGCGCACCCGGGGCGCTGCCGCCGTGGCCCTGCGGTACTCCCGTCCCTCCGTCCGGCTGCCCGGAACCGGGCGCCGCCCCGTAGGCCTGGTCACCCCCGTAGGCAGGATTCGAGCCGTACGTCCGGTTCGGGCCGGAGCGCTGATCCCCGCCGTACGACTGATTCGCACCGTAGGTCTGGTTCGCACCGTACGGCTGGTTCGCACCGGCGACCTGGTTCGAGCCGTTCGTCCGCCCCGAGCCCTCCTGCCGAGCGCCGCCGTAGCTCTGGTTGTACCCGTACGTCGGGTTCGGCCCGTAGCTTTGGTTCGAGCCGTAGGGCTGCTCCGCCCCGTATCCGGCGCCCGTTCCAGAGGTCTGATCCCCGTACTGCGACCCGCCGTTCGCGGCGGCGCCGCCGGCACCCTGGCCCTGCCCGGCCGCCCCCGGGGCCGCGCCGTACGTCGGACCGCCGCCGTATCCGGCCGTCCCGCTCGGGCTCCCCGCCGGGCCGCCGCCGGCGTTCGGGCCGGCGCCGTATCCCGAGCCGCGGTCCGGGCCGCCGTTCGTGCCGTCGCCCCGACCGGGCCGCTGCTCTTCCGGCCCGACCGGCCGGTTCGTGTCATCCGACATGGGGCACCTCATTCGGCTGTGATGGTCTGCTGACGCCAGTCATCCTATGCGGGCGCGGGCCGCCGTCCGGCCCATTGCCCACCGAGGGAGCATGCGGCGGCGGAAACACCAGCCCGGAGTTGTAGGCCGCCCGGTCGCCGGGGCGGGAAAACGAAGTCGGGGCCGAGCAGCGAACTGCTCGACCCCGACGGAGTCGTACGGCTGGGCCGAACCGACTACCGGACAGACCTACTTGTTGATCTTGGTGACGGTACCGGCACCGACGGTGCGGCCGCCCTCGCGGATCGCGAAGCCGAGGCCCTCTTCCATGGCGATCGGCTGGATGAGCTCGACCGACATGTCGACGGTGTCACCGGGCATGACCATCTCCTTGCCCTCGGGCAGGGTGATGACGCCGGTCACGTCCGTGGTGCGGAAGTAGAACTGCGGACGGTAGTTCGAGTAGAACGGGTTGTGACGGCCGCCCTCATCCTTCGAGAGGATGTAGGCGGTGCCCTCGAACTCGGTGTGCGGGGTCACGGAGCCGGGGGCGGCCACGACCTGGCCGCGCTCGACGTCCTCGCGCTTGAGACCGCGGAGCAGCAGACCGCAGTTCTCGCCGGCCCACGCCTCGTCGAGCTGCTTGTGGAACATCTCGATACCGGTGACGGTGGTCTTCTGGGTGGGGCGGATGCCGACGATCTCGACGTCCGAGTTGATCGCGAGGGTACCGCGCTCGGCGCGGCCCGTGACGACGGTGCCACGACCGGTGATGGTGAAGACGTCCTCGATGGGCATGAGGAAGGGCTTCTCACGGTCGCGAACCGGGTCCGGGATGCTCTCGTCGACGGCGTCCATGAGCTCGAGGATCGAGTTGACCCACTTCTCTTCGCCCTCGAGGGCCTTGAGCGCCGAGACGTGGACGACCGGAGCCTCCTCGTCGAAGCCCTGCGAAGCGAGCAGCTCGCGGACCTCGAGCTCGACGAGCTCCATGATCTCCTCGTCGTCCACCATGTCCGACTTGTTCAGCGCGGCGAGCAGGTAGGGGACGCCGACCTGCTTGGCGAGCAGCACGTGCTCGCGGGTCTGCGCCATGGGGCCGTCGGTGGCGGCGACCACGAGGATCGCGCCGTCCATCTGAGCAGCACCCGTGATCATGTTCTTCACGTAGTCGGCGTGACCAGGGGCGTCGACGTGCGCGTAGTGACGCTTCGGGGTCTCGTACTCGATGTGCGAGATGTTGATCGTGATACCGCGCTGGCGCTCTTCCGGTGCCGAGTCGATGGTGCCGAAGTCGCGCTGGACGTTGGTCTCCGACGGGTACTTGTCGGCAAGCACCTTCGAGATGGCGGCGGAAAGCGTCGTCTTGCCGTGGTCGACGTGACCGATCGTTCCGATGTTTACGTGCGGCTTGGTCCGCTCGAACTTGGCCTTGGCCACTGTGGGTCCTCCTCAGGACGGTTTCTTTGACTCGACTCACACTACAGTGCGTGACGAGACTTGGAAATTTGGGCAGGTGAATATGGTACCCGGTGATCCGGTCTCGAATCGCCAGGCGATTGAGCAGGGTGCTATTCGCCCTTGCTCTTCTGGATGATCTCCTCCGCGACAGCGTTCGGGACCTCCGAGTAAGAGTCGAACTCCATCGAGTAGACCGCGCGACCCGAGGTCTTGCTGCGCAGGTCGCCGATGTAGCCGAACATCTCCGACAGCGGTACGAGTGCTCGCACCAGCTTGACGCCGGACGCATCCTCCATTGCCTGGATCTGGCCACGACGTGAGTTCAGGTCGCCGATGACGTCACCCATGTACTCCTCGGGCGTGCGCACCTCGACCTTCATCAGGGGCTCGAGCAGTGCGGGGCTCGCCTTGGGAGCGGCTTCCTTGAAGGCCATCGAGCCCGCGATCTTGAACGCCATCTCCGACGAGTCAACATCGTGGTACTGACCATCAAGCAGGGTGGCCTTCACGCCGACCATCGGGTAGCCGGCGAGAATACCGACGCGCATCGCGTCCTGAATACCTTGATCGACCGAGGGGATGTACTCCCGCGGCACGCGACCGCCGGTCACGGCGTTCTCGAACTCGTAGATCGTGTCGCCCTCGACCTTCATGGGCTCGAGCTTGATCTGCACCTTCGCGAACTGGCCGGAACCACCGGTCTGCTTCTTGTGCGTGTAGTCGTACTTCTCGACCGTGCGGCGGAGCGTCTCGCGGTAGGCCACCTGGGGCTTGCCGATGTTCGCCTCGACCTTGAACTCGCGCTTCATGCGGTCCACGAGGACGTCGAGGTGCAGCTCGCCCATGCCGGAGATGGTCGTCTGGCCGGTCTCCTGGTTGAGCTCGACGCGGAACGTCGGGTCCTCTTCGGCGAGCTTCTGGATCGCGACGCCGAGCTTCTCCTGGTCGGCCTTCGAGTTGGGCTCGATCGCCACCGAGATCACGGGCTCGGGGAAGCTCATCGACTCGAGGATGACCGGCTTGCTCATGTCCGAGAGCGTGTCGCCGGTGGTGGTGTCCTTGAGGCCGATGGCCGCGTAGATGTGCCCCGCGGTGACCGAGTCGACCGGGTTCTCCTTGTTCGAGTGCATCTGGAACAGCTTGCCGATGCGCTCGCGCTTGCCCTTGGTCGAGTTGAGCACCTGCGAGCCGGACTCGACGTGACCGGAGTACACGCGGATGTAGGTGAGGCGGCCGTAGAAGGGGTGCACCGCGACCTTGAACGCGAGGGCCGAGAACGGCTCGTTCGTGTCGGGGTTGCGGACGATCTCGATCTCCTCGTCCTTGACGTCCACGCCGTGGACCGGCGGCACCTCGAGGGGCGAGGGCAGGTAGGAGACGACGGCGTCGAGCATCGGCTGGATGCCGCGGTTCTTGAACGCGGTGCCGCACATGACGGGGAACGCCTCGCCGGCGATGGTCATGTCGCGGATCGCCTCGCGGATCTCCTGCTCGGTGAGCTCCTCGCCGCCGAGGTACTTCTCGATCAGCTCCTCGCTGGACTCGGCGATCGACTCGAGCAGCTCGGCGCGGTACTCCTCCGCGCGCTCCTTGAGGTCGGCCGGGATCTCCTCGACCACGGCGTCCGCGCCGGGGGCGACGACGCCCTTGGCGTCGCCGCGCCAGGTCAGCGCCTGCATGGTGATGAGGTCGACCACGCCGATGAAGTCGCTCTCGATGCCGATCGGCAGCTGCAGCACGAGGGGCTTCACGCCGAGGCGCGACTTGATGGTCTCGACCGAGTGGTAGAAGTCGGCGCCGAGCTTGTCCATCTTGTTGATGAAGCAGATGCGGGGCACGTTGTACTTGTCGGCCTGGCGCCAGACGGTCTCCGACTGGGGCTCCACGCCCTCCTTGCCGTCGAACACCGCGACCGCGCCGTCGAGCACGCGGAGCGAGCGCTCCACCTCGACCGTGAAGTCGACGTGCCCGGGCGTATCGATGATGTTGATCTGGGTGCCGTTCCAGTAGCAGGTGGTGGCGGCGGAGGTGATCGTGATGCCACGCTCCTGCTCCTGGGCCATCCAGTCCATGGTCGCCGCACCGTCGTGGCTCTCGCCGATCTTGTGGTTGACGCCCGTGTAGAACAGAATGCGCTCGGTGGTGGTGGTCTTACCGGCATCGATGTGGGCCATGATGCCGATGTTGCGGACCTTGTTCAGGTCAGTCTGCACGTCCTGTGCCACGGATATCTCCCGTTGAGTATGAGTTGCGGTGAAGAGGATGTCGGTCGGTGAGGGCGACGCGGATCACCGGCCAACACGCAGTAGTACACCATCGTGTTGACCGGTGCGGAAAGCTACCAGCGGTAGTGCGCGAAGGCCTTGTTCGACTCGGCCATCTTGTGCATGTCCTCGCGGCGCTTCACGGCCGCGCCGAGACCGTTCGACGCGTCGAGGATCTCGTTGGTGAGACGCTCGGTCATCGACTTCTCGCGACGGGCCTTGGCGTAGTCGGTCAGCCAGCGGAGCGCGAGCGTGTTCGCGCGGATGGGCTTGACCTCGACGGGTACCTGGTAGGTCGAGCCGCCGACACGGCGCGAACGGACCTCGAGGGTGGGGCGGACGTTGTCGAGCGCCTTCTTGAGCACCTGGACGGCGTCCTCGTTGGTCTTCGCCGCGACGTTCTCGAGCGCGCCGTAGACGATGCGCTCGGCGCCCGACTTCTTGCCGTGCATGAGCACCTTGTTGATGAGCTGCGTGACGACGGGCGAGCCGTAGACCGGGTCGACGACGATGGGGCGCTTGGGTGCGGGGCCCTTACGAGGCATTACTTCTCCTTCTTCGCGCCGTAGTGGCTACGGGCCTGCTTGCGGTCCTTGACGGCCTGGGTGTCGAGCGCGCCGCGCACGATGTGGTAGCGCACGCCGGGCAGGTCCTTCACACGGCCGCCGCGGACGAGCACCATCGAGTGCTCCTGGAGGTTGTGCCCCTCGCCGGGGATGTAGGCGGTGACCTCGGTGCCATTCGACAGCTTCACACGGGCGACCTTGCGCAGTGCCGAGTTCGGCTTCTTCGGGGTGGTGGTGTAGACACGGGTGCACACACCGCGCTGCTGCGGGTTCGCCTTCAGGGCGGGCGACTTGGAGCCCGACACCTTGGGCTTGCGGCCCTTGCGGACCAACTGCTGAATCGTTGGCACTTGTTTGCTCTCCTTGTTGTGGTTGCGATGTTCGCGATGCTGCGTTGCGCAGCTCGGCTCGGCCCTGCACCCTGGGTTCTCGCCGGTCACAGCACTCGTGAGGCAAGGGTTCGGGGAACGCCCGCGGCTCGAGGAGGTGACTCCCCGCGCTCCGGCCCACGCAGACTCGCACGAAAGCGACGACCGCGCGCGTTTAGGCACGCCGATAATTGATGTACCGAAACAGCTTACCCATAAGGCAAAATGCGGTCAAGCTCGATCCGAGCCGGGGGTGACGAGCTTCGCCGAGCCGAGAATGCGGTCGAGGTCGGCCGCGATCGCCGGCTCCTGCGTCCTGAGGCAGGTCGCGATCGAGGTGAGCACGAGCGTATCCCCCGCCACGTGCAGCAGCTGCAGCCGGTAGCGGCCCCGGACCGGCCCCTTGCCGTCCTTCACCTCGCTGCGCAGCTCGGCCTGCGGCGGCTCGCCCCCGAGCTCCTCGGCCGCGAGCACCCTGGCGCCGCTCTGCCGCAGCTGCGCGCGGACGATCTCGATCGCCTGCGCCGCGTCGACGGTGCCGGGCCATTTGTCGAGCGTGACGAGCACCTGGGGCGTGAAGCCCCGCGTCGCGACCCGGTGGCGCACTCCCCCGATCGTCCCCGGCCAGTCGAGCGGCTCCCAGCCCTCGGGCAGGTCGAGCTCTGCGCGGACCTGCGGCGCGGCGTTCATGCCCGCTCCCCTACTTCGCGTCGACGGTGGCGGCCGAGTCGAGCGGCTCCTCGGCGAGGGTGTCCGCGACGTGGGCGGCGCTGGCCACCCGCTCCTCCTCGACCCGCCGCTCGTACTCCGAGCGCTCCGCCGCGTTGCGCTTGGCGACGTGGCGCCCGCGGGCGGCGATGAGGCCGCCGATCCAGTTCGCGGACTCGCGCGCGGCGATGAAGGCGATCAGCGCGCCGGGCAGGTGCGCGGTGTCGCGGATCGCGGAGATCACCACCTCGTTCGACCAAGGCCGGCCGTTGACGAGCTCCTGCGCGCCGACCCCGAGGTAGTAGCCGGCGGCGACGAGCACCGCGAGCACGAGGCTGCCGAGGATGTAGGACCACCATCCGGCCCGGTTCGAGATGACCGACCAGAGGATCATGACGACGCCGAAGATCGCCACCGGCACGTAGAAGGCCGCGGTGCCGATGAACTCGAGCCCGCCGGCGAGCAGGTCGACGCCGGGGGTGAAGAACCAGCGGGCCGCGGCGAAGCCCGCGGCGTAGAGGCCCGCGAAGACGATGCTCGCGATGACCGCCATGATCAGGGCGAACACCCGGTTGCCCCGCTTCTGCGGGGGCATGACGAGCCCCTCGGTCGAGGCGTGCTCCTCCTCGACCTCGACGAACGCCCGGGTCTCCTCGGCGTCCTCGGCCTCGTCCTCCTCGCGCAGCGCCTCCGCCTCGGGGAGGACGACGGTCTCGAAGGGCTCGGCGTCCCGCTCCTCCTCCGCCGCCTCGACCGCTTCGGCCTCCTCGGCGGCGGCCTCCTCCTCGGCGGCCCGGCGCTCGGCCTCGGCGGCCTCCTCGGCCGCCTTGCGCCGCGCCTCGAGCATCGCCTCGTCGAGCGGCAGCGAGCGCGAGCGCGCGAGCGCCTCGTCGAGCCTGCTCCGCGAGGGCTGCTCGGCGTCGGGGGAGATGGCCGCGTCCGCCGCGGCATCATCGGCGGGGGCGGCCCCCGCGGCTGCCGCCGCGGTCGTGTCGGTACGGGGCGCTGCGGGGTTCACGTCGTGCTCTGCTTCCTCGGGGTCGGTTGCGGCGGGGCTCGCCGCATCGGCGGCTGCGACGTCCGCGGCCGGGGCGGGTGCCGCAACGGGCTCGTCTGCAACGGACTCGGCCGCGGCGGACTCGGTTCGTCCGGCATCGCTCGCGGGCTCCTCGGCCGCCGCGACATCCGCCGCCGCGGGGGGAGCCGCGATGGGCGCACCCTCCGGCTCCGCGGTCTCCTGCGCCGGCGCCGCCGCGCCATCGGCGTCCCCGCCCTCCGGACGAGCCGTCGCGGGCTCCTCCGGGTGCAGGCTCAACCGGGGGCGCCGGGCCGTCGGCGGCAGCAGCAGCGGGTCGACGGCCGAGCGCGGACCGTCGTCATAGGGCTGCGGGGTCGAGCGGTGCTGGTCATTCATAGCGCCACTGTAACCGCGGTGGGCCGGGCAGCCCCGCGCCCCACGCCGCGGCCCGGCCAGCTATCGGAAAAGGCCCCGGCGGGACTCCTCGGTGCCGAGGAGCCCCGCCGGGGCCTGTTCGCGCGGAAGGGATCCGCTAGTTGTTCTGACCGAAGTCGATGCCGAAGTCCTCACCCTGGGTGAAGCTGTCGTAGTCGACGAACGTGAGCTCCTCGTCGAAGTCCTCGGTGGACTCCACGAACGGGTAGCGCTCGGCGATCGCCTCCTCCGTCGGCTCCACCACCTGGTTCGCGTACACCGGCAGACCGGTGCCCGCGGTGATGAGACGGCCGATGATGACGTTCTCCTTGAGCCCGAGCAGCGGGTCGGTCTTCTGCTCCATGGCCGCCTGCGTGAGCACGCGGGTGGTCTCCTGGAACGAGGCGGCCGACAGCCACGACTCGGTGGCCAGCGAGGCCTTGGTGATGCCCATGACCTCGGGGCGGCCCGACGCGGGGCGACGGCCCTCGGTGACCGCCTGGCGGTTCTGCGCCTGGAAGCGCTGGCGGTCGACGAGCTCGCCCGGCAGCATCTCGGTCTCGCCCGAGTCGTTGATGGTCACCTTGCGGAGCATCTGACGGACGATGACCTCGATGTGCTTGTCGTGGATCGGCACGCCCTGGCTGTTGTAGACCTCCTGCACGCCCTTCACGAGGTACTTCTGGACCGCGGTGGTGCCGAGGACCTCGAGCACCTCCTTCGGGTCGAGCGGACCCTCGATGAGCTGCGTGCCCGGCTCGACGTGCTGGCCGTCCTCGATGAGGAGCTCGGCCCGCTTCGAGACGGGGTAGGTCACGACCTCCTCGTCCTCGGAGTCCGGGGTCAGCACGAGCTTGCGCGAGCGCTCGGTGTCCTGGATCGTGACGCGGCCCGCGACCTTCGCGAGGCTCGCGTGCCCCTTCGGGGTGCGCGCCTCGAAGAGCTCCTGCACTCGCGGGAGACCCTGCGTGATGTCCGCGCCCGAGGCCACACCGCCGGTGTGGAAGGTGCGCATCGTCAGCTGGGTGCCCGGCTCGCCGATCGACTGGGCCGCGATGATGCCCACGGCCTCGCCGAGGTCGGCCAGGTGGCTCGAGGCCATCGAGCGGCCGTAGCACTTCTGGCAGACGCCGACCTGCGACTCGCAGGTGAGCACCGAGCGCACGGTGACGTCGGTGATGCCGGCCTCGAAGAGGCGCTCGATGAGCACGTCGCCCACCGACTCCCCCGCGTGCGCGAGCACCTCGCCCTGCGCGTCCGTGACGTCGGTCGCGAGCGTGCGGGCGTACACCGAGTTCTCGACGTTCTCCGCGAGCTCGACCTCGCCGGCCGCGTTGGTCTGCGCGATCGGGAGCTTGAGGCCGCGACGGGTGCCGCAGTCCTCCTCGCGGATGATGACGTCCTGCGACACGTCCACGAGGCGGCGGGTCAGGTAGCCCGAGTCCGCGGTCTTGAGGGCGGTGTCGGCCAGGCCCTTGCGGGCGCCGTGCGTGGACGAGAAGTACTCGAGCACCGTGAGGCCCTCGCGGTACGAGTGGATGATCGGGCGCGCGATCTTCTCGCCCTTCGGGTTCGCCACGATGCCTCGCATGCCGGCGATCTGCCGCACCTGCAGCCAGTTGCCGTTCGCACCCGCCGTCACCATGCGGTGGATCGAGTTGGTCGAGGGGAACTGCTCGCGGGTGTCGGCCGCCACGCGCTCGGTGGCGTCCTCCCACAGGGCGATGGTCTTCTCGCGGTACTCCTGCTGGGTCGACAGACCCATGGCGTAGTCGTCCCGCAGCTCGGCCACCTTCGCCTCGGTCTCCGAGATGATGGAGTCCTTGGTGTCGGGGATGATCACGTCGGAGGCGGCGATCGAGATGCCCGAGCGCGTGGCCCAGTAGAAGCCCGCGTCCTTGATCCGGTCGAGCGTCGCCGACACCACGTCCTTGTCGTAGCGCTCGGCGAGGTAGTTCACCACGCCCGAGAGCCGGCCCTTGGTCATGGTGTCCTCGAGGTACGGGTAGCCCTCGGGGAGCAGCTCGTTGAACAGCGCGCGGCCCAGCGTGGTCTTCATCGCGTGGGGACGGCCCTCGGCGAAGCCCTCGGGCTCCTCGCCCGCGTGGAACGCCACCTGCTCGAGGCGCACCGTGATGGGCGCGTTGAGGTGCAGCGTGCCCTCGTCCTTGGCCATGATCGCCTCGGAGATCGAGGCGAAGGAGCGACCGGCGCCGACCGCGTCCTCGCGCTCGAAGGTGAGGTGGTACAGGCCCGCGACCATGTCCTGCGAGGGCAGGGTGACGGGGCGGCCGTCCGAGGGCTTGAGGATGTTGTTCGAGGCGAGCATGAGCACGCGGGCCTCGGCCTGCGCCTCGACGCTCAGGGGCAGGTGGACCGCCATCTGGTCGCCGTCGAAGTCGGCGTTGAACGCCGAGCACGCGAGCGGGTGCAGCTGGATGGCCTTGCCCTCGACCAGCAGCGGCTCGAAGGCCTGGATGCCGAGACGGTGCAGGGTGGGCGCGCGGTTGAGCAGCACGGGGCGCTCGCGGATGACCTCTTCCAGCACGTCCCACACCTCGGGCTTCGCGCGCTCGACCGAGCGCTTCGCCGCCTTGATGTTGGACGCGTGGCCCAGGTCGATGAGGCGCTTGATGACGTAGGGCTTGAACAGCTCGAGCGCCATCTGCTTGGGCAGACCGCACTGGTGCATCTCGAGCTGCGGGCCCACGATGATGACCGAGCGGCCCGAGTAGTCCACGCGCTTGCCGAGGAGGTTCTGGCGGAAACGCCCCTGCTTGCCCTTGAGTATGTCGCTCAGGGACTTGAGGGCGCGGTTGCCGGTGCCCGTGACGGGGCGGCCGCGGCGGCCGTTGTCGAACAGCGCGTCGACGGCCTCCTGCAGCATGCGCTTCTCGTTGTTCACGATGATCTCGGGGGCCCCGAGGTCGAGCAGGCGCTGCAGGCGGTTGTTGCGGTTGATCACACGACGGTAGAGGTCGTTGAGGTCGCTCGTCGCGAACCGGCCGCCGTCGAGCTGCACCATCGGGCGGAGCTCGGGCGGGATCACGGGGATCACGTCGAGCACCATGGCCTCGGGCTTGTTCTCGGTCTGCAGGAACGCGTTCACGACCCGCAGGCGCTTGATGGCGCGGATCTTCTTCTGACCCTTGCCGTTCTGGATCTGCTCGCGCAGGAGATCCGCCTCGGCCTCGAGGTCGAAGCCGCGCAGGCGGTTCTGGATCGCCTCCGCGCCCATGTGGGCCTCGAAGTAGTCGCCGTAGCGGTCCTCGAGCTCGGCGTAATCCGCGTCGTCCGGCTTGAGCTCGCCGATCTTCAGGTTCTTGAAGGACTCGAAGACGCGCTCGAGCTGCTCGATGTCGCGGTCGAACTCCTTGCGGATGCGCGCCATCTCCTTCTCGCCCGCATCCTTCGCCTTCTTGAGCTGGTCGGAGGTGGCGTTCTCCTCCTCCAGCGCGGCGAGCTCCTTCTCGAGGGTCGCGAGGCGCTCGTTGATCTGCGAGTCGCGCTGGTTCGCGCGAGTCTGGATCTCGAGGTTCTTCTCCTTCTCGAGGTCGCTCAGGTCGTCGTGACGACCCTCCTCGTCCACCTCGACGACCATGTAGGCCGCGAAGTAGATGACCTTCTCGAGGTCCTTCGGCGCCATGTCGAGCAGGTAGCCGAGGCGCGAGGGGACGCCCTTGAAGTACCAGATGTGGGTCACGGGCGCGGCGAGCTTGATGTGGCCCATGCGCTCGCGGCGCACCGCGGACTTGGTCACCTCGACGCCGCAGCGCTCGCAGATAATGCCCTTGAAGCGCACGCGCTTGTACTTGCCGCACGCGCACTCCCAGTCGCGCGAGGGCCCGAAGATCTGCTCGCCGAACAGGCCGTCCTTCTCGGGCTTGAGCGTCCGGTAGTTGATGGTCTCCGGCTTCTTCACCTCACCGCGGGACCAGGCGAGGATGTCCTCCGACGTCGCCAGCCCGATGCTGAGGCTGTCAAACTTGGTTGCGTCGATCACTGTAAGTTTTCTCCCTAGTTGGAATGCTTCGTATCGGGGGTCGGTCAGATCTCGTCGACCGAGGAAGACTCGAAGCGAGTGGAGATGTTGATGCCGAGCTCTTCGGCGGCGCGGTAGGCGTCGTCGTCGTTCTCCTCGAGGCTGAGCACGTTGCCGTCGGCCGAGAGCACCTCGACGTTCAGGCAGAGCGAGCGCATCTCGCGGACGAGCACTCGGAAGGACTCGGGGATGCCGGCCTTCTGGATGTTCTCGCCCTTGACGATCGACTCGTAGGCCTTGACGCGGCCGACGATGTCGTCGGACTTGATCGTGAGCAGCTCCTGCAGCGTGTAGGCGGCGCCGTAGGCCTCGAGGGCCCACACCTCCATCTCGCCGAAGCGCTGGCCGCCGAACTGCGCCTTACCGCCGAGCGGCTGCTGGGTGATCATCGAGTACGGGCCCGTCGAGCGCGCGTGGATCTTGTCGTCCACGAGGTGGTGCAGCTTGAGCATGTACATGTAGCCCACCGAGATCGGGTCCGGGAAGGGCTCGCCGGAACGGCCGTCGAAGAGCTCCGTCTTGCCGCTCTCGCCGATCAGGCGCTCGCCGTCGCGGTTCGGGCGGGTGGACGCGAGCAGGCCGCGCAGCTCGTCCTGGGTCGCGCCGTCGAAGACGGGGGTCGCGACCTTGGTGCCGGGCTCGACGTGGAAGGCCTCCTCGGGGAGCTCGTTGGCCCACTCGGGGGCGCCGTCGACGTCCCAGCCCTGCGATGCCGCCCAGCCGAGGTGCGTCTCGAGCACCTGGCCGAGGTTCATGCGCTTCGGGATGCCCAGCGGGTTCAGGATGATGTCCACCGGGGTGCCGTCGGCGAGGAACGGCATGTCCTCCTCCGGCAGGATCTTCGCGATGACGCCCTTGTTGCCGTGACGGCCGGCCATCTTGTCGCCCTCGGTGATCTTGCGCTTCTGGGCGATGTACACGACCACGCGCTGGTTGACGCCCGAGCCGAGCTCGTCGTCGCCGGCCTCGACGTCGAACACCTTCACGCCGATGACGGTGCCGTTCTGGCCGTGGGGCACCTTGAGGGAGGTGTCGCGCACCTCACGGCTCTTCTCGTTGAAGATCGCGCGGAGCAGGCGCTCCTCGGCGCTCAGCTCGGTCTCGCCCTTCGGCGTGACCTTGCCGACGAGGATGTCGCCGGGGTGCACCTCGGCGCCGACGCGGATGATGCCGCGCTCGTCGAGGTCCTTGAGCATCTCCTGCGAGACGTTCGGCAGGTCGGAGGTGATCTCCTCCTTGCCGAGCTTGGTGTCGCGGGCGTCGACCTCGTACTCCTCGATGTGGATCGAGGAGAGGACGTCGTCGCGCACGAGGTTCTGCGAGATGATGATCGCGTCCTCGAAGTTGTGGCCCTCCCACGGCATGAACGCCACGAGGAGGTTCTTGCCCAGCGCGAGCTCGCCGTTGTCGGTCGACGGGCCGTCGGCGATGACCTCGCCGACCTCGATCCGGTCGCCCGCCTTGACGATCGCGCGGTGGTTGTAGCAGGTGCCCGCGTTCGAGCGCTCGAACTTGCGGAGGAAGTACGACTCCGAGCCGCCCTCGTCCGTCTGCACGACGACCTGGTCGGCCGAGACCGAGGTGACCACGCCGGCGTTGACCGCGGTGACCACGTCGCCCGCGTCGATCGCGCTGTAGCTCTCCATGCCCGTGCCGACGATCGGCGAGGAGGCGCGGAGCAGCGGCACGGCCTGGCGCTGCATGTTCGCGCCCATGAGGGCGCGGTTCGCGTCGTCGTGCTCGAGGAACGGGATGAGCGAGGTGCCGACCGACACCATCTGGCGCGGCGAGACGTCCATGTAGTCGACCTCGTCGCCGGGCACGAGCTCGACCTCGCCGCCCTTGAGGCGGACGAGCACGTTCTCCTCGATGAAGCGGTTGTCGCCGTCGAGCTGCGCGTTGGCCTGGGCCACGACGAACTCGTCCTCCTCGGCGGCGCTGAGGTAGTCGACCTCGTCGGTGACCACGCCGTCGCGCACGCGGCGGTACGGGGTCTCGATGAAGCCGAAGGAGTTGATGCGCGCGAAGGTCGCGAGCGAGCCGATCAGGCCGATGTTCGGGCCTTCCGGCGTCTCGATCGGGCACATGCGGCCGTAGTGCGAGGGGTGCACGTCGCGGACCTCGACGCCCGCGCGCTCGCGGCTGAGGCCGCCGGGGCCCAGGGCCGAGAGGCGGCGCTTGTGGGTGATGCCCGCGAGCGGGTTGTTCTGGTCCATGAACTGCGACAGCTGCGAGGTTCCGAAGAACTCCTTGATCGCGGCGACGACCGGGCGCACGTTGATGAGCGACTGCGGGGTGATCGAGTCGATCTCCTGCGTGGTCATGCGCTCGCGCACGACGCGCTCCATGCGGCTGAGGCCGGTGCGCACCTGGTTCTGGATCAGCTCGCCCACCGCGCGGATGCGGCGGTTGCCGAAGTGGTCGATGTCGTCGGTCTCGACGGGGATGTCGACGAGCTCGCCGCCGTTGCGGGTGCCCTCGATCGTCTCGTCGCCGCGCTGCAGCGCCACGAGGTAGCGGATGATCGCGACGATGTCCTCGGTGGACAGCACCGAGTCGCTGATCGGCGCCTCGAGGCCGAGCTTGCGGTTGAGCTTGTAGCGGCCGACCTTGGCGAGGTCGTAGCGCTTGCGGTTGAAGTAGAAGTTGTCCAGCAGCGCGCGCGCCGCCTCCGAGGCGACCTGCTCGCCGGGGCGGATCTTGCGGTAGATGTCGCGCAGGGCCTCTTCCTGCGTCTGGATCTTCGGGTCGTCCTTCGCGAGGGTCTCGAGGATGGTCTCGAAGCCGGCGAAGTCGGCGCGGATGTCCTCCTCGGTGAGGCCGATGGCGCGGAGGAACACCGTGACCGACTGCTTGCGCTTGCGGTCGATGCGGACGCCGACGTTGCCCTTCTTGTCGACCTCGAACTCGAGCCATGCGCCGCGCTGCGGGATGACGCGGGCCGAGTAGACGTCCTGGTCGGAGTTCTTCTCGGGGGTGCGCTCGAAGTACACGCCGGGGCTGCGCACGAGCTGCGACACGACGACGCGCTCGGTGCCGTTGATGATGAACGTGCCCTTGTCGGTCATGAGCGGGAAGTCGCCCATGAAGACCGTCTGGGTCTTGATCTCGCCGGTCTCGAAGCGCATGAACTCGGCCTCGACGTAAAGCGGCGCCGAGTAGGTCTTGCCCCGCTCCTTGCACTCGTCGATCGAGTACTTCTCGGGCTCGAGGTAGGGGTTGCGGAACGCAAGCTGCATGGCCCCCGCGTTGTCCTCGATCGGGGAGATCTCCTCGAAGACCTCCTCCAGCCCCGAGATGCGGGCGATGTTGTCACCACCGCTGGTGGCCTCCTGGTAGGCCAGACGGGCCTTCCAGTGTTCGTTGCCGACGAGCCAATCGAACGAATCGGTCTGCAGTGACAGCAGATCGGGGACCTCGAGCGTGTCCTTGATCTGTGCAAACGACAGCCGGTGCGCGTTCCGACCCGACTTCGGCATGGGAGTTGCGTTGCTCGCAGCAGCCAAAAGAAATACCTCCACGCATCCCGCGGCGAACGGGACGCTCAATGCATATGGTCGTGGGGAAGGCCCCGCCGCCCGATGGAAATCCCCCGTTCCGAGTCTCGGAGCGTGTAAACTCTGAGCTGCTGCCCAGGCTCGCACCTCGATGACGAGGAACGGGAGCTCTCGGAAGCCACGGCGCGAAGTGCGCGGATGGGGTCGAGAGCTGCTGAACGGGGATCCACCAAGCCGACCGCAATATGAAGGCATGGAGCGACGAAGCGCAATGATCCACTATAGGGGCTGTTCGCGCGCATGTCTATACCTCAGATTCCGCGTACCCTCAACCGCATGACCCATCCATTCGCCCCGCACATCGACGGATTCGGCGCGGTCGAGCTGCACTACGCCGAACTCAACGACTTCGAGAACAACTGCTACATCGTGGTGGACACCGCGACGGGCGCCGCGCTCGTCGTCGACGCGGCCGACGCCGCGCCGCGCGTGCTCGAGCTCCTCGACATCGCCCGCGCCCGCGCGGCCGAGGCGGGCCGGGCGCCCGTCGAGCCGATCGGCATCCTCACGACGCACCGCCACGCCGACCACTGGCAGGCCCTCGCCGAGGTCCGGGACGCCCTCGGCGTGCCGACCCTCGCCGGCGCCGCGGACGCGCCGGGCATCCCGGTGCCGACCGATCGGCCCCTCGAGCACGGCGACGTGATCCGCGTCGGCGGGCTGCGCGTCGAGGCCATCGGGCTGCGAGGCCACACCGAGGGCTCGATCGCCCTCGCCGTCGTCGAACCGGGCGAGGCCCCTCGGCTCATCACCGGCGACTCGCTGTTCCCCGGCGGCATCGGCAACACGCAGGGCGATCCCGAGCGCACCGAGCGGCTGCTCGCAGACGTGGTGGAGCGGCTGTTCCGCCGCTACCCCGACGAGACGGTGTTCTACCCGGGCCACGGCCTGCCGTCCACGCTCGGCAGGGAGCGCGGCTTCCTGAACCGCTGGCGCATCGAGGCGGGCCTCCCGCCGCAGAACCCCGCCGCCGACGCCCACCGCCCCTGACCCGCGCCGCCCTGCCCTGCCCCGCCCCACGGAATTTTGGCGGGGAGGCGCCGGCTCGAACGGCGCCAGTCGACGTCCGGGCGCCAGCTTCGCGCTCAGATGCACGGGGACGCCAAGATTCGGTGGAGCGGCATCGGCACTAAGGAGGTGCCGAGACCCCCGGAAACGGCGGCGTCCCCGCGCTCCGGAGGAGTGCGGGGACGCCGGGCGGAAGACCGCGGGTTACGGGTTGGCGGGGTCGCCGCCGGGGATCTCGCCGGCCTCGGCGCGCCCCTCGAGCACCGTCTTCTGGATGCGGTCGCCGCACTCGGCGTCCACGTTCTTCCAGTACTGGAAGGCGCGCGAGAGCACGGGCTCCTCGACGGTCGCGAGCGAGCCGGCGACGGTCTCGACGAACTGCGCGCGCTGCTCGTCGTTCCACACCTCGCGGACGAGCTTGCCGGGCTGGCCGAAGTCGTCGTCCTCGGGGTGCAGGGCGTAGGCGCTGCGCACGAGGTCGCCGTCCGAGGTCCAGTTGTTCTCGACCTTGCCGGTCTCGTCCGAGTGCGGGCGCTCGTAGGAGTTCGGCGCGTACACGGGGGCGCTGCCCGAGTGGTCGAAGCGCATGTTGCCGTCGAAGGTGTAGCTGTTCGTCTTCACGATCGGACGGTTCACCGGCAGCTGCGCGAAGTTCGTGCCGATGCGGTAGCGGTGCGCGTCGGCGTAGCCGTACATGCGGCCCATGAGCATCTTGTCGGGCGAGATGCCGGTGCCGGGCACGTAGTTCGAGGGCGCGAAGGCGGCCTGCTCGATCTGCGCGAAGAAGTTCTCCGGGTTCTCGTTGAGCGTGAGCCGGCCGACGGTGTGCAGCGGGTAGTCCGAGTGCGGCCACACCTTCGTGAGGTCGAACGGGTTGTAGCGGTACTGCTTCGCGTCCTCGTAGGGCATGACCTGCACCTTGAGGGTCCACGACGGGTGCTCGCCGCGCTCGATCGCGTCGAAGAGGTCGCGGCGGTGGAAGTCCGCGTCCTCGCCCGCGAGGCGCTCGGCCTCCTCGTTGGAGATGGTGTGGACGCCCTGCTCCGAGATCCAGTGGTACTTGACCCAGAAGATCTCGCCGGCCTCGTTGATCCACGAGTAGGTGTGCGAGGAGTAGCCGTTCATCTCGCGCCACGAGCGGGGCAGGCCGCGGTCGCCCATGAGGTAGGTCACCTGGTGCGCCGACTCGGGGTTGTTGGTCCAGAAGTCGTACTGCATGGTGTTGTTGCGCAGGCCCGAGTCGGGCAGGCGCTTCTGCGAGCGGATGAAGTGCGGGAACTTCATCGGGTCGCGCAGGAAGAACACCGGGGTGTTGTTGCCGACGATGTCGAGGTTGCCCTCTTCGGTGTAGAACTTCAG
This sequence comes from Gulosibacter sp. 10, assembly GCF_900163695.1. Classification (GTDB taxonomy): domain Bacteria; phylum Actinomycetota; class Actinomycetes; order Actinomycetales; family Microbacteriaceae; genus Gulosibacter. Next base: position 115,149 of record NZ_FUIC01000014.1, read on the forward strand.
CGCGAAGCCGCGCACGTCGCGCCAGGTGTCGGGCGAGCCCTGCTCGCCGGCCACGGTGGAGAAGCGCAGGAGCGAACGGGTCTTGGACCCCTTCTGGAAGACCTTGGCGCGCGTCCACTGCGAGACGTCCTCGGTGATCTCGAGCTCGCCGAAGGCGCCGGCGCCCTTGGCGTGGGGGTTGCGCTCCGGCACGCGCTCGCGGTTGAACGCCGAGAGCGTCTCGACGAGCTGCACGTCGTGCAGCACGATCGGGCCGTTCGAGCCGACGGTCAGGGAGTTGCGGTCGCTCTCCGCGGGGGCGCCGTTCTGCCGGGTCGACGGCAGCGTCGGGTCGATGTTGGTCTCAAACTGAGTCACGGTCTCTCCTCGTGGTGTGTTTGATGGTCAGGGGGTCGGCATCTCGCGCGGTCAGGACTGCGCCACCAGCGCATCGGCCCGGGCCAGGCACTCCGGGCAGGTGCCGCGGTAGGTGACCTCGGCGACCCGCACCGAGAAGCCCGCATCGTGCGAGGGGGCGAGGCAGGGCGCCTCCCCCACGGCGCAGTCGACGTCGACGATCGCGCCGCACTCGTCGCAGATGAGGTGGTGGTGGTTGTCCTCCGTGCGGGTCTCGTAGCGGGCGGGCGACCCCGGGGGGTCGAGCCTGCGGATGAGCCCGTGCTCGACGAAGTCGCCGAGACTCACGTAGATGGCCTGCTTGGTGATGCTCGGCACCGTCTGCGCGGTGCGGGCATAGACCTCGTCGGCCGAGGCGTGCGGATGCGCGTCCAGCGCATCGAGCACGGCCAGCCGGCGCGACGTGACGCGCAGACCGGCCGCCCGGAGGCGTTCGGTCCACGTGGGTGCGTCGTGTGCGGTCATGCCTCCGATCCTAGCGTTGATTTGAATAGATCAAAAGACTGTTTTGATCTATTCAAATCAGTGCACCCGGTCCGGGCGCCCCGGGGCCGTTCGGTGGCAGGATGGTGCGCATGGCCAGGAAGCGACAGGACTCCGACCTCACCGTGACGCTCGCCTCCGGCCGGCGCGCCCAGGCCGCGAGGGACGGCTCGCGCATCACGCTCCTCGTGGACGGCACCCCGCAGTCCGAGGTGGACCTCGACGACCCCGAGTCCCTCGCGTTCGCCTACGTGCGCCACATGGGGCACGTGCTCGACCTCGCGTTCCCCGAGGGCCGGCGCATCACCGCGCTGCACCTCGGCGCGGGCGCGCTCACCCTCCCCCGCTTCATCGAGCACCGGCGCCCCGGATCCCGCCAGCAGGTGATCGAGCTCGAGCAGGACCTCGTGGAGTTCGTGCGCGCCGTCGCGCCGCTGCCGCAGCACGCCTCCATCCGCATGCGCTACGGCGACGCCCGCGCCCAGCTCGACCGGCTCCCCCGCGGGCTCCGCGGCACGGTGGACGCGCTCGTCGTGGACGTGTTCTCGGGCGCGCAGACCCCCGGCCACGTCACCACGCTCGAGTTCTTCGAGGCGCTGCGCGAGTTCCTGCAGCCCGAGGGCGTGCTGCTGGTCAACATCGCCGACGGCCACGACCTCCGCTTCGCGCGCGGCGAGATCGCGACCATCCGCGAGGCGATCGGCCCCGCGCTGCTCATCGCCGACCCGGCCGTGTTCAAGGGGCGCAGGTTCGGGAACATCGTCGCCGCCGCCTCCCCCGCGGGCCTCGACCTGCCCGGCCTGGCCCGGCTCGTAGCGAGCGGCTTCCCGCCCGCGAGCGTCCACGACGACGTCCGCGCGGAGCGCTGGCTCGGCGGCGCGGCGCCGGTGCGAGATGCCGACGCGACGGATTCGCCGCTGCCGGGCGACGTCTTCGGCGACCGCTCCTGACCCCGCCCCGCGCGGGGCCCGGGGTGTGCCCACGGCGGGTGGGAACGTCGCGGGGTCTGACCCCGTCCCGCGCCGGGCGCGGCCCCTCCCCCGCCGGAACCGACGGGATCCGTGCCACCCCGCGCGCATTGCGGGATTTCCGCACCCCGAATCGCTACCCTCGGTCTCGTGTCTGATTCCCCGATCATCCTTGGCTACGACCCCGAGACGCTGCGCGAGCGCATCGACGCGGATGCGGCTGCCACGCGCCTCGAGGAAATCGGCAAGTTCCGCTCGCTGCCCGCGCTGAACGAGCAGGTGGCGCTCCTGCGCATGCTCGGCCGCCTGGACGAGGCCTTCGAGAAGGCGCAGGCCGCCTGCCGCCAGTCCCGCTTCACCGGCTCGCGCGAGGACTCGCTCGCGGCGCGCGTGCGCCGCGCGCAGGTCGAGCAGTTCCGCGGCAAGCTCGACGTCGCGCTCAACGAGCTCACGAGCTGCGTGGACGAGGCCGCGGCCCACGACTGGAGCGCGCTCGCGGGCTTCGCGCTGCAGCACCGGGGCAAGGTCTACCACGACCTCGGCCGCTTCGAGGAGGCCCTCGCCGACTTCGAGCGCGCGCTCAAGTACCGCGAGACCGACGGCACCCCGCAGGACCAGCTCGAATCCACGAAGTTCGCGATCAAGGTCATGCGGGCCAAGCTCGAGGGCGCCGCGCCCGAGTCCTTCGACGAGCCCATCCGCTCGATCGACAACTAGCGCCGCCCGTGGCGGATCTCGAGCGGGTGCGGGCGCTCGCGGAGCGGCTCATCGCCGAGCACCTCGACGACTCCTGGTCCTTCGACTACGACCGCGCCAAGACGCGCGCGGGGATGTGCGACTACGCCCGACGCCGCATCACGGTCTCGCGCTACCTCACCGCCATGGAGCCCGAGGAGCAGGTGCGGCAGACGCTGCTCCACGAGCTCGGGCACGCCCTCGCGGGGCCCGGGGCGGGGCACGGCCCCGAGTGGCGGCGCATCGCCGCGGAGCTCGGCTACGTCGGCGGCCGCACCCACGACGGCCGCGTCGCGAGCGAGTACGCGCGCTGGATCGGCACCTGCCCGAACGAGCACCGCATCTACCGCTTCCGCCGCCCCGGGCAGCGCGCGATGTCCTGCGCGCGCTGCTCCCGCGGCTTCGACCGCCGCTTCCTCATCCGCTGGAGCGAGCGCGAGCGCTGACCTCGGCGCGGCGCGGCGATAGGATCGCCAGGTCAGTCCCCGCCCGCATCGAAGGAGCCGCGTGAGCGCACCACAGCAGACCCCGACGCCGCTGCACGACCCCGAGCGCATCCATTTCGGCTCGGACAACTACGCCGGCGCGCATCCCCTCGTGCTCGAGGCGCTGGCCCGCGCCAACGGCGGCCACGTCCCCGGCTACGGCGGCGACCCGTACACGGAGCGGCTGCGCGAGCTGGTGCGCGAGCGCTTCGGCGAGCGGGCCGAGGTGTTCCCGGTGTTCAACGGCACGGGCGCGAACGTCGTGGCGCTCCAGGCCCTGACGCCCCGCTGGGGCGGGGTGCTCGCCGCCGCGAGCGCGCACATCAACACCGACGAGCAGGGCGCGCCCGAGCGCGTCGGCGGGCTGAAGATCCTCGGGCTGCCCACGGAGACCGGGAGGCTCGAGCCCGAGCAGGTCGCCGGGGCGGCCGCGGCCGCCGACCCGGACGATCCGCACCGCGCGTATCCGCACGTGCTCTCCTTCTCGAACTCCACCGAGTTCGGCACCGTGTACTCCGCCGAGCAGGCCCGCGCGCTCGTCGCCGCCGCGAAGGAGGCGGGCATGCTCGTGCACCTCGACGGCTCGCGCATCGCGAACGCCGCGGCCGCGAACGGCCTCGGCCTGGCGGAGGCCGTCGAAGGCGCCGACGTCGTCTCACTGGGCGGCACGAAGAACGGCGGGCTCATCGCCGAGGCGGTCGTGGTGCGGGAGCCGGATGCCGTGCGCGGCGTCGAGCACATCCGCAAGTTCTCGATGCAGCTCGCCTCGAAGCAGCGGTTCATCGCGGCGCAGCTGCTCGCCCTGTACGAGGGCGACCTGTGGCTCGAGAACGCCCGGCACGCGAATCGCCAGGCGCGGCGGCTCGCGGAGGCGCTGCGCGGGGCCCCGGGCTGCGAGGTGCCGCTGCCGGTCGAGGCGAACGCGGTCTTCGCGCGGCTCGAGCCGGGGGTGGCCGACGCCGTCCGGGCCCGGGGCATCGGCTTCTACGACTGGCCGGCGCTGCCCGGCGTCGTGCGGCTCATGACCGCGTGGGACACGCCGGACTCCGCGATCGAGCGGCTGGTCGAGGAGATCGGCCGGGCGCGCGCGGCCCGCCGATAGGGCGCGCCCGCGGGGATCGCAGGCGACGCCGGTTAGGCTGACCTCGATCCGCCAACACGAAGGGCTAGCAGTGTCGCTTCCGCACATCACCACTCCGCACATCCGTACGCACGTCACCTACCGCCACGCGATCGACGCGTTGCGCCGGGCTCTGCTCGAGGACGTCGACCCCTCGCAGGACTTCCCGCGCGAGATCCTGCCGCTCCAGGACGGCAGGCAGCTGCTGTTCATGCCCTCGGAGACCTCGCGCTGGGTCGGCTCGAAGCTGATCTCGGTGAACCCGGGCAACACCCGCCGCAACATCGAGCGGGTGCAGGGCGTCTACCTGCTCATGGACGCGGAGACGACCACGCCGCGGGTGATCATCGACGGGCACGAGCTCACCTCCCTGCGAGGGGGCGCGCTGTCGGCGCTCGTCGCCGATCTGCTGCTGCCGCGGGAGCCGGAGCGGCTGCTGCTGTTCGGCTACGGCACGCAGGCGCGGTCGCACGTGCTCGCGCTCAAGGAGGTCCGCCCCACGCTCGAACGCATCGTGGTCGACGGCCGCGACGACCGCAAGGCCGAGATGTTCGCGGCGAACGCCTCCGAGCACGGCTGGTTCGCCCGCACGGGCCACGCCGTGGACCGATCGGTCACGGTGCCCGGCTCCGACGTGATCGTATGCGCGACGGGCGCGCACGAGCCGCTCTTCGACTCGGAGCACGTGCGCCCCGGCACGCTCGTGATCGCGGTGGGCTCGCACAACCGCGACCACCGCGAGGTCGACTCGGCGCTCATCGCCCGCTCCAACGTCGTCGTCGAGGACGTGGACACGGCCCTGCGCGAGGCCGGCGACATCGTCCTCGCCATCGAGGAGGGCGTGTTCGACGCCGAGCGGCTCATCCCGATGCGCGATCTGCTCACCGGCGCGCGGAGGATCGACCGCTCGAAGCCGACCGTGCTGAAGACGGTGGGCATGTCGTGGCAGGACCTCGTCGTGGCCGGCGAGATCTACGAGCGCGTGCCCAAGTCGGCGCTCCGCTGAGCTCCGCGCGGACGAGGCGGCCCCGGGATGCCGGGGCCGCCTCGCGTTTCCGCGCGCTCCGGGGGCGCCGCGGGCGCGCGGTCGCCCCGCGATGTCGCCGGAGCGGGGATACTGGAGTCACCGGCGGAAGGGGGCGCGGATGGCGATCCGGTACTGGCTGATCGTGCAGCCGCTCGACCGCGCCCGGGAGCTCGTCGAGCTCGGCGCGGCGCAGGTGCCGCGCGGGGATCGCGAGCCGCTCGATCGGATGCGCCCCGCGGACGGGGTCGTGCTGTACTGCCCCCGCACGAGCAATCCCGACGGCGAGCCGCTGCGCGCCGCGGTCCAGGCCGGCCGGGTGGTCTCCGAGGAGCCCTACCAGGCGGGCACGCCCGGGCGCTCGCCGTGGCGGGTGGACGTCGACTGGCTGCCGGAGGCGAGGATCGCGCCCATCCGACCGCTGCGCGACCTGCTGGAGCTGACCCGGAGCACGGCGTTCTGGGGCGAGCGGCTGCGGCCCGGCTGGGTCGAGCTCTCGCGCCGCGACTTCGAGATCCTCGAGGACGCGGTGCGACGGCCCGCGCCGGACCCGAGCCGGTTCATGCTGCGCGCCCTGCGGGATCGGCCGGCGGGCGAGGGTCCCGCGGATCCGGGCGCGGACCGGCCCCGCCTCATCCGCTAGCCGCGCCCCGCATCCGGGGCCCGGCGGGCGCGGCTACCAGGCCGCGACGTGGCCGATCGCCGCGCGGAGGATCTTGCCCCGCCCGCCCTCGAGCTCGTCGAGCAGGTCGGGGTCGCGCGCCTGCTCGGGGGTCACCCAGGTGACCTCGAGGGCGTCCTGGCGCGGTTCGCACTCCCCCGTCACCGGCACGAGGTACTCGAGCGCCACCGCGTGCTGGCGCTCGTCGTGCAGCTCGGTCACGGGCATCGGAGAGAACTCGGCGATCGTGAACGGGGCGAGCGAGACGGGCAGCTGGGGGAAGGCCATCGCGCCGAGGTCCTTCTCGAGGTGGCGCAGCAGCGCGCCGCGCAGGTTCTCGCCGTACTGCACCCGTCCGGAGACGAAGGTGCGGGTGATCATGCCCTCGCTGTTGGCCCGCAGCAGCAGGCCGAAGTGCTCGATCCTGCCCATGCCGTCGACGCGCACCGGGATCGCCTCGACGTAGAGGATCGGCACGCGGCGTCGGATGAGTGCGAGCTCGTCCTCGCTCATCCAGCCTGACGAGGATTCGGGGTCCGGGGTGCGCACGCTCATAGCCTCATTGTGCCGCATCCTCCCGGGCAGTTCCCCCGGCCCCGGCGGCGCGGCAGTGCGCGGCGAGGGACTGCGGAACCGCCCCCGCCGCGAACGGGGCGCGGCCCGGACCGGTCAGACCCGGATGAGGGCGAGCGCGCGGTCCCGCACCGCGGCCATCGTCGCCTCGTCCGCGGCCTCGACGTTGAGCCGCAGCAGCGGCTCGGTGTTCGAGGAGCGGATGTTCGCCCACCACCAGCCGCCCGCGCCGTCGGCGCCTTCCCCGCCGGAGACGCTGGAGAAGGTCAGCCCGTCGAACTCGTCGAGCGTCACGTCCGGGCGCGAGCCGAACTCCGCGACCAGGCGCTCGAACGCGGCCGGCGCATCCGTCACCGTCGAGTTGATCTCGCCGGAGGCCGGGTAGGGCGTGTGCCGCGCCGCGAGCGCCGACACGGGCTCGCCGCCCCCGCCCACCGCCGCGAGCACGTGCATCGCGGCGAGCATGCCGTTGTCCGCGCCCCAGAAGTCGCGGAAGTAGTAGTGGGCCGAGTGCTCGCCGCCGAACACGGCGCCGGTCGCGGCCATCTCCGCCTTGATGAGCGAGTGGCCGACGCGCGTGCGGACCGCGACGGCCCCCGCGCGCTCGATGGTCTCCGCGACGTGCCTGCTCGTCAGCAGGTTGTGGATCACGTGGATGTCGCGCTCCCCCGCCTCGGCCGCGCGGACGATCTCGCGCTCGGCGACGATCGCGCACACCGCGGAGGGCGAGACGGGGCGGCCCCGCTCGTCCACGACGAAGCAGCGGTCCGCATCGCCGTCGAAGGCCAGCCCGAGATCGGCGCCCTCCTCGACCACCCGGCGCTGCAGGTCGACGAGGTTCTTCGGGTCGAGCGGGTTGGCCTCGTGGTTGGGGAACGCGCCGTCGAGCTCGAAGTACATCGGCACGATCTCGAGGGGCAGCTTGGGCAGCTCCGCGGCCGCGCCGAGCACGGCCGGGACCGTGAGGCCGCCCATGCCGTTCGCGGCGTCCACGACGATCTTCAGCGGACGGATGGCCGAGAGGTCGACGAGCTCGCGCAGGTGGAGCGCGTACTCCGTCAGCACGTCGATGCGCCGCTCCGCGCCCTCCGCCGCCGCGGCGGGGACGCCCTCGGCGAGGTAGCGCTCGGCGCGGTCCCGGATCGCGCCGAGTCCGGTGTCGAAGGAGATGCCGCGCGCGCCCGCCCGCGAGATCTTGATGCCGTTGTACGAGGCCGGGTTGTGCGAGGCGGTGAACATCGCCGCGGCGGCGCCCCTGCTGCCCGAGACGAAGTAGTTCATGTCGGTAGAGCACAGGCCGAGGTGCACCGCGTCGGCGCCGCGCGCCCGCGCGCCGCGCGCGAAGGCGGCCGCGTAGGCGGGGCTCGAGTCCCGCATGTCGTGGCCGATGACGAGTTCCGCGCCCGCGAGCTCGAGCTCGTCGACGGCGGCGGCGCCGAGCGCCGCGACGAGCGGCTCGGTGAGGGTGTCTCCCACGAGGCCCCGGATGTCGTAGTTCTTGACCACGCTCCGCGGGTCGCCCGCTTCGGCCGGATCGGCCGGGTGAATCGCAATGTGCATAGCTGCAAACCTACCGCGAACGGAACCCCGGGCGGGTCATCCGAAGGTCGCGGCCCGCGGCGCCCCGTCAGTCGAGAGCGCGGGCGTCGCCCGCGCCCGGCGCGATCGGCGTGGGCTTGACGAGGGTCCAGCCCTCGGGCACGGTCGTGCGGCCCGCGTGCAAGGCGCACAGGTCGTAGCTGTGCGGCTCCGATCGCACGGCGAGGGGCCCGACGGCGGCCATCCGGTCCTCGTAGTCGAAGGTGAGCGTGTACTCGGCGCGCCGGGAGCACGCCACCCGGCAGCAAGGACGAGAACGCATACGCCCCACGATAGCGCGCCCGGCGCCGCGCCCCGGGCGGGAACACGGCCGGGCGAGGGGACGGCCGCGGGGGTAGGCTTGGCGGATGGTCCGTTCCCGCCGAAACCAGGGCATCCGCCGGTCTCGAGGCTCGCGCTCCCGGCACGGCCGGTCGCTGCGCTCGAGCGTGGCCGGTCCGCACCTGCCGCAGCTCACCGGGCGCATCCCCCGGTTCCACCAGGTGGTCGGCGAGACCCTCGGATTCCTCCGCGCCATGGCGCCCGACAAGATGCGCGGCGTGCGCGTCGGCGTCTCCTCGCTGCCGCCCCGCCAGGGCGAGGTCCGGCACGGCGGCGACGGCATGGCGCGCTGGCAGCTCGTCGACGACAGGACCGTCGTCGTCTACCGGGTGCCCATCGAGCGCTTCGCGCGGCTCTCGCTCTCGGACCCGCGGGATCAGATCGCCTACCGCGAGTACGTCGAGCACCTCGTCATCCACGCCGTCGACGACCTCCTCGGCGGCGGCCTCGAGGAGTTCCTCGGCCACTAGCGCGGTCGCCTGCGAAGCGGCCCGTCGGCCCATCCGCTCAGCGCTCGAGCCAGATGCCGTCGCCGTCCTCCACCCGGAAGGCGCCCGCCTCGAAGCGCTCGGCGAGGTCGCTCAGCCAGGCCGCGTACGAGGCGTACTCCGGGGCCGGGGTGAGCCCGTCCACCGGCAGGTGGATCACCTGGCCGTAGTCCCCGGCGGGGAGCGGCTCGAGATCGAGGGCGAAGCCGGACGCCTCCGCCTGGGTGAACTGCAGCCAGCCTCGGCAGTTCATGATGGGCCGGACCTTCTCCGGCTCCATCCAGTCCGCGACGTCCTCGAGGTCGTCGCCCAGGGCGTCGACCCGCATCGCGGAGTGCTCGATCATCGCCTCGGCGCTCATGAGCGTCTGGTGGTCGAACAGGTCGAGCAGGGACGTCGGGTTGTCCTGCCCGTCGTGGATCCGCAGGCTCGCCGCGAACTCCTCGGGCAGTTCGCGGCCCACGGCCTCGGCAAGCCGGTCGATCCCGGCTTCCGAGGCCGGCCCCCGCAGCGTCCGGGCGACCGCGGGCACCCGGTCGTGCAGCACTCGGTCGATGACGTCCCAGGCCCGCGCGATCTCCATGCGCGCAGTCTGGCACACGATCCCGGCGTACGCCCCGGCGCCCGCGTCGCGCGGGCCTTGCGGTGCGGACCCTGCGGCACCGCGAGAGGCCGCTCGCGGCGGGGCGGCTAGCGGACCACGCCGATGGGCTCGGCGTCGGCGTTGCCCGGCAGCACGGGGATGCTCGAGAGCTGCGCGGTGCCCGAGTAGTGGATCGTGCCCGAGAGCCCGTCCACGTTCGAGAGCGGCACGGTGCCGCCCGCGTCCACGTCCTCCGTGTACGTGCCGTGCGGCTCGATCGTGACGGCGGCGCCGTCGATCTCGATCTCGCGGGGCTCGTCTCCGGGGTTGTAGAGCGAGAGCCGCGGGTTCGGCCCCTCGGGCACCGGCACGAGCTCCTCCGAGACGAGCTCGGGCGAGGCGGGCACCCAGCCGAACTCGGCGCCGTCGAGCGGGGCGACCCGGCCCGCGAGCAGCACGGGAGCCGAGGACTCGAGCACGATCGTGTACTCCCCCTCCGGGACGTCGGCGTAGGGCAGCTCGATGATGCGCCCCGGGGCGAGCTCGAGCTCCTGGCTGTGAGCGGTGCCGTCCTCCTCGTAGGCGGTCAGCGTCGCGGTCGCCTCGGCGTCGCCGGGGTTGAGGATGCGCAGGGTGGTGCCGATGTCGGTGGGCGCGGTGGGCGACGGGTCCGGCCGGCCGTACACGAAGACGCCCGGGAGCACCTGCGTGGTGGCGGGCAGCGCCGTGGGACCGATGACCTCGACGCCCTTGGGGTCGAGGGTGTCGGTGATCGTCTCGTGCAGGAAGGCCGCGACGCTCGAGCCCGTGGACGTGACCCGGACCGCGAAGGCGTCGGAGTCCGGCGTGACGCCGGCGAGCGTCACCTGCTGGCGCTCGCCGGGCGGGACGACCGCCTCGGCCACGCCCGGCTGCACCTGGCCGTACACGTCGAAGATCTGGAAGTTCACGCGCGCGTCGGCGTTGCCCGGGTTGACGACGTCGAGCACGAGCGTGTGCCCGATCGTCGTCGCGCCGCCGAGCAGCCACTGGTTCGCGGCCGGCTGCACGCAGTTGGACGCGGCGAAGCCGGCCGTGTCGTCCGTGCTGAGCGAGACGGACTGGGAGCCGCTCACGATCGCGCTCTCGCCGTCGACCTCGCCGGGCGCCTCGACGGTCACGGGCGAGGTGTCCTCGCCGCCGAGCTCCACGGTCTCGGCGGAGCCGGGCTCGACCGCGATCGTGCGCTCCGGGGAGCCCACCGGGACCGCCTCGTCGGCGGTGTCGGCGAGTCCGAGCTGCTGCACGGCGCCGGGGCACACGCGCTGCTGCAGCCCGGCGGCGGGCGCCACGTCGACCTGCACCGCCTCGGCCCGATGCTCGGGCAGCGGCATCCAGCCGAGCGCCCACGTGCTGACCGTGAGGATGCCCACGGCGCTCAGCGCGCCGACGGTGTGGGTGAGCGCGCCGACGACGTTGCGCCTGCGCGCCTGCGCGCGCTGCCCGCGACGGGCCCGGCGCACGCGGCGCGCCATGGTCGACCCGCCGAGGCTCGTGACCTGCGCGGCGGATTCGGTGGAGGAGGTCGAGGGCTCTGGCTCGAGCACGTCCTCGGGGTCGGGCTCGGTGCCGGCCTCGCCGTCCGCCTCGCTGCCGGCCTCGGGCTCGGGCTCGGCGGCGGCTTCGTCCGCGGTCCCGGGATCCTCCGCGTCCGCGTCGTGCTCCGCACCCGGCTCGTCCGCATCCTGCCCGCCGGCCTCCGGCGCGTCGAGGCGCTCGCCCTCGGCGCCCTCCGCCGCCGGAGCCTCCTCGTCGGGCGCTTCGGCGCCGGCCGCCCCGTCCTCGGGGTCCTCCTCCGAGCGGTCCTCGTCCGCGCCATCCGGACCCTCGGCAGCCGAGCCCGCCGGGATCGGGACCGCCGGGATCGAGGCAGCGGAGTCCGCGGCCTCGTCGGCCGGGGCAGCGCCCTCGGCGGCGGACTCGCGCTCCTGCGCGTCCGCGACCCCCGCGGCCGCGCGTGCCGGCCCCTCGGCGCCGGGGGCGCCGTCCTCGACCGCGTAGGGGTCGGACTCGGGCGGGCTCAGCAGCTCGGGGTCGACCGAGAACGGCTCGTTCTGCCTCGGATCAGTCACGCTGGCCTCCTCGGGTCGCAGGCTGGATGTGCTCGCCCGTCGCCTCGGCGTAGACCTCGACGGTCTCCTGCGAGAGCGAGCCGAAGCGCTCGAGTCCCGAGGTCCCCTCCTCGGGCAGGCGCTCCCAGTTGCGCGCCCCGCGGTGCGCGCGGGTGCGCACCCGCGCCGCGATGCCGCCGGTCGGCAGCGACAGCAGCACGACGAACGCGAGCACCGCCGCCTGCACGATGAGCATGATGCGGCCGAGCTCGTTCTGCAGGTTCGTGAGGTCGAGACGCTGGGCGAGCTCGGGGTCGGTCGGCTGCTCGGCGGCGTTGACCACCTGGAAGAGGACGCCGAAGTCGCCGGTGTCGCCGGCCGCCTGCAGCGCCTCGTTCGTCGACATCTCGGTGATGAGCCGCTGCTCGAGCGCGCCGCCGCCGCTCTCGGCGGACTCGACGAGGACGAACGCGATGCCGAGCTCGTGCAGCTCCGCCGTGGGGTTGGTCGCGCCCTCCGAGAGGAATCCGACCGCGAGCTCGGCGAGCCGCTCGTCGTTCGCGGTGGGCGAGGGGTTCGTGGTCGCGAGGGTCGAGACCTCGTCGAGCTTGAGCCCGGAGCCGCGCTCGAGCCGCACCTGCATGGTGCCGTGGTCGAGCGGGGTGATCACGAGCGTGCCGAGCTGGGACGCGGCACGGCCCTGGGCGTCCACGAGCGCCGGCAGGGTGCGCCCGTCCGAGGGGTGCACGTCGGCCGTGCCCGTGAGCTGCGCCGGCGCGACGGGGATCACCACGGCGAGGGCGGCGAGCACCGCGACCGCCGACACCGGGATCCGCAGCGGACCGAGGAACGCCGCCCCGGCGATCGCGGCCGACACGAGGCCGAGATAGCCGAGGGACTGCGCCGGGCCGATCCACAGCGGCACCGGCTCGCCCGCGAAGGTGGCGAAGGCGAAGCCGCCCGCGACGCCGGCCGTGAGGAGGCCGAGCGCCGCGATGCCGAGCCCGGCGAGCGCCAGCCGCCAGCCGCGCGTGAACAGGCCGTACAGCGCGAGCAGCAGCAGCGGCGCGAGCAGCACGGCGATGAGCAGCGCGGCGGGCACGGGCAGCTCGAGCGCGTCGAGCAGCCCCGTCCAGCCGCCGAGCTCCTGGTCGGGGAAGAGCAGCGCCGCGTGCCAGCCGCGGGTCGGCTCCACGGCGACGGGCAGCGCGGGGTCGGCGAAGAACGAGAGCGGCCGGCCCCGGTTGATCTGCGTCACGGCGAGCGGCAGGAACATCGCGGCGGCCGGGATGGGCAGGAAGGACTGGCGCATCCAGCCCCGGCCCGCGAGCAGCACCGAGACGATCCAGAGCACGAGCAGCACGGGAATGAGCGAGGGCGAGCTCGCCGCGACCACGAGCGCCAGCAGCGAGCAGGCCGCGGCGGACGCCCAGCTCCGCGAGGCGGCGAAGCCCGTGAAGAACAGCCAGGGCAGCGCGACGTGCACGATGAGCCCGGTGAGCCGGCCGTCGGCGAGCGAGACGAGCAGGGTGGGCGACGCCATCCACAGCAGCGCCCCGGCGGCGCGCAGCCAGGCCCGCCGGGTGAACCGCGCCATGAGGTACCAGGCGCCCACCGCCGAGAGCGGGATCGCGAGCAGCCACAGCGCGACGACCACGAGGCTCGGCTGCCAGAACGTCACCGTGCCGAGCACGGCGAGCACGAAGGTGAAGGGATCCGAGACGCCGACGCCGCCGCCCGCGTCCCGCAGACCGTAGCCGGTGTTGCTCCACAGCTCGCCGAGCGTGGTGGACAGCGGCAGCAGCGCGCCGCCCGAGAGCACGCCGGTGCGCAGCAGCGGGAAGAGCAGCACGAGCGACACGATGACGCCGAGCAGCAGCACCCAGCCGCCGCCCCCGGTCACGAAGTTGTAGCGGTCGCGCCCCTGCTGCATGATGGCGCGGTACTCGTCGCGCCGGTTCGCCTTCATCGTGCGCCATTCGGAGGGCGAGATCAGCAGCTGCTCGAGGCTCGAGAGCGAGTGCTTGCCCGTCGCGCGGAAGCGCCGGCGCGCGGCGCCCGCCCTGGTGCGCCCGAAGAGGACGGTGAGCGCCGCGCGGAAATCGGGCAGGATGCGGCCGGGCTGCTTCCGCAGCAGATGGAGCACCGCGCGGGCGAAGGCGCCCGGCAGCAGCAGGAGCCAGCGCAGCACGAACTCGAAGCCGCCGGCCCACACGAGCCCGCGGTGCAGCGCGGCGGTGCGCTCGATGCGGTAGCGCTGCAGGGCGCGGGTGCGCCGGCCGATGCGGCTCGTGCCCGTCGCCTTCTCGGCGAGCGATTCGACGCGGGCGCCGGGGCTGAGGATGACGCGGCCGTTGCTGAGCCAGGTCCGCACGCAGAAGTCGAGCGCGTCGTCGACGGCGTCCAGGCCCGGGTCGAAGCCGCCGAGGCGCTCCCACGTGTCGCGGCGCACGAGCATCCCGCCCGCGGCCACGCCGAGCACGTCCGAGAGGTGCTCGAACTGGCCCTGGTCGAGCGCGTCCTCGTGCAGCCGCACCGACTCGCCGCTCGGCGCGATCGACTCGCCGTACTCGACGAGCACGCCGGGGTCGTCCGCGCGGACGATCTTGGGGCCCGTCACCTCGAGCGAGGGGTTCCGCTCGGTCGTGTCGAGCAGCTCCTCGAGCGCGTCCGGGTCGGGCACGTTGTCGGCGGAGAGGAACCAGAGCCAGTCGTTGGGGGCGTCGCCCTCGCCGCCGAACTCGCGGATGCGCTCGGCGTCGCCGGCGTCGACCTCCGCGAGCCGGTCCACGGCCGCCTTGAGCGCGGCGCCGAGGGACGCGCGCTCGTCCACGTTCACGAGCAGATCGGGATCGGCGGCCTCCATCACCGCGAGCGTGTCGTCCTTCGAGGCGATGTGGACGAGCACGGTGCGGTTCGGCCGCCAGGTCTGCCGTTCGAGCGCCTCGAGCGCGCGCTCGAGGGGAGCCGCGGCGTTGTGCGCGACGACGATGGCAGTAACTCTTGGTCGCATTAGTCGAATGCTAGTAATCGCGAATCGGGGCGAGCGCATTCAGATCGGCAAGCCGGAAACTGATCGACCGCGGCGGGAGGGTGTGCGTGGCGCCGGGTCGCATCGGCGGCTCAGGCCTGCTTGCGCAGCTTGCGGCGCTCGCGCTCGGAGAGGCCGCCCCAGATGCCGAAGCGCTCGTCGTTCTCGAGGGCGTACTCGAGGCATTGGCTGCGCACCTCGCAGGACTGGCAGATCTGCTTCGCGTCGCGCGTGGACCCGCCCTTCTCGGGGAAGAACGCCTCCGGGTCGGTCTGCGCGCACAGCGCGTCCGCCTGCCAGGAGAGCGGGTTGTCGTCGCCGACCTCGCCGGTCGCACCCGGAACCCCGAGTTCGAGCGGATCGACATACCAGTCGTCCGGCACCGACCGAATCAGCTTCGCCATATCACAACTCCCACGCTTTGATTCGAGCGACGTGCCCGAAACACCGATACCAATTACAACGCTGTAATTCGTCCCGCGTCAAGCCGTGAAGGCTGGAAGTCTAAACGAGGCATTGAGGGTTTCGCGGGATTCACAGGCGCGACGCGCCGAGGATTGGACAGACTTTTTCCGTCCATGTTAATAGGCCCGGAAAGGTCTCGCTCAGGCCGCCGGGCCGCTCCCCGCCGAGGCGATCACGACGTCGTCGGCGAGCACCGAGAGCGGCCCCTCCTCGGGCGTCGCGTACACCGCCTCGCCGCGGCGGAGCTGCGTTTCGCCCGCCGCGCCGCGCAGGCGTGCGCCGCCGCCCAGGCACAGGACGATCGCGGGCCCGTCGAACTCCACCCTCGCCTCCACCCGGCCGCCCGTCACCCGGTGCAGCTGGAAGTCCGGCTCCTCGCCGCGGAAGCGGATGCAGCCCTCCCCCAGCACCTCGGGCGCGAGCCGCGGATCGGGCATGGGCGTGCAGTCGAGCACGCGGAGCAGCTGGAGCGCGTCCACGTGCTTGGTGGTGAGCCCGCCGCGGAGCACGTTGTCGCTCGCGGCCATGACCTCGACCCCGACGCCGTCGAGATAGGCGTGGATCGTGCCGGCCGGCACGTAGAGCGCCTCGCCGCGCTCGAGGCGCAGCTGATTCATCAGCAGCACCGTGAGCACGCCCGCGTCCTCGGGGAACTCCGAGCGGATGCGCGCGAGGTTCTCGCGCTCGATCGCGAAGTCCGCGCCGTCGGCCGCGATCCACGCGTCCACCGCGCGGGCCGCCGCGAGCGCCTCCGGCTCCCCCGACAGCACCCACGCGACGACGCGCTGCAGCTCCTCGGGCGATGCGATCCGGGCCACCCGGTCGGCGAAGGGCGCGAAGGGCTGCCCCGCGCGTCCGGCCACCGCGGCGACGAGCCGCTTCGCGTCGGCGAACTCTCGGAAGCCGACGACCGCCGAGAACGCATCGCTCAGCGCGACGATGAGCTCGGGCTTGTGGAACGGATCGCGATAGGTGCGGTTCGGCGCCGTGCGCTCGAGCCCGGTCTGCTCCTCGTACGCGAAGCCGGCTCGGGCCTCCTCGAGCGAGGGGTGCACCTGCAGCGAGAGCGGCTTGCCCGCGGCGAGGATCTTGAGCAGGAACGGGAGCCGGGGGCCGTCGCCCTCGCGGAAGCCCGAGGCGAAGGGTCCGAGTGTCGCCGCCGGGTCCGCGGCGATCCAGCGGGCGAGGTCGGCGCCGCGCTCGCCGGGCTCGACGAGCCTGGAGGGCGAGCCGTGGTGCGCGCCGAACCAGATCTCGGCCTGGCGCGGCGGCTCCTCGCCGCGCTCCTTCGCCGCGCGCCATTCGGGGTCGACCAGCGCGCCCTCGTCCCCGAGGCATTCGCCCAGGGCGCCCCGCGCGCCCCAGGCATAGCGAAGCGGCGTGTTCTCAATCGCGACAAACATCCTTGTGAGGGTATCCCGTTCCGGTGGCGCCCCGCCTCATCCGTTCGGGGCGGGATGGACGGAGCAGCGCCCCTCGAAGGGATGACTTCGAGGGGCGCTGCTCCTTACTTAATTAAGAGGTGCGGTTCGGCAATGCCGGGCCGCGCTCAGGCCTGCTTGCGGTGGGCGACCAGGGCCGCCGCGCCGAGCACCGCGAGCGCCGCCACGCCGCCGACCAGGACCACGAGCTGCGCTGCGCCGGTCTGGGCCAGCACGCCTCCGTCCTCGCCCGCCTCGCTGCTCTCCCCGCCGCCGTTGTTCGGGATGACGGTGAGCGAGTTCGATTCCTCGTCGCTCTCGTCGTCCGAATCGTTCTTCGGCGGGATCACGGTGAGCGGGTCGTGCGTCGCCGCTCCGGTCTCCGAGGCGGAGTCGGCCTCCCCGCCCCGCTCGTTCTGCGGGATGCCGGAGGCGGCCTCCTCGGTCTCCGGAGCCTCCTCGGCCTCGCCGGAGCCCTGCGCGGTCTCCTCAGAGTCCTCCGATCCGGCTTCATCGGCGTCTTCGGGCGGCGTCGAGCCCTCGGAGGAGCCGCCGCTCTCGTTCTGTGGCCCCACGCCCCAAGTCGGCTCCGGCGTCTCCTCCGTCGGCTTGGGATCGACCGTCTCGGTCGGCGCCGGCGTCTCGGTGGGCGTCGGAGTCGGGGTCGGCGTCGGCTTCGGGGTCTCCGTCGGCTTCGGCGTCTCGGTGGGCGTCGGAGTCGGCGTAGGCGTGGGCGTCGCCGTCGGGGTGGGCGTCGGCGCCGTCTCGGTCGAGCCGAACCAGTCGGTGTAGATGCGCCAGAAGTTGCGGTTGCCGTACGAGGAGCAGTTGTCGCCCGTGCCGTACAGGTTGTCGAGCGCGGCCAGGTTGGGCGTGTACGGGGTGTAGATGTAGAGCGAGGCGGTGGCCTGGTTCTCGATGTACACGGTCGTGCGGCCGCACGAGGAGTTCGGGTGGTACAGGATGCTGTTGTTCCTGCCCGCCGCGTACGCCCAGTCGTTCGGGCTCTGCGCGTAGCGCTGGAGCTGCGCGGAGGCGTTGTAGAGCTGGTTGAACAGGCCCGCGTACTCGGGGGCGCACCAGCCCGGACGGCTCGGGTCGTCGGGGCAGTAGTACCCCATCGCGCGGTCGTACCGCCACGCGTCGGGGTTCGCCATCGAGACGAGCGAGGTCTCCTTCTCGAGCATCACGAGCAGGACCTTGGGCGAGATGCCGCAGGACTCCGCGACGTTCGCGATGACCTCGGCAGCGGTCTCGTCGTTGCGGCCGGTGTAGCCGTCGCACCGCGGCGTGGACTCCTGCGAGGTCGTGTCGAGGGTGTAGTCCTTGAGGCAGTTCGAGGTGCAGTTCGCGCCCTTCTCCTCGAGGAAGTCCTGGATCTCGGCCGCGGTCATCGCGTCCGAGTCGTAGAAGAGCTCATCGGTGATGAGCATGCCCGGGTCGAAGTCCGCGGCATCGGCGGCCTGCGCCGAGGGCGCGCTGCCGAGGGACGCGAAGCCGACGCCGACGGCGAGCGCGACCGCGCCGCCGATCCCGAAGAGCGCCTTGATACCGGTGCGCATCAGATCGTCTCCGCGGTGAAGGCCTCGGAGGCGCCCGCGAGCGCATCGTCGCTGAAGCTCACGACGACGTCCCATTCGGGGCCGGCGCCCTCGAGCAGGGTGGTCGGGCACACGGTGGACTGCGCGTCGGGGACCGCGTCCACGGTCGTCTCGACGCTGTCCTCGCCGTCGGGGCTCGTCGCGGTGATCGTGCACACGCCCTCCCCGATGTGGTCGGTCACGATCGAGCGCACCTCGATTGCCCCGGAGGCCTCGTCGTAGTCGGCGGCGATGACGACCACGTTGACGTCCTGATCCTGCGCGGCCTGGTCCTCCTCGGCCTCGGCGGTCGGCTCCGCCGCCTCGGTCTCGGGCGCTTCCGGCTCGGCGGACTCGTCCCCGGGCCCGGTTCCCGAGCATCCCGCGAGGACGAGCGCGGAGGCGAGCAGCGTGCCCGCCACCGCCATGACCGGCCTCGTTCGCTTCAGCAATACGGTCGGTTTCGTCATGATCTTCCCCTTTAAGCGGCGTGTCGCCACGGCAAACAACACAAGTCACAGTAATAACATTTGTCCCGATTGTCACGGCGAGGAGGCATTCTGCGCCATTTCCCGGCTCGGACAACGGCGTGTCGGATTGACTCGAACCCGCGAGATCCCCGACCAACGGAGGAGTTGTCACAGTCCAGTTGCGATCTACGCTTGGCGACGCGACCCCTTCCCCGATCGGACAGAATGAAACGCATGCCTTCCCCACGACCAGTGCCTGCAGCGACCGGGCGCAGCCCCTGGCAGGGGTCCCAGCACATCACCACCGACCGGCAGCCCTTCACCCCCACCATGGTGCTGCTCGTCGGGACGCTGGTCGTGCTCTTCGCGGGCGACCTGTTCCGCTACACGATCGGATGGACCGGGTACGGCATCCTCGTGGCCGCCGTGGTCGTGCTGATCGTCATCCGCTTCGTCCGCGAGCGCCCGCCGCTCCGGCTCCGGCATCTGCCGTCGGGGCTGCTCGTCTTCCTGCTGTGGTGCGCGCTCACGGTCATCTGGTCGCGCTACGCCCTCGAGTCCGCCGCGGCCAGCCTGATCCAGATCGTCACCGCGTTCGCCGGGCTCACGATGGCCGTGACGCTCACGCGCTTCCAGTTCCTCCGCGCGTTCGGATGCGCGATGCGCCTGCTCGTCGCCGGCTCGCTGCTCTTCGAGCTCCTCGTCGCAGTCTTCCGCCCGGGCGGCATCCTGCCCCCGACGTACTACCGCCCCGGCGTGCTGGAGGGACTGCTCGGCACCGAGGACATCCCGCATCCGCTCCCCGGCGGGTTCTACTGGAGCCACGCCGATCTCTTCTCGGGCGGCCCGCTGCAGGGCGTCATGGGCAACCGGAACCTCCTCGCGATGGTGGCGCTGCTCGCGCTCATCGTCACGCTCGGCCAGCTCTTCGACCGGAGCATCGGGCGCATCCACGGCGTCGTCGGCGTGCTGCTCGCCGCCGCGGGCATCCTGCTCACCAAGTCGGCGACGGTCTACGTCGCCACGGCCTTCGTGCTGTTCGCCCTCGTCCTGGTGTTCCTCGGCCGGCGCCTCGCGCGGCGCGGCCGCTGGATCATGTACGCGGTCGTCGGCGCGGGGCTCGCGGTGGGCAGCTACATCGCGCTCGCCTACAACGAGCAGATCTTCGCGATGCTCAACCGCTCCTCCGACATGTCCGGCCGCGGCGACATCTGGCGCGCCGTGATCGAGTTCGGCTCGCAGTCCCCCGTGGTCGGCATGGGCTGGATCAGCTACTGGGCGCCCTGGCTGCCCGAGTTCCACAACCTCGCGATCGTCGAGGGCATGCCCTACCACCAGGCGCACAACGCGTTCCTCGACGTGTGGATGCAGACCGGGTTCATCGGCCTCGCCGTCTTCATCGGCCTCGCCTTCACGACCTTCATCCGCACGTGGTGGATCGCGATCGACCGCGAGGACACGCCCATCGTCTCCGCCTCGACCGGCTCGGGGCAGGGGCACCCCGCCGGCCTCACCGCCGTGCCCTTCCTCATCATGGTCGCGCTCGTGGTGCAGGGCATGACGGAATCGCGCCTGCTCATCGAGGGCGGCTGGTTCCTGCTCACCTACTTCGCGATCTACTCGAAGCTGCGGATGCAGGACACCTCGGTGCTGCCCCGGCAGACCCGGCCGGACCACACGGGCCCGATCCGCATCATCGTCGACCCCCGCCGCGACCCGTAGCCGCCGAGCGCACTGCGCTCCCCGGCTCTGCGGTCCTCCGCAACGTGCCGGCAGTGCACCCGAATCCGCCAGAATCCGGCGGGGCATCCGGATCCTGGCGGGGTTCGGCTGCCTGGACGACCGGCGCTGGCTGCGGGCCTGCGTGGAGGCGGTGGCCGACCGCGACGAGGAGCATCGCATCGTGATCGTCAACGCGTGGAACGAGTGGGCCGAGGCCGCGGTGCTCGAGCCCACGCAGCGCTGGGGATCGACCTACCTCAAGGCCACCCGCGCCGCGCTCCTCTAGACCAGTCTCTTATACACATCACCGCGCCCCCGAGCCG
>NZ_FUIC01000033.1 GCF_900163695.1 Gulosibacter sp. 10
GGCGGGGCCGACGTGGGGCCGGCGTGGGGCCGGGGCGTGGCCTTCGGGGACAGGCTCGTCGGGCAGGGACGGGCTCGCGGGCGGAGGCGAGTGCGTCGAACGGGTACGAGTACGGGTGCGGCCGCACGAACACGGGTTCCGCGCCCCGGCGCGACGGCCCGTAGCCGGTCCGAGTGCACGGATGCGTCGAAGTTCGCGGTTATGGGCCGCGCATAACCGCGAACTTCGACGCATCCGTGCCGCGGCTCCCACGGCGCTTCCCGGCGCACCGGCTACGATCGCCGCATTCGGACCGAGAGGATCCCCATGACCGCATACACCGGCCCGGTGGTCGGCACCGTCGTCTGCCTGCCTGCGAAGGACCTCGACAGGGCGCTGGACTTCTACGCGAGCGTGTTCGCGCTGCCCGCGCTCGAGGCGGAGGGCGAAATGGTCGTCGTCGAGCTGCCGAACCTCTCGCTGTTCCTCATCGCGGAAGAGGAGTTCGCGTCCTACAGCGGCAGGGTCGGCCGCGGCGTGCAGTACCCCTCCGCCGGCACCGGCGTGATCCTCAGCTGCGCGGTCGAGTCGCGCGAGGCGCTCAACGCGATGCTCGACGCCGCTGCGGCGCACGGCGGCGCGGTTCCGAATCCACCCGCGGCGGACGAGGAGCTGAACCTCTACCTCGGCTACTTCTTCGACCCCGACGGGCATCACTGGGAGCTCGCGGTCTCCGAGCGGTAGGACCGCGGCGGTCCGCCCTCAGCGCCAGGTGCCCTCCTGCCAGGGCCATCCCGGTTCCGCAAGCAGCGAGAGTTCGCCCCGGAGACTGCCGAACTCGCATTGGAGCAGCGCCGCGTACTTCTGCCAGCTCCCGCACTCCGCCTCCCTCAACGGCTGAGCGGCCTGCTGCGTGAGCCTGCGCGCCTCGTTCTCCGACGCGTGCCCCGCCGCGCATCCCAGGCGGATCCAGAAAGCCAGCCGGGCGACCGCGGCGGCGAGCTCCTCCTCGCCCTCCGCCGCGGCGAGGTCCTCCCGCCCGTCCTCGAGGGCGCTGCGCCAAGCCGGCTCGCGCAGCGCGCCGAGGTCGCGGAGCAGCTGGTCGATCTTGCGATGCCAGCGGTCATCGGCGGTATCCGGCGCGAGCGCCCAGCGGCCGTGATCGAGGTGATGCCGCTCGACCTCCACCGCCGCAAGACCGAGCAGCCACGCGTCGGTTCGCTGACGGGGCCGGGACGGGCCCTCGAGGCCGCGCAGATCGGCCGGGGTGAATCCCGAGCCGCCCGTGCTCCGCACTCCGGCGCCGTTCCCGGCGCGCCCCGCTTCGGACGAGCCGGCCGCACGCTCAGACGAAGCGCCGGATGCCCCGCGCTTCCGGCGCCTGTCCATCCACACCGCCGCCCCGGCGATGACGAACACCACCGCCACGAGCCACCACGGCATGCCGTCGCTCTGCGTCCCCCGGCCGGGAATGAAGATGAACCCCGGGATCGGAGCCTCAACCACCGGCGGGCTCCGCCCTTCGGCGGCCCCAGAAGGATTCGGCCCGGCGCAGCAGCGGCGCTCCCGGCTCCAGGAGCTCCTCCGCCTCGAGCGCATCGCGGAAACGCCCCTGCGCGGGCGGCACCGGCATATCCCACGGCACGTCGTGCCAGGGCGACATGGCCAGCACCAGCGCCTGCTGCCTGGCCATGTCCAGCACATCCGTCTCGCGCTCCTGCTCGCCTCCGACCGAGTGCCAGTACCACCGGGCCACGCGGAAATGCTCGCCGACCTCGGGCCAGCTTCCGTAGCAGGCCCGCATCTCGTCGACCTGCTCGAGCAGGAAGTCCATCCCCTCCTCCACCGTGAGGTAGCCGGCCGCAGTGCCGGCGCGCACGAGCATCGCGAACCGGACGAGATCCCAGGCGGTGAAGTCCACGCGCATGATCCCCCGGTCGTCGGCCCTGGCGCGACGGAACCGCCACAGCCGCTCGGCGGCCTCCTCATCGCCGGCCCGCGCCTCGAGCATCGCCTCGACCGCGAAGGCTTCCCCCTCGTCGAGCGCCGCCGCGTTCTCGCGCTCGAGGTTGAACGGCACGCGATGCCCGGCGACATGGAGCCAGTGCAACTGCTCGAGGAGCGCGTGCCGGGTTCGGATGCCCCAGTCGCGGATCAGCATCCGCCGGGTCCAGTCGCCGTCGACGCCGGGGAGCCGATCCCAGATGGCCTGATGCCAGAACGCGAACGGCAGCGCGAGCGCCAGCGGCCAATGCCGCGGCTCGGCCTCGAAATCCTCCGGGCGATCCCAGCGCTCCTCCGGACGGTCCCAGCGGAACCTCCACGCGTCGTTGATGATCCGCCGCTCCTCGGGCGTCGCGATCTCCCACCAGTAGTCGGTCTCGACAAGCCCCTTCCCGAGCGCCATCTGCGCGTCGCGCTCCGCGTCGGAAGCCGCGGCTTCCGCGGCCTGCGCTTCGCGCCGCGCCTCCGCCTCCGCGCGCCCGACCGCCTCGGCTTCGGCGCGCTGCCGCCTCCGCCGCAATCGCGGCAGGTAGCCGTAGAGGAAGAACAGCAGCGCGAGGATGAGCACCCCGAACACCGCGAGCAGAGAGAACTCCTCCGGGCTCATGCCGAATATCACCGCGGTACCTCGCCGTCGTCACCCGCATTCCTGCGCCTCACCATAGCAATGGGGAGGGCGCCGGACGGAGGTGGGATTCGCGATGGGGCGGGGCTTTGAAGGCCCGGGCTCATGGAACGGGCCGCCGCGGGGCCGCGGCGGCCCGTTCACCGATCGAGTGCTACGGGGCGACGACCGCGCGGCCTCGCACCGTCCCCTCGTGCAGGCGGGCGTAGGCCTCGGGCGCCTCGTCGATGGAGTAGCGCTCGACGTGCACGCCGATGGAGCCGTTGCGGGCGAGGTCGAGCACCTCCATCAGCTCCGAGCGCGAGCCCCAGTACGGCGCGCGCACCGAGGCGCCGAAGGGGGTCGAGAAGAAGCCCGTGGCCAGGATGCCGCCGCCGATGCCGACGATCTGGATGTCCCCATCCACCGCGACGACCTGGCGCGCGATGTCGATCGTGGGCTGGACGCCGGCGAAGTCGAAGACCGCGTCGGCGCCCCGGCCGCCCGTCAGCTCGCGGATGCGCTCGACCGCGTGCTCGTCGGAGGCGACGACGTGGTGCGCGCCGACCTCCTTGGCGAGTTCGAGCTTCTCCTCGCTCACGTCGACGGCGATGACGGTCGCGCCCGAGACGGCGCGGATGATCTGCACGCCGACGTGGCCGAGGCCGCCCACGCCGATCACGACGGCGACGGCGCCCGCGTGCAGGTGCTCCTTCGCGGAGACGATGGCGTGGTACGGGGTGAGGCCCGCATCGGTGAGCGACACGACCTCGACCGGGTCGAGGTCGCCGAGCGGCACCAGGTGGCGCTTGTCGTCCACGATCACGTATTCGGCCATGGCGCCCGGCGCGCCGAGCCCCGGAGGGGTGATGCCGAGATCGGCCGCGTCCGGGCAGTAGTTCTCCTTGCCCTGCGCGCAGGCGTGGCAGACGCCGCACCCCCACGGCCCGTAGATGGCGTAGGAGCCGCCGAGCTCGATGCCCTCGACGCCCTCGCCGAGCTTGTCGACGACGCCGGCGCCCTCGTGGCCGAGGGTGAGGGGGAGTCCGTAGGTGTACTGCTCGGCGGGCAGGCCCATGACGAACCAGTCCGAGTGGCAGAGCCCCGCCGCCGTGACCTTGAGCCGGATCTGCCCGGGGCCGGGCTCCGGGGTGTCGACCTCGACGACCTCGGGCCCCTTGCCGATTTCGCGATACTGAACCGCCTTCATGATGCTCCCTTCGCAGAACTGTCCGCGCCGATGCGGCGCGCTCCCAGTCTCTCGCGCGCCGGGGCGTCGTTCGCGTGAAAGGCACGTGAATTCTCGGGCGGGATGCCGTTCCGGGGTCGCCGGTTCGAGAGCCGCCGATTCGGGAGCTGCCGGTTCGGGGTCGCCGGTTCGGGAGCCCCCGATTCGGGAGCCGCCGGTTCGGAGTCGCCGATTCGGGGCGGATAGCCGGGCCGAGGGATATCGCGGGGCCGCCCCGCTATCCGCCCCAGGCGCGTCCCCGGGGCGAGCACGCGGTGCCCGCGATCGGCGTCACCGCGATCGTCCGCCCCGGTCGCATCCCGGAGCGAGGCACCGGGGCGCGGGCTACGGCTCCCGTCGCGCGGGCATCGCGTCGAGCAGCGTGGCGACGCTCTCGGCGGTCGCCTTCGCGGAGCCGGGGTTCTGGCCGGTGATGAGGGTGCCGTCGACCACGACGTTCGAGACGAACGGGACCAACGCCTTCTCGTAGCGCGCGCCGCGCCGCTGCGCGTCGGCCTCCGCGTTGTAGGGCACGAGTCTATCGACGCCCGCCAGCCGCTCCTCCAGCCAAGAGAAGCCGGTCATCCGCCGCCCGTCGATGAGGAAGGAGCCGTCGGAGAGGCGGACGTCGAGCAGGCCGCAGTACCCGTGGCAGACGGAGGAGACGATGCGGCCGCCCTCGAACAGGTCGCGGGCGATGCGCTGCAGCCCCTCGCTCTCGCGGAAGTCGTACATGACGGCGTGGCCGCCCGTGAAGTAGACGGCGTCGAAGTCGGCCGCGTCGATCTCCTCGGGATGCAGGGTGCGCTCGAGCAGCGCCATCCTCGCGGGATCCGAGTGCCACGCCTTGGCGCTCGCGTCGTAGTTGGGGAACTTCAACGAGCGCGGTTCGAGCGGGGCGCCGCCGCCCTCGGGGCTGACGATGACCTGCTCGAAGCCGTGCTCCTCGAACACCTCCCACGCGTGGGTGAGCTCCGAGAGCCACAGCCCGGTGGGATGCTCGGAGTCGCCGTAGCGGTCGACATTGGTGACGACGTGCAGGATGCGCTTGGACATGCGAGCCTCTTCCTGATCGGGTGGGTGCTGACCGGCCGCTCGGAACCGTGCACCGCGGGTTGCGACCCGCGAGGCGCGCTCCGATGCCGATGGGCGGTACCGTACGCGTCGGTGCTGGATTTCCGGCGGCCGGCGGCTGTCGACTGGCTGTCCGGGGGCGCCCTGCTACGAAGCTCCCAAACCGGGATTGGCAGCCATGAGGGTTTCGATGGTGTCGGCGATCATTTCGTCCGACCCGTGGACGAGTGCGATCCACACGTTGTCGAGAAATGCATAAACGATGGTCGCGGTGTCGTGCACACCGCCGGGTACTTCGTACTCGAATACGGGAACGCCGTTCAGCGAGGTCTCTGTAAGACCGTCATCCCCACGCAAGCCGTTGATCAGTGCGTGCAGTCCCTCGTCGTCGAGTTCCACCACCCATTGCCACGTAACGAATTCCCAGCCGTATCCCCAGCTGCAGCCGTGCACGCTCTGAGCATCGTCCATCGCACTGCTCGCGACCGGCCCGGCAAGGTTGTAGAACACCTCTGTGTCCACCTCGGTCACGGATTCCTCGATCGTGAGTTCACCGTGACCGGGATAGTTCTCCACCCAGTCCTCTGCTGCTTGGTACAGACCGGGGTTCAGCTGCTCGCAGCCCGGCACGACCAAGGGCTCCGGCTCCCCTGAGCTTTCAGTCTCTACTGCCTCGACCTCCGACGGCGCCGTCTCCTCGGCATCCGAGCTGGAAGGCTCCTGTCCCGTGGCTGCCCCGGCGTCAGCCTGCCCGGCCGGCGGGTCCGCCGATCCCGGACCGCCGGCGCATCCTGCCAGTGCAAGCACCAGCGCCGCCGCGACGAACACGCCTCCGTACCGGTTCTTCCGAATACCCACCCGAATCAGCTCCTCGACGCAGTCTGAAAATCACGCTTCTGCGATTAGATCACGCCCGGGCATCCCTGCTTTGCATCAGATGCGTCGCAGTTCGTCGTCATGCCCGGTACATAACAGCGAACTGCGACGCATCTGCGAAAGCAGCTGCGCGAGTGAGGCCCAGTGCGCCGCAGTGCGCTCCCGCCCCGGGCTCAGCGGAGCGCACTACCCTTGGCGCGAAAATCGACGGCTGGAGGGGCTCCGCATGGCGACGCAGCGATCGAGACGACCACCCCGGCGCGGAATCGCGCCCGGACTGGCGCTGTTCATCGCCCTCGGGTTCACCGCGATCGCGATATGGGCTGCAGCCGCCGGCCAGCTGAAACTCTCCATCAGCCAGTTGATCCTGGCACTCGTGTGGTTCATATGGTTCTTCGTCGAGCTCCACCGCAAGCGGCAGGGGCCGGCGGATCCGCAGGCGCACTGACTCCGAGCAGGCGACGATCCCCGGAGCCTCGCGCGAGGGCACCGCTCGGGCGCACGATGCGGGGCTTCAGCCAGACCGTGCCCCTGTCGCATTCGTTCCACTCGACGCGAGCGATCTTGCCACCGGTTCGGGCCGACTGGAGCTTCCTCGTCCGTGAGGGTTCCGAGCTTGTCTCACTAGGGTGGCGGGCATGTTCTCGAACGGGAAGAGACGACGGCGCGCCAAGAAGGTCGGCCCCGGCGACGGGCATCCGCTCCAGCGGTTCCGCTGGTGGCAGCCGTTCTCCCGGTCGCTCCTCCACCTTCGGCTCGTCGAGGAGGACGGACGGCGGCGCATCTGGTCGGTCGACGTTCGGCACGGCGGAGATTCGGAGGGCAACGTCAAGGCGCAGCTCTACCGGGACGGCATCCACCACGCCACGTCGAAGCTCCCGGCGGCCTTCCCCGTCCCGGGCGGCACCATCGAGGTGGAGACGAGCAGCTACGGGCTCAAGCGCTGCCACTTCGTGACCGCAGACGGGGCCGAACATCAGCTCTCCCCGGACCGCGCCTCCGCCGAGGGACGGCGCGCGTGGCTCGACCGCGAGCACCGCGGCCTCAGCAGGCTCATCGGCGCCGTGTCCATCGCGATCCTCCTCGTCTCCCTCGTGCTCGGAATCCCGCAGATCGTGGAGCAGATCACCCGCATCCCCTGGGTCGCGGAGCACATCGGCACCTTCACCTCGCCCATCCACCTGCCCGCGGCGTTCAACGTCTCGCTCATCATCGCCTCCCTCCTCGCGAGCACCGAGCGGGCGCTCCGGCTGCGCAACAACTGGCTCCTCGACGGCGGTCTGTTCGACGGCGAGGAGTAGCTCCGGGGCAGGCGCGAGCCCGGACGCATCAGATGCGTCGCAATCTGCGGTTATGCGCGACTCATAACCGCGAACTGCGACGCATCTGTGCGGACCCGTAGCCCGGCAGCCGGGCCCGTGCGAGCGGCCACGCGGACGGCCCGGCCCGTCCGAAGCGCTCGCGCCCGCGCCCGATCTGCCACACTGATCCCCATGACTGCCGCCGACCCGCGCACCGCCCGCGTCGTCCCCGAGGCGCTCGACGAGTTCCAACAGGCCGAGCGCCATCCGGAGTACCGCGTCGACGTGGAGCGCATCCGCTTCTCCCCATACTTCTCGCGCCTGTCCTCCGTGACGCAGGTCATCTCGCCCACCGGCGCGGGCCTCGCCGTGCACAACCGGCTCACGCACAGCGTGAAGGTCGCGGCCGTCGCGCGCGCCATCGCCGTCCAGCTCGAGGCCGCGCAGGACGACTCGGGCCGGCTCGTCCGCGAGCTCGGCGGCTGCCACCCGGTCGTCGTACAGGCCGCCGCGAGCGCCCACGACCTCGGGCATCCCCCGTTCGGGCACCTCGGCGAGCAGACCCTCGACCGGGTCGCCCGCGAGCAGTTCGGCCTGGTGGACGGCTTCGAGGGCAACGCGCAGACGTTCCGCATCATGACGCGGCTCGACGAGCACGATAAGCCCGGCATCGGCCTCAACCTCACGGCCGCGGTGCGCGCCGCGGTGCTGAAGTACCCGTGGCTGCGCGGCGAGGGCGGCGGCCGGCGCGGCGGATCCCGCAAGTTCTCGGCGTACGCGATCGATCTCGACGCGATGCACGACGCGCTGGCCGCGTATCCGCGCATCGATCCCGGCCAGCAGACGGTCGAGTGCTCGGTGATGGACATCGCCGACGACATCGCCTATTCGATGCACGACCTCGACGACTTCTACCGGACCGGGCTGCTGGATCAGACGATCATCGCCGCGGAGTTCCACGCGTGGAAGCGGGACCTCGCCGACCTCCGCCGGGCGGACGAGGCCGAGCTCGCCGCGGGGCAGCGGACGCCGGGGCGCTCGCTCGAGCTGCTGTGGCGCCGCCTCGCCTCGCGGGATCCCTGGATCGCCGACGCGGATGCGTTCGCGCAGGCCGTGCAGAAGGTGGCCCGGGAGGTGATCGACGGCCTGCTCGCCGTGCCGTTCGACGGATCGCTCGCGGCGGAGCGCGGCCTCGCGTCGTTCACCTCCGAGTGGATCCGGCACCTGCAGCGCTCGATCGTCGTGCACGCGGAGCCGGAGCTGCGCTCGGGGCACGTGAGCCTCGACCGGCAGGCATGGCACGAGGTCGCCGTGCTGAAGTTCCTGCACGAGCGGTTCATCCTCGACCGTCCCGACCTCGCGGTGTATCAGCGCGGCCAGGCGAGCCTGCTCGAGCGGCTCGTGATGGGCTTCGCCGCGTGGCTGGAGGATCCGGACGACGCGCGGCGCGCCCCGCGCCGCCTCGTCGACTTCGTCGAGCTCGCGACGGAGGACTCGCTGCGGCTGCGGGAGGAGCATCCCGAGCTCGCGGGCGAGCGGGACGGCCCCGAGCTGCGCCGGCGGGCCGCGGGGCGGGGCATCATCGACTACGTCGCCGGGCTGAGCGACACGCAGGCGATCTCGCTCGACGCGCTGCTCTCGGGCCGCACGGAGCGGCTGTGGGATGCGGGGCAGGGGCTCTAGCGGCGGCTCGGCGCGCGGGCGGATTGCGCCCGCGGCCCGTCCCGCCGGAGAATCGTCGCATGGATGATCCCGCCCCGCTCGAGGACTTCTGGTGCCGGGCGCGCGCCGAGGCCCCGGACCTTCCCGAAGCCCTGCCCGAGGCGTGGGCGTTCGGCGCGACCCCGGAGCATGCGGATGCGCTGCTGGAGCTCGTGCTCGACGGCGTCAAGACGGGGACGGCGTCTTCGCTGCGGGACTACGAGGAGACCGGCGAGCCGCTGCCCGAGGCGGGCGAGCCGAGCATCATCCTCGACGGACGGGGCGCGCCGCGCGCGGTGATCGAGACGCAGGAGGTCCGCATCGTGCCCTTCGACGAGGTCGACGCCGAGCACGCCAGCGCGGAGGGCGAGGGCGACCGCTCGCCGGCCTACTGGCGCGAGTCGCACGAGCGCTTCTGGCGCCGGTACTCCGAGAGCCCGCGCGGCTTCGACTCCCGCATGCCTGTGATCTGCGAGCGGTTCCGGCTCGTCTATCCGCGGCCCGCCGAATCCTGAGCCGGAACCGGCTGGGGCCTCCGCAAGAGCCCCGGAGCGAGGCGGATGCGGAGCGCCTCGCACCGGTGCAGGCGCGCCTCAGCCGACGAACCGCTCCAGACGTCCGGCCTCATCGAGGTTTCCCGCCGCCGTGAGCTCTTCCCAGAGCGCGCGCTCCTGCGCCCAGCCGTGCCGGTCGTCGACATCGCAGCGGATCGGGAGGGCGTGCTCGACGTAGCTGATGTTGCCGCCGCACCGCGGGCAGGTGAACCGATGGGTGACCAGCGCGCGCCGCTTCCCCTCGACCTCGTCGACGGCCTCCTCGACACGCGCATCCGCCGCGCGCGCGAGATCGAGCGTCGCCGAGGCTCCGACGGCCGGACGCCGTGCCGCCACGGACCGGAAGCTCAGCAGCGCGAGCATCAGCAGCAGCGCGATCGGCACGCCGTAGACGATGACGCGCAGCACGTCGGCCGCGCCATCGCCGAAGAACAGCCTGGCGATCGCCGTGTCGCTCATCACGGGCACCAGCGCGAAGAAGATCACGAACCCGATGACGAGCACCACCGCGAGGGGGCCCGAGAGGTTCCGGAAGAGCTTAGACATGGACGGCCCTCACACTCATGCTCATATCGACGGGACGGCCGCAGGATTCGCAGTCGCGCGCCTCCTGCAGCTCGAGCACCGCCGGCGTCCCGCAGCTCTCGCACACCGCGAACGCGTGCGTGCCGTGCACGGCGCGCGCCAGGCGCTTCCGGAACAGGGCGTCGACCGCCTCATCGGCCCTCGCGTGCATCTGGTGCCGCACCACCGCGTAGTTCGACAGGGGGACGAGCACCGCGAGCGCCACCGCGATCCAGAGGAAGACGCCGAGATAGGGCAGCCACTGCGCCGCGAACACCCGCGAGCCGAAGAGGAACCCGATCACGACCGAGGCGACGTACCCGACCGCGCTCAGCACGACGGCGAAGACGACGAAGAGGAACATGTTCGTCTCGTTGCCGGCGGACTGCGCGTAGACCCGCTTCCAGCGGTCGTCCGGCATGTAGACCGCGACGATCGCGCCCAGCCCCACCAGCAGGGGCACGGCCCACCCGTCCGTGCTGAACGTCGCGAACCACGTCGCGGCGACCAGGAAGATGATGGTCCAGACCCGCCAGGCGAGCACGAGGGAGTCGCCGAGGCCGGGATGGCTGTAGTCCTCGTAATACGGCCGCCACCGCTCGTACAGGGACACCTTCTTCGTGAACCGCTCCGCCGAGCGCCGCATCGCGGCCGCGCTCCGCCCCGAGTGGCGGGCATCCCCGCGTCCCCCGGTCGCCTCGAGCGCGAGCACGTCCTGCGTGTACTCGACCCCGTCGGCGCCGGTCCCGATGCCCGCGCGGTCGAAGTCGCGGATGCCGAGGATCCGGCTGACGTAGACCGAATCGACCTCGCCGAGCTTGCGCCGGACCAGCTCCGCGATGCGCCAGCGCTCGAGCCCCCGGGCCGCGGCGTAGACGAGCACGGCCGTCGCCAGGGTTGCGAGCAGATACACGACCGTCGACGGCGTGGCACCCGCGGCGATCTGGACGATCGAGTCGAGCGCCGCCTCGCAGGCGGGATCGGACTCCGACGCGACGCAGGCGTCGAACACCGACCGGTCGAAGGACACGAATCCGAGGAACATCCCCGTCGCGCCGAGCAGACCCATGAAGTCGCCCCCGAGCAGGCTCAGGAACGCGAGCAGGACGAGGTACGCGGCCATGAGGACGATGACCGCCGCCGACCATATCCGCAGCAGGGTGTACATCGCGCCGCCCTACGCCTTCCCGCCCGAGGCCCTGAAGGGGGCCCGCGGATCCGCCGCCCGGGCCTCCTCCGCCAGCCGCGCCTGCTTCGTCTCCGCATGGTTCGCCGCGAGCGAGAGGAGCAGCAGCACGACCGCCGCGGCCCAGGCGAGGACGAGCAGGACGATCTGCCAGACCCCGAGCAGACCGCCGACGAGCAGCACGACGAGGCTGATGACGAGCGGCGCGACCGCGCCGAGCACCGCCGGGATGAAGTTGTTCGCGTCGCCCGTCCGGGTCTCCATGAAGACGAGCAGCAGCACGGCCGCGTAGATCTCCGCGATCACGAGTCCCGCGAGCGCGCCGATGAACGCGCCCGGGGCATCCGGGACGAGCAGGAGCGCGACCGCGACGGTCGCGCCGACGACGACCAGGGCGCAGGCGGCGAGCAGGACCTTCCTCACTGCGCACCTCCGCACATCGGGCAGAACCTCGCCGCCGCGACGATCTGCTCGCCGCAGTGCATGCAGAACTTCGGCGCCGCCGCGGGCTCCTCGTCATCGGCGCCCCGATCGGGTCGCGCCGGCTCCTCGGGCTCGGAGGTCCGCCCCGGCGCCGTCGCGGTCGCGCCGAGGTCGTTGGCCACGAAGAGCCCGGTGGTCGGCGGAGGCGGGACGTCGGGCTGCTGCTCCCGCGAGGCCTGCACGTCCTCGGCGCTCTGCACGAACATCCCGCCCATCACGTTGCCCATCTGCGATCCCATCGCCAGGCCCACGCCCGCGGACATGAAGTCGCCGCCCACGCCGGTGTTGCCGGCCCCGCTCTGCAGCACGTCGAACTGGCGCTCCTCCTGGAAGGTGAAGCCCTGCGCCTGCCTGCTCGCGGCGGTTCCGAACCCGGTCTGCTCGATGCCGAAGCGCTCCGCCTCGGCGGCGCGCAGCTTCTCGTACTTCTCGATGTCGGCCTCGGTCAGGCGGCCCCACCACGAGGCGAACTGCTCGACCGACCGCTCATCGCCCTCGAGGGCGCGGATCTGGAAGCTCCGCAGCTCCATGCCGTACCGGTCGAGCTCGGGGGCGATGTGGACGGCGAGGTACTCCGAGAGCTGCGGCAGCTGGGCGTAGTGGTCGCCGTAGTTCACCTGGCGCAGCACCTGCGCCAGCCCGCCCTGGATCCTCGTGAGCACCGAGTCGACCAGGAACCGCTGCATGCCGCGCTGGGTGACGCTCCGCTCATCCCCGTACTGCTCGCGCAGCTCCTGGATGAACTGCCAGAGCAGCTCGGTGCCGTCCTCGCCCTCCGCGTCGAGCTGCGGCGCCAGCTTCACCTGGACGTTGCCGTTCGCCGCGATGCGGGCGGTCGTCTTGAACGCGTCGAAGTAGTTGAGGTTGATGGAGATGCGATTGGGCGTGCCCCAGTTGAGGTTGCGCAGGCCGGTCGAGACGAACCAGATCTCGCCGCTCGACGGCACCTCGCCGCTGTGGAACCGCGAGACGACCCACGACAGGCCCTGCGTGTAGTTGCCGTCGATCCGGTGCTTGCCGGGCCCCATCGCCTTGACGATGACGCCGTTCGACACCCAGAACGCGATCTGGTTGGGGCCGACCACCACGGTGGTGTTCTTCTTGACGTTCGCGTTGTGATAGCGCCACGCGAAGGCATCGGACGAGCCCTCGAACTTCACCACCTCGAAGAGGTTGAACACCATGCGATTCCCTTTCTATTCCGGAGTCTCGTAGCCGAGCTCGACGAGCAGCTCCTGCACGTGCGGCTCGTCGAGGGCGATGTCGTTGCGCCATCCCTCGTCGAGTTCGCTCGCGACGATGTGCCGCAGCGCGAACTCCTCCTCGGTGACCTCGCGGGTCCAATCCGTTCCGCCCGTGGCCGTGCTCAGGTAGTAGGTGCCGTCGTCGCAGCTGGATCCCACGAACCGGATCTCGCCGCCCGGCCCCTCGACCCGCACCGGATCGCACGCCACGTCGGCGTCCTGCTTCGGATGCCAGCGCTCGGCGCCGACCAGGCTGAGGAAGCCGACCACCGAGAGCACGAGCAGCGCGATCGTGAACCCGGTTCTCATGAGCCAGAGGAGCATGCTGCCTTCGTGTCCTTCGCTGTCGTGGTGGTCGAGCCGCCGGGCATCGGCGCTGCGCCGAGCGCGACCGCCGGGATGCCGGCCCTCGCGATCGCGCGCCCGGTCGTGCTCGGCGGGGCTCCTGGGCGCGGACCCGGGCTTCGGCTTCAAACGTATGCATCGGCAGGCCGCCCGACCGCGGAAACGGCCAACTCTGAACGACTCTGAACGATCCGAACGGCCTTCGTATACTCTTGGATCCGCGCAATGACGGGCTTCTCGGTCGATTGACACCCGAGAGCCCCACGAGGATTCCGGGCACAGGAGGACGGCCGATGGAGGGCTTCGATACGGCATCGGAGGCGACGCGGGAGCCCCTGGATCGCTTCGCGCTGGACCTGCAGCGGCTCCGCGAGCTGCGGGGGGTCTCCTACACCGACCTCGCGGCCCGGGTATCCGAGCTGCGGACCGCGCGCGGCCTCCACGAGGCCGCGGCGCGCACGCCCCGATCCACGGTCTACAACTGCTTCCGCACCGGCCGTGCGCGCATCGACACGGGCCTCCTCCGAGACATCGCGCTCGCCCTGACCCGCGACGAGGCGGAGGCCGAAGGCTGGGTCGCCCGCTACCTCGAGGCCCGCGAGCAGTCCGAGGCGCTGCGGCGGACGGCCGCGAACGCAGCGCCGGCCGGGGCCCCGGCCGAGCCGGGCCCCGCGCCGGCGGCCTCCGATCAGCCGCGACCGGCGAGGCTCTCCTGGAGGGTCGTGGTGCTGACGATCCTCGCCGGCGTGCTCATCAACCGCCTCGGCATGGAGCTGAACACCCACTTCGGGTTCTCGCTGTTCCTCGACATGATCGGCACCTGCATCGCGGCCATCGTCCTCGGCCCCTGGCACGGCGTCGCCGTCGCCGTGCTCTACCAGGGCATCGCGCTCCTCGGCCACTTCGACGCGGGGGCGCTCTTCGGCCTCGTGAACATCACCGGCGCCCTCGTGTGGGGCTACGGCGTCCGCCGTTTCAAGATGGGCGGCGACTTCTCCCGCTTCGCACTCCTCGGCCTCGCCGCGGCCATCGCCTGCTCCGCCGTGGGAGTGCCCATCAACATGCTCCTCTCCGCCGGCGGGGCGTGGTCCGGGCTGGACGCCTCCGTCCAGTCCCTGGAGTCCATGGGCGTCTCCTTCACCGCGGCGATCCTCTCCGCGAACATCACCGCCTCCATCATCGACAAGCTCCTCGCGGGCTTCATCGCCCTGGTGGTCTTCGTCCTCCTCCACCGCCGCTACGGCTTCCCCGCCGCGCACATGCCCCTCGTGGAGCATCTGGGGATCCTGCGGGTCCCGGGAATGCCGTCGAGTCATCGGCCGAAGACCTTCCGACCGGCGTCCTGACGACCCGGGCGGCGCCGCCGCGGAGAAGGCCTGGCGGAAGCCCGTCGCGCGGTGGTGTGCGACGGGCTTCCGTCATCCGCCCGGCGTGCGTGGGCGGCGCGCCGGGAGCGCGAGACCAGTGACCGGTCTTTTCGACGGGAGCGCCTACTTCCACCCGAGCGCCGGGGCGACGTGGGTGAGGATCGCGTCGAGCACGTGGGCGTTGTAGTCCACGCCGAGCTGGTTCGGCACCGTGAGCAGCAGCGTGTCGGCGGCCTGGACGGCCTCGTCGCGGCGCAGCTGGGCGATCAGCTCCTCCGGCTCCGCGGCGTAGGAGCGCCCGAACACCGAGCGGGTGTCGTCGATGATGCCGAACTGGTCGGCGGCATCGCCGCTGCCGAGGAAGTAGCGGCGGTCCATATCGTTCACGATCGCGAAGATCGAGCGCGACACCGAGACGCGCGGCTCGAAGCCGTGGTCCTGCTCCGCCCACTCCTCGCGGAACGCCTCGATCTGCTTGCGCTGCTGCACGTGGAACGGCTCGCCGGACTCGTCGTCCTTGAGCGTCGAGGACATGAGGTTCATGCCCTGCTGGGCGGCCCAGCGCGCGGTCGCGTTCGACCCGGCGCCCCACCAGATCCGCTCGCGCAGCCCTTCCGAGTGCGGCTCGAGGCGGAGCAGCCCGGGCGGGTTGGGGAACATCGGCCGCGGATTCGGCTGCGCGAAGCCCGTGCCCTCGAGCAGCTCGAGAGCGACCTCGGTGTGCCTTCGGGCCATATCGGCCGGGGTCTCGCCCTCGGCCGGCTCGTAGCCGAAGTAGCGCCAGCCGTCGACGACCTGCTCGGGCGAGCCGCGGCTGATGCCGAGCTGCAGCCGCCCGCCCGAGATGAGGTCGGCCGCGCCCGCATCCTCGACGAAGCTCAGAGGATTGACGTAGCGCATGTCGATGACGCCCGTGCCGATCTCGATGCGGCTCGTGCGCGCACCCACCGCCGCGAGGAGCGGGAAGGGCGAGCCGAGCTGACGCGCGAAATGGTGCACGCGGAAGTAGGCGCCGTCCGCGCCGAGCTCCTCGGCCGCGACCGCGAGATCGATGCTCTGCTGCAGCACGTCGGCCGCCGTGCGCGTGGCGGAGGTGGGATGCGGCGACCAGTGGCCGAACGACAGGAAGCCGATGGATTTACTTGAATTCACATAGATCTCAACCGGTTGCGATGGGAGAGTATTCCTCGGACTCGGCGGTCGTGTCAGAAGTATGCCGGCTACCGCCGGTGCTGCACGCTCGGCGCGCAGCACCGGCGGTAGCCGGCATAGTTTTGGACGGCACGGCCGGGCAGGCTACGCCGAGTAGACCGTCCTGCCGCCGACCACCGTCTCGAGCACCTCGGTCGCCCCGATCTCGTCCTCCGCGACGGCGAACAGATCGCGATCGAGCACGACGAAGTCGGCCCGCTTCCCGGCTTCCAACGTGCCCCGCTCGTGCAGCCTTCCCACGGCCTCGGCCCCGACACGCGTCACCGCCTGCAGCGCCGCGTGGAGATCGATCGGATGCGTCGCGTGCTGCAGTGCGCCCTGGATGCCGGGGAACAGGTTCGGGTCGCTGGTGATGATCCAGTCCGAGCCGATGGTCATCCGCACGTCGTGATCGCGCATGGCTGCGAACCGGAAACCCGCCCCCAGGCCGTACTCCGGGATGTGCCACAGCGCGGGGGACATCTCCGCCGTCACGTCGAGCGAGGAGAACCGGCCGTAGTCGCGTTCGGAGACGAATCCCGCGTGAGCGACCTCATGCCTGACGCCCGGGCCGTTCTCCTCGCGGACCCTCTCCACTGCGTTCAGGCAGGTCCGCACGGCGCCCTCGCCCGCGCAGTGCACCTTCACCGTGAGCCCCTCGGCATCGAACCTGCCGATCGCCTCCGCGAGCTCGTCCTCGGCGACCAGCAGCCACGACCCGTCCACCTCCCGCCCGTCCTCCGAGAGCGTCGCGTGGGTGGGGACCGGCGGCAGCGGCGCCCCGTCGATCCAGATCTTCACGAACCGGGTGTCGACATGCTCGCTCGCCCAACGGTCCCGCTGCGCGATCGCCTCCTCGAGCTCATCCGGGCGCGCCATCCCGAATGCCTCGTTGCGCCAGACGAGATGCGCGGCCACGTTGAGATGCAACCGACCCGTCTCGTCCAGCGCCCGATAGGCCTCGAGCACGGGCCGGGCGGCCGAGGCCTCCTGAACCGAGGTGATGCCGTGGCTGTGGCACACGCCCACCGCCCATTCGAGGGCGTCCCGGTAGACCTGCGGCGGATAGTGGGGAATCGAGCGGAGCACGGGCCACGTCGCCTCCTCGATCAGCTCGCCGGTGAGCGCGCCCTCCTCATCCCTCCGGTACAGGCCGCCGTGGCCGTACTCGTCCCCCTCGTCGATGCCCGCGCGCTCGAGCGCCCTCGAGTTCACCACCCCGTGATGGATCGAGTAGTCGTAGAGGTAGACGGGGACGTCCGGGAAGGCCTCGTCCAGCTGCCTCCTCCCGAGCCGTTCCCGGCCCGGCGGCGCGGGGAACACCTCGCCGCCGACCACCCACTCGCAGCACCCGGCGCCCCGCCGTCCGGCGGCGTGCTCCTCGCGCAGTTCGCGCACGATCTCCGCGGCAGACGCACCGGGCGTCAGCCGCTGCTCGAACCGGTGCTTCACCCCGCTGGAGACCAGATGGGTATGCGCGTCGTGCAGCCCGGGCATCACCATGCGGCCCGCCAGGTCGATCGTCTCGGCGGATCCGCCGGCCCGCTCACGGGCTTCCGCCGAATCGCCGACGAATGCGATCCTGGCCCCGTCGATCACCATCGCCTCGGCGAAGGGCCGCGCGGGGTCCGCGGTGTAGATGGTGCCGTTCCTGTACAGCGTCGTCATCGCGCTCTCCTCAGCCGCAGCCGGGCTCAGCTGTACACGAAGAACTCGACGACGGGCTCGAGCACGGTCCACCGGGCGCGGGCGCCGTCGTTGAACGAGGCGCTGGATCCCGCCGTGAGCGTGAACGCCTCGCCGCCCTCCGGCTCGATGCGGATCGCTCCTTCGAGGATCAGCACGGTCTCGTCGCCGTGGGACACGAGGTCGAACGGCTCGGGCGCCTGGTCGGGCGTGACTTTCCAGAATCCGCAGCTCAGGCCCTCGCGGCCTCCGTCGCCCGGGCGGCGGATCCACTGCACCGTGCCGAGCTCGAACGGCTCGTGCTTCGCGTCGTCCCTCGAGCCGTGCGTGATGTATCCGGTCATGATCGTTCCTTACTGCTTCGTGATGGACTCGGACGAGTCCTGGACATGGATGGGATGGGTGTCGAAATCGATCCGACGGGATCGACGAGCGGCGATCGCCCCGAGCGCCGCGGCGATCGGCAGGCCGAGCAGCAGCCATTTGGCCGTTTCGCCGCCGCCGAGCAGCAGGGCGTCGTAGTTGGCGATCGAGAAGATGAGCATGACGACCACGAGCACCAGTGCGATCGCGGGGGCGACGATGGTCGCGAGCAGCCCGTCGCGATGCGTGCGCATCCGTCGCGCGAAGAACACCAGCACCGAGATCGAGGCGACCGCCATGATGAGGATGAAGCCGACCGTGCCGAGCGCCACGGACCAGGCGTAGACGTGCACCATGGGATCGGCGCCCAGCGCGAAGAACACGGCGATCAGGGCGGCGACGATGACGCCGTTGGCGAGCGCCGCGCGAGCGGGCGCCTGCCGCCTGGTCACCGCGGAGAGCGCGGTCGGCAGGATGCGCGCCCGGGCCAGGGCGAAGGCGTACCGCGCGAACATGTTCGACATGCCGAGCAGCATGGCGATGAAGCTCGTCACGACCATCACTTGCATCGCGAGGTCGAGCCAGGGGCCCACGTGCTCGGCGGCCAGTGCGAACATGATCCCCGACAGGTCGTCGGCCGCAGCCTGCTGCACCGCGTCCGGCCCGACCGCCATGCTGACGGCCCAGGTCGCGATCCCGTAGAACAGGGCGATGAATCCGATGACGAAGTACAGCGCCAGCGGGATGGTCCGACGCGGGTTCCTCGCCTCCTCGGCGAATACCGTGGTCGCCTCGAAGGTCGTGAAGCACGTCGCCACGAAGAGGATCGCGACCCCCATGCCCGGCTGCGCGAAGACCGTCGGGCTGAAGCTCTCGAACGACGGCGACTCCACGCCCCCGACGAGGATCCCGCCGACGAGCACCAGGACGATGAGCACCTCGAGCGAGAGGATGACGCCGAGGACGCGCAGGCTCATATCGACGCCGCGCATGGCGAGCACCGTAGTCGCCGCGATGAAGACGAGCGCCCAGGCCCAGACCGGGATGTCGACGCCCAGGTACGTCGCGGCGAGCTGATTCGCGAAGACGCCGAACTGCGCCCAGAATCCCACCTGCAGGGCGATATAGGTGAGGATCACGATCCCCGCCGTCGCCCCCGCCGACCGAGCGCCCAGACCGCGCTCGATATAGGCGACGAATCCTGCGGCGCTGTTCACATGCCGGCTCATCCGCAGATAGCCGACGGCGAATATCGCGACGACCGCCGCGACCAGCAGGTAGACGAGCGGGACTCCGGGGCCGATCAGCGAGAAGATGACGGGCCCCGCGCCCACGAACGCCGCCATCGGCGCCGCGGCCGCGAGTACGAAGAAGGCCACGCCGATCGGACCGAGGCTGCCCGCCTTGAGCCGGCCCGCATCCGCCGCGGCCCTATCCTCCGCGGCGCTCATGAGCGCGCCGTTTCGTTCAGGATTCGACGCGACTGCTGGGTCGCGCTCTCGATCGCGCCGTCGATGAAGCCTCCCCAGCCGAGCGCGTAATCCGCGCCGGCGAACCGCAGCCGCTCCGTCCCCTCCACGAAGGCCGGGAAGGATTCGGCGAAGTGGCCGGCGGCATGCATCGGCCAGGTCTCCCCCGCGAACTCGTCCGCGACCCAGTCATGGGCCGTCACCGCCTCCACCTCGGCGTCGGGAAGGATCCGCCGTACGGCGGCGGCGACATCGTCGGGGTCCGTCGCGTCCAGCGCCGCGGCGTCGGACCCGAATCCGATGACGACGATCCCGTCCTCGACCGGGTACTCCCCCTGCAGGAAGTTGAGCGGCCAGTCGGCCTCCCCGAGCGCCATGAACGGCTCGGACTCGCCCCTGATCTTGAACCAGACCTTCGTACCGAGGCCGACCTGGCCGCGCTCGATCGCCGCGGTCATCGGCTCGCCGAGCTCCGGGGAGAACCGGATGCCGCCCAGCACCTGCAACGGCGCGGTCACGAGCACCCGATCGGCTCGATGGGTTCCCGCATCGGTGCGGACGGACGCGCCCCGCTCGGTCGTGTCGATGCCGCGCACCCGCTCGCCGAAGCGGAACTCGGCGCCGCGCCCGACGGCATCCGCGTAGAGCGCGTCGGCGAGCGCCTTCGTGCCGCCGGCGATCTTGTACGTCGCGCAGGCCTCCCACATCACGGCCCAGTCGCCGTTCGTCGCGGCGAGCCAGCGCAACGCCTGCGTATACGCCGCCCGATCGGTCCTGCCGTTGAAGTTGAGCGTCCAGAACGTGCGCAAGAGCTCGCGCTGCGCGGGCGGCAGGTCGAGCTCCGCGATGCGGTCGTCCACCGTGAGGGCGTCGAGCTCCCTCGCCTCCGGGTTCGCGAACGGCTCGAACGCGCGCGGAAAATACCGACGCGTGTCGGCGGCGAATGCCGAGCACCCGGGATCCATCGCCCGGATCAGCGCGTCGAGATCGCCCTCGCGGCGTTCGCCGTCCTCGAACCAGATCGCGCGATCGAAGTCGGGGCTCTTGACCGTGCCGATGCCGTAATGGTTGAGCTCGCGCCACACGTAGGGCTGCGTCCAGTGCACCCACGTGCCGCCGAGCTCCAGCCCCAGGCCGAGCCGCTCCTCGTACCAGGTCCGCCCGCCGATCCGTTCGCGCCCCTCGACCACCAGGACGCGCTGTCCGCCGTCGGCGAGATCCCGCGCGGCCGTGAGCCCCGCGAATCCCGCGCCGACGATCACGGTGTCGAACTGTTCTTCCGTTGGTTCCTTCATTGGCTCTCTCCGTTGAGATCACGCCCGGCCTTCCCGAGCATTCCGATACGAATCGCCCTGACCAAAATTGAGCGATTGCTGAGTTTTATGCGGACAACAACCCGTTGCCCCGACGAGCCCGATGCCCCTACCGCTCCGGGTATCGGGTGTCGCCGAGGATCGTGAACTCGCTGTCGAACGGGATGTGCACCGCGTCGAGCGTGG
This sequence comes from Gulosibacter sp. 10, assembly GCF_900163695.1. Taxonomy (GTDB): domain Bacteria; phylum Actinomycetota; class Actinomycetes; order Actinomycetales; family Microbacteriaceae; genus Gulosibacter. The sequence goes on from NZ_FUIC01000033.1 coordinate 20,719, forward strand.
GACCGTCCCAGCAGAACATGCGACCGACCGAACGTCCGGCCGCCAGATCGATCGCGACGATCGACTCGACCGGCATCACCGTTTCACTCCAATGCAGCAGGACCAGGTCGTCGGCGATCCGCCACACCCGCACCGGATCGGCATCGGCGAGCCCCGCCTCCGCACCGCGGATGCAGTGCCATACGAACGTCCCCCTGTTGAGATAGATGTGCTCGTAGTGCTCCGTCGGGCTGTAGCGGTAGTAGATCCGCTTGCCGACGAGCTCGTCCGTGCGCTCCCAGGGCTCGGCCGTCTCCGCCGCGGCGATTCGCCCCGACCGCGCACCCGTCCGCATCCGAACCGCGCCGTCGCGATCCGCGAACGCGGATTCGGCCTCGAAGACACGGTTTCCGTCGAAGTCCACGATGAGCGTGAAATCGACCGCCCGCACCGCCTCGCCCACGCGGAAGTCGACGAAGAAGATCCCGGGGCGCAGTGCTACCGCTCGATACGGCACGGCCCCGGCCGCATCATCCGATGCCGGTTCGCGTCGCACTTCACCCGCCCCGAATGCATAGCACACCACGTCGCCCTCGTACTCGATCTCGAGAGCCCTCCCCTCGAGCCTCGAGCTCGCAGCCAGGCTCGGCTCGCCGAACCCGGACAGCATCGCGGTCACATCCGGCCATTCCTCGACGGGCACGTACTCCTGCTCCGCCGGCGCTGGTGTCGATGGCTGATCCACCACAGCGCACCCCTCTCCACATCGAGACGTCAACGGCGCCGCGCCTCGCAACGATGCTGGAGCGACACCAAACTAAGCACTTGCTCAGTTCATGATCGACAGTAAGCACTCGTCGAGCCGGTGTCAAGAGCGATTGCGCGACCCGGCGAGACGGAACCTAGGATCGTCGTGTGAAGGACAGCACGAAGCGCCGCGACTACGGGACCGGCAAGGAAGCCCTGCTGCGCGCGACGGTGCACGTCGTGGCGGCCAAGGGACTGCGCGGCATGACGTTTCGCGCCGTGGCAGAAGAAGCCGGCGTGAACAATACGCTGATCGCCCACCATTTCGGCACCCGGGATAAATTGCTTGCCGCGGCACTCGAATGGAGCGGCCGGCAGTCGATCGCTGCGGCGGATCTCAGCGAATATGCAAGCGACAGCGATTCGTACATCCAGGCGCTGCTCGAGAACATCCTCACCACCCGGAGCTCCGAGATCTTCCAATACGAGATGATCCTCGAAGCCACTCGGCGGCCGGAGCTCCAACCCGCCGTCCAGGCGCTGTACCGCCGATACGTCGCCGCGCTCGTCCCAGGCCTCGCCCCGGCCGGACTCGTCACCGACAGCAGCCTCGGCCGCGCCGTGTTCGCCGCCCTCGACGGGCTGATGCTGCAGTACCTCAGTGCGGCGATCACCGCCGAGGAGCTGATCGACGCGCTTCGCTCGCTCCGAGCCGTGCTTCCGTCCGGGCCGAGATAATGCCGGCAGCCGCCTCGGCCGCGCACCCGGTGCGCGACAAGGGCGGCAGGCGGCTCAACGCCGGGCGGCTCCGCCGAAACCGGGGCTCGGCCGCTACTTCAGCATCCGACGCACGACGTCGGTGACCTCCTGGATCTTCGTGGCCGACACCTCGCTGTCGCCCGCCGCGGCCGCATCGGCCACGCAGTGGCCCAGGTGATCCTCGAGCAGGATGAGCGCCACCCGGTCCAGCGCGGCCTTCGCCGCGGAGATCTGCGTGATGACGTCGATGCAGTACGCGTCCTCGTCCACCATCCGCTCGAGGCCGCGCACCTGGCCCTCGATGCGCCGCAGCCGGTTCTTCAACGGCTGCACGTGCTCGCGATAGCCGTGCTGGTGGCAGGCCGCGCCCTCGGCCGAGCCGTCCTCGGGCTCGAGCGGCACGGGCTCGGCCCGGTCCTGCGGGGGCATCGGGAAATCGGGTTGCATCGTCATCACATCCACCTCGGAATAAGCACGCCGAACGACACGAGGTCGCGCACATCGCGCATCACGCTCGCGATGAGCGCCTCCTGCTCGACCTCGAGCAGCGCGGAGAGCGCCGCGATGATCTGCCGGCCGGTGAGTTCACCATCGCACACCGAGACGAAGGAGGCGAGCTCCGTGGTCTCGGGGAAGGTGCGGCGGAACCCGCCGCCCTGCCGCAGCAGCATCGCCTTGGGGTCGGGATCGCCGGGGATCGTCCAGCGCTCGTCGGTCACGTCGGGCGCCACCACGAAGGTCTCGTCGGCGAGGTCCTCGTCCGAGCGCTCGCGCAGCCAGTCGTCCGCGGTGAAGGCGTCGCGGATGCGCGCCCCGAGCGGCTGCTCGAGGTGGTGCTCGAGCAGCTCGAAGCGCCGCACCGGCTGCGCGCCCTCGGGCGCGCGGTGCAGGAAGAGCGTCCCCATGCCGACCGAGTCGACGCCCCGGCCCTCGAAATCGCGCAGGTACCGGCCGAACTGCTCGCGCCAGGACTCGAGCTCGCGGTTCTCCGCCGCGTCCTTGAGCCACATGTCCGCGTACTCGATGGGCGTCGCGCGCTCGCGCTGCACCACCCACAGGTCCGTGTCCGCCCCGGGCCAGGACTCGATCCGCGAGTGCCAGGTGTCGTCCCGCTCGTGGATCTCCCAGTTGCCGAGCATCACGGCGATGCCGTCCTCGGCGAGATGCGCGCCGAGCCCGCGCAGCAGCGCCTCGACGAGCTCGTCGCTCGGCCGCCCGCCGTCGCGATACGTGTACTGCTCGCTCGCGCCCTCGCCGTCGCGGCGCGGGGTGATCACGAACGGCGGATTCGAGACCACGAGGTCGAACCGCTCGCCCTCGACCGGCTCGAGCAGGTCGCCGATGCGCAGCGAGACGCGCTCCTCGGGATGCTCCGGGTCGACGCCGAGCGCCTCGGCGTTGAGCAGCAGGTTGAAGCGGGCGAAGGCGACGGCCCGCTCCGAGATGTCGGTGGCGACCACGTGCCCCACGTGGCGGAGCAGGTGCATGGTCTGCACGCCCATCCCCACGCCGAGGTCGAGCGCCCGCGCGGCCTCGTCGCGCGGCGTCAGCTGCGCCAGGTTCGTCGTCGCCGGGCCGATGCCCACGACGTGATCGCGGCGCAGCGGCCGGTCCGTCGGCACCTGCAGGCCGCCGAGATCGCTCGCGACCCACAGGTCGATCGTGCCGGACTCCTCCGCGATCGCGTAGGGGCGGATATCCACGCGGGCGCGGACCTCCCCGTCCCGGCTGCGCGGCTCCAGCAGGCCCGCCGCGATCTGCTCGTCGACCTCGGGCACGAGCGCCGCATCCACCGGCTCCGCGAGCAGGTAGACCCGGACGAGCGCCGCGAGCGGGCCGCTCTCGATCCGGTCGAGCACGAATTGCGCGGGCGCGAACAGGTCGCGGTGCAGCGCCTCGGCGGCCTCGGCCCCGAGCAGCCGCTCGACCCCGTCCACCGTGTAATCGGCGTCGGCGAGCGCGGCGCGGATGCGGCCGAGCCGCCGGGCGTCGGAGGAGTCGGGGGCGTCGTTCGGGTCGTCGAAAATCACGGCTCCATTCTCTCGCACGCGGGCCGCCTCGGGGAGGTTTCCGACGGAGGACGTCCTCGCGCGGGCCCGCATGCGACAGATACGTCGCAGTTCGCGGTTATGCACGGTGCATAACCGCAGACTGCGACGCATCTGCGCCAACGCCGTACCGGGCACAGCGCCAACCGCCGTGCAAGCACAGTGCCAACGCTGCGCCGGCGCAGGGCCGGCGCAGGGCCGGCGCGGGGCCGGACGCATCCGCGCGAGCGGACGCCCCGCTACCGGTCCTTCCAGCGGAGGAGCTTGAGGTTCGCGAACTCGAGGATGCCGAGCGGCCCGAGCTCGCGGCCGATGCCCGAGTTCTTGACCCCGCCGAAGGGGAGGTCGGGCTCGGAGGCGCCGTTCGTGTTGATGTAGACCATGCCGGCCTCGAGGCGGTCGGCCACGCGCTCCGCCTGCTCGGGATCGCTCGAGATCACCACCGAGCCGAGGCCGAAGGGCGTGTCGTTCGCCAGCCGCACCGCCTCGTCCTCGCCGGCCACCCGGTAGATCGAGGACACGGGCCCGAAGGCCTCCTCCCGGTACAGCCGCATCTCGGGCGTGATGCCCGCGAGCACCACGGGCGACATCCACGCCCCGGGGCGGTCCTCCGCGCCGCCCTCGACGAGGACCTCGGCGCCCTTGCCCACCGCGTCGTCGACGAGCGCGACGAGGTCGCCGACCGCGGCCTCCGAGGCGAGCGGGCCGACGGCGGTCCTCTCGTCCATCGGGTCGCCCATCGCGGCCTTCCGCACCCGCTCGGCGTAGCGCTCGACGAAGGCGTCGTAGAGCTCGTCGACCACGATGATGCGCTTGGCCGCGTTGCAGGCCTGGCCGACGTTCCCCATCCGCTGGATGAAGGCGATCTTCACGGCGCGGTCGAGGTCATCCGTGGAGAGCACGATGAGCGGGTCGGAGCCGCCGAGCTCGAGCACGCACTTCTTGAGGTGTCGGCCCGCCTGCTCCCCCACCACGCGTCCCGCGCGCTCGGAGCCCGTGAGCGAGACGCCCTGCACGCGCGGGTCGGCGATGATCGTCGACACCTGCTCGTTGCTCGCGAAGAGGTTGGCGTACGCGCCCGCGGGCAGCCCCGCCTCCGCGAACAGCTCGGCGATGGCGCGCGCCGAGCCCGGCGTGCTCGGGGCGTGCTTGAGCAGGATGGTGTTGCCCAGCAGCAGGTTCGGGGCCGCGAATCGGGCCACCTGGTAGAAGGGGTAGTTCCACGGCATGATGCCGAGGAGCGCGCCCACCGGGGCGGTGCGCACCACGGCGCGCCCGCCCGAGGCGACGTCGAGCGGCCGGTCCGCGAGCAGCGCGGCCGCGTTGTCAGCGTAGTACCGGTAGATGGCCGCCGAGATCGAGATCTCGCCCTCGGCCTCGCGCACGGGCTTGCCCATCTCGCGCGTGATGATCTCGGCGAGCTCGCGCCGGCGCGATTCGTACAGCTCGGCCGTGCGGCGCACCGCGGCGATGCGCTCCTCGAGCGGGGTGCGGCGCCATTCGCCGTAGGCGGCGTGGGCCGCGCCGATCGCCTCGGCCACCTCGGCGTCGGTCGCGGGCTCGAAGGTCTCGAGCACCTCGGCAGTCGCGGGGTTGGTGATTGCGTAGGTCATCCTCGTCCTTTCGTGCGGGTCGGCCGGGTCACTCGGCGTACGCGTATTCGCCCCGCACGACGCGGCGGAGCACCTCGGTGAGCAGGTCGACCCCGGCGGTCATGTCCTCGTCGCGCGTGAGCTCCCGCTCGTTGTGCGAGATGCCCTCCACGCTGGGGACGAACAGCATGATCGTAGGGACGACGTCCTTCATGTTCGTCGAGTCGTGGCCGGCGACGGTGCGCACGACCCGGCTGCTCAGCCCGAGCGACTCCGCGGCGGCCCGGGCGAGCTCCACGCCGCGCCCGTCGTACTCCTGCGCGGTCCAGGAGTGCTCGGCCCCGCGCTCGATCTCGACGCGCGCCCGGTCGGCGGCCTCGCGGATGCGCTCCTCGAACGCGGCGACCGCGGCCTCGAGCCGCTCGGCGCCGGTGGCCCGGATGTCGACGAGCATCCGCACCTCGCTCGCGACGACCACGGGGGAGTTCGGGTAGACGTATAGCTCGCCGCAGGAGGTGACGACGGTACCGGACTCGTCGGTGAAGCGGTCCGCGACGTCGCGGGCCGAGCTGATGAGCAGCGCGGCGCCGAGCATCGCGTCCCGGCGGTCGGCGATCATGGTCGAGCCGGTGTGCGCCTGCTCGCCCTTGACCGTGAACTCGTACTTGTGCGCGCCCCACGTGGACTCCACGAGGCCGATCTGCGCGCCCGAGTCCTCGAGCGAGCGCCCCTGCTCGACGTGGATCTCCACGTAGGCGGCCACCTCGAGTGCGAAGTCGCCGATGGTGCCGATGCCCTCGAGCGCCTCGCGCACCGAGACGCCGTCGGGGTCGGTGGTCTCGAGCACGGCCTCGGCGGCCAGCTTGCCGGTGAACACCGAGCTGCCCATCATCGAGGGCTTGAACCGCGAGCCCTCCTCGTTGAACCAGTTGATCACCGCGATGTTGTACTTGGCTCCCTCGAGCCCGGCGAGGCGGGCGGCGGCGTGCGCCCCCGCGAGCACGCCGTAGGCCCCGTCGAAGCGGCCGGCGGTCGGCTGCGAGTCGAGGTGGGAGCCCACGGCCACCCACGGCGCGCCGGGCGCGAGCTCGAGCAGGGCGAACTGGTTGCCCACCTCGTCGTAGCGGACCTCGAAGCCGTGCGACTCGACCACCCCGCGGAACCAGTGGCGGTTCTGCCCGTCGGCGACCGTCGCCGCCTGCCGGTCGACGCCGCCGCCCGCGGTCGCGCCGATCTCGCTCATCGAGCGGAAGTGCTCGAGAAATGCCTGTCCGTCCAAAGTCATGTGTCCGTCCTCAGTATCCGTGTGTCCGCGCGCGATCAGCCGCGCGCGTCGTAAGTCGCGTCGCCGCCCATGAAGGTCGCCTCGATGCGGAGCTCGCCGAGATGCTCCGCCTTGAGCGGCGACCGGTCGAGCACGACGAAGTCGGCCAGCTTGCCCGGCGAGAGGGTGCCCCGGTCGGCGAGCTGGCCGGTGGCCCGGGCGCCCCACTCGGTGTAGAGGCGCAGCGCCTCCTCGCGGGTGAAGCCCTCGCCCTCGCCGATCACGCTGCCGTCGTCCGCGATCCGCTCGACCGCGGCCTGCATGGCGTCGCGGACGTTGTTGTCCACGACCGGGCTGTCGCTCGAGCCGGCGACGACGACGCCGGCCTCCGCGAGCCGCTTCCCCCGGTAGAGCAGCGCGCGGCGCCCCTCGCCGACCCGCTCCACCATCCGCGAGCCGAAGGTGCGGATGAATCCGTGCTGCGGGGTCACGGCGATGCGGAGCCGCGCGGCCCGCTCGATCTGGTCGGGGCGGGCGATGCCGAAGTGCTCGACGCGGTTCGGCGCGTGCTCGCCCGCGACCGGCGTCGGCATGCCGTACGCCTCCTGGCACTCCTCGATGAGGTCGAGCGCGAGGTCGATCGCGGCGTCGCCGATCGCGTGCACGGCGATGCGCCATCCCGCGCGGTAGACGGCGCGGACCTGCTCGCGCAGCTCCTCGGGCGAGGCCTGCAGGTAGCCGAGGTTGTGCTCGTGCCCGCAGAAGGATTCGGTGACGGCCGCGGTGGCGCCCAGCAGCGAGCCGTCGGTGAACACCTTGACGGGGCCGAGCGAGAGCCGGGCGTCGCCGAATCCGGTCCGGACGCCCAGCGTGAAGCCCGCGCCGCTCCCCTCCCCCGCGAAGTCCTCCGCGTTGCCGGAGATCGGCTGCACCGCGTCGATCGCGGGCATGAGCTGGGCCCGCGCGTGCAGCCGCCCCTGCTCCTTCGCGGCCTGGTAGGCGGCGATCTCGACGGGCGAGTGCCCGATCCAGCCGCCGCCGACGCCCGCCTCCGCGAAGCTCGTGATGCCCTGCTCCGCGTACTTCGCGGTGGCGGTGTCGAGCGCGGCGACGATCCGCTCCTGCGAGTACGGCACGAGGAGCGCCTGCAGCAGCGACTGCGCGGTCTCCTCGACGAGGCCCGTGTACCGGCCGGCGGCGTCCCTGACGAGCGCGCCGCCCTCCGGATCGCGGTAGTCCTCCGCGAACGCCCCGATGCGGCGCAGCGTGGCCGTGTTCGTGAGCGCCGAGTGGCCGGACTCGTTGCGGATGTACATGGGCCGCGAGCCGGTGATCTCGTCCACCGTCGCGAGATCGGGGATCGCGCCGCCGTGATGGCGCTCGTTGAAGCCGATGCCGTAGACCCACTCGTCCTCGTCGAGCTTCGCGACCTCCGCGCGCAGCACGTCGTAGAACTCCTCGAGCCCGCGCGCCGCGGCGACCGGGGCGCCGTTGAGCCCCAGCCCCCACCAGGTGGTGTGGCAGTGGGCGTCGATGAAGCCGGGCACGATCGTGCGGCCCGGGAAGGATTCGGTGCTGCGCGCCTCGAGGCCGTCGACGTGCTCGTCGAAGCCGACGATGCGGCCGCCGAGCACGCCCATGCGCCGGGCCTCCGGACGCTCGGGGTCCAGGGTGAGGATGCGGTCGGCGGTGATGAGCAGGTCGAGCATGACCGCCTCCCTAGTAGCCGGCGCCGCTGGGCGACGGGGTGGCCGGGTCGATCACGAGGTGGAGCAGCGCCGGGCCGTCGAACTCGAGCAGCTCGGCGATCGTCTCGGCGATGCGCTCGTTCGAGTCGAGCCGGGCGCCGCGACCGCCGAAGGTCTCGACCCAGGCGGCGAAGTCGGGGTTCACGAGACCCGTGCCGGACGGCCGGCCCGGGTACCAGCGCTCCTGGTGCTCGACGATCGTGGCGAACTTCGCGTTGTCCACGACCACGAACAGGGCGCGACCTCCCTGCGCGACCAGCGTCGCGACCTCCTGGCCGTTCATGAAGAAGTCGCCGTCGCCGCAGATGGCCACCGCGCGGCGGTCGGGGAAGACGAGCGCGCCGGCCACGGCGGCGGGCACGGCCATGCCCATCGCGCCGTTGCGGGAGGCGACGAGGCTGTTGGGCCGGTTGTGGGTGAGCTGCCGGTGGCCCCAGATCGTGGCGTTGCCGGCGCCGTAGGTGACGACGCGGTCCTCGCCGAGCCGACGCTCGAGCTCGTCGAACACGAGCTCGAGGTCCACCCCCGTGCGCACCGGCTCGTGCTCCGAGACCGCCGCGAACCGCTCCTGGCTCGCGCGCAGCGCCTCGACGCGGTCGGCGCTGCGGGCGCCGCGGAGATCGCCGAGTCCCTCGAGCGCCTCGACGAGGTTCGCCGGGGTCGAGGCGATGTGCTGGTCCACACGGCCCGAGTGCTGCAGCAGCTGCGCGTCCGTGGAGACGAGCACGGTCTCGGCCCGCAGCCCGGCCGTGTAGCCCTCGCTCATGACGTCGCCGCGCACGGCGCCGACGCCGATGAACAGGTCGGCCTCCTCGAGCGCCGCCACGATGCTGTCGCGGCGGCCGTATCCGGGCCAGCCGATGTAGGCGGGGTGGTCGTTCGGCACCGCGTCGTAGTTGCGCCAGTCGGCGGCCACGGGGATGCGCTGCTCGAGCGCCCAGTCGGCCAGGCGCCGGCCGGCGCCGCCGAAGAACGCGTCGCCCCCGGCGAGCAGGAAGGGCCGCTCCGCGGCGAGGATGCGGCGCCGCAGGCCCTCGAGGTCGGCGCTGCTCGGCGCCGGGGCCGCCACGGCCCGCGGCGCGGGGGCGGGCGCCTCGCTGAGCTCGCGCAGCAGGTCCTCGGGCAGCCCCACCACGACGGGGCCGGGGCGGCCCGAGACCGCGATGTGCATCGCCTCGGCGACGATCTCGCCCGCCTGGTCGGCGGCCTCCACCGTGAGCACCCGCTTGGCCGTCGAGCCGAACCAGCTGTCGATGCTGAACTCCTGGAAGGACTCCCGGCGGCGGTCGTCCACGGGCACGAGCCCGACGAAGCACACGAGCGGCGTGGCGTCCTGGTAGGCGCAGTGCGCGGCGATGAAGAAGTTCGCGGCGCCGGGCCCGCGGGTCACCATCGCGATGCCTGGGCGGCCCGTGAGGCGGCCCTCCGCGAGCGCCATGAAGCCGGCGCCGCCCTCCTGGCGGCACACCACGTTCTCGATCGCCGAGTCGTACAGCCCGTCGAGCACGTCGAGGAAGCTCTCGCCGGGCACCGAGTACACCCGCGGCACGCCGTGCGCGGCGAGCGTCTCGACGATGAGGTGGCCGACCGAACGGGACTGGGGCATGGTGTCTTCCTCTCAACACGGCTTGGGGATCCCGGATGCGGGATCGGCCGGCTCCGGCGCCGGCACACTGCCACCTTGCCAGTTGAGTTTGCACAATGCACGGGGCATACGCCCCCGAAAATCGCTACGGTATTGGGTATCTGCACATCCTGATGCCGGAGGTCCGCCGTGCCCGATCTGCCCGACCCATCCGAGTCCGCCGCGGGGGCCGCGCTGTCGAGCCGGCCGCTGGACGGCGACCGCGAGCGCTGGCTCGCGCTGCTCGACCTCCTCGACCTCGAGCGCCTGCGCGACGACTTCCTCCGCCGGCTCGACGACGTCGAGGAGTACCGCGACGGCAAGGTCGAGCGCCGGGCGCTCGCCGAGGCCGCGGAGTCCTCCTTCCGCGGCCTCATCGGCCGGATGCGCGAGGACACGGCGGAGGCCCTGGAGTCGGCCGCCTTCGCCCTCGGCACCTCGCGCGCCCGCGCCGGGGTCTCGCGGGAGGCGCTCATGACGGCGATCCGGCTCGACTACCTCGTGCTGTGGAACGCACTCGTCTCGGTCGCGAGCGCCGACGACGCGCCGCTGCTGCTGCGGCACGCCGACTACGTGTGGCAGATCGTGGACGAGTACGCGCGCCGGGCCCAGGACGGCTATCTCGTCGAGCGCGAGATGCTCACCGACGAGCGACAGCTCACGCAGCGCGCGCTCATCTCCGAGCTCGTCGACGCCAGCCGGCCGAACCGCGAGCGCACGGTCGAGATCGCCGAGGCGCTCGGGATGCCGATGGACGCCCGCTACGTGATCCTCGCGGCGGAGGGCAAGGAGGCGACCACCCTGCGCCGCCTGCTGACCGGCAACAAGCGGGTCGGCGGGTCGGTGATCTCGTTCTACCGCGGCGGCACGCTGCTCGTGCTCACCACCGCGGCGACCTGGTACTCGCGACCCGCCCTGCAGGCGATCCGCGAGGGCACCTTCGGCGGGGCGGTGGCCGTGGACGGCTTCGCCGAGGTGTGGTCCGGCGCGCGCCTCGCGACGGAACTGGCGGGCCTGCCGCCCCGCGACGAGGTCAAGCGCCGGCGGTTCGACGACTGGCCGCGGCTCGTCCGCAAGTCCCTCTCCGACACGCATCTCGACCTCATCCTGAGCATCGAGGCGGGGCTGGCGGAGTGCACCCCGGCGGAGCGCGAGGCCCTCGAGCAGTCGATCCGCGCCTACCTCGACACCGGCAGCGTCCACGCGGCGGCCGCGCGCATGTTCTGCCACCGCAACACGATGACGAACCGGATGCGCCGGTTCACCGAGCTCACGGGCATCGACGTGACGGTGCCGGTCGCGGCCGCGCGCGTGGTGCTCGCCTGGGCGTAGGCCCGCGCGAGCGGCCGCGCCTCTATTTGGGCTTCTGCACAATTCCGACGGCAGGAGGGCGCGGCCCGCGGGCGCTCAGTTGACGAGCGTGTGCGGCCGCTCGCCCGCGAGCACGAGGCACACGTTCTCGGCGGGGATCAGGAAGTACTTGCGCACCGTGGTCGCGCTGCGGAACGCGGCGTGCGGCGTCACCATGGCCCGCGGATGCCGCACGAGCCGGTTGCCGGGCAGCGCAGGCTCGGTCTCGAGCACGTCGAGGAAGGCGCCGCGGACGCGGCCGGCGTCGAGCGCATCCGCGAGCGCGTCCTCGTCGATGAGCTCGCCGCGCGCGACGTTCGCCACGTAGGCGCCCTCGGGGAGCTTCGCGAGGTTCTCCCTGCCGAGGAAGCCGCGCGTCTGCTCGGTGAGCAGCGAGTGCAGGCTGAGCACGTCCGACTGCGCGAGCAGCGCGTCTGTGGAGTCGACGCGCTCGACGCCCTCCTGCCACGCGTCCTCCGGGACGAAGGGGTCGTAGGCGATCACGCGGCCGAAGAACGGCCGGGCGCGCTCGGCCACGGCGCGCGCGATGCGGCCGAAGCTGAACAGGCCGAGGGCGAGCTCGCTCACCCGCGGCGGCATGGGGAGCGCGGAGTAGTCCCAGCCGCCGGCCTCCACCTGCTCGGCGGAGGGGCGCAGCTCGCGCAGCATGCCGAGGATGCCCGCGACCGCGTGCGTGGAGACCTCCTCCGTGGCCTCGGGCGGCATGTTGCAGACGTCGATGCCGCGGCTGCGGGCGGCCTCGATGTCGATCTTGTTGTAGCCCACCGCGGCGGTCGCGATCACCCGGAGGTTCGGGAGCGCGGCCAGCGTCTCGGCGCTGAGCTCGATGAAGCTCGCGATGATCGCGTCGCACTCGGGCGTCCGCTCGACGATCCGCGCGGGATCGAGGGTGTCGAGCAGCACGACCTCGTGGCCCTGCCCCTCGAGATAGGCGACCGCCTCGGTCGGGTCGAGGGTTCCCCAATCGGTGATCGTGATCGCTGCCATACCGGCTCCTTCGCATTCGGCTGTCGGGTGGGATCCGCCGTTCGAGCCTCGCACAGCCTCCGGTGTGCATGTGCACACGGTTGCTCGAAAGGTGCGCGACAGTTGCCTAGTGCCTCGTGCCCGCCGAGCTGGGAGCCTCGATTACGGACATGCGCGACAGCTTGCGCAACGCGGAGCTCGACGACGAGCAGACTGAAGAAGGAGGCCGAACTCGATATGAGCTCGAAGCCACACGAGAATCCTCAGCCGAAAGGCTCTCAGGCGGACCTCGAAACCGCCACGGTGAATCAGATCACGCCTCGCGATGCGAAGCGCGCCGCCTACGGCGCCCTCGTCGGCAACGTGCTGGAGTGGTACGACTACTTCCTGTTCAACACCGCCGCCGCGCTGGTGTTCAACGTGCAGTACTTCGTGAGCGAGAACGCCGCGACCGCGTCGATGGCGGCGTTCGCCACCCTCGCGGTCGGCTTCCTCGTGCGGCCGCTCGGCGGCCTGTTCTTCGGCTGGCTGGGCGACAAGGTGGGCCGCAAGGCCGTCCTCATGATCACCGTCGTCGGCATCGGCGCGGCCACCGGCATCATCGGCGTCCTGCCCAACTACGCCTCGATCGGCATCTGGGCGCCGATCTTCCTCGTGGTGCTGCGCCTGTTCCAGGGCGTGTTCATCGGCGGCGAGTGGTCGGGCGCGATGACCCTCGCGGTCGAGAACGCGCCGCTGAAGATGCGCGCCCGCATGGCCGCGCTGCCGCAGCTCGGCTCGCCCATCGCGACGATCCTCTCCTCGGGCGGGTTCTTCCTGCTCGCCCTCTACCTCAGCACCGACAACTTCGACTCCTGGGGCTGGCGCATCCCGTTCCTCGCCGCCATCCCGCTGCTGCTCGTCGCGCTGTGGCTGCGGGCCAAGCTCAGCGAGTCGCCGGTGTTCACCGAGCTCAAGGAGAGCGGGGAGCAGGAGAAGGCGCCCCTCTCCGCGGTCTTCAAGACCTCGTGGCGCCAGCTGCTCATCGGCATCGGCGCGGCCCTGCTCGGCACCGCCGGGTTCTACATCGTCACCACCTTCGTCATGAACTACGGCACCCGCGTGCTCGGCATCGACCGCGACATGATCCTCATGGCCACGCTGATCGGCGCGGTCTTCCAGCTCGCCTCGGTGCTCCACGCCGGACGGCTCGCCTCGCGGTTCGGCGCCTCGCGCGTCATCATCTGGGCCGGCATCGCGACCGCCGTGGCCGCGTTCCCCTGCTTCCTGCTCATCCAGACCACGAGCATCCCGCTGGTGACGATCGGTGTCGTCATCGGCGTCTCGCTGCTCACCTACTCCTTCGCCGCCGCGGGGCCGATCCTCACGGGCCTCTTCCCCGCCTCGGTGCGGCTCTCGGGCGTCTCGGTCACCTACAACGGCACCCAGGTGATCGCGGGGCTCACCCCGCTCATCGCCACGGCGCTCGTGACGGCCTCGGGCGACGCCTGGTGGCCCGCCGCGGTCATGCTGATCCTGTTCGCCCTGATCAGCGTGCTCGGCGCCGTGCTGGCCCCGAAGCGGAGCCAGCAGTACGAGGGCTACACCCACTGATCCCGAGCCCGGCTCGACCGAGGCGTCGCGGCCTGCGGCGATGACCCGTGCATCGCCGCAGGCCGCGACGCGTCTATGGCCGGGCCGGGACCCTGTGGCGGGCGCGGCGCCGCAGATGCGTCGCAGTTCGCGGTTCTAGGCCGTGCATAACCGCGAACTGCGACGCATCTGCGAGGGGCGAACCGGTCGTCAGGGGCTCAGGGCCGGGTGGTCCCAGCATCCGGTCCCGGGCGGCAGTCGGCAGTCGGCAGTCGGCTCAGGAGAGCTCGAGCGCCTCCGCGATCTCCGTGATGGAGCGGATGCGGGTGGCGACGTCGTGCCCGTTCGCCTGCAGCATGATCTCGTCGGCGCCGGTCTGATCGCGCAGGGCCCGGATGCCGTTGGCCACGAGCTGGATGGGGCCGACGTGCTGGCTGCCGCTCGACCGGTGCCAGATCTCGGTGGCCTCGACGCGCTCGGCGAACTCGCGCGCCTCCTCCGGCGACTTCAGCCGCCCGAGCTTGCCCGCCATCAGCTCGTAGCGGTTCACCCGGGTCGGCAGGTCGAGGGCGCGGGCCTCCTCGAGGCTGTCGGCGACGAGCACCGTGGCCGACACCATCGCGCGCGGCTTGTCGAGCACCGGCGAGGGCGTGAAGTGCTCGCGGTAGTGCTGCAGCGCTCCCACCGCGTTCTGCCCCATCGCGAAGTGGTTCGCGTACGAGAACGGCAGGCCCAGCAGCCCGGCGAGCTCGGCCGAGTAGAGGCTCGAGCCGAGCAGCCAGATCTCGGGCCGGTGCTCGAGGTCCGCGGCGGCCTTGAGCTTCTCGAAGATCCCCGCATCCACCTGCTCGCGCACGTCGCCCAGGTACCCGGCGAGCTCGATCACGTCCGAGGGATAGCGGTCGACCGCCTCGCGCGACATGTCGCGGCGCAGCGCCCGGGCCGTGATCGGGTCGGTGCCCGGCGCGCGGCCGAGGCCGACGTCCACGCGGCCGGGGAACATGCCCTCGAGCAGCGCGAACTGCTCGGCCACGATGAGCGGCGAGTGGTTCGGCAGCATCACGCCGCCGGAGCCGAGGCGGATGCGCTCGGTGGCCGTGCCGAGGTTCGCGAGCACCACGGCGGGCGAGGTCGAGGCGATGGCCTCGGTGTTGTGATGCTCGGCCACCCAGTAGCGGTGGTAGCCGAGCCGGTCCGCGGCGGCGATGAACTCGCGGGCCGAGGCGAGCGCCTCGGGCACGCGCTGGTCCGACGCGACGGGGATGAGGTCGAGCACCGAAATCTTCGTCATGTCCCGGATCAACGGGCGGGCCCGGGGTTTCATTCCTGCCGCCCCGCGTGTCGCAGTGCGCCTCCGACCACCGGACGACGTCAAATGCAGGCAGAATACGAGAGACTTGAGGCACCTCGCACCTGCCCGAAGGGATCCCGATGCCACACCCACGCCACCGACTGCGCCGTTCGGGAGCGTTCCTCGCCACGGTGGCGGCGGCCGTCGCGCTCACCGGGTGCGCGACCTCGAACGTCGAGGGCGTCCCGTCGGCGGACGGCTACGCGCCCTACCTCCCCGAGGTCTACAGCGCCGACTCCGGGCTGCGGGAGGACTTCGAGTCGACCCCGCAGGAGTCGCACGACTTCTGGTCCGACCCCGACAAGCTCGAGGATGCCGAGGGCATGGAGTTCGAGCAGCCCGACAACAGCCTGCCCCCCGGCCCGGGCGATCCGGCCACGGGCGCGTACCTGCCCGCGACCGCCTCGATGCCCTCGAGCCCGCAGGGCTACGGCACCGTCTCGGAGGCCGAGGTGTTCGATCGGGAGGGGCTGGGCGCGTCGACGTTCGGCCGCCTCTACTTCACGTTCGACGGGGTGGATCTCAACGTGTGCTCGGCCACGGTCGTCAACTCGACCTCGGGCAGCATCGTCGCGACCGCCGCGCACTGCGTCGTGAGCACCGACGGGCAGGGCACGCTCGCCGACAAGGTGATCTTCGTGCCCGGCGACCGCAACGACATGCAGGAGGCGCCCTACGGCTCGTGGGCCGCCGTCTCGGTGTCGGTGCCGCAGGAGTTCGTCGACAAGGCCATCACCGACGAGCAGGGATACCTGCAGAGCGATGAGGGCTGGAACTACGACTTCGCCTTCATCAAGATGGAGGAGCAGAACGGGCAGACGATCCAGGAGGTCACGGGCGGCCAGGGCATCGCCTTCGGCGTCCCCGTCGAGACGCTCACGCAGATCGGCTACCCGACGGCGCCGCCCTACGACGGCCGCGAGGAGTACATGTGCGCCTCCACCTCGTTCCGGTCCAACTGGCAGGGCGGCTACACGCACGACTGCACGATGACGCAGGGCGCCTCGGGCGGCGGCTGGCTCGCCGACTACGACTCGGCCTCCGGCACCGGCTACCTCGTGGGCGTGACCTCCACGATCACGGCGGGGCAGAACGGCGGCCAGGACACCAATACGCCGGTGCTCGGGCAGACCGCGCTCAACCTCTACGAGGAGCTCGACGGCCAGTGATGCGATCCACGACACGATCCCGCACGCGGCGCGCCCTCGGCGCGGCCGCCCTGCTCGCGCTCGGCCTCACCGGCTGCGCGCCCCTCGGCGTCGGCGAGCCGATCAGCCCCTGGGTGGTCGCCCATCACGACGAGAAGGCGGAGTTCCACCTCGGCGCCGGCGACGCCCTGCTCAACCTCGACTCGACCTCCGGCGTCTCGCAGCTGCAGGAGTTCCAGGCCGTCGGCTATCTGCACCTCGAGGGCACGAGCGTGCGGCTGCACATGGAGTACGAGACCTCGGTGAGCGGCGAAAGCTACGTCTCCCGGCTCATCACCGATCAGGACGGCTACTCCTTCGACCAGTCGCACGAGGCCGGGTCCAGCGAGACCTACTACCTCCTCGGCGACGCGCTCAAGGAGCAGGCCTCCGACGGCAAGAGCTGGGTGGTGATGCCCGTCGCCGACCTGCAGCGGCAGAGCGACCCGGAGCGGAACTGCCAGCTCTTCGCGGTCTCCTACATGTGCGCGCTCATCGGCGCCTGGAACACGACCCAGGACGAGCTCGACGCGGTGCCCGTGCAGCTCTCGCGCTCCGAGTCGGGCAGCCAGCACTTCTCGACCGCGGTGTCGGTGACCTCGCTCGTCGCGGCCGGCCTGGGGCTCGACGAGGGCGACCTGCGCGGCTTCGACAGCGAGACCGTGGTGCCCATGCACCTGTGGGTCAACGCCGACGGGCTCGTGAACAAGATCGAGGTGAACGGCGTCGTGGAGGGCGAGAACGGCGAGCAGCTCTCGCTGCAGATCGGCTTCGAGATCACGAGCCTCGAGGCCTCGGGCGACATGCAGCCCGTGAGCCGATCAGATATTCCGAGGAACGATCTCTACCAGATCACCTCGGAGGCACAGCTCGAAGAATTTCTGTCCAAGCTCTAGGCGAGCGGCGAGGAAGCGACCATGACACACCACACGTTCGGCGGGGATGACGAACGCCGCGAGCAGCGGCCGGAGGGCCACGAGGCGCAGGATGCCGCGGGGCCGGACGCCGCGGGGCAGACTCCGGGAGCGCAGGCCCCGGGAGCGCAGACGCCGGGAGCGCACGGCGCGGCGACCCCGGAATCGGCGGCGCGGGATTCGACGGCGGGGGACTCGGCGGCGCGGGACTCCTCGGCCGAAGGCGGGATGCCCAGTCTGCCCCCGCTGGCTGCGCAGCGCGGGGACGCGGGCGCCCGACCGGGTGCGGATCCTGGCCGCGAGGCGCCCCGATCGACGGGTTCGGCCTCGGGCTGGAACGGCCCGGGGAACTCCGGGCAGGGCTCGGCGTCCCGCCCGGCCGGGCCCGGCGGCGCGAGCGGATCGGGCGCACCGGGGCAGCAGCCCTTCGGGGTGCCGCCGCGCAGCGCGGCGCCCCGGCACGGGGGCGCGGCGCAGGGGCCTTCGGCGCCCGGCGGATCAGTGCCCGGCGGATCGGCGCCCGACGGATCGGCGCCCGGCAGAACGCCGTCGGGCCACGACGGCGCCTACGGCCGCCCGCGGCCCTCGACTCCGCACGGCGCGCCCCAGCACGGCGCTCCTCAGCACGGCTCCCCCCAGCATTCGCAGTTCGGCAGCGCGACCGCGGCGTTCGGCGCGCCGGGCAGGACGCCGGGCCACACGCCCGGGCCCGGCTCCGCATCCGCGCATCCGACGAGCCCCGCGACGAAGCAGGACGCCCGCACCGGCCGCGGCGCCCGCGCCACCGTCGTGCTGCTCTCGCTGCTGCTGCCGATCGGCATCGCCGCCGGCCTCGTGGCCGGCTACCTGTACGCCGACCGCTTCCAGAGCTACGACACCGCCGCCGTGGAGCGCGAGGTCGTCTCCGTGCTGCGCGACGACTACGGCCTCAGCGACCTCCAGGAGGTGAACTGCCCCGACTGGGTCAAGGTCGAGCAGGGCACGTCCTTCCAGTGCGAGTTCGAGTACGCGGGCGCGACGCAGACCGTGACGGTCACCCAGGGATCGCAGTCGGGCCAGCTCGTCGTGGGCGCCCCGGACGGGCAGTAGCGGCATGGCGGACGCGATGACGCCCGGGTCCCGCGGCGATGTGCAGCTCGAGGACGATCGGTTCCGGGTGACGAGGTGGACGATCGAGCCGGGCGGCGCCATCCCCATGCACCGCCACGAGCACGACTACGTGGTGGTGCCGCTCGTCACCGGCACGATGCACGTGCTGCAGGCCGACGGCGGGGAGTTCGCGGCCGAGCTCGAGTGCGGCGAGAGCTATACGCGCTCGGCCGGCGCCGAGCATCGCATCGAGAACCGCGACGGGGACGCCGACGTGGTGTTCGTCGAGGTGGAGCGCCTGAGCTGACGGGCGCCCTCGCACAGATGCGTCGCAGAATGCTGTTCCGGACCCGCCGAAACCGCAGATTGCGACGCATCTGTGCGCCGAGGCCGCAGCCGCCGGGGCCGCATCCGATGCCGGCGAGACCCCGCGGCGGGCGTCAGCCGACTACCCCGCCGAACGCGAGGCCGAGCAGGTAGGTGGCCGCGGCGGCCCCGAAGCCGATGAGCAGCTGCCGCAGGGCGCGCTTCCACGGCGGCGCGCCCGAGAGCACGCCCACGATGCCGCCGGTGATGACGAGGGCGACGCCGACGATCGCCGCCGCGAGGATCGTCGCCGCGAGGCCGTGCATCCCGAAGAGCCACGGCAGCACGGGGATCAGCGCGCCGGTGGCGAAGAACATGAAGCTCGAGGAGGCCGCTCCCCAGGGGGTGCCGAGCTCCTCGTGATCGGCCTCGACCGCGGGGTCGGGGCCGGTCGGCACGGAGCCGGTCGACCGGTTCGCCGCGGCGAGGGCGGCCGCCGCCTTCGCCGTCGCCTCCTCCTCGTCCATCCCCCGCGCCCGGTAGACGAGCGCGAGCTCGTTCTCGTCGACGTCGAGGGCCGGGAGCTTCTCGTGCGTGTCGGGGTTGGGGGTGGATGCGTCGAGCAGCTCGCGCTGCGAGCTCACCGACACGTACTCGCCCGCACCCATCGACAGTGCGCCCGCCAGCAGGCCCGAGATGCCCGTGGCGAGCACGACGCCCGCGGGAACGCCCGTGGCCCCCACGCCGAGCACGAGCGCGAGGTTCGAGACGAGACCGTCGTTGGCACCGAACACCGCCGCGCGGAAGGTGCCGCTCATCCTCGCCCGCGAGCGCGTGGCGAGCGAGCGCACCACCTCCTCGTGCACCCGCTCGTCCGCCTCCATCTGGTCCGTGGCGTCCGGGTCCTCGGCGTAGGGCGTGCGCGACTCGAAGTTCTGCATGAGCGCGAGGGCGAAGACCGAGCCGAAGTGCCTCGCGAAGCGGCCCAGCACGCGGGTATGCAGGTCGGCCCGCACCTCCTTCTCCGCGAGGGGCCCGAGCTTCTGCACCCAGTGCTCCTCGTGGCGCCGCTCGGACTCGGCGAGCCCCAGGAGGATCGCCCGCTCCTCGCCCTCGCGCTTGGCGGCGAGGATGCGATAGGTCTCGCCCTCGACGCGCTCGTTCGCGAGGTAGCGGCGCCACCGGCGCACGTCCTTCGGAGAGGGGTCCGGGCGGTGTTCGATGCGGTTCGGCACGGTGTCTGCTCCTCGGTTCGGCCACCCGCCAGCCTACCGACGCCCCGGGCGGAGCTGAAGGGCGACGGATGCGGGTGTTCCCGGGCCGCATCGCCGTACGCTGGTCTCGGCAGTCGCTGCGCTCGGGAAGAGGCTGGAGGCCCGGCCTCCGCCGCGCAGCGCCTGCGCGGCGTGCGGACGTTCGAAGAGGAGCGTCAGAGCGAGCGCGCTTGCTACGCGCCCGGCCGCGCCCATCCACGACGAACACGGAGGAGACCAATGCGAATCGGCCTGTACATGGTGGCCCTGCACGACAGGAGCCTGCCCGACGCGCTCGACGCCATGCGGGCGTGGGGCATCGAGACCGCGGAGATCGCCGCCGGCGGCTTCGTGCCCACCCCGCACTGCGACGCCGCGCGGCTGCTCGAGGACCCCGACCGGCGCGCGGCGTGGCTCGCCGAGTTCTCCGATCGCGGCATCGAGCTGACCACCCTGAACGTGAACGGCAACCCGCTGCATCCGCGGCCCGAGGTCGCCGAGAAGCACTCGGCGGACATCTACCGCGCGATCGAGCTCGCGCCGCTCGTGGGCGTCGACCGCATCATCGTGATGCCCGGCGCGCCCGGCAGCGACCCCGCCGCGAGCCTCACGAGCTGGAACGTGGCGCCCTGGGAGACGGGGCTGCTCGACGCCCGCGAGTACCAGTGGTCGGTGGCCGTGCCCTTCTGGCGCGAGGTCGCCGCCTTCGCGGCGGAGCGAGGGGTGCGGGCCTGCGTCGAGGCGCATCCCCACACCGTGGTCTACAACACCGACACCCTGCTGCGGCTCTTCGAGCGCGTCGGGGCGGAGAACCTCGGCGCGAACCTCGACCCGAGCCACCTGTTCTGGCAGGGCATCGATCCGATCCGGGCCGTGGAGCGGCTGAGCGGCAGGGTCTGGGCGGCCACGGCCAAGGACACCGTCGTCGACGCCGAGGCCGTGGCGCTGCACGGCCTGCTCGACGACCGCTTCTCCCGCGTCGAGCGGGATCCGTACCAGCTGGGCGGCGGCTTCACCGTGACCAGCCCTCCCGCGGATGCGCCCTGGAAGTTCACGACGCCCGGCAAGGGGCACGACGCGGCGTGGTGGGGCCGGTTCGTCCGCGCGCTCGAGGCCGCGGGGTACTCGGACACCATCGCCGTCGAGTACGAGGACTGGGACACCCCCGTCGACGAATCGGTGCCCCTCGCCGTCCGCACCCTCTCCGAGGCCGGGGCCGGACGCTAGCCGTGCGCCCCTCGACCGGCTCCGTCCACGGCTTCGAAGGCCGCGTCCTCGATGGCCATGAGGCGGAGCCGGTTGACCGGGAACGGCTCGACGATCGCCGAGAGGTACACGAACGTGAGCTCGCGCTCCGGATCGGTCCACGCGATCGACACGTTCGAGCCGTTGTGCCCGAAGGTGCTCGGGGAGGACCGGCGGCCGAGGGCCGAGGCGCCGAGCGGACCGGATCCGGGGTGGCCGAGCTGCACCCCGTTGCCCCACCAGACCCTCGAGCCGGCGAAGCGGTCGAACTCGCCGTCGTTGCTCGGCTCCCGCATCGCCCGCACCGACCCGGCCGAGAGGCCGATCGCCGCGCCTCCCCCGCGCAGCGCCTCGAGCAGCCGGGCGAGATCGCCCGCGCGGGTCGAGA
This sequence comes from Gulosibacter sp. 10, assembly GCF_900163695.1. Lineage (GTDB taxonomy): Bacteria > Actinomycetota > Actinomycetes > Actinomycetales > Microbacteriaceae > Gulosibacter. The sequence continues at coordinate 42,122 of NZ_FUIC01000033.1, forward strand.
CCCCGCCCGCGGGGATGACCGCCTCGCGGACCCGGCGCCGGTTCAGCACCGCGGCCACCGCCGCCGAGCCCGGATCGCGCCCGATGAAGGGCACGGCGCGCCAGCGCTCCTCGGCGGGCAGCCCCAGGAAGGTGCCCTCGGCGCCGATCGGGTCGAGGATGCGCTCGCGCAGCAGGCCGGGGAGGGCGCGCCCGGCCGCCCGCTGCGCGGCCTCGCCGAGGATGAACCCCCACGCGAGCCACTCGTAGGCGGGCGCCTCGGCGGCGCCCGGCCTGGGCGCGGCGCGGGCGATCCGGTCGGTGGCCCGGCCCCAGTCCGCCATCGCCGCGACCTCGGCCAGCGTGCCGCCCACCCGCGGCAGCCCCGAGCGGTGGCGCAGCACGTCGCGGATCGTGATGCCCTGCTTGCCCGCCCGCGCGAACTCGGGCCAGTACGCCGCCACCGGCTCGTCGACGTCGAGCGCGCCGTCCTCGTGCAGCGCCCAGACCAGCGTCGCGATGGCGATCTTGGAGACCGAGAACGGCCAGAAGGACGCCTCCGGCCCCACGCGGATGCGCTCGTCGACCTCGAGCCGGCCGCGGTGCAGGATGCGCAGGTGCGCCGGCCCGCCGCGCCGGCGGGCGAGCTCCACGGCCCGGGAGAAATCGGTCATCGTCCCGGCCTCATCCCCCTGCGCCCGGCTGCGGCGCGCCCCTCAAGCGCCCCGCGAGCCCGCGTCGACGCCCGAGACGTCCGCGACCGAGAAGTTCTTCCACGAGCGCGAGGCGGTCGGGCCGCGCTGCCCGCGATAGCGCGACTGGTACTTCGCGGAGCCGTAGGCGTGCTCGACGTCCGAGGTGAGCCGGAAGAAGCACAGCTGGCCGATCTTCATCCCCGGCCAGAGCTTGATCGGCAGCGTCGCGACGTTCGAGAGCTCGAGCGTGACGTGCCCCTGGAAGCCCGGATCGATGAATCCCGCCGTCGAATGCGTGAGCAGCCCGAGGCGGCCGAGCGAGGACTTGCCCTCGAGGCGCGCCGCGACGTCGGTGCCGAGCGTGACCTGCTCGAAGGTCGAGGCGAGCACGAACTCGCCCGGGTGCAGGATGAACGCCTGATCGGCCTCGACCTCGAGGAGGTGGGTCAGCTCCGGCTGCTCCTCCCGCGGGTCGATCGAGGGATAGCGGTGGTTGTCGAAGAGGCGGAAGTAGCGGTCGAGCCGCACGTCCACGCTCGCCGGCTGCACGAGATCGGGGTCCCAGGGGTCCAGTCCGATGCGCCCGGAATCGATTCCCGCGCGAATGTCCCGATCGCTGAAGAGCATGCATCCACCTCGAATTGTCGCGTACACCAGAGCACTTGCTACACTAGCGTTCTGCGTTCCTCAAGAGCGCTTCGGGGCTGTAGTTCAATGGTAGAACTTCTGCTTCCCAAGCAGACAGCGCGGGTTCGATTCCCGTCAGCCCCTCCACCTCCTCCGCTCGCCGGAGCGCGCCTCGGCCGCGCTCCGCGGCACTCGACGACGGCTGGCCTTTGCAGAGTTCGGGACAGAACAGCGTTCCTCCCGACGGTCGGCCCTTGCATACCGAGGGCCGGGCGTCGTCGTGTCTCCCCGATACCGCTATCTCCCGCCTACGAGCAGTGGGGCTTCCCCCACTCGTCAGGACGAGCGGGATGTGAGGCTCCTGCGGATGTGAGGGAGATGCAGGGATTGCGACCGGCTTTCCCGGCGTTTCGCTCACATCCGCAGCAGTGGCGCGCGTTTCGCTCACATCCACAGGAATAGTGCGCGTGTGGCTCATATCCGCGAGCGCCGCAGGCTCGGCCCGCACAGCGCCTTCACGGTTCGCCCAACCGCAGCGCGGCTAATGTACTGACATGCGCGCGCAACGCCGTCTGCGAGGCGAAGGAGCACATCCATGACGCAATACCGCGAACTCGGCGGCACCGGCCTGACCGTGTCCACCGTGTCGTTCGGCACCGGCTCGCTCGGCGAGCTCTTCGGCCCGCTCGACGATGCCGACGCCCTGCGCCTCGTCGACGAGGTGATCGACTCGGGCATCAACTTCATCGACACCTCGCCCTACTACGGCTCCGCCGAGGAGCGGCTCGGCAAGGCCCTCACCCCCGCCAAGCGCGAGCAGGTCCTGATCGGCACCAAGACCGGCCGCTTCGGCCGCGACGACTTCGACTTCTCCCCGGCGCGCATCCGCAGCAGCCTCGAGCGCAGCCTGCGCCTGCTCGGCACCGACCACGTGGACGTCTTCCAGCTCCACGACGTCGAGTACGTCGATCTCGACCCGGTCTTCGAGGACGGCGTCGCGGAACTGCACGCGCTCAAGGACGAGGGCAAGGCGCGCTGCATCGGCATGTCCGGCTATCCGCTCAAGACCTTCGCCCGCGCCTACGAGCGGACCGGCATCGACGTCAGCCTCACCTACGCGAAGAGCACGCTGCTCGACAGCTCGCTCGACGAGGTCCTCGCGCCCATCGCCGAGCGCAACGGCGTGGCGCTCATCAACGCCGCCGCCGTCTCGCTCGGGCTGCTCACGCCCGGCGGCTCGAACATGGTCGGCGAACACCCGGCGACGCCGCCGATCCGCCGCGCGGCCGCCGCCATGATCGCGCTCGCCGAGAAGCGCGGCGCCGACATCGCCTTCCTCGCCAACCAGTTCTCGATTCAGCGCACCCGCGCGGCGACCACCGTGGTGGGCACGGGCAGGTCGCGGCACCTGCAGTCCGCACTGCGCGCCGCCGAGACGCCCATCGACGAGCAGCTGCTCGCCGACATCCTCGCACTGCGGCCCGCCCCGGACGAGCGGCAGTGGCGCAGCGGGCTGCCCGAGAACAACTAGCCGGATCGCTCGAACGGCGCAGAGCCGGAACACGCCCGCGCCGTCGAACACCTCGGAGTCGACCCCGGCTCCGCATCACCTCGACACCCCGACGAAGGAGTCGCACCACATGCAGTTCAGAACGCTCGGAGAGACCGGGCTGACCATTTCCACCGTGTCGTTCGGCACCTCGCCGCTCGGAGAGCTCTTCGGCCCGCTCGACGAGTCCGACGCGATCCGCCTCATCGACGAGGTCATCGACAGCGAGATCAACTTCATCGACACCTCCCCCTACTACGGCAACGCGGAGGAGCGGCTCGGCAAGGCGCTCACCCCCGCCAAGCGGGACGGGATCATCCTCGGCACCAAGGCCGGCCGCTACGGCTTCGACGACTTCGACTTCTCCCCCTCGCGCATCCGCCGCAGCATGGAGGAGAGCCTGCGCACGCTCGGGACCGACTACGTGGACGTCTTCCAGCTGCACGACATCGACTTCGTGGACATCGGCCCCGTCCTCACCGAGGGTTTCGCCGAGCTGCAGCGGCTCAAGGACGAGGGCAAGTGCCGCTTCATCGGCATGACCGGCTACCCCATCAACACGTTCAGGAGGGTCATCGAGGAGACCGACGTGGACGTCGTGCTCACCTTCGGCAAGTCGACACTGCTCGACAGCTCGCTCGACGAGCAGCTCGCCCCCGTCGCGGAGACGCACGGGGTGGGCCTGATGAACGCCGCGGCGGTCGCCCTCGGCCTGCTGACGCCGGGCGGATCGACCGTGAAGATCGAGCACCCCGCGCCCGAGGCGGTGCAGCGCAGCGCGCAGGCGATGAAGGAGCTCGCCGTCGAGAAGGGCATCGACATCGCGTTCCTCGCCAACCAGTTCGCCATCCAACGGACCAGGGCGGCGACCACCGTGATCGGCTCGCGGAAGTCGAAGCACCTGCAGTCGGCGATCCGCGCGGCGGACGAGCCCATCGACGAGGAGCTGCTCGCCGAATTCCTCGCCCTCCGCGCGCCGGCCGACCGGCGCCAGTGGGACCTCGGCCTCCCCGAGAACCGGTAGGCGCCACGCCCCGGATGCGTCGAAGTCTGCGGTTCTGACCCGTTCAGAACCGCAGACTTCGACGCATCTGTGCTGAAAGCGCCCCGCGCTATCCCGCGTCCCGCGCCCAGGCGGCCGTGCCCGCGAGCGACCCGAAGGTGTAGAAGTGCACCGCGATGTCGCCGAGGCCGGGCTCGGCCGCCAGCGCGCGCAGGAAGCGATCCGGGCCGGCCGTACCCATCAGGCCCGTGAGCGAGAACCCGTACTTGCGCACGATGCCCGCGCTCGAGCCCACGCCGAAGCGGGACGCGTACCGCAGCAGCCGCTTGACGCCCACCGGCCCCGGCGTGCCGATGCGGATCGGCCCCTCGTAGCCGAGCTCGCGCACCGAGCGCACCCATCGCGCCACCGCCTCCGCGTCGAAGGAGAACTGCGTGGCCACCACCGCCTCGAGGCCCAGCCCGCGGATCGCCGCGAGCTTGCCGAGCAGCGCCTCCCGCAGCGCGTCGGCGCCGATGCCGGGATGCCCCTCGGGGTAGCCCGCGATGCCGACCTCGCGCACGCCGTACTCCGCCAGCGGCTCGGCGGCGATGAGCGAGTGCGCGTCGGCGTACGGCCCGAGCGGCGTCGCGGGATCCCCGCCGACCAGGAACAGCCGCTCCGACAGCCCCTCGCGCTGCAGCGCCGCGAGCGCCCCGCGGTACTCGTCCCGGGAGCGCAGGCGCCGGGCCGCGAGGTGCGGGACGGGCGCGAATCCCGCCTCGCGGATGGCCCGAGCCGTCCGCAGTCGCAGCTCGGGCTCCTCGCTGCCGAGGAAGGTGACGTTGATGCGCGAGCCCGCGGGGATGGCCGCGCGGGCCTCCCCGATCGAGTCGAGATCCCTGCCCGTGATCTCGAGCGAGTAGTCGTGCAGCAGCGCCGCGAGGCGCGCTTCCTCCTGCGTCACGGTTCTCCGCTTCCCCTCTCGGCGCACTGTACCGGTCCAATCCCCGCGGGCAGTTGGCGGGAACCCTTTGACAGGTCATTCTCAGGCGCATACTATGAACACGCTGTCCGGGTAGTAAGACATCACGCAGTGCAGCACGCAGTGTCTTCCATCCTCACGAGGGATCGAACGTCCGACCGCACCACCAGCCATATTCCACTTCCGCGCAAGGCTGCGCCGAAAGGAAACCCATGCGCGACGTCAGTCCGCGAACGGAAATACCCGCATGACCGCGCCGATTCTGCAATTCGAAGCTATCACGAAGCGCTTTCCCGGCGTCCGCGTGCTCGACGGGGTCTCCTTCGACCTCCACCCCGGCGAGGTCCACGCCCTCATGGGCGAGAACGGCGCGGGCAAGTCCACGCTCATGAAGATCCTCATGGGGATCTACCGCCCCGACTCGGGCCGCATCCTCATCGAGGGCGAGCCGGTCGAGATCACCGGACCGAGCGACGCGCTCTCGCGCGGCGTCGCGATGATCCACCAGGAGCTCAACCCGGTGCTCGACATGACCGTGGCCGAGAACCTCTACCTGGGCCGCGAGCTGCGCAACAAGCTGGGCCTCGCGGATGCGCGGGCCATGCGCGCCGCCACCCGAGAGCTCCTCGAGCGCCTCGAGATCCCCGTGGCAGCCGACCGGCTCATGCGCACCCTCTCCGTCGCCCAGATGCAGCTCGTCGAGATCGCCAAGGCCATCGCGTTCGAGAGCAAGGTCATCGTCATGGACGAGCCCACCTCGGCCATCACCGAGGCCGACGTGGAGATCCTCTTCCGCCACATCGGGCGGCTGCGCGAATCCGGCGTCGCGATCATCTACATCTCGCACAAGATGGAGGAGATCTTCCGCATCTCCGACACCATCTCGGTGCTCCGCGACGGCGCGCTCATCAGCACCGCGCCCGCCTCCGAGCTCGACGAGGCCACGCTCATCCGCGACATGGTGGGCCGCAGCCTCGACGAGAACTTCCCCAAGCGCGAGGTCGAGATCGGCGAGCCCGTGCTCGAGATCGACCACTGGTCGAGCCCGCCCATGGTCCAGGACGTGAGCATCTCGCTCCGCAAGGGCGAGGTGCTCGGCATCGGCGGCCTCGTGGGCGCGGGCCGCAGCGAGTTCGTCGAGTCGTTCTTCGGCATCCGCCCCGGCGGCTCGGACTCGCCCGTGCTCCTCAACGGCGAGCCGGTGAGGATCAAGCGGCCCCAGGATGCGATCAGGCGCGGCATCGCCCTGGTCACCGAGGACCGCAAGGTCACGGGCCTCAACCTCGAGGGCTCGGTTGCCGAGAACATCTCGCTCGTGAACCTCAAGCAGCTGTTCCCGTCCACCATCCTCCGCCAGCGCACCGAGGCGAGGATCGCGGACGACTACATCGACCGCCTGCGCATCCGCACGCCGAACTCGCGGCAGCTCGTGTCGCGCCTCTCCGGCGGCAACCAGCAGAAGGTCGTGCTCTCCAAGTGGCTGCTCACCGAGCCGCAGATCATCATCTTCGACGACCCCACGCGCGGCATCGACATCGGCGCCAAGCGCGACATCTACACCCTCATCGGCGACCTGGTCGAGAAGGGCTGCTCGGTCATCCTCATCTCCTCGGAGATGACCGAGCTCATGGGCCTGAGCGACCGCATCCACGTGTTCGCCGAAGGCCGCATCACCGGCACCCTCGAACGGCCGGAATTCGACCAGGAGCGCATCCTCGAGCTCGCCTCACAATTCGGAGACAACAATGACGACGGCACCCACTAAGTCCACTTCCGCGACAGGGCGGTTCTCGAACTCGACGCTGCTCAAGGATGCGGGCCTGCTCATCATCTTCGCAGTGCTCGTGATCGGCCTCACGATCGCGTCGCCGAACAACTCCTTCCTGAGCCTGAACAACATCTTCCTCATCCTCGTGCAGACCGCCGTGAACGGCATCCTCGCGATGGGCATGATGTACGTGATCATCTCGGGCCACATCGACCTCTCGGTCGGCTCGACCGTGGGCCTCGCCGGCGTGGCCGCGGCGATGTTCGCGCACCCGGGCGAGTACCCGCTGTTCGTGCCCCTCCTCGTCGGCGTCGCCGTCGGCGTGGTCGTGGGCCTCATCAACGGCGTCGGCGTGGCGTACGGGGCGATCCCGTCGTTCATCATCACGCTCGGCACCCTCACCGCCGTGCGCGGCGTCGCGCTCATCGTCTCGGGCGGCGCGCCCGTCTCGAACCTGAGCCCCGAGTTCCAGTCGCTCGCCTCCGGCCGCCTCTTCGGCATCCCGACGCTCGCGATCTACTTCATCATCATCGCCGTCGTCGCGGCCTTCGTGCTGCGCAAGACCATCTTCGGCCGCCGCATCTACGCGCTCGGCGGCAACCCGCAGGCCGCGGCCGTGTCGGGCATCAACGTCAAGCGCCTCACCGTCGCGCCCTTCGTGATCGCCGGCACCCTCGCGGGCATCTGCGGCGTGCTGCTCGCCTCGCGCACCTTCACCGGCTCCCCCACCGCGGGCGCCTCCTACGAGCTCGACGCGATCGCGGCCGTGGTCATCGGCGGCGTGAGCATGGCCGGCGGCCGGGGCAAGGCCTTCGGCGTCGTCATCGGCGCGCTCATGATCGCGGTGATCGCGAACGGCCTCGACATCCTCGGCATCGACTCCAACGCCCAGCAGATCATCAAGGGCGCCATCATCGTGCTCGCCGTCCTCATCGATGTGAAGACCCGGCGCGACTGACGCCCCCAACCTCATCCCACAACCCCACCCCTCCCCGAAAGGAACCCACCATGGCCAAGAAACGCACCAAGTTCGCGATCGTCGCGGCGACGGCGGCGCTGCTGCTCACCGGTTGCGCCAACGACGGCGGCACCGAGGGCGGCGACGGCGAAGGCGGCACGATCGCCCTCATCATGAGCCACATGTCCAACTCGTTCGTGACCACCGTCGCCTCGGCCGCCGAGGCCAAGGGCGAGGAGCTCGGCTACGAGGTCACCGTCTTCGACAGCGAGCAGGACGCGGCCACCCAGGTCAGCCAGATCGAGCAGGCGATCACGCAGGGCTACGACGGCATCCTCGTCGAGCCCGTCTCGACCGACGGCGTCGTGCCCGGCCTCATCGCGGCGAACGACGCCGAGGTGCCCATCGCGACCATCGTGCAGCAGGCGTCCCAGCAGGACCTCGCGGCGGCCTACATCGGCGGCAACGAGACCGAGGCCGGCGCGCTGCAGATGGAGCAGGCCATCGAGGCCATCGGCGGCGAGGGCTCCATCGCCGTGCTCTACGGCCCGATGGGCAGCGACGCGCAGATCGCGCGCAACAACGGCTACGAGAGCGTGCTCGCGGAGTACCCGGACGTCGAGGTCGTGTTCGACCAGTCGGCGAACTGGGTCACCGCCGAGGCGCTCAACCTCGTCGAGAATTGGCTCTCGACCGGCACCGAGTTCGACGCCGTCGTGTCGCAGAACGACGCGATGGGCGTGGGCGCCGTGCAGGCCATCGAGAACGCCGGCCAGGGCGACTCGATCCAGGTGTTCGGCATCGACGCCACCGAGGACGGCATCGCCTCGATCGAGGCCGACGGCCTCGACGGCACCGTCTCGCAGGACACCCCCGGCATCGGCGAGCTCGGCGTCGAGACGATGGTGCAGATCATCAACGGCGAAGAGGTCGAGGCCGAGGTCCTGACCGAGGCGCAGTGGATCACCAAGGACAACCTCTCCGACCTGGAGTAGTCCCCCGCTCAGCAGGCGCCCGCCTCCCGATGCTCGGGAGGCGGGCGCCTGTGTTTCCCCGGCCCGTGCGGGGCGGGCGGTGCGGGCGGGGCGGTTCAGGCAGGGATACGCGGTTCGGACGGGATGCGCGGACACCGCGGGGCACGGTCCGGACGGGATGCGCGCTCCGAGCAGGGCGTGCAGACGCCGCGGGACGCGGTTCGGACGGGGCGCGCGGGCACCTCGGCGCCCAGTCCGAGCGGGTTCGCGCTCCGCGCCGGGCGCGCGGATACCGCGGAGCGCGGCTGTTCCTTCACTGACAGGCCTCTGCGGATATTGGGATCCTGCGCGTTCGGAGCCCCGGTGATGCGACTTCGGCGGATGCGAGACCTTTGCGGATGTGAGACTTTTGCGGATGTGAGGCAAACGCGGGGATAGACGGCGGAGAACCCGACATTCGCCTCACATCCGCGAGCACAGTGCGGATAACTCTCCTATCCGCGAGTGCAACGGGCGTTTCCCTCATATCGCGGAGAGAGAGCGAACGCCGGAATCGGGCGGCGGGCGCCCGCGCTGCCGGGCGGCGAGCGGCGAGCGGCAGCCCGTCCCGCAGAGGAGGCTCTTCCGCAGGGCGGTGTCCGTCCGGCGGGACGACGTGCCCCACCGGACCGGATCCGCCCCAGGGGACGATGTGCCCCCGGACGACGTACCCCGGGACGACGCCGTTCCGGGGCGGCATCGTTCCGGGACGGCGCCGTTCCGGGGCGGCATCATTCCGAGTCGAAGCCACCCGCGTCAAAACCGCCCCGCGTCGAAACCGCCGAAGCTCAGGGCCGCGGGAGCCCCAGCCGTTCGCGGAACATCTCGCGCTCGCCGTACTCGCGGCGGAACAGCCCCCGCCGCTGCAGGACGGGCACGACCTGCTCGACGAAGTCCTCGAGCGATCCCGGCAGCAGCGGCGGCATGAGGTTGAAGCCGTCGGCGGCCCCCGCCTCGACCCAGCGCTGCATCTCGTCGGCGATCCCCTCGGGCGTGCCGATCATCGTGGCGTGCCCGCCGCCCGCGGCGAGCCGGCCCAGCACCTGCCGCACCGTGGGCCGGACCCCGTCGACGGTGTCGACCTCGATCATCCGCAGAATGGTGCGGTAGCGGCCCTGCGGCCCGGTGAACTCGGAGGCGGGCGGCAGCTCGGGCATCGGCGCGTCCACATCCCAGCCCGAGGCGTCCTGCTCGATGAACAGCCCCAGCTGCGCGAGCGAGTGCTCGACCGGCAGCAGCGCGTCGAGCGCGGCCTTCTTGCGCCGCGCCTCTTCCTCGGTCGAGCCCACGTAGGCGACGAGGCCCGGCAGGATCGCGACCGAGGACGCGTCCCGTCCCGCCTCGGCGATGCGCCGCTTCACGTCGCCGGAGTACTCGCGCCCCGCCTCGATGTCGAAGGCGACGGCGTAGATCGCCTCGGCCCAGCGCGCCGCGAGCGCACGGCCCGTCTCGGACGCGCCGGCCTGGAACAGCACCGGGCGCCCCTGCGGCGGCCTGGGGACGGTGAGCGGCCCGTCGATGCGGAAGTGCTCGCCGGCGTGATCGATGCGGTGCACCTTCGCCGGATCGGCGTAGATGCCCGCCCGGTCGCCGACGATGGCGTCATCCTCCCAGCTGTCCCAGAGCCGTATGAGCGTTTCGATGAACTCGTCGGCGCGCGCGTACCGCTCCGCGTGCGCGGGCATCCGCTCGAGCGAGTGGTTGCGCGCCTCCGCATCCCACATCGAGGTGACGATGTTCGCGCCGATCCTGCCCCGGGACAGGTGGTCGAGCGAGGCGAGGTGGCGCGCCGCGTGGAAGGGCGTGAAGAAGGTCGAGGAGACGGTGGTGACGAGGCCGATGCGCTCGGTGCGCGCGGCCACGGCCGCCAGCGCGGTGATGGGCTCGACCGACCATCCCGGCGCCTGATCGACCTCGCGCGCCGAATGCCCGTCGGCGAAGAAGATCGCGTCGAGCCTCCCCCGCTCGCTCAGCAGCGCCAGGTCCTCGTAGTAGTCGATGCTCGTGAGCCGTTCGAGCTGCGAGTCGGGGTGGCGCCAGGCCGCCGAGTGATGCCCGCAGCCGTAGACGAAGAGGTTGAGGTGCATCATCCCGCTCAGTCCATCACCAGGCCGCCGTCGACCACGAGATTCTGGCCGGTGACCGCGCGGGCCCACGGGCTCGCGAAGAACAGCGCGGCGTCGGCGAACTCCTCGGGCGTGGTGACGCGGCGCAGCGGGGTGCCCTGGGCGATGAAGTCGAACACCTCCTCGGGCGTCGCGGCGGATGCGTCGGTGGTGCGCAGCAGGCCGCCCGAGAGCATGTTCACGGTGACGTTGCTCGGCCCCAGGTCGTGCGCGAGGGTGCGGGTGAGCGAGAGCAGCGCCGCCTTGGAGGCCGTGTAGTCGTGGTACGGCACGACGGGGTGCTGGAAGAGGTTGGTGCCGATGTTGATGACGCGCCCCTCCCCCGCCTCCTCGAAGCCCGGCAGTGCGCGCTGGGTGGTGTGCAGAGCCGCCCTGACGCTGCCCTCGAACTGCTGCTCGAACCGCTCCCAGCCGATCTCGTGCGCCTTCGGGCGGGCGTCGCCGTCGAAGGAGAACGAAGCGAGGGCGTTGTTCACCACGACGGTGATCGGGCCGCCGAGCGCCGCCTCGGCCGCGGTGAACAGCCCGTCCACCTGGTCCTGGTCGGTGACGTCGGCGCGCAGGGCGACCGCCGAATCCGGGCGCCGCGCGTTGAGCTCGGCGACGAGCTCCTCGGCGGCCGCCTCGCTCGTGAGGTAGTCGACGGCGACGGCGGCGCCCTCGCGCGCGAAGGCGCGGCTCAGCGCCCTGCCGAGGCCGCGGGCCCCTCCGGTCACCAGCACGCGTCGGCCGGCCAGGGCGGTGGATTCGGTGTCGAGGTGGGTGGTCATGATCTGCCTTTCGTCGGGCGACGAAAGAGATGTCTTCCGGATGCGCCCGACGCACCGCGCCGTTCACCGCAGACAATCCCTTCGCCAGTACTAACTGGATCAGGTTCAACGGGTGCGATCTCAGCCGCGCGAACGCGGCGCCCCGTGCCTTGGCCTCCGACCCTAGCAAACGGATGCGACGGGGCGGGCGCGGCCTGCGCGGCCTGCGCGGCCTGCGTCGTCTGCGCGCCCCGGCGCGGTCTGCAGGTCTGCACTTCCTGCGCCTCTGCGTCACTGCTCGGCCTGCGCCCTCATTGCGCCGAATAGCCGAGCGGCGGCTGCATCCTCGATGGCCGCGCCATACGACCCATGGACGCAGCAGACACAATCAGCCGACCCCACCGCATCCCACACCGTCACGCCGACCTACCTCGATGCGCCGAATAGCCGGGCGACGGCCACCCAGGCGACGGCCCCGCCATGTGACACATGGGCGCAACAGGACGAACACCGCGCCCCGCCCACCGGCACCAGAACCGCATCCCCCGATGCGCCAAATAGCCGGGCGACGGCCGCATCCTCGATGGCCACGCCATACGACCCATGGACGCAGCAGGCACAATCAGCCGACCCCACCCCTACGCATCGCGCACGATCCCGCCAACATGCCCCCGATGGGACAAATAGCCGGGCGACAACCGCACCCTCGACGGCCCCGCTATCTGACACATGGGCACAACAGGGCGAGCACCGCGCCTCACCACCGGCACCAGAACCGCATCCTCGTTGCGTCACATGGCCGAGCTGCGACCGCACCATCGATGGCCCCGCTATCTGACACATGGGCGCAACAAGGCGGGCGCCGCGCCCCACCCACCGGCACCAGAACCGCATCCCCCGATGGGACAAATAGCCGGGCGACGGCCACCCAGGCGACGGCGCCGCTATACGACCCACGCACGCAGCAGGCGCGGCCGCCGGGTCGACGGCCGCGCCATGCGACGCGAAGCGGTACCGCCCGGTGCCTCAGCCCGGGTACTCGATGCGCTCGGCGCGCCCCGAGGCCAGCGAGCGGGTGGCCGCCTCCGCGACGGCCTGCGCCTTGAGGCCGTCGCGCAGGGTGACCGGCATGACGCTGCTGCCCGCCTCGAGCGCGCGCACGAAGGCGTCGAGCGAGGCCGCATAGGTGGGCTGCACGCGCTCGAACCAGCCCGCGTGGAGGCCGTTCGACACGGCGCGGTCGCCGACGAGCCGGGTGACGTTGCCGGCGCGCATCCGTCCCGACTCCGCCAGGCCCTTCGAGCCGAGCACCTCGATGCGCTCGTCGTAGCCGTAGGCGGTCTCGCGCACGCTGTCGATCTGCACGAGCCCGCCGCCGGGGAGGCGGAGCGTCGCCACGGAGGTGTCGACGTCGCCGATCTCGCCCACGCGCGGGTCGGTCGCGACCGCGCCCATCACCTGCACCTCCACCGGATCGACCCCGAGGATCCACCGCGCGAGGTCGAAGAAGTGGACGGTCTGGTCGCGCATCTGCCCGCCCGAGACCTCGAGGTAGGCGATCGGCGGCAGCGAGGGGCCGCGGGAGGTCATCTGCACGAGCGAGGGCGTGCCGAGCTCGCCCGTGCGCACGAGGCGCTGCAGCTCCGCGTGGTCGCGGTCGAAGCGGCGGTTGAAGTCCACCATCGCGGGGATGCCGGCGGCCTCGACGTACTCGACGATCTCGACGGCGCGGTCCAGGGCGGCGTCGATGGGCTTCTCGACGAAGGCCGCGATGCCGGCATCCGCGGCCCGGCGCAGGTGCTCGGCGTGCGTGTCGGTGGAGGAGGCGATCACGACCGCGTCGATCTCGGCCGGGTCGAAGGCCCGGTCCACGTCGGCGACGGCCTCCGCACCATGCTCGGCGGCGAGCGCACCCGCGCGGTCCGGATCGACGTCGTAGACGAGCCGGAAGTCGATGCCTGCGTTCGCGGCGAGGCTCGCGGCGTGGACGGAGCCGATGAAGCCGGCGCCGATGAGGGCGAAGCGTTGCATTCCTTTTCCCCTTTGTAAGGACTTTTGTCCGCTCAGCCTAGTGGTCGTGCACTGCGGATGCGTCGCAGTCCGCGGTTATGCAGAAGCCATAACCGCGAACTGCGACGCATCCGTCGAGGGTACGGGTCCGACCCGCCCTCCACGTCCGAGCCGAGCTGTTCAATCGGTCTCGAACGGCCCGGGCCGCCGCCGGCGAGCAGCCTCCGGTCGACGGGCAGGGCGCGCCCGAGGAGCACCCGTTATTCGAGGCTCTCGCGATACTCGGCCGCGTTCTCGTCCGTCACGAGGGTCGCGTCCACCGAGATCTCGCGGTCGAAGGTCTCCCCCGCCGCGATCTGGGTCGCGACCTCGATGGCCTGGTAGCCCATCTCGCGCGCTCCCTGCGCCATCGTCGCATCCAGCTCGCCGGCCTCGATCGAATCGATCGCGTCGGAGTCGCCGTTCACGCCGACGATGAGGAAATCGTCGACGTCGAGGCCGGCGCCCTTGATCGCCTCGATGGCGCCGAGCGCCATATCGTCGTTCGCGGCGAAGATCACGCTGATTTCCGGGTTCGCCTGCAAGGCGTCCGCGGTGACGGAGCGCCCCTCGGCGCGGTCGGAGTTGGCGGGCAGGTCGGAGACGACCTCGAGGCCCGAGCCCTCCCACGCCTCGATCGCCCCGTCGATCCGATCGTCGGTGCTCGGGTTGCCCGGCACGCCGCGGATGGTGAGCACCTCGCCCTCGCCGGCCTCCTCGAGGATCCACTCGCCGGCCTGCTGGCCGAGCTCGTAGTTGTTCGTCCCGATGAAGGTCTCGGCGCCGTCCCAGCCCTCGATGTCGGTGTCGAGCAGCACGACCGGCACGCCGCTGTCCACCGCGCTCTGCAGCACGGGCTGCAGCTGCTCGGCCTGCGTGGGCGCGACCACCAGGACATCCGGGTCGTGGAGCAGGTCCGCCTGGATGCGGTCGATCTGCTCCTGCACCGCGGTCTCCGCCGAGGCGCCGCCGACCGTCGTGCTGGTCCCGAATTCCTCGGCCGCGTCCTCGACGCCTCGCTGGACGACCTGCCAGTAGGGCGCCGTGGTGGTCTTCAGCACCACCGGGATGACCAGCTGATCGCCGTCGCCCCCGCCACCGCCGCCGGTCTCCCCCGAGCATCCCGTGAGGGCGAGCAGACCCGCCGCCACCAACCCGGTTATCCGGGTGCTTCTCTTGAATCCCATGGTTCCTATACCTCCTGCTTCGTTGCACCGACGATGAGGGAGACCATCTCCGCCATCGTCTCCTCGGTCGGCTCGAGCTGGCCGACCACCCCTCCCTGCCGCATGATGACAGCCCGATCGCACACCTCGACCACGTGATCCATGTTGTGCGAGATCAAGATCACCGAGATGTCGTACTTTTCGGGAAGCTCTTTGATCGTGTTCAGGACATTCCGCGTCTCCCGGAGCCCGAGCGCCGCGGTGGGCTCGTCCAGGATCAGCACCTTGCTCGCGAACGCCACCGCCCGGGCCACCGCCACGGCCTGCCGCTGCCCGCCCGACATCAGCCCTACCGATGCGGAGAAACTGGGCAGGTGCACCTGCAGCGTCTCGAGCCGCCGTCGGGCGTCCTTCTCCATCGCCTTGCGGTCCAGCCACCCCAGCGCCCGGAATCTCCTCGGCCTGGTCAATTCATTGCCGAGATAGAGATTGTTCACGATGCCGAGATTGTCGAAAAGCGCGAGGTCCTGATAGACCGCCTCGATTCCGTATTCCCTGGCATCGGTGGGCGATTTGAAATGCACGGGCTTGCCGTCGATCAGCATCTCGCCGCTCGTGAGCTGATGCACGCCCGTGATCGCCTTGATCAGCGTGGATTTTCCGGCGCCGTTGTCGCCGAGCAATCCGAGCACCTGACGATGGCCGAGTTCGAGATTCACTCCGTTCAGCGCCCGCACCGGGCCGAAGAGCTTCGTGGCATTGCGGATTTCGAGCACCGGTGCCGATTCGGAAGAACGCTGCGCATCCGACATCTCAGGCCTCCTTCTCTTGGGCGATCGCTTCCCGGGGTTCCGGTTGCGCCTCGCCGGTCTTCGATTCCTCCGTGCGGGCCGATTTCAGCCGGTTCTCCAACCGCTGGCGCACGACGTCGAGCTCGACGGCCAGGACGACCACGGTGCCCAGCGCCACGTACTGCCAGGAGGGGTTCACGTTGAGCAGGTTGAGCCCGTTCTGGATCACGCCGAGGATCAGGGCCCCGACCATCGCGCCGAACACCGTGCCCCGGCCGCCGAAGAAGCTCGCGCCGCCGATGATCACGGCGGCGATGGCCGAGAGCTCGAGCAGCATTCCCGCCGTGGGATAGGCCGAGTTCGTCTGCCCGGAGACCACCAGCCCCGCCACGCCCGCGAAGAACCCGCTCATCACGTAGACCGAGATGAGCACGCGGTCGACCGGGATGCCGACGCGCTTGGCGCCCTCCTTGTTCGCGCCGACCGCGTAGATCCACTGGCCCCAGGTGATCCTCGTGAGCAGGATGTGGACGAGCACCGCGAGCACGAGCACGAGGATGACGGCCACCGGCACTCCGAGGATGCGCTTCGAGCCCAGCGCCTGGATCGCGACCGGCATGCCGGTGATCGGGCTCCCGTCCGAGATGAGCAGCGCCGCGCCGCGCGCGACCATCATCATCGCGAGCGTGGCCAGGAACGGATGCGGCAGCTTGCCCTTCACGAAGAGCGTGCCGCTGATCGCCCCCGCCAACGCGCCGCCGAGCACCATCGTCGGGATGATCAGCCAGCCGTCCACGATCCCCGTGTGCCTCACCCAGAGCGCCCCGAGGATACTCGAGAAGGCGATGACCGAGCCGACCGAGAGGTCGATGCCCGCCGTGATGATGACGAGCAGCTGCCCGAGCGCCAGCAGCGCGACCACCGAGGATTCGAGGCCGATGTTCCCCAGGTTCCTCCCCGAGAGGAATACCGGCGTGAGCAGGCTCAGCACGATCACCAGGACCAGCAGCATGAGCGCCGGCCCCATGCGCACCGCCGTGAGCGCGAGTGTAAGTCGTTGACTACCTTTTTGCGGTTGGGTCATCCTGTTCCGCCTCCTTGCGGTCATCACCCCGGCGCATCATTGCGCCGTTATCCATTCAGCCGTCCGGTCAGATCGGAATTCCGAAACGCACTGCAGATGAATGCGGTCAGGAAAGGTCTGCTCCGCGATCGACTTCGATACGCGAATCGATATCGCCGGTCATCAGACATGGGACGCGATAGGGAAAGCTCTCGCGAATGCTTTCGCCGAGCTCGCAGTATTTCTGCATCCGTCCCGGATGCCATCGACCGAATTCTGTATCAACTAGAGCGGTCTAGTAGATAGTAGCTCTCGCACGGTCGACTTTTCAAGACCCAGCATCGGGTACGGCGAACGAGTTCCCCGTGGGGCCGTTCGGGCACGGCGTTCGCCCCTCCCGGAGCGTGCGGGGCCGGGCGTCGGCGAAGCCGATGCCCGGCCGGCGCAGAGACCCTCCTGCCCCGCTTCATCGCGGAGGGGCGCGTGCTCGTCGTCGAGCCCTCTCACGCAGATGCGCCGCAGTCGGTCGTTATCGAGACGCCATAACGACCGGCTGCGGCGCATCCGTGAAGGGCTCGGGGTCTAGTCCTCGCCCTCCTCGCGCGAGCCGAGCTGCTTGTCGATCTCGAGCAGGCCCGAGCCGTCGCCGGCGAGCAGCTCGATGCGGCCGATGATCTCGCTCACGGTCGACTCCTCCTCGACCTGCTCGTCGAGGAACCAGTGCAGCAGCGGACGCGAGTCGATGTCGCCGACCTTGTCGGCCACCCGGTACAGGTTGCGGATGGACTCCGACACCTTCTCCTCGTGCGCGAGCGAGGCCTTGAAGGCGTCGAGCGCGTTGTCCACGGTGCTCCCCGAGAGCTCGATGGTCTTCAGCACGGGGTGGGCGTCGCGGTCGAGCAGGTACTGCGTGAACTTCTGCGCGTGCTCGACCTCCTCCTCGGCCTGGGCGAGGAACCACTTGGCGATGCCGCTGAGGTCGATCGCCTCCATGTCGACGGCGAGCTGCCGGTAGACGAGCGAGGCGGTGTACTCGAGCGTGATCTGGTCGTTGATGGCGTCGGCGTATTCCTGAGCGATTTTCATAAGGGCAACCTAACTTCCTTCGCTCGGGATTCCCAGTGCCGCGCCCGAGTATTACCTCGCGCGGCGCTTCTCCCCGCGCTGCGTGTAGATCGCGCCGGTGGTCACGTCCTCCTCGATCGCCTCGAGGGTGCGCCCCCTCGTCTCGGGAAGGCATTTGACCACGAAGATCAGCGCGAGCAGGTTGAGCGCCCCCAGCATCAGGAACGAGCCGGTGATGCCGACCATGTCCACGACGGACGGGAAGAACAGCCCGAGCAGCGCGTTCGCGATCCACATGAAGAACACCGAGATGCCGATGCCGAGCCCGCGCATGTGCAGCGGGAAGATCTCGGAGAGGATCACCCACGTGGCGACGTTGAGGAAGGTCTGCATCGAGCCGACGAAGGCCACGACGAGCACGAGGATGACGTACGGGCGCAGCGGGTCGCCGACCGGGAACATCACCGAGGCCATGCCGATGAGCACGTGGCAGACCGTGGTCAGCGTGTACCCGAGGATGAACGTGGTGCGCCGGTTGATCCGCTCCATGTTGTAGATGGCGATCACGCTGCCGATCACGCCGATCGCACCCGGCACGACGTTCGCGATGAGCGCGGCGCTCTCGTCGAAGCCGGCCTCGACGAGCACCGTCTGCCCGTAGTAGACGATCGTGTTGATGCCGGTCAGCTGCTGGAACACGGCGACGCCGGTGCCCACGAGCAGGATGCGCAGGAGCCACTTGTTGCGCAGCACCTCGCCGAGGCGGAGGCGCTTCTGCGTCGACGCCTCGCGCGCCCGCGTTGCGACCTCGGCGATCTCGGCCTCGGCGCGCTCGCCGGAGCGCACGGTCTTCATGATGACGAGCGCCTCCTCCTCGCGCCCCTTCGACACGAGCCAGCGGGGCGACTCGGGCATGCGCAGCATGCCGAAGAACAGCGCGATCGCGGGGATGGCGCAGACGGCGAGCATGATGCGCCAGACGCCGTCGAGGTGGCCCCATACGTTGCCGATGATGGCGTTGACGACGAACGCGAGGAAGGCGCCGAGCGCGATCATCACCTCGTTCCTGCCCGAGAGGGATCCGCGGATCTCGAACGGCGCGAGCTCGGCGAGGTAGACGGGGACGACGGTGGATGCGCCGCCGACCGCGATGCCGAGGATGACGCGGCCGACGACCATGACGGCGAAGTTCGGCGCGAACACGCAGAGCGCCGTGCCCAGGAGGAAGCCGAGCGCGAGGGCGACGATCGAGGGCTTGCGGCCCCACGCGTCGCTGAGCCGCCCGCCGAAGACCGCGCCGACCGCGGCGCCGAACAGCAGCGAGGAGGTGACGACGCCCTCGGTGAGCGGCGTGAGCCCGAGCTCGACGGTCATGGGGCGCAGCGCGCCGTTGATCACGCCGGTGTCGTAGCCGAAGAGCAGGCCGCCGATCGTGGCGACGAACGCGACGACGGTGAGCCGCCGGGTATGCGGCCCCTTGGTGAGTGCGGGCAGCCCGACCCCTTCGGTGGGCTGAGGTGTTGCTGACATGGTGACTTCCTTGTCGAAGAGGGGGTGGATGGGTGGGCCCGAGGTGCGCTCGGGGCCGGAGCCCGCGCGCTGGGCGCGGCGTTCGGGCGCGCCGAACGTCGGGAGGATCCCGGCGGACCCGAGCCGCGCCCGGGCGATTCGGCCGCGGCGGGATGCGCGCCCGGTCCAGGCGCGCGCGGTTCCGGGACGCATGGTCCGGCTCGCATGGTCCCGGCGCGCACGGTTCTGGAACGCACGGTCCCGGTGCGCACGGCTCCGGTGCGCAGAGACAAGCGCACACCGACACGGCGCGGATGCACCGGCACAGCACGGATGCGCCGGCGCCGTATGGGCGTCGCGCGGGGTGTCCGGGCCCCGCGCGACGCGTCTGATCAGATGGAGACTCGGGCGCCCGTGCGGCTCGACTCGAGCGCCGCGCCGACGACCTGCATCATCGCGGTCGCCTTGCCGAAGTCGGTGTCCATCTGCGCACCGGTGCCGACGCAGCGGAGGAACTCCTGGATCTCCGCGGTGAACGCCTCGGCGTATCCGGTGCCGACGCCGCCGCCGGGCATGGCCGCGACGTCCTTGAAATAGGGGTGCTCGGGGCCGGTGAAGATGCGGCGCGGCCCGTTGTACGGGGCGTCGGTGAGTCCTGCCTCGAACACGGTGAACTCGCCGGCCGAGATCGAGTCGAAGGAGGCGTGCCCCTTCGTGCCGAAGACCTCGACGCCGAGCGCGTTGGGCACGCCCTGCGCGATGCGGCTGAGCTCGATGTGGCCGACGGCGCCTGATTCGAATCCGACCGAGAGCAGCGCGATGTCGTCGTTCGTGACCGGCCCGTGCTCGGCCGAGGCGGATGCGCCGTGGCCGATCGCGCCCGCCGCGGGCTTCGGCCGCTCGCCGATCACGGTGCGCAGCGTGGCGTTGTCGACCCGGTCGATGGCGCCCGCGACGAACTGCACCGCGTCGATCGCGTGCGAGCCGATGTCGAGCACGGCCCCGCCGCCCGACTGCTCCTGCGAGTACCGCCACGAGAGCGCCCCGGCCGGGTCCGCCGCGTAGTCGGCGTAGTACCAGCCGCGCACGGTGTGCACGTCCCCGATCCGCCCGTCCGCGACGGCCTGCGCGAGCGCCGCGAGGCCGGGCAGCCGGCGGAACGAGAAGCCGACGCCGGTCACCGCCGCCGACTCCTCGGCCAGCGCCTGCAGCGCGGAGGCCTCCGCGACGGTGCGGCCGATCGGCTTCTCGGCGAAGACGTGCTTGCCCGAGCGGAGCACCTTCGGCAGTACGTCGACGTGCAGGAAGTTGGGCAGCGCCACGCTGATGGCGTCGATGTCCTCGCGCTCGAGCAGCGCGTCGATGTCGCCGGAGGCGCGCGCGAAGCCGTAGCGCGCGGCCACGGATTCGGCGAGCGGGACGTTGGGGTCGACGATGCTGTCGAGCTCGACGGCGATCGACGACGACACGGCCATCGAGGCGGTGCGGTAGCCGAACGCGTGGGCCTGGCCGGCCATGCCTGCGCCGATGACGGCGACTCGGATCGGGGTGGTCATGTGCTCTCCTTCGAGGGTCTGGTCATGGTGGGTCCGCGAGGTGCGGGCGTGCTCAGCGCAGCCGCACCGGGGCGCCGCAGGTCTCGATGTACTCGCGCGTGCGGCGGGCGATCTCGAGCGGCTGCGAGAAGTCGGCGAGGGGGTACATGTCCTGCTCGACGACGGCGAAGATTCCGGGGTTCGCCGCGGCGGCCTCGCGCAGGATGGCGCCGTATTCGGGCACGCCGAGGGGCGGCTCGATCATGACGCCCCGCTTGACGGCCTCGGCGAAGGGGATGTCGTTCTTCAGCACGTCGGCGAGGAGGTCGGGCTCGACCTGCTTGAGGTGGAGGTAGCCGATCCGGGAGGGGAACTCGCGGATCACGCGCTCGTTGTCGCCGAAGTAGTAGGCGAGGTGGCCGGTGTCGAGGCACAGGTTCACGTACCGCTCGTCCGTGCCCTCGAGCAGGCGGACGACCTCGCGGTAGGAGCCGATGGGGCTCTCGGCGTGGGAGTGGAACTGCTGGTGCATCCCCAGCTCCTCCTCGAGCCGGCGGCCGAGCTCGTCGTGGCCGGCGAGGAACGCCGCCCACTCGTCCGGGGCGAAGGCCCGCTCGCCGGCCACCGCGCCGTCCTCGCCGCGCTCCCACAGCTCCGGGATCACGATCACGTGCTCGGCGCCGAGCGCCCTGACGAGCTCGGCGACCTCCCGCACGCTCGCCCAGGCCTCCTCGAGGGCGTCGGGACCGCGGTGCAGGCCGGTGAAGACGGTGCCCGCCGTGAGCTGCAGCTCGTACCGCGAGAACTGCTCGCGGAGCGCGCCCGCGTCGGTGCCGAGGTAGCCGTACGGGCCGAGCTCGGTCCAGCGGTAGCCGGCCTCGCGCACCTCGCGGAGGTACTGCTCGGGCGCGGGCTGCGCGGCGTCGACGGGGTTCCAGACGCCCCAGGAGTCGGGGGCGATGCCGACGCGAGGCGCGGCGTCGTTGCCAGTGGTCATGTGCATCCTTGCTCAGTCAGGCGTGTCGAGTCGATATCCGAGCGTTTCTAGAGCGCTCTAGTTTCAATCTAGAGCGCTCTAGCCAATACTGTCAAGTACCGGAACGAGAGGCGGAGATGGCGCGCACCACCATGGAGGACATCGCCCGCGCGGCAGGCGTGTCGCGCGCGCTCGTCTCGATCGCCTATCGCAACGCGGAGGGCGTCAGCGCCGCCACGCGCGAGCACATCCTCACCATCGGCGAAGAGCTCGGCTACGTGCACAACCGCGTGGCCGCGAATCTCGCCACCCGCGGCTCGCGATCGATCGGCGTCTACCTGCAGGATCTCCACAACGAGTTCTTCGCCGACGTCTACGACGGCATCCGCGAGGTGGCCGAGGACCACGACCGCGAGCTCGTGCTCGCCATCGGCCGGCGTGAACGCGACAGCGACGCGGCGCCCCTCACCACGCTCCAGGGCGCCCGGGTCGGCGTCATCGTCGCCGCCGGCCTGCGCCTCTCCGATGAGACCGCGCTGCTGCACAACCGGCGCGTGCCGCTCGTGAGCCTCGCCCGCGACATCCCCGGCATCGACAGCGTGTACTCCGACAACCGCCGCGGCGCCGAGCTCGCCACGTCGCACCTGCTCGAGCTCGGCCATCGCCGGATCGCCTTCTTCGCGAATCCCCCGAGCGACGGCTATCTCGACCGCGCGCGGGGCTACGAGGCGAGGATGCTCGAGGCCGGCCTCGATCCGCGCACGATCGAGACGAGCTATTCGCGCGGCGAGGTGGCCGCGATCGCGGGCGACGTGCTCGCGGCGGCGGACGCCCCCACCGCTGTCTTCGCGCACAACGACCGCGCCGCCCTGGGCGTGCTGGACGCCATCGCGGCGGCCGGCCTCGCGCCGGGGCGGGACGTGTCGGTCATCGGCTACGACAACAGCTCGGCCGGCAGCGCACCCGGCACCGATCTCACGAGCGTCGACCTGCACGGCGTCGAGCTCGGCAGGCAGGCGACCGAACTCGCCCTGCGGCGGCACAGCCGCCCCGACCTGGAGCGGCAGTTCGTCCGCATGCAGCCCACGCTCGTCGTGCGCTCCACCACCGGCCCCGCGCCGCACGGCCTCCCCCGGCACGTATAGCCACCCCTGCCGGCCGATCGCCCACGGCCGGCCCCGCGCGGTACCGGAGCGCTCCCGCCCCGGTCGGCAGCATCCATCCCGGTGCGCGTTCCCGGATGAGACGGATAGCGGGACGGACGCCGCTACCTCGACGCCCCCGCCATTCACCCCATTCGGGCATCCTGCGACGCCGCAACTCACCTCGGTCACCCGGCGCGCGCTCCCGGATGGGATGGATAGCGGGGCGGACGTCGCCACCTCGATGACCCGGCTATTCACCCCGTTCCGGCACCCGGCGAAGCCGCGGCTCACCCGGCACGCACCTATCTCCCGGACAACGCCCATCCCAGATGGGACGCATAGCCGAGCGAACGCGGATACCGCGACAGCCCGGCTATTCACCCCGTTCCGGGACACCACGGCACCGCGGCGCCGCAGCCGGAAAACGGACGAGGGCCCGCACGACCGACGACGCGCGGGCCCTCCGCCCCGGAGCTAGGCGGGCACCTTCTGCCGCGCCCGCTGCGAAGCCCCGAGGAACCGGTCCCGCAATCCGCCAGCCATCGCCTTCCAGGTGCGGTCGCGCACGAAGATCGAGTCGATCGCGATCATCGCGAGCGAGAACCACGGCAGGCCCATCAGCACGGCGATCGCGATGTGGAACGACAGGATGGTCGCGAGCCCGATGATGCGGGTGAAGCGCGTGAGCAGCATGAACGGGAACGCGAGCTGCATGATGATCGAGCCCCACGTGGCCGCCGTGACCATCGGCCCCCACGTGGTGGCGAGCTCCGAGAGCCAGGGCCAGGTGCCGAAGCGGTCGGTCATGAGCGGATTGTACACCGCGTAGCCGCCGGACCAGGGGTCGCCGCCGGCCTTGTACAGCGCGCCCGAGACGTACACGAACGAGACCTGCGCCGTGAGGATCACGAGCACGAGGTTGTGCGCCGCGTTCTTGATCTGGGTCCACGAGGAGGCGGGATCCTCGACGATGCCCTTCTTCGCGCGGCGGCGGGCGTCGAGCGACCAGCGGCCGGCGCAGTCCGCGAACAGCATGAAGAGCAGCGCGATGCGGAACATGTTGTCGCCCTGGTCGCCGAGCATGTCGTTCGCCTCGATGAAGCTCACCCAGAGGATGAGGAACAGCGGGTGGACGATGCGCGTGCGCCAGCCGATCATGAAGCAGACCGCGAGGGCGAGCAGCACGAGGTAGAGCGCCGTGTAGGCGAAGTCGTTGTCCATCACCTGGTGGAAGGAGCTGAACAGCCAGATCTTCGGGAACTCGCTCTTCGGCTCCACCCCCTCGCCGTTCCACAGCGAGCCGCTGCCGAAGGCGTAGAGGCGGGTGCGGTAGTTCGAGACGAGCAGGCCCACGGCGGCGAAGCCGATGAGGATGCGCGTCACGGCGAGGCCGTACGTGGCCTTCTTGCTGTCGCAGAGCCAGTTCTCGACGATCGTGTAGCCGGTGCCGATGAGCCGGCCCGCGCCGCGGACGAGCGAGACGACGCCGTCGCCGATGAAGATGCCGATCGCCGCGAGGAAGCGGCGCAGCGAGGTGCCGAGGGAGGTCTTGTCGCTCATCGGTCCATCCCCTCGTAGACGCGCAGGAAGGTCTCGCGGAAGGCCTCGGAGCTCTGCCCCGGGTTCTCGGTCAGCCCGCGCCAGCCGGTGCTCACGATCTGCTGCGGGGGCTGCTCGGCGTCGGGGTCGTTGCGCTGGGCGAAGGGGACGACGTTCTGGCGGCTCGACTGGTACTGCACGCGCACGACGTCGTCGCCCCACACGGCGAGCGCCACCTGGGTGGCGTAGGCGGCGGCCGTGTGCTCCTGCACCATGTAGTCGTCGACGAGCTCCTCCTCGCCGTAGCTGGCCATCTTGTCGCGGAGGCGCTGCTCCCAGTCGCCCTCGAAGTAGTTGAGTCCGGCGATCACCTGGTGATCGGCGGTGAGCGAGTCGAACCCGCCCTTGTGCTGGCTCGCCACCTGCGCGGCCTGGATGCCGGCGCGGGGCGGGAAGAGGTTGTTCTGGATCATCGACAGCTCGACGGCCGTGGCGTCGACCCATTCGGTCTCGACGAGCTCGCCATCGCCCTCATCGATCACGGCGCGCACCTCGAACTTGTAGCTGCCGTTGATCGGCTCCGGCGCGAACACGCTCCACGACTGGCCGAACATCGGCAGCATGTACGCCTGCAGCACCGGCTGCGTGGGGATCTCGCGCATCGGGGAGTAGGGCGCGATCCAGAGGAACGACGCGAAGACATGCCACAGGGTGAAGAGGCTCAGGAATGCGAGGACGCCTCTGACGAGCGGCGACCGTTTCTTTTTCGTCTTGTCCATGAGGGGTGGGGCTTTCAGCAGTACCCGTCGGAGCGGCGGGGATGACGCGGGAAGGATGCGCGAGCACAGTTGGGCGGGCAACACACTTTCGTGCGCTGCCCGCCCACTGTATTAGCGGGAGCTACTAGCTGTTGCGGCTAGCGGCTGCACGCTTGGTGTAGAAGGTAGCAGCGCCACCAGCCAGCAGCAGCAGGGCTGCGATCACCATGAGTGCGATCGGCAGGTCGCCACCGGTCTTCGCCAGGTCGTCCGAACCGTTCGCGTCCGAGCTCGCGCCGGCCGAGGCCGATGCGCTGCCCTTGTCGTCCGACTTGGCGTCGTCGCCCGCAGCAGCTGCGGAAGCCGAGGCCTCGTCGTTCGCCGAGGCGGAGGCCTCGTTGTCGCCCTCGATGTCGGCCGAGGCCTCGTCGTCACCCTCGACCGCGGCGGCCGAGTCCTGCTCGCCCTCGGGGTCGGCCTGGGCCTCGCCCTCGGGGTCGGTCTGAGCGTCACCCTCGGGGTCGGCCTGAGCCTCGCCCTCGGGGTCGGCCTGCGCGTCGCCGTTCACGTCCGCGGCGGCCTCCGAGGAAGCGTCGGCCGAGGCCGTGGTCTGCGCGGCAGCCTGCGAAGCAGCGGCGGCGTTCGGGTCGGCCGAAGCCGAGCCGTCGGCATCCTGCGCCGAGTCCGCGGTCGCGTCCGACGAAGCCTGCGCAGCGGCCTGAGCCGCGGCGTTGGTCTCCGAGGTGGCGTCCTGCGAAGCGGTGGACGAGGCGTCCTCGTTGGCAGCGGATTCGGCGGCGGCCGAGGCGTCGGCGTTCGCCGCAGCCGAAGCCGTGGTGTTCGCGTCCTCATCGGCGGCAGCCTGCGCGGCAGCCTGCGCCGAGGCGTTCGACTCGTCGTCCGCGTTGGCCGAAGCCGAAGCGGAGGCCGAGGCGTTCACGTTCGAGTCCGCCGAGGTGCTCGCGTCCTGGTCGCCCTCGGGGTCGGCCGAGACGTCGCCCTCGGGGTCGGCCTGGGCCTCGCCCTCCGGGTCGGTCTGAGCGTCGCCCTCGGGGTCCGCCTGCACGTCGCCCTCCGGGTCGGCCTGGGCGTCGCCGTCGACGTTCGCAGCGGCCTCGGCCGAAGCGTCGTTCGAGGAGTCCTCGTTTGCGGCTGCCTGCGCAGCAGCGGCGGCGTTCGCGTCGGCAGCGGCCGTGTTGTCCGCTGCGGCGTCCGAGTCGGCCTCGGAGTTCGCGGCGGCGGTCGCAGCGGCCTGGGCGGCGGCGTTGGTCTCCGAGGTGGCGTCCTCGGAGGCGTTCGACGAGGCGTCCTCGTTGGCGGCGGCCTGCGCGGCGGCCTCGGCCGTCGCGTCGGCAGCGGCCGAAGCCTCGTTCGTGGCGTCCGCGTTCGCAGCGGCCTGCGCGGCGGCCTGGGCCGAGGCGTTCGACTCGTCGTCCGCGTTGGCCGAAGCCGAAGCGGAGGCCGAGGCGTTCACGTTCGAGTCCGCCGAGGTGCTCGCGTCCTGGTCGCCCTCGGGGTCGGCCGAGACGTCACCCTCGGGGTCCGACGAGACGTCGCCCTCCGGGTCGGTCTGAGCGTCGCCCTCGGGGTCGGCAGCGGCGTCGGCATCCGCAGCGGCAGCAGCGGAGGCGTCGGCCGAAGCCGTGGTCTCAGCCGCGGCCTGCGAGGCGGCAGCCGCGTTCGCGTCGGCGGCGGCGGAGCTGTCGGCGTCCTGCGCCGAGTCGACGGTCGAGTCGGCCGAAGCCTGCGCGGCGGCCTGCGAAGCGGCGTTCACGTCCGAGGATGTGTCGGCCGAGGCGGTCGTGGAGGCGTCCTCGTTCGCGGCGGATTCAGCGGCGGCCGAGGCGTCGGCGTTCGCCGCGGCCGAAGCCGTGGTGTTCGCGTCCTCATCGGCGGCGGCCTGCGCGGCAGCCTGCGCCGAGGCGTTCGACTCGTCATCCGCGTTGGCCGAAGCCGACGCCGACGCCGAGGCGTTCACGTTCGAGTCGTCGTCGTCCTGCGCGAGCGAACGGACGCTCGAGCTGGCGAGATCGACGTTGAGGATGCCCTCGCCGGCGCCGCCCGCGCTCGGGAGCACGGTGACCGAGAGCGCCGAGACGGTGAAGGCCTCGTTGCCCGAGATGTGCGCGACGGAGCCGCGCTCGGTGGGCTGGTCGTTGATGTTGATCAGCACGGCCTCGGCCAGCACCTGCGAGAGGATCGGGTCGAGGGTGTCGAGCAGCGGGCCGGTGACCTCGCTCACGATGCCCTGGAGGGCGTCGGAGTCGAGGATGTCCTCGAGCACGGCGCCGACCAGCGGGCCGGTCACGGTGCCGATGGCGCCGACCACGGCGTTGAGCACCGGGGTGAGGATGCCGCCGACGGGGATGATGCCCAGCAGGTTCAGGTCGGACTCGATGGTGGGGTCGCCCGCACCCTCCATGCCCGCGAACTGCGCGAGCGAGCCGCGGATCTCGAGACCGCCCTCGACCACCGAGGGGAGGCCGATGACGGGGAGCAGCTCGACGGCCAGGTCGGCGTCGATGACCACCTCGAGGCTGCGGAGCGTGTCGTCGAGGATCGTCGACACCTTGCCCGTGATGCTGCCGAGCGCGCCCGAGATGCCGTCGAGGATCGCCGCGATGACGTCCGCCGAGAGCAGGTTGGTGTTCGCGGGCAGGCTGTTGAGGTCGCCGCCGTTCTGGGCCGCGACGATCGCAGCCAGGTCGACCTCGATGAGGCCGGTGCCGAGGTCGATCGACACGAAGCCGTTCGGGTCGGCGAGCGGCTCGGCGATGAGCTGCGTCTCGAGCGTCTCGCCGATCGTGTCGAGACCGTTGATCGCCACGGTGGCCTCGTTGACGGTGATGCCGCCGAGCAGCGGGAGGTTGATCGCGCTGAGCGCGTCGCTGACCACGCCGAGGAGGTCGTTGAGCGCGCCGCCCTCGCCGACGAGGCCGTCGAGCAGGCCGGTCGCGTTGGTGACCACGGGGCCGACGACGTCGCCCGCGAGTCCGCCGACGAGCGGGCTCTGGAGCGTGAGGCCGGCGCCGGCGATGGCGTACTCGGAGTCGATGACGCCGTTGGTCGCGGTCGCCTGCGAGGCGACGGCGCCGAGCTCGATCGCGGCCTGGCTGAGGACCTGATCGGTCAGGCCGTCGATGCCGAGCTGGGCGAACAGCGTGGTCAGGTCGATCTGAGCGGGCTCGTAGCCGTCCGCCCAGCCGGGCGAGAGGTCGAGCGCGCCATCCGCGCCGACGACGCCGGTCGCCGCGTGGGCGTTGTACGCGTCGGGAGCGGAGCTGTAGCTGTTCAGCGTGCCGAGGTCGCCGAGGTGGAGCAGGCCGCCCTCGCCGGGCTGGCTGACCAGCGGGACGTTGAGGCCCGGGATCTCGAGGCCGAGCAGGTCGAGCGCCTCGAGATCGATGGTGGCGCGGTCGGTGTCAGGGCTGCTCGGCGAGGCCGAGTTCGTGTAGCCGAGGTCCGCGACCTGGAGCAGGTCGCTGAAGAGGTCGCTCTGGATGAGCTCGCCCTGGGCCTCCGAGTCATCGCTCGGAGCGGCCGAGGCGCCCGCCATGGGCGCCATCACGACGGCGGCTGTAGCAAGGGCCGCTACGGGCCCTCCCACCTTCCCCCATCGTTTCCGGGATACCGGAACGTTCATATTTCCTCCTTGGGCAGAGGCTCGCGCCCCTGTTGCCAATGTGTTCACTCATGAGTCGAGAGGAAGCCCTCTCGCGGCGACGCGCGCACCCCACCACTGGAACTTCCACACAGCCGGTCCGGTTGCACTCCCTACGAGCGACCGGCCCGTGATGCTGCCTGAAAATTTCCTCAGTAAATGCTCACGTCATATAGAAGTGTGGTGGATCCACGCATTTTTTGCCACCGAGTTTGCAAAAGATTTCCTCGGCACCCCACCCGTGGCCCCACCCCTGCGGGAACGATCCCTCGCCTCGGTCCCACAAATGGTGCGCGACGCCGTCCAGACGTTCGGCATCGCTGCAGCTTTGCGCGGGATTCAGGACAGATCGACGTCTTCCGCACGAACTCCGAACACCTCGGAAAGTGCGAGCTTCGCGGCGTGCCAGCCGCTCAGGCCGTGCACGCCCGGGCCGGGCGGCGTCGAGGAGGACGCCAGATATAGCCCGGGAGTCGGCGTTTTCCACGGTGCATGCGAAAGCGTCGGTCTCGCGAGCAGCTGCGAGAGCCGCACCCCTCCTGCCGCGATATCGCCGCCGAGATAGTTCGGGTTGTACTGTCCCAGCGCCGAAGCCGTTACCACGTTGACCGCGATTATGCGATCTCGTACGCAAGGTGCGAATCGCTCGATCTGCGCGATCACCCGCTCGCGGATATCGAGCGTCGAGCCGTTCGGCACGTGCGTGTAGCTCCACACCGCGTGCAGCCCCTCCGGGTTCCGCGTCGGATCGAACTCGTCCGGCTGCGCGAGCAGCACATAGGGCCGGTCCGGGTGCCGCCCCCGCCGCACCTCGTTCTCGGCGAACGCGATCTGCGCCCGCGTGCCGCCGAGGTGCACGGTGGGCGTCCGGGCGAGGCGCGGATCGGCCCACGGGATGGGCCCGTCGAGCACGAGGTCGACCTTCGCGGCCGCGTCCCCCGGGCGGAAGCGGCGGAGCCGGCGCACGTACTCGGCGGGCAGCTCGGGCGCCGCGATCCGCGCGAGGTCCCGGGCCGAGGTGTCGAAGACCTTGACCGCGAAATCGGACAGCTCGCGCACATCCCCCACCCGCACGCCCGTCTCGATGCGACCGCCGTGGGCGAGCACATCGTCCGCGAGGGCCTGCGCGATGCGCTGCGACCCGCCGATCGGCACCGGCCATCCGGCCGCGTGCCCCGCGGCGGAGAGCACGAGGCCCACCGCGCCCGTCGAGAGCGCCGGCATCGCGCCGATGCTGTGCGCCGCCACCCCCGAGATCATCGCGGGCGCCGCCTCCTCGCGGAACCGCAGGTTCCACGCCGGCGACCCCTGCTCGAGCGTGCGGAGCCCCATCGCGGCGGCGGCGAGCGGATCGCGCGGCACGCGGAGCATGCTGCCGCCGAGGGCGAAGTCGAGCACGCCCTCGAGGCGGTGGAGCAGCGGCCGGAAGAACCGTCGATAAGCCGCGCCGTCGCGGCCGAGCTCGGCCGCCGTCCGATCGAGGTCGCGATAGGCCATGGCCGCGGGGGCGCCGTCGAGCGGATGCCCGTAGGAGGCCTCGGGCACGGCGAACTCGACCTTCTCGGCGAGTCGGAAGCGCCGGAAGAACTCCGAGGCGAAGGCCATCGGGTGAATCGCGGAGCACACGTCGTGCAGCACGCCGGGCATGGCGGTCTCGGCCGTGCGCGTGCCCCCGCCGATCGTGTCGTGCGCCTCGAGCACGGTGACCGGCACGCCCGCGCGCGCGAGCGTCACCGCCGCCGCGAGCCCGTTTGGCCCCGACCCGACCACGACCGCACGGTCGCCCTTCGATACCATCGCATCCCCCTCAGCGGCTCAATCCTCGCAGATGCGCCGCCGCCCGCCCTCCGGCCCGCCTCGCGAGCGCAACCGCGCCCAGGCCCACCGGCAGGCCTTCACCGTGAGACCCACCAGGAACACCGCCGCGACCGTGCCCTCGCGGACGCCCTCCAGGCGCCCGTAGAGGAGGAGGGAGCAGAGCACGGCCACCGCCACGATCACCAGGTCGTTGAGGATCTTGATGGTGCTGAACTCGCGGCCGGTCACCTGCGCGATCGCCGCTACGAGCCCTTCGGGCGCGAGGTAGATCGCCTTGGCGCTCACCTGGATCCACACCCCGACGCCGAGCAGCGCGGAGCCGCCGAGCGAGAGCGCGAGCTGCGCGGGATAGCCGCTCGGCTCGAGGTCGCGGAGGATCCAGAGCGAGAGATCGCACGCGGCGCCGAAGGCGAAGGCGGCGCCCACCTGCAGCACCTGCAGGGGCGGGAAGCGGCGCCGCAGGATGAGGATCTGGGCGAGCAGCATGAGGATGTTCAGCATCGCGGTGAGCATGCCGATCGTGAACGGCAGGGCGGGCTCGAGCGCCACCGGAAGGCTCGAGACGGGCGTCGTCCCGAGCAGGGCGCGCACCGTCATCGCCGTGCCCATCGACATGACGAAGACGCCGAGGAGGAACTGCGCGGTGCGGAGCAGGATGTCGGCCGGGCCGCCGATGCGGGCGGCCACCTACGCGGCCGTCCCGCCGGCCGGGCCCGCGCGCCCCGCGTCGCCCTCGCGGGGGCGCGACAGCACTGCGGGCCAGGGCACGAACCGGTGCAGCAGCCGCACGACGTAGCCGACGAGCACGGCCGCGACGATCGTGCCCTCGCGCACCCCGTGCAGGCCGCCCAGCAGCACGAGCGAGAGCAGCACCGCGAGCAGCACGAGCGCGGAATCGGTGAGCATCTTGACCGTGCTGAACTGCCGCCCCGTCACCCGGGCCACGGCCACGGCGAAGCCGTCGCCCGACAGCGTCAGCACGCGCGGCGTCACCTGCAGCCACACGCCGACGCCGACCACGAGCGAGCCGAGGAGGGAGAGCCCCAGCTGCGCGGGATACGCCACCGGCTCGATCCCCCGCAGCAGCCAGACGGAGAGGTCGCAGGCCGCCCCGAACGCGAAGGCGGCGGGCAGCTGCAGCAGCTGGACGGGCTCGAAGCGCCGCCGCAGCACCGCGATCTGCGCGAGCAGCAGCACGAGGTTGAGCCCGATCGTGTAGACGCCGAGGGAGGGCGGCGTCGCGTAGGAGAGCACGAGCGGCACCGCGCTGATCGGCGTCGTGCCGATGAGCGCGTGCACCGAGAGCGAGACGCCGATGGACATCACGGCGAGACCGAGGAGGAACGTGCAGTAGCGCAGGAGCAGGCTGCCGCGGCGCCGGGCGGGCGTCACGTCCGCAGCCCCGGGCGGGAGAGCGAGAACGCCTCCGGCCCCGGCCCGCCCTCGGCGAGGTCGGCGCCGATCCGCCCGATCAGCGGCGCGAACTTGAAGCCCTCCCCCGCGAAGCCGGCGAGCACCACCACCGGGCCCACCCGGTCGAGGATGAACAGGCCGTCCGGCGCGGTGGTGTAGGTGCACGCGACCGCCTCGACGCGCGAGGCGTCCACGCCCGGCAGCCAGTCCTCCGCGTAGCGGCGCAGGTGGTCCACGACGCGCTCGTCGACCAGGAACTCCCGCGTCGCCGGATCCGTCTCGGCGCCGACCGCGTGCCAGCCCGCCTTGACGCCCTCGCCGGGGGTCAGCATGCCGTAGAGCACGGGATGCCAGTAGTCCTCGCGGTAGCGCGGATCCTCGAGCCCGGCCCAGTGGTTGAAGCTCGGCCAGTCGAGCCCCGCGTCGTAGCGGGGGAAGTGCACCGGGTTCTCCTCGGTGACGCGCAGCCGCGGCAGGCCGATGTGCTTGCCGAGCGCCGCGGCGGTCCAGGCGCCGGCCGCGACCACGAGGGTGCGGGCGCGGACCCGCTCGCGGGCGCCGGTGCCCGCCGATTCGAGCACGACCTCGGCGCCCTCGTCCTCGACGCGCTCGATCTCGGCGCGCACGCCGAGCCGGATCTCCGCACCGCGGCGCACCGCCGATTCCGCGAGCGCGAGCAGCGTCTCGTCGGCCCGGATGCCGCCGGCCTCGGGCGTGTGGAGCACCGTGCCGTCGAAGCGGATGCCCGGCCACCGGCGCTCGGCCTCGTCGGCGCCGAGCACCTCGATGCCCAGGTCGCGCCCGGCCAGGCCGGACTCGCGCATCCTGCGCACGACGAGCTCGGCGGGCAGGCCGGCGCCGTGGCTGACGATGCCGGTGCCGGGCAGCAGCGTGCGGCCGGATTCGGCCTCGAGCTCCCGATAGGCGTCGAACGCGGGGCGCAGCAGGCCCAGGTGCGGCTCGTGGGGGAAGTGCGGGTTGAAGTTGCGCCGGCCGCCGTGGCTCGCCCCCGCGAGGCCGCCGATGCCGTCCTGCTCGACCACGAGCACCTCGCGGCCTCGCCGGGCGAGGCGCCAGGCGGTTGCGAGCCCCATCGCGCCGCCGCCGACCACCAGCACATCGAGATTCGCCATGCGAGCACTCTACGCCCGGAGGAGCACGGCGGAGCGCCCCGCGGGCGGGGGCGCGCCCCGCCCGCGAGCGCGGGTTGCGCCGCGCCCGGCGGTCGGGGTGGCGCGGGCGCTCAGGCCTGCAGCGCGGCCTGGCCGTCGATGAGGATGCGCACCTCGTCGCCGAGCGCGAGGCCGCCGGCCTCGGTGGGCGCGTTGCCGCTGACGCCGAACTCCTTGCGGCTGATCTTCGTCTCGGCCTCGAAGCCGGCCTTGGTGTTGCCGAAGCCGTCGACCGTGACGCCGCCGAACTCGACCTCGAGCTCGACCTCCTTCGTGACGCCGCGCATCGTGAAGTCGCCGAGCACGACGATGCCGCCGTCGTCCACCCGCACCGACTTCGAGACGAAGGCGATCTGCGGGTAGCGGTCGGCGGCGAAGTAGTCGGAGTTGCGCAGGTGCTCGTCGCGCTGGGCCTGCTTGGTGGTGATCGAGGCGACGTCGACGGTCGCGCTCACGGTCGTGTCCTCGAGCTGCTCGCCGACCTGGATGGTGCCCTCGAACCGTTCGAAGGCGCCGCGCACCTTCGAGATAGCGAGGTGGCGGATGACGAACGCGACCTCGCTGTGGGCGGGGTCGATGGTCCAGGTACCGGGCTGCAGGCCTTCGATTGCGGTCATTCGGGCTCCTTCGGGGCTTGGCGAAAGCCCTCACGCTACTGCCCGCCGCGAGGGCGCTGCAACGCCTCGGGGCGGTTCCCGCCCGCAAGGCCGCACCTGCCCGCGCGAGGCGGAGCCGGTGCGGGACGCCCGGGGCACGAGCGCACTCGTGCCCCGGGCCGCCGCCTACGCCTGGAAGGCCGCCTGGCCGTCGATCGTGATGCGCACCTCGTCGCCGAGCGTGAGCCCGCCGGCCTCGGTGGGCGCGTTCCAGCTGACGCCGAACTCCTTGCGGTTGATCTTGGCCTCGGCCTCGAACCCGGCCTTGGTGTTGCCGAAGCCGTCGACCGTGACGCCGCCGAACTCGACCTCGAACTCGACCTCCTTGGTGACGCCGCGCAGCGTCAGGTCGCCGAGCACCCGGATCTCCTCGCCCTCGACGCGGATCGACTTCGAGACGAAGGTCATCTGCGGGTGCTCGGGGGCCGCGAAGAAGTCGGAGGTGCGCAGGTGCTCGTCGCGCTGCTCCTGGTTCGTGTTCACGGAGGCGACCTCCACGGCCGCCTCGACCGCGGAGTCCTCGAGGCGCTCGCCGACGGTGATGGTGCCCTCGAAGCGCTCGAACTTGCCCCGCACCTTCGAGATCGCCATGTGACGGACGACGAAGCCGACCTCCGTGTGGGTGGGGTCGATCGTCCAGGTGCCGGGCTTGAGCCCGTCGATTGCGGTCATGCGAATTCCTTCCGTGCTGTGGCGTATGTGCCCGACCAAACATAATCCGATTCCATGAAAATGCAAGTAAATTTCCCGTGAAGTCGCCGCACCCCGGCCCCGCCCGGCACCCTGGATAATGGAGGTCATGTTCCGTCGACGCAAGCATCGCCCGCAGGGCCGCCGTCGACGGCAGCGGCCCGTGTGGCGGGAGGGCGCCCTCCGCGCGGCCTCAGCGGCTCGCAGGGCCTCGGCCCCGACGAGCGGGAAGACCGTTCGGACCTCCTCGGGCCGCGAGGAGCTCGTGGCGGCCCTGCTGCCCAACTGGTGGGGCGTGGTCGGCGGCCAGGTGGCCTCGTGGATCGCGCTCGGCCCGAGCTTCCTGCCCCGCACGTGGTGGATGACCGCCGCGAGCGTCGGCCTCTCGCAGCTCTACGGCTACGCCCTCGGCGTCGGGGCGCGCAGCCTCCGCTCGGGCGCCATCGCCCTCCTGCGGCCGCGCATCCGCCCGGGCGGGACGCTCACTGCCCTGGGCCGCGGCCTGGCCCGGCTCACCGGCGCATGGCAGATCCTGCTGCTCAGCACGATGGTGCTCGGCACCAGCGCGGCGCTCGTGACGTCGATGAACCGGCAGCGGGAGATCGCGCGGCTCGTGGACGTGGAGCCCCCGACCGCCAGGGTGCAGCTCGCCGGCATGGCCGCCGGCACGGGCGGGGTGCTCGCGGCGATCCTCGCCGTCCGCCTCTTCCGCCTCCAATCCTGGGGCACCCGCGAGCTGCTGCGCCGCTTCCTGCCCGCCGTGGCGGTCCCCTTCTCGGGCACCGCGATCACGCTCGCCCTCACCTACTTCTTCAACCGCTCGATCGTGTGGGACCGCCTGCTCCAGCGCATCCACGACGCCGCCGAGCGGAACAACCTGCGCCCGCTGCCCGGCCGCGCGCAGCCCGTGCAGCCCGAGCGCTCGGGCTCCCCCGAGTCCTTCGAGCCCTTCAACACCGTCGGGCGCCACGGCAAGGCCGTCGTCTCCGACGGTCCGCGCGCGCTCGACATCGCCGCGTTCTGGGGCGAGCCGGCGCTCGAGCCCGTGCGCGCCTACGTGGGCCTGCGCCCCACCGTGACGATCGAGGAGGCCGCGGCCCGGGCGGTGCGCGAGCTGCGCCGCGCGGGCGGCTTCGAGCGCTCGCACCTGTGCATCTACATCGGCACCGGCACCGGCTGGCTCAACGACTGGTCCATGGCGGCGATGGAGTTCCTCACCAGGGGCGACTGCGCGATGGTCTCGCTGCAGTACACCGTGCTGCCCAGCGCCTTCGCGATGATCCTCGACCGCAACTCCCCGCAGCAGACCGGCAGGGCGCTCTACCGGGCCGTCGCGGAGGAGCTCGAGCGGATGCCCGCCGAGCGGCGGCCTCGGCTCTACGTCTCCGGCGAGTCGCTCGGGGCGTTCGGAGGGCTCAGCGAGTTCCGGGACGCCCGGGACATGGCCGAGCGGCTCGACGGCGCCGTCTGGGCGGGCTCCCCGCAGTTCTCCCCGGTCTGGCAGGAGCTCACCGAGGGGCGCGCCCCCGGGTCCTCCTTCGTGCGGCCGCGGGTCGGCGACGGCTCGACCTTCCGGTTCTCGAACGGCCTCGGCGACCTCGACCGCGGCTCCGACGGCGCCGACTACGCGCCGTGGGGCCCCCGGCGCTTCGTGTTCATGCAGCATCCCAGCGACCCGATCGTCTGGTGGTCCCCCTCGCTCATCTGGCGCGAGCCGGCGTGGATGACCGAGCCGCTCGGCCACGACGTCACCCCCGAGATCAGGTGGTGGCCGTGGGTCACGTTCTGGCAGATCGCCGCGGACATGCCGATGTCGATCAAGACCCGCGGCGGGCACGCCCACCGGTACTACGAGGAGTACGTGCAGGCCTGGTCGGAGGTGCTCGGCGCGCCCGTCGACGCGCCCCGCCTCATCCGCGCGATCAGGCCGCTCGTGCACCCGCACTGATCGGCGCGGCGGAGGCGCGGGGAGCCCGCGCGAATCGGGGGATTCCATGGCTGCGAACTTAGGTTAGGGTTGCCTAAAACATTCGTATTCATGGTTCTGGAGCCGCCTTGCCGCCATCCCTCCGCGCCGCGGACGCACCGAGCATCGCGCCGGCGAGCACCCCGCGCCGCCTCGCGACGATCGTCGTGGGCCTCGCGCTGCTGGCGCTCCTCGCGGTCGCGAGCCTCTTCATCGGCTCGGGCGACATCCCGCCCGCCGAGGCCTGGCGGCTGCTGCTCGAGGGCGACGGCAGCTCGAACGCGGTCATCGTGCGCGAATACCGCGTGCCGCGCACCCTCCTCGCGATCGTCGTCGGCATCGCGCTCGGGCTCTCGGGCGCGATCATCCAGGCCATCACGCGCAATCCGCTCGCCGATCCGGGCATCCTCGGCGTCAACGCGGGGGCCTACACCGCCGTGGTGCTCGCCGCAGCCTTCCTCGGTTCCTCGCTCACCGGCGCGCACGTGGCGTTCTCGCTCGCCGGCGCGCTGCTGGCCTCCCTCGTCGTCTACGGGATCGGCACGACCGGCCCCGCCGCCGGCACGCCCACCAAGCTCGTCCTCACGGGCACGGCGTTCGGGGCCGTGCTCACGGGCATCAGCTTCGCGGTGACGCTCACGCGGCCGGAGGTCTTCGACCGCGTGCGCTTCTGGGCCGCCGGCTCGCTGCAGAACCGGCAGTTCGACACGCTCTGGGCCGTGCTGCCCTTCATCATCGCGGGCGTCGCGCTCGCCCTGCTGCTGCCCCGGGCGCTCAACGCGCTCGCCCTCGGCGACGACGTGGCCGTCGCGCTCGGCTCGCGCCCCGCGCTCACGAAGCTCGTCGGCGTGGCCGCCGTGACCCTGCTCTGCGGCGCCGCGACCGCGGCGGCGGGGCCGATCGCCTTCGTGGGGCTCATGATCCCGCACGCGCTGCGCAGCCTCGTCGGCCCCGACCAGCGGTGGATCGTGCCCCTGAGCCTCCTCGCCGCGCCGATCCTCATGCTCGCCGCCGACCTCCTCGGACGCGTGGCCGTGTCGAGCGAGCTGCCCGCGGGCGTGGTCACCGCGTTCCTCGGCGCGCCCGTGCTCATCGCCCTCACCCGCCGGAAGGGGGCGCGCGGCCTGTGACCGAGACCAAGACGCCCAGCTGGCCGTCGGCCGTCCGACCGCTCCGGCTCGGCCGCTTCAGCGCCCGCATCGAGATCCGCGCCGTGTGCTGGACCGCCGCGGCCGCCATCGCCGCCATCGCGCTCGGGCTCTACGCCGTCACGGTGGGCAGCTCCACGCTGGGGCTCCCCGACCTCCTCGACGCCCTCCTGGGCCGCGCCGACGAGCGCGCGACCCGCACCCTGCTGGGATGGCGCATGCCGCGCGTCGTCTTCGCCCTGCTCGCCGGCGCCGCGCTGGCGGTCTCGGGGGCCGTGTTCCAGTCGATCACCCGCAACCCCCTGGGCAGCCCCGACATCATCGGCTTCTCGACGGGCGCGTACACCGGCGCGCTCATCGTCTCGATCTTCGCCGCGGGCAGCGCCCTCGGCACCTCGATCGGCGCGCTCGTCGGCGGCATCCTCACCGGCGTCGCCGTCTACCTGCTCGCCTACTCGCGCGGGGTGAGCGGCATGCGCATCATCGTCGTGGGCATCGGCGTGAGCCTGTTCCTCGGGGCCTTCAACACGTGGCTGCTCACCACGCTCAAGGTCGAGCAGGCCATCTCGGCCGCGAGCTGGGGCGCCGGCGATCTCGACGACATCGGCTGGATCCACACCGTGCCGCTCCTCATCGGGGTGTGCATCGGTGTCCCCGTGCTGCTGTGGCTCT
Source organism: Gulosibacter sp. 10 (assembly GCF_900163695.1). Classification (GTDB taxonomy): domain Bacteria; phylum Actinomycetota; class Actinomycetes; order Actinomycetales; family Microbacteriaceae; genus Gulosibacter. Next base: position 80,344 of record NZ_FUIC01000033.1, read on the forward strand.
CGGCCGACATGCGGATGCTCGAGATGGGCGACGACTCGGGCCGCGGCCTCGGCGTGCGCGCCGAGCCGGTGCGCATGTGGCTGCTGCTCACCGCGATCGCGCTCGTGGCCCTCGTCACCGCCGCCGCGGGGCCGATCGCCTTCGTGGCGCTCGCCGCCCCGCAGCTCGCGATGCGGATCACCGGCACCGCCGGGGTGCGCATCCTGCCCTCCGCCGCCTTCGGCGCGCTGCTGCTCGTCGCATCCGACCTCGTCGCCCGCACGATCATCGCGCCCGAGCGGCTCCCCGTCGGCGTCGTGACCCTCTGCGTCGGCGGCGCCTATCTCGTCTGGCTGCTCGCCTCGTTCGGAAGGAAGACCCGATGACCGCACGGCTCGCCGCGCAAGACCTCAGCACCGGCTACGGGGAGCGCCGGATCATCGAGTCGCTCGACCTCGAGATCCCCGACGGCGGGTTCACCGCCATCATCGGCCCCAACGGCTGCGGCAAATCCACCCTGCTCCGCTCCCTCGCCCGGCTCATCCCGCCCGCCTCCGGCAGCGTGCTGCTCGACGGCGCGAGCATCGCGACCGTCAAGGCCAAGGAGCTCGCGCGGCAGGTGGGCCTGCTGCCGCAGAGCTCGATCGCGCCCGAGGGCATCACGGTGATCGACCTCGTGACCCGAGGCCGGCACCCCCACCAGGGCATGCTGCGGCGCTGGAGCACGCAGGACGAGGACGCCGTGCGGGAGGCGCTCGCGCGCACGCGGCTCACCGAGTTCTCGACCCGCGTGGTCGACGAGCTCTCGGGCGGCCAGCGGCAGCGCGTGTGGATCGCCATGGCGCTGGCCCAGGACACGCCCATCCTGCTGCTCGACGAGCCCACCACCTATCTCGACATCTCGCACCAGATCGACGTGCTCGACCTGTGCTCCGGCCTCCAGCGGGAGGGGCGCACCCTCGTCGCCGTGCTGCACGACCTCAACCAGGCGGCGCGCTACGCGACGCACCTCGTGGCGGTGAAGGAGGGGCGCATCGTCGCCCGCGGCGAACCGCACGAGGTCGTGACCGCCGAGCTGCTCGACGAGGTGTTCGGCGTCGCCGCCCGCGTCGTGGAGGACCCGGAGACGGGCGGGCCGCTCATCGTGCCCCGGGCGCCGGGACATTCGACGAACCGATGACATCCATCCAGGAAAGGCAATCATGACACGCATGCGAACCGCTCTCGCGAGTTGCGGCATCCTCGCGCTCGCCCTCACCGGCTGCGCCGCGGGGTCCGACGACGACGCCGGCACCGGCGAAGGCGAGGGCCTGCTCGGCACCGTCCCCGACACGCTCTACGGCCCCGTGGAGGTGCCCGAGCCCGAGGACGGCGAGCTCACCGTCGTCGCGCTCGGCTGGTCGGACGCCGAGGTGGCCCTCGCGCTCGGCGTCACCCCCGTGGGCGTCTCCGACTGGCTCGGCTTCGGCGCCGACGCGTCCGGCGTGGGCCCGTGGGCCCAGGAGGCTGTCGGCGACGCCGAGATCACCGTGTTCGAGCAGCCCTTCGGAGGCTACGACTACGAGGCCATCCAGGAGCTCGAGCCCGATGTGATCCTCAACACCCGCTCCGCCGCCGACGAGGAGCAGTTCCAGCGCCTCGACGAGATCGCGCCCACCGTGTTCGCCCCCGAGGGCACCGCCGACTTCGGCACGGCCTGGGACGTGCAGGTCGCGCAGGTGGCCGCCGCCCTGGGCCTCGAGGAGGAGGGCGCGGCGGTCATCGCTGAGGTCGAGCAGGAGATCGAGGACGTCGCCGCCGCGCACCCCGAGTTCGAGGGGATCACCGCGGTGACCGGCACGAAGTTCGGCGACGCGTACGGCGCCTATGTGGCGGGCGACTTCCGCTGGGATCTCATGGAGTCGCTCGGCTTCGAGCAGAACCCGCCGGTGCTCGACCTCGAGGCCAGCGGCTTCTACGTCGAGCTCTCGGCCGAGCAGATCGGCGCGCTCGACGCCGAGGCGGCCGTGTTCTTCCCGATCGGCTACACGCTGGACGAGATGAAGGCCGACCCGCTCGTCGGCTCGCTCGACGTGGTGCAGGAGGACCGCACCGTCTGGCTCGAGGAGGGCGCCGAGCTCACGCAGGCCTTCAGCGCCGCGAGCCCGCTGTCGATCCCGATCGTGGTGAGCGGCCTCGCCGACCAGCTCTCGGAGATCGTCGGCTAGCCCCGATCGCGCCGTCGCGGGGCCGTGGCTCGCCGAGCCGCGGCCCCGCGGCGGTTCCCCCTCCTGCTCCCGGGGGCTCTCCCGAAGGCCGTCCGGATGCCGGGGCCCGCACCGCGGAGGTGACGCGGATTTGAAAGATACGCAGGATCCCGCCGCGCAGGTGCGGCATAGGCAGTACCCCGCAGGGGAGCAAAAGTAGTCGCGTCTTGAACGGCTAGATTCTGCGGTTCTCAGCCTATCGATGCCGCGATGCGCGTGACGAACTGGTTGCCCCAGGCGGCTGCCTGTTCAACACTTTGGAGGACGTCGAGACCTTCAGCGGCTTCGGCATAGAGCGTGTCCCAGCGGATGCCGGGCGTGATGGTAGGTGGCCACGCCTGCTGCCGCCGGTAGTCGAAGAGCCTGACGCAGGTCGCAGCCACCTGCGCATAGTCGAGTTCCTCAGCCTTTTCGAGGAGTTGGAGGTCAACGAGATCGCGTGCCCGTTCGCTTCCCACCGCCGAGACAGCGTGGAGCTTCTGTGCGATCTGATGATCGGAACGCATGACCGGCACGGGATTGGGGGCTCGAGTCCGACCTCCGTGAAAAGTGCGGCGAGGTCGGCGGCGAGCTTGTACTCTGGTCCGTCTGCATCCCCGATCTCGTTGTGCCCCAGCTCGAACTTCACCGTGCACCACGATCTGCCTCGGTAGTCGAGCTTCACTTCGAAAGGCTGCATCACGTACGCCGTGGGCACGGCCGGTGGGCGAGGCGCTGCCTTCTCGATCAGCCTTCCGGAGAAGCCTGCCCACCCGGAGGCTAACGACTCCTCGAAGTCAGAGCGGAATCCGGCGAGCGGCCGGACTCGTGCCGCGTCGAGGTCTTGGGTGAAGCGTGTCCCGCGCCCGTAGCGCAGCGCCATCGCGCTACCGCCCTTGATCGCACCTTCGGGGAGCATCTGGCCGACAACGACCAGCGCCATCCCGATCCGGCGGCGCAGCGCCAGTTCTTCGCTACCCTCCAGATTGCGAATGCGCTGTTCCAGCGAGCGCACGCTCGTCGGCGGGCTGGCGTAGCTCACGACTGAAGTCCCTTCTCCACCCGCTGCCACTCGCTGGTGGTCAACAGCCCTTCGCTGCGCGCCTGCTTGGCCGCGTCCACGAGGCGCTCCATCTCGATGCGGCCGCGGCACTCGAGGATGGCATCAGCGACCGGTTGCGCCGCCAGCCCTTCGTAGAACGTCGTCCGCGTCTCGCCTTTGACATGAGTCAACTCAACGGTCGGCGGCAGTCGAGGGCGAGTACGGCGGCGGACGGCAACCTTGACCCGCCGAGGGTTCACATCGGCGAGACCGAACAACGCAAGCACCGATTCACCGTGCAGGTAGGCCCCTTCTCCCGCCCGCAGGAGTGCTTCGGCGAACTGGTCGTAGCTTGTCGGCGGGATGTCCGGCACGCGGTAGAGTCCGTACGCGATGTTCTTCAAGCCGCCCCGTGCGGCCAGCTTCGGCAGCTCGACGGCTGGCACCCCAGCCTCGACAGCTTCCCTCGTCGTGACGTAGCCGAAGTGATCGAGCGCGATCTCACGCACGATCTCTCGGTATGTCACCTTGGCAGTCATGTCACAACTATACCGAAAGCGGTAGTGTTGTGACGAACATCAGTGGGCGGTCGATCCGAACCAGATCGAGTTGAGAACCCCGTGGGGTCATGAAAGTAGTTACGTCCTGATCCCTGAGTTCGTGCGGCTCTAAGGCACAACGAGGCTGTGAGGCCAAAGCAGAGTCGGTTCAGCCGTATCGAGTGGCATATGGTCGGAGACTCGACCCCCCGGGTCTCCCCCACTCTCCGGATTCCGGTGCAAGACCGGACTACGAATGGCTAGAGCACGTACTCGAACAGGTGAAACTGGTTGAGGTCGGTGCCGTCATAGGTGACCGTGTGGCAGCCGAGATCGGTGAAGCCGTACCGTTCGTAGAGTTTCCGGGCGGGAATGTTCTCGACGTAGGTATCCAGACGCACGGCTCGGCAGCCTTGTTCGCGGGCAACCTCGAGCGTGGCATCCACGAGGAACCGCGAGACTCCCTTGCCAAGGTGGTCAGGAGCAACGCCGAGGGCATGCACGACGAGCACTTCCTCGGAGTTAGCGTCAATCGCCCACGCAGCGTCCTGGTAGGCGTCCACGGCGTCATGGTTGAGCACGACGACTCCCGCGATGTTCTCGTCCTCGTCCAGCGCAAGGTGGAGTTCCTCGGCCTCGACCCACGAGGCGACCTCTTCCGGGGTCGGGTGGTTCTCGGTGTGCCAGTGCGGATAGTCCACGGTCTCGGCCAGATGGTCGGTGATCTGCTGGTACGCCTGCTGCGCGGGAGCGGTGTCACTTGCCGCTGCGCGTCGGAAGGTCAAGGTCAAGGTCGGTCAGTTCCTTCGGGTCGGGCCTATGGCGCGACCATCACTGCCAGGGCACTGCCGTTCTGGGAGCGCGGAGCGTGGTCGCGTTCCAGGGCAAGACTCTACGCCTCCGATGCTCCCGGCCAACGGCGCGCGCACCAGGTTACGCAGAGAGGAGAAGCCCGCCGAGGATGTAAGACATATGCAGCATCCCCCCGGATGTGAGAGATACGCAGTACCCTGCCGAGAATGTGAGGCATACGCAGCACCCCGCCGCGAATGGGAGGCATACGCAGGGAAACCGCCGCACATTCCCGGCAAACGCCTCACATCCGCGGAAGCAACGCATCTCCCTCGCATCCGACAAGCCGCGACCCGTGCACGACAGCGGCCGCAACGCGCATCCCGCGGAGGCGCTCAGGACTGCAGGGCCGCGGCGGCGCGCTGCGCCTCCGCCACCTCGTGCATGAAGCGCATCACGTCCTCGTCCACGAAGATGTCGCGCGGCTGCAGCGGCCGAGAGAGGTAGAGCCCCTCGAGCGAGCGGATGCGCGAGAGCGCCACGTAGGTCTGCCCCGGCGAGAAGGCGCGCGCCCCCAGGTCGACCACCGCGCGGTCGTAGGTCTTGCCCTGCGACTTGTGGATGGTGACCGCCCAGGCGAGCCGCAGCGGGAACTGGTGGAACTCGCCCACGACCTCGCGCGTGAGCTCCTTCGTCACGGGGTCGTACTCGTACTTGAGCTTCTCCCACGCGATCGGCTCGACCTCGAACTCCTCGTCGTCGATCTCGACGTGCACCGTCTTGTCGATACGCGAGACCACGCCGACCGAGCCGTTGACCCAGCGGTTGTCCGTGTCGTTGCGCAGGAACATCACCTGCGCCCCCACCTTGAGCTCGAGCTCCTCGTCCGCCGGGAACGTGCGGGCGTTGCCGAAGTCGCCCATCACCTCGGCCGCCGCGGTCATCGACCGCCCCGGCAGCCGGTCGAGCTCGCGCGCGTTGATGCGCGAGACCGTGGCGTTCTTCGAGGCGAGCGTGATGATCCCGTCGTGCGGCGCCGGACGGGCGCCCACCTCGTTGAGCCGGTTCGCCATCGGCTCGGTGACCTTGCCGTAGCGCACCGCCGTGAGCAGCGAGCGGAACTCGTCGTCGTGCTGCCGGTGGATCTCGCGCAGGGTGTGGATGCGCAGCTCGGCCTCGCGCCACACGTGGGCGTCGAAGAACCACATCGAGCGGTAGTTGTCCTTCATCCACGCCCGCTCCTGCGGATCGGAGGGCGGCACGGGCGCGAGCTGGAACGGGTCGCCGAACATCACGACCTGCACGCCGCCGAACGCCTCCGCCTTGCGCTGCCGCGCCTGCCGCAGCGACCGGTCGATCGCGTCGAGCAGGTCGGCCGACACCATCGAGATCTCGTCGATCACGAGCGTGTCGATCGTGTTGAGCAGCTTCTTGACCTCGCGGTTCTGCTCGATCGGCTGATTGCCGATGATGCCGATCGGCAGCTTGAAGAGCGAGTGGATGGTCTGGCCGCCCACGTTCAGCGCGGCCACGCCCGTGGGGGCGCAGATGACGAGCTGCTTGCCCGTGTGCCACGAGAGGTGGTTGAGCAGCGTCGACTTGCCGGTGCCGGCCCGGCCGGTCACGAACAGGTGCTCGCGGGTGTGCTCGATCGCGTCGAACACCCCCTGCTGCTCGGGTGTGAGCTCCAGCGTCATCGCTCCTCGCCCCTTTCCTCGGCAGCGTCTCGTCGTTCTTCCGCGCTCGGCGCGGAGGATCCTGCGGCGCCCGCGCGGGGCGTCGCGGCCTCCGCCTGCCCGCCCCCGCGCCCGGCGGCGCGCTCCGAGGCCCGGTCGCGCTCCGCGAGCGCCCGGAGCCGCTCGTTGTAGGCGCGCAGCTCGGCGTCCGCATCCCGCTTGGCGCGGCGGTCCTCGCGCTTGGCGCGCTTCTCGTCGCTCTTCGCCCACTGCATCCCGACCAGCACGGCCAGGATGACCGTGGGGAACTCGCCGAGCCCCCACGCCACCGCGCCGCCGAGCTGCTGGTCGTCGAGCGCGGTCGCCGGGCCCCAATCGCGGCCCGTGGCACCGTACCACTCCGCGACGAGGAGCCCCGTGCCGGTCATCACCCCGAGACCGAAGAAGGCGTGGAAGGTCATCACGAGGATGAGGCCGATGAGGCGCGCGGGGTAGGGCGCCCGGGTGCGCGAGGGGTCGTCGCCGATGAGCGACTCGATGAAGAGGTATCCGACGATGAGGAAGTGCGCGATCATCCACATGTGGCCCACGTGGTCGTAGGTGGCCCAGCGGAAGAGCGGCGTGAAGTAGAACAGCAGCAGCGCGAGGGCGAAGTTGACCCCCGCGACGATCGGATGCGAGAAGAACAGCGCCCAGCGCGAGTGCACGAGGTGCAGCACCCACTCGCGCGTGCCCATCGACCCGTCGTCGCGCGGCTTGACGGCGCGCAGCAGCAGGGTCATCGGCGCCCCGAGCACGAGGAAGATCGGGATGATCATCGAGAGGATCATGTGCTCGGTCATGTGGAAGCTGAACATGAAGCGGCCGTAGACGAGCAGCGCGCCGTTGACGTTGTACAGCAGGATGAGGATGCCGAGCGCGAACGCCGCGATGCGCCACCAGGGCCAGCGGTCGCCGCGGCGGCGGAGGCGGACGACGCCGAGGAAGTAGAACGCGAGGCCGAGGAGGGACAGCGTCGTCCAGATCGGGTCGAGCTGCCATTCGGTGAGCAGCCTCGAGGGCTCGAAGGGCGGGGGCAGCGCCTCCCCCGAGAGCAGCTGCGCGGGCGTCGGCTCCGCGAGCTCCTCCGCGGTGATCTGCGGCTGCGGGCTCGGCGTGCGTCCGAGGGCCGCGGCCGCGCCCGCGACGGCGCCCATCACGAGCAGCTCGAGGCCGAGCAGCCAGGCCAGCGGCCGCGAGCCCGTCTCGCCGGCGTCGATGTTGGCGCGCATCCGGTCGATGAAGAAGCGGCGCTGCAGCACGCCGAAGCCTGCGAGCACGACCAGCAGCAGCGCCTTCAGCAGGGCGATGTGCCCGTAGCCGGTCGTGAACAGGCGCCCCCAGTCGCCGATGTTCACCCACGAGGCGACGAGGCCGCTCGCGCCGGTCACGATGCAGGCGATGAGCGCGAGCTGCGAATAGCGCTCCACGAGCGGCAGCCGGCGGCGGGGTGCGGCGCCGATCGCGAGGATGGAGACCACGACGAGGCCGCCGAGCCACACCGCGGCGCCGGTGAGGTGCAGCGTGATGCCGCCGACGGCCGTGGTGTGCAGCTCGGCGCCCGCGGCGTGGCCCATGGATGCGATGGGCCACAGCGTGAGCAGCGCGAAGGCCGTGGTCAGCGCGGTGCCCCAGCGGGAGCGGGCCGCGAAGACGAAGGTGGACAGCAGCGCGGCCATGACGATGGCCATGAGCCACAGCTGTCCCACCTCGAGGCTCGTGAGGTAGAACCACATGCCCTGGCCGAAGTCCGCGTCGAAGGAGAACTGCACGCCCGAGATGTCGAGGTAGGTGAGCAGCGCGGCGGCGACGGTGGAGACCGTCCACGCCGCGGCGCCGCCCTGCGCGAGGCTCATCGCGCGCTCGAACTCGGGCTCCTTGCGGCTGCATGCCCAGATGGCGACGACGAGGCCGCCCACCGCCATCGCGGCGGAGAGGTTGTAGGCGAGCCGGGATACGGGCAGCCCCCAGCGCACGACGGGGCCGGGGTCGCCCACCGCGAGCGGCGCGGAGCCGCCGCCGTAGGCGAGGGCCGCGAGCATCACGAGCAGCGCGACGAGGGCGAGGCCGGCAGGCCCCCAGGCGATGATCCGCTTCGTGCGATCGCTCCAGCCGGCGTCGGCGATGCGCTCGAGCCGCGCCGCGCCGGGGCCCTTCCTAGTGCCCTTGACCGCCGTGGTGCCGAGTCGCTCGGTGGCCGATGCAGGGCCCGGTTCGGACAAGTTCATGGTCGTTCCAGGGTACCCCGCGGCAGACGCGAACGGGCCATCCCGCATCCCGCGGAATGGCCCGTCGACGTTCGCGAAGAACTACTTCACGGCGTTCTTGAGCTTCGAGCCGGCCGAGATCTTGACGCCCTTCGAAGCGGGGATCTCGATCTCCTCACCGGTGCGGGGGTTGCGGCCGACGCGAGCGGCGCGCTCCGTCTGCTCAACCGAGAACCAGCCGGGGATGGTGACCTTGACGCCCTTGGCGGCGTTGGTCGCGAGCTGCTGGAACAGGGCGTCGAGCACGCCGTTCACGGTCGCCTGGCTCTGACCGGTCTCAGCGGCGATCGACGCGACGAGTTCGGTCTTGTTCACGGTGTTGTTGTCTGCCATGCGTGCCCTCCTCAGGACGCTGTACTCGCGAGTCGCGAGCACGGAGATTTACAGTTTCGGTCGCTCCGCTCGGCTCTTGGCCGACGGGCAACGTCGCCAAACTAGCACCAACCGCCTGCGATCCTTGCAAATATGCGGCATCTGGAGGAAAAACGACGGCTTTCCCAGCCTCCGCGACGGTTGCCGGCGGGGCCGGCGGCCCGCGCCGAGCGGCACGGACGTGCAGAACGGGTGCCGCGGTCGAGGCACGGAATACGCGTGCCGGAGGGGGTGCCGGACACCGGGTTCGCGTACCGGACGCGAGGCGTGCGTACCGGACGCGGGGACGCGAGTACCAGGCACGGAAAGGCGCGCGTACCGGACACAGGAAGGCGGCCTACCGGACACGAGAAGGCGCGCGTACCGCGGATGTGAGACGAATGCAGACTACGCGGCAGTCATACCCAGCATTTGCCTCACATCCGCAAGAGGAAGCCCCATACCCCTCACATCCGCAAGAGAAAGCCCCATATCCCTCACATCCGCAAGACGCAAATACAGGAGCCGGGCACGGGAACGCGCGTACCGGACACGGAAAGGCGCACATACCGCGGATGTGAGACGAATGCAGACTACGCGGCAGTCATACCCAGCATTTGCCTCACATCCGCAAGAGGAAGCCCCATACCCCTCACATCCGCAAGAAAAAGCCCCATATCCCTCACATCCGCAAGACGCAAATACAGGAGCCGGGCACGGGAACGCGCGTACCGGACACGGAAAGGCGCACATACCGCGGATGTGAGACGAATGCAGACTACGCGGCGGCCATACCCAGCATTTGCCTCACATCCGCAAGAGGAAGCCCCATATCCCTCACATCATCGGGAGGAAGCCCCATATCCCTCACATCAGCGGGAGGAAGCCCCATATCCCTCACATCTGCAAGAGGAAGCTGCGCATCCCTCACATCCGCGGAACGCGAAGACGGGAGCCGCGGCGCAGGGACGCGGATGCAGGGGCACTGACACAGAGACGTGAATACATGGGCTCGGGCCGAGGGATGCGGGCGGAGGCGCGCGCGGATGCGCCCGCAGGAGCTCCTCGCCGGGGCCGCCCCTGGAAACGACGAACGGCGAGCACCTGAGGTACTCGCCGTTCTCGTGCGGGGCACGGCCCCGGCACGCCGCTCCGCGCGGATGCGGAGCGCTCCGGAGCCGTCCGCCCGGCCCTGCGGGCCCGTGGCCGGCTCGGCCCCGCGGGGCGACGGCCGGTTCAGCCCTGCGGGCCGGTGGCTACCAGCTCGACTTGGTGATGCCGGGCAGCTCGCCGCGGTGCGCCATCTCGCGGAAGCGCACACGCGAGATGCCGTACTTCGAGAGCACGCCGCGGGGGCGGCCGTCGATGGCGTCGCGGCTGCGGACGCGGACGGGCGAAGCGTCACGGGGAAGCTTCTGGAGTGCCACGCGGGCCTCCTCGCGCGACTCGTCGGTCCCGTTCGGGTCGATGAGCTGCTTCTTCAGCTGCAGGCGGCGCTCGGCGTAGCGGGCGACGATCTCCTTGCGCTGCTCGTTCTTTGCGATCTTGCTCTTCTTCGCCATGTCTTAGCGCTCCTCGCGGAATTCGACGTGCTTGCGGATTACCGGGTCGTACTTCTTGAGCACGAGGCGGTCCGGCGTGTTCCGGCGGTTCTTCTTGGTGACGTAGGTGAACCCGGTGCCCGCGGTGGAGCGGAGCTTGATGATCGGGCGAACGTCCTGGCTCTTCTTGGCCATTAGAGCTTCACACCCTTCTTCTGCAGGTCAGCGACGACGGCGTCGATGCCACGGGCGTCGATCACCTTGATGCCCTTGGCCGAGACGTTGAGCGTCACGGTCTTCTTGAGCGAGGGAACGTAGAACTTCTTCTTCTGGATGTTCGGGTCGAAGCGACGCTTGGTCCGTCGGTTCGAGTGCGAAACATTGTGACCGAACCCGGGAGTGGTTCCGGTCACCTGGCATACTGCTGCCACGGTGTCTCCTTCAATACCGCAGCACCCGTGAGAGTGCTGCCCAAGATCTCTTGCCTGCGCCGAGGTCCGCGGGATTGCGGTTCGTGCGCGGTGTCGTCCGGAGGGAGCCCCGAACGCACCAGCTGAATAGCTTACGCAGTGCGGCGACCCCGCACAAGAGCGGATTCCGGGCGTGTCGCGCCGGGCGGAGCGGATGCCGCGGGATCGGGCGACGCGACCGTGAAGCTCGCCGTCGCGGGCCCGGCGGATGCCGCGGGCCGTGGAAGCGGGTCGGCCGGCGGCTCAGGCCGCCGAGCACTCTCGGCAGAGGCCGAAGAGGTCGAGCGTGTGGCTGATGTCCGTGTAGCCGTGCTGCGAGGAGACGCGCTCCGCCCACTGCTCGACCACCGGGTCGGTGATCTCCTCGGTCGCGCCGCAGCGGCGGCACACCAGGTGGTGATGGTGGTCCTCGGTGCGGCAGTACCGGTAGTGCTCGCCGTCGGCGTTGCGCATGGTGTCGGCCTCGCCCTGCTCCGCGAGGTTCGCGAGGCTGCGGTAGACCGTCGCGAGGCCGATGCGCTGATCCGCGTCCTCGAGGATGCGGTGGAGCTCCTGCGCCGTCACGAACCCCTCGTGCTCGCGCAGCGCCTCGCGCACGGCTTCCCGCTGCCACGTGTTGCGGCGCTGCGGGGCCGAGCTGCGGGTTTCCTTCATGCGGCAAGACTACCCGCGGACCGCCTCCGATGGTTGCGTGTTCGCTCGGGGCTCGACGCCCGACTCGGCGTCGCGGCGGCCTGCCCCGGCCCGGCCGCGGAGGCCCTTCGCCGCGCGCGACCAGAGCAGGGCGAGGACGAATACGCCCGTGGCCGCTAGCGCCATCGAGCCGCCGGCCGCGATGTTCCACCAGCGCGAGGCGTAGAGGCCGAAGACGGCCGCGAGGATGCCCAGGCTCATCGCGAGGGGCACGAGCAGCTGGATGCGACCGGTGAGCAGGCGCGCGGCCGCGGCGGGCGCCGCGATCATCGCGATCGCGAGCACGGAGCCGATCGCCGGCATCGTGGCGACCACGGTGCCGGTGATGAGCAGGAGGGTGAGGACCTCCATCCTCGCCTCGCGGAAGCCCGCGGCCTCGAAGCCGGCGCGGTCGAAGGTCGAGAAGAGCATCTGCTTCCAGAGCAGCCCGATCGCGATGATCGCGATGACGAGCATCCCGGCGATGATCGCGACGTTCGCGGGCGAGATGCCGAGGATCATGCCCGTGAGGAACGAGTCGACCCGGGTCTGCAGCTGCGGGTTGAGCGAGTGCAGGAAGGTGCCGAGCGCGTAGCCGAAGGACAGCACGATGCCGGCGGCGACCTGTCGGCCCTGCCGGCGGATGCGGCCCAGCACGAGCATGAGCGCGACGAGCAGCAGGCCCATGGCGGCCGCGCCCACGACGATGTTGAGGCCGAGCAGCGCGGCGGCCACGCCGCCCGGGAAGGTCGCGTGCGTGAGGGCCACCGTGAAGAACGCGCGCTGTCGCAGCACGACGATCGATCCGACGAGCCCCGCGAGCGCGCCGACGAGCACTCCGGCCAGGAGCGCCATCGAGAAGACGGTCATGCGCGCGCCCCTTCCGTGCCGGCCGCCGCGTCGGGCGCTCCGGCGACGGGTGCGCCCGCCCCGGGCGATCCCGCATCCGCTTCGGATGCCTCTGCCGCCGCGCCGGTCGCGGCGTCGCGCACGGCGAGGCGATCCGCGAGCTCCGGCCCGGTGAGCGGCGCGAATCCGCCGCGCGTCCGCCGCCGGACCAGGGTCGTGAGCGCGCTGATGCCGGCGACCACGAGGTAGATCGCGACGAGGCACAGCACCAGCACGCCCGAGGGGGAGATCGCGAGGGAGGCGTCCACGGCGAGCCAGTAGCCGCCGACGAGTCCCGCGACGCTGCCGAGCAGCGCCGTGACGAAGGCGATGGCGAGGATCGCGGAGAGCCGGCGCGAGAGCAGCCTGCCCACCGCGGCGGGGACGATGAGCAGGGCGAGCACGAGCAGGTTGCCGACCGCGCGGGAGGCCGCGACCACGACGAGCGCGATCGCGAGGTTGAGGGCGAGCTCGTACGCGAACACCCGCATGGCGGAGGCCTCGGCGCCGCGCCGGTCGAAGGAGATGAACACCTGCTCCTTCCACGTGAACACGACGAGCAGCGCCGCGATGCCGCCGAGCACCGCGATGACGAGGACATCGCCCGTGCCGATCGTGAGGAGCTGGCCGAACAGCAGCTGCTCGACCCCGGTGGAGTAGGTCGTGGTGCGCGAGACGATCACGATGCCCAGCGCGAAGCAGCCCGCGAGGAGCACGGCCGTGCTCGCATCCGTGCCGGCGCCGCGGTTCGTCGCGATCGTGAGCAGCACGGTCGCGACGAGCGCCGCGATGATGGCGCCCACGTAGATCGTCTCGCCCCCGCCGAGCGCGAGGCCGATCACGACGCCGGGGAAGACGGCGTGCACGAGCCCGTCGGAGACGAACTCGAGGTCGCGCAGGTTGAGCGCGACGCCGACGAGCGCGGCGCAGGCCGCGAGCAGGCCGAGCGCGATCGCCGCCTGCTGCATGAAGGGCGCGCCGAACATCACGTCGATGCCCGTGAGGGTGGCGTTCACAGGCCGGACCTCTCGGGGGTCGGCAGCGGATGCGGATGCGCCACGAGGTCGTCGTGCGTGTCGAAGTGGCCCGCGGACTCGCCGAAGGTCTCGGCGACGTGCTCGGGCGTGAGCGTCTCGTGGATGGGCCCGAAGGCGATCTGGCGCCGGTTGATGAGGAGCACGTGCGAGCAGACCTGGTGCGCGAGCTCGAGGTCGTGGGTGGAGACGACGATGCCCACGCCCTCCTCGCGGAGCTCTCGGAGCGTCCGCATGAGCGCCTGCCGGCTCGTCGTGTCGAGCCCGTTGAAGGGCTCGTCGAGCAGGAGCATCCGCGGCTGGGTCACGAGCGCGCGTGCGAGCAGGCCGCGCTGCTGCTGGCCGCCCGAGAGGTCGCCGAAGCGGCGGTGGGCCCGGTCGGCGAGGTCGACTCGCTCGAGGGCCGCATCCACCGCCTCGCGGTCGGCGCGGCCGGGCCAGCGCAGCGGGCCGAGTCGCCGGTAGCGGCCCATCATCACCACCTGCCGCAGCGAGACGGGGAACTCGGGGTCGATCTCATCCGTCTGCGGCATGTAGCCGATCTCCCGGGCGGCCCGGCGCGGCGAGCCGCCGAGCACGCGCTCGGCGCCGGCGATCGGCCGGACGAGGCCGAGCAGGCTCTTGAGCGTGGTCGACTTGCCGGATGCGTTGGGGCCCACGAGCGCGAGCGCCTCGCCCTCGCGCACGGCGAGATCGAGGCCCGTCGCGGCCGGCGTGCGGCCGTCGTAGCTGAGCGTGACGTCGCGGAGCTCGGCGAGCACGGCCGGCTGCCCGGACTCCCGCTCGCGCGCCTCCCGCCCGTCGGATGCGGCCTGCGCCATCGCCTAGGCCCCCTGCAGGTCGGCGGGCACCTCGGTCGCGCTGCCGCCCCAGGAGTCGAGGAGCTGCGTGGTGTTGTGGATGGTGGCCTGGATGTAGGTGGCGCCGGTCGAGCCCTCCTCGCCGAGCGCGTCGGTGTAGAGGGCGTCCTCGCCCGAGTAGACCTTGACGCCGGCCTCGTTCGCGATGGATTCGGCCGTCGCCGGGTTGAGCTGGGTCTCGGTGAAGACGGCCTGCACGCCCGATTCCTCGATGTTCTTGACGAGCAGGTTGATCTCCGCGGCCGAGGGCTCGGCGTTGTCGTCCCAGCTGGGCATGACCGAGCCCACGAAGGTGATGCCGTATTCGACCTCGTAGTAGGTCAGCGCGTTGTGGTTCGTCACCAGAAGGCGCTCGTCCTCGGGAATCGTATCGATGTTGGCGGCGATCCACTCGTGCAGCTCGTCGAGCTTGCCCGTGTAGGCGGCGCCGTTCTCCTCGTAGGTGCCGGCCCGCTCGGAGTCCGCGGCGGCGAGCTCGTCGACGACGGTCTCGACCATCGTCGCGGCCACCAAGGGGCTCGTCCAGATGTGCGGGTTCGCCTCGCCGTGATCGTGCGCCTCGGCGCTTTCCTCCTCGGCGGTCTCGCCCTCGTGGCCGTGACCCTCCTCGCCGTGCTCGTGGTCGTCGCCGCCCTCGATGATCTCGGCGGGGTCGATGTTCGTGGAGGCATCGATGCGCACGCCGTCGAAGCCGGAGGAGTCGAGCACTTCGTCGAGCCAGGGCTCCTCGAGGCCCATGCCGTTGAAGATGACGACGTCGGCATTGCGGATCGTCTCGAGGTCGGCGGCGTTCGCCTCGAAGTGATGAGCGGAGCCGTTGGGCTTGAGCAGGCCGGTGATCTCGGCCTCGGTGCCCTCGGTGATGTTCTCCGCGAAGTCGGTGAGCTGCGTCGTGGTGGTCACGATCTGCAGGCCGTCGGATGCGTCGAAGCCTCCGCCGGCGCCGGTGCATCCGGCGAGTCCGATGGTCGCGGCGATGGCGGATGCGCCGCCGATGATGATCCGCGTGAGCTTGCGCACGGCGTTCCTTACTAGTCGGAAGATCGATGGAGCCGCGGCGCCCCTCCCGAACTCGAGCGCCAGCCAACTAACGATAACCGTTCTCAGAACATCGGCGCAAACATTCCGCCGAGGGCGAAGCCGGGCGGCTGTCCTCGTGCACAGCGTCGAGCCGCTCCAGCACGGAGCCCAGCAGCGCCGACAGCGTCAGTTGGTGCATAGACGATCACCGTGCAGCGGCAACGCGTGCCGGGCGGCGGAAGTGGCGAAGGCGAGCCGATGCCCCTAGTAGGTCCGGCCGTCTCCACCACCGCGAGCGCCTCAGCAGAGGCCGTTGCCGTCGCCCCGCGAACGGTACCGCAGAACGATCTCCCCGGGTATCACCGCTAGTCGAGCAGCAGCGCGGGCTCCTCGACGATGCGCGCCACGTCCGCGAGGAAGCGCGAGGCCACGTCGCCGTCCACGAGGCGGTGGTCGAAGGATGCCGCGAGCGTCGTCACCTGGCGCACATGCACCTCGTCGTTGACGACCCACGGCTTGGGCCGCACCGTGCCGAAGGCGAGGATGCCAACCTCGTTCGGCATGAGCACGGGCGTGCCCGAGTCCATGCCGAAGACGCCGATGTTCGTGATCGTGAACGTGCCGGCCTGCTGGTCCGCGGGCGGGGTCTTCCCCTCGCGCGCCGTGATCGTGAGCTGCTCGAGCGCTCCCGCGAGCTCCCGCATGCTCATGTCCTGCGCGTCCTTGATGTTCGGCACGAGCAGGCCGCGCGGCGTGGCGGCCGCGATGCCGAGGTTCACGTAGTGCTTGATGGTGTACTCCGCGTCGGTCCACGTCGCGTTCACCGTCGGGTTGCGGCGGATGGCCCACACCACGGCCTTGGCGACCAGCAGCAGGGGCGAGACCTTGACGCCCGCGAAGTCGGGCGAGTTCTTAAGCCGTTTGACGTACTCCATGGTGCGCGTCGCGTCCACGTCGACGAACAGGCTCACGTGCGGCGCCGTGAACATCGACTTCACCATGTTCTGCGCGATCTGCTTGCGCACGCCCTTGACCGGGTGGCGCTCCTCGCGCTCGGCGCCGGGGGCCGGGGTCTCGAGGTTCGTGAACAGCTTGGCCTGCTCGGCGTGGCGGATCACGTCGTCGCGGGTGATCTCGCCGGCGAGCCCGGTGCCCTGCACGGCCGCGAGGTCCACCTCGAGGTCGCGCGCGAGCTTGCGGATCGGCGGCTTCGCGACGATCGGATAGGCGGATGCGGCGGGCACGGATGCCGGGCGGGCGGGCTTGGCCTGCCCCGCGACGCCGGCCGCCTCGCGCTCGCCCGCGGTCGCGGGCTTCGTGCGCCCGGCGACGGTGCGGCGGCGGCCCGAGCGGCGCGAGGACGCGCTGGGGGCGGCGCCGTAGCCGACGAGGTTCGCGCCGCCGTCGGTGTCCACGGTGCTCTGCGCGTCGCGCTCCGCCTCGGCGAACTCCTCCGAGGTGCGGCCGGGGTGGCCGTCGCCGTCCGGGTCCTCGGGGTCGTCGATGACCTCGGCGCCGGGCGAATCGGCCGTCTCGACGGTGAGCAGCGCGGAGCCGACCTCGACCGTCTCGCCCTCGCCCGCGAGCAGCTCGTGGATGGTGCCCTCGAACGGGCTCGGCAGCTCGACGAGCGATTTGGCGGTCTCGATCTCGACGAGGACGTCGTTGACCTCGACCGCGTCTCCGGGCTTCACGCGCCACTGCACGATGTCGGCTTCGGTCAGACCTTCTCCCACATCGGGGAGCGGGAACTCAATGGCCATCAGGACTCCTAGTAGTCGAGCGTGCGGTCGATCGCGTCGAGCACGCGGTCCACATCGGGCAGGTATTGCGTCTCGAGCCGGGCGGGCGGGAACGGCACGTCGTACGCGCTCGCCCGCAGCACCGGCGCCTCGAGGCTGTAGAAGCAGCGCTCCGCGATCCGCGCGGCGATCTCGCTCGCGAGCGAGATGTTGCCGGGGGCCTCCTGCGCCACGACCGCGCGGCCGGTCTTGCGCACCGATTCGAAGATGGGCTCGTAGTTCACGGGGGCGACGCCGCGCAGGTCGAGCACCTCGACCGAGACGCCCTCCTCCTCGGCGAGCTGCGCCGCCTGCAGATTCATCGTGGTCTGGGCGCCGAAGCCGATGAGCGTCACGTGCTCGCCCTCGCGCGCCACGCGGGTCTCCCCCATGTCGGCGCTCGGCGCGGCCGTGTCGACCTCGCCCTTGGGCCAGTAGCGGCTCTTCGGCTCGAGGTAGACGACCGGGTCGTCGCTCTCGATGGCCTGCTGCAGCATCCAGTAGGCGTCGTTGGGGTTCGAGGGCGACACCACGCGCAGGCCCGGCGTGTGCGCGAAGTAGGTCTCGGGGCTCTCCTGGTGGTGCTCGATCGCACCCACGTGGCCGCCGTAGGGGATGCGGATCACGACCGGCAGCCTGACCGCCCCGTGGGTGCGCGCGTGGAACTTCGCGAGCTGCGAGGTGATCTGGTCGAAGGCCGGATACACGAAGCCGTCGAACTGGATCTCGCAGACCGGCCGGTAGCCGCGCATCGCGAGGCCGATCGCCATGCCCAGGATGCCGGACTCGGCCAGCGGGGTGTCGAAGACGCGGTGCTCGCCGAAGTCGCGCTTGAGGTGCTCCGTCACGCGGAAGACGCCGCCGAGGGTGCCGATGTCCTCGCCGAGCAGCAGCACCTTGTCGTTCTTCTCCATCGCGGCGCGCAGACCGGCGTTGATCGCCTTCGCGAGCGGCATCGTCTGGCGGTCGTTCATGCGTCCTCCTCGAGCGAGGCCTCGAAGTCGAGGAAGGCGAGGCGCTGCTCCTCGATGAGCTCGTGCGCCTCCGCGTAGGGATGCGTGAATATGTCGATCGGATCGGGGTCGGGCAGCGCGAGCGCGCGGCGGCGGATGTCGGCCGCGTAGTCCTTCGCCTCGGCCTCGATGTCCTCGAAGAAGGAGCCCTCGTCGCCCTGGTCGCGCAGGTAGCGCTCGAGCCGCTGGAGCGGGTCGCGGTCGCGCCAGTACTGCTCCTCGTCGCTCGTGCGGTACTTCGTGGGGTCGTCGCTCGTGGTGTGCGCGCCCATGCGGTAGGTCAGGGCCTCGATGAATCGCGGGCCGCCGCCGGCGCGGGCCTCGTCGAGGAACTGGCCCGAGACCGCCCAGCTCGCCATGACGTCGTTGCCGTCGATCTGCACCGTGGGGATGCCGAAGCCGTCGGCGCGGCGGTAGAGGGGCACGGGCGACTGCCGGCTGACGGGCACGGAGATGGCCCACTGGTTGTTCTGCAGGAAGAAGACCTCGGGGGCGTTGTAGCTCTTCGCGAAGACGAGCGCCTCGTTGAGGTCGCCCTGGCTGGTGGCGCCGTCGCCGAAGTAGACGATCGTCGCCTCGTCCTCCTCCGGGCCCGCGGCGCCCACCTTGCCGTCGAGCAGCTGGCCGACGGCGTAGCCGGTCGCGTGCAGCGTCTGCGAGGCGATCACGAGCACGTAGTTGCGGAAGTTGCGCTCCTGGGCGGGGTCCCAGCCGCTGTTCGTGACGCCGCGCAGCAGGGCGAGGATGCGCACGAGGTCGAGCCCGCGCGCGAAGGCCACGCCGTGCTCTCGGTAGGAGGGGAAGATCGCGTCCTGCTCGCGCGCCGCGAGCCCGGAGCCGACCTGCGCCGCCTCCTGCCCCTCGGCGGGCACGTAGAGCGCGAGCTGCCCCTGCCGCTGCAGGTTCGTGCCCTCGCGGTCGAATGCGCGCACGAGGCGCATCTGCCGGTACGCCGTGCGCCAGAGCTCGTCATCGGCGCCGCGGACGCGGTCGACGAACGGCTCGAACGCCGGGGTGGGCGCGAGCTTTCCCTCGGGCGTCAGGATCGACGCGAAGTCTTCGGTTGCAGTCACTCGGGCGACACCTTCCAGGGGTTTGTTACAACTTGCCCAGTCTAGGGCGTGAGCGCGGGACGGCCTGCGGTTTTCCTCCAGCGGCACGGGGGCTTTCCTTGTGAGGTCCCACAATTTCTCGCCGGCGCTCGCCGTCTCCGAACCCTTCCCGCGGCAACGCGCTCACTCCTCGCCGGGCTCGGAGCGCAGGTACGGATACCGTTCGATGGCGCGCCAGCAGGCCGCGAGCAGCGGCGTCACCGACTCCTCCTCGGCGATGGTGACGCGGATGCCGTCGCCGGGGAACGCGCGGGCCACGATGCCGCCCTCGCGCAGGATCGCGTCGACGCCCTCGGTCTGCTCGCCGCAGGGCAGCCACACGAAGTTCGCCTGGGTCTCGGGCACGTCCCAGCCCTGATCGATGAGCGCGCGGCGCACCTCGTCGCGCCGCGCGGTGATCTCGTTCACCCGGGTGCGCACGGCCTCGGGCTCCCGCATGACCGCGAGCGCGGCGGCCTGCGCCTGCGCCGAGATGAGGAAGGGGATGGCGGTGGTCGTGAAGGCCCCGAGGATGCCCGGGTGGCCGAGCATGTAGCCCACGCGCATGCCGGCGAGCCCGTAGGCCTTCGAGAAGGTGCGGGCGATCACGAGGTTCGGGTGCTCGGCGAGGATGCGCGTCGCGTTGAGCGCGCCGGGGTCGGTGACGAACTCGATGTAGGCCTCGTCGGCGATGACGAGCAGGTCCTCGGGCACGCGATCGATGAAGCGCTCGAACTCCTCCTGGCCGACCGCCGGGCCGGTGGGGTTGTTGGGGCTGCAGACGATGACGAGCCGGGTGCGGTCGGTGATCGCGTCGAGGATGGCGTCGAGGTCGAGCGAGCCGTCGGCGCGGATGGGGACCCGCACGCTCGTGGCGCCGGCGACGGTGACCATGCCGGGGTACGCCTCGAAGGACCGCCACGGGTAGATCACCTCGTCGCCGGGGCCCGCGGCCGCGGCGACGGCCTGGTAGAGGAGCGATACGGAGCCGGCGCCGACGAGCACGTTCTCGGCGGCGAGGTCGTAGTGCTCGGCGAGGGCCTCGCGCACGGCGCCGGCGGATGCGTCGGGGTAGCGCTGCATGCCGTCGACCCGCTGCGCGGCCTCGAGCACGCTCTTCAGGGGCGGGAAGGGGACCTCGTTCGAGGAGAGCTTGAAGGACTTCGCGGGAGCGGGCTTTCCCTGCTGATACGCGCGCTGCGCGAGGATCTCGGGACGGAGCTTCACCGGTGCGTCTGCCATGGGCAAAGTCTACGGTGCCTTTCATCGAGCCGCGCAAGAATGGGCAGATGCGCTTCCTCGCCTCGACCATCCTGAACGCGGTCGCCCTGTGGCTGACCACCCTCATCCTCGGCGCCGGCATGACCGTGACCGCCTACGAGGGCACCGACCTCGCCCTCGTGGTCACGTACCTGCTGCTCGCGCTCGTCTGGGGCCTGATCAACTCGGTGATCGGCAAGATCGTCCACGTCATCTCGATCCCGCTCTACTGCCTGACGCTGGGGCTGTTCGCGCTGATCGTGAACGGCTTCCTGTTCTGGCTCGTGACCTGGGTGAGCGGCATCCTCGGCTTCGGCCTCACCGTCGAGGGCTTCGGCTGGGCCATCGGCGGCGCGCTGCTCATGGGCCTGTTCTCGGCCATCCTCAACGGCATCTTCGGCACCCGCCGCCCGCGCGAGCCGCGCCGGGAGGACTAGGCGCTAGGTGTACCCGGTCAGGAGGTTGGTCGTACTCGGCTGGTCGGTGGGTTACCGCCGAGG
>NZ_FUIC01000036.1 GCF_900163695.1 Gulosibacter sp. 10
ACAAAGACCATGTCACCACCGGTGCCATCCGGTGACCTGACCGGCAACAAGTCCGTGTGGTCACTCAGGTTGGTCAGAAACCTGGAAGCGACTGCGGCTAATTGTTTCACATGCCCATGCGTGTATTCGCGCAGGTGTGAGCCCAGTGTTGAGGGCGCATACACCCGATGGAACAATGATTTCATCCCACCATGCCGCAGCAGATCCATGTCATCGATGCTGTCGGCACCAGCAGCCATCCCAGCGACCAGCGACGTGATCTTCGTCCCTGGATTCGCACCCTTATCGGCCCCAGTATTAGCCACCGTGATCCACTCATCAGCTAAACGTTTCAGCCCCGCAGACTGCGCCAACCGCAACACGGGAGCAAGCCCAGCCGACGACACGAGATTCGGTTCATCAAACGAATAGGCAATACCAGCAGCACTGTGATTGAATAGCATCTCAGAGGTGCCTTTCTGATCCTAGAAATAGTGGCGTGAACAACTACTATTATTCCAGGTCAAAAGGCACTTCTTCAGTTAAACCGCCGAACTCACACCAAATTTATCGGTGGATCCAGGCTAAGGAGGGGCTACGCCCACTCCTCCACTGTGCTGGGCAGCGGATCGGACACAACCGCGGTCGGGTACAGCATTTCGCGCAGTCGTGCAGCCGACTTCTCGATGTCCCGTAGGCGCTTCGCCAGGTCCGCAGTGGCCGTCCGGTCCCCGCGCTCGATAGCAGCGGTGATGAGTCCGGGCACGCGCAGGGATGCGGCACGCAGTGCGTCGTACGCTTGATCGGCAGCGTGATAGATGGCGGTGTCAACGGGTGCGAGTTCTGTGGTGGGCATCGGGTGTTCTCCTCGGGTAGGGCACCGCCTGAGTCCCAGGCGGTGCCCTTGACCGTGAGCGCTATGCGGCCTCGCCCAACTCGTCCTCTTCCTCGACCAAACGGGGCCCCGGTGATGCCGTCTCCCAGGCGGACGTGTCGGGTAGGCGCTGGACGCGAGCCAGAGCGGCGCGGTCACCCTGAGCGGCGGCCATCAGGTCCGGGTCCTCGAACAAGGGGGTCGCTCGGACCTGCACGGTGCCGCCGGGCACATCCGGGCGGCCTGGCAACCAGACGAGCGCATGGAACGTCTGCATGGCGGCCAACCGCGCCGGGGTGGCCGCGTCCTTTTCCACGAGGTTGCGGGAGCGCTGTGTGGTCTTGGACGTGCTCGACCCGTCACGCAGCATCCCCTTAACAGCCCCGGAGTAGTTGTTGGACTTAGTGACCGAGATGCTCACGGACTGTTCCTGCACAAGTTCTCGCTTGCCCGCCAGCTCACTGTACGCACGCAGGGTCTCAGAGTCGGTCGTGGCGGCGAATAGGACGTGTCCGCCCGAGCAGGCGTTGCGGATGGAGGCCGCGCCCTCGCGCCCGTAGACGCCGATGAGGTCGGAGACCGACTGGGTGCAGAGCAGGAATTTCACGCGGGCGGAGCGGGCGAGGTTGGCCGCCCACGATTGCAGGTCGCGGTGCGGTGTGCAGTGCACCAGCTCATCCAGGACTACGAGGTGCTGCACGGGCAGCGCGCCCCCGTGGGCCGATGCCCGCCGTTGCAGCTCCTCGACGTACGCGCCCAGCAAAGCGTTCGTGAGAGGCCGATAGTCCGGCGTGGGGCAGATCAGATACAGGGTGTGCATCTCGGGCATGGTGTCCAGTCGCAGCGTAGTCTTGTCATCCCAGGACTGGCGGACGACGCTACCGGCGAGGATCAGGCCCTCGATGACCTGGGCGACCGAGCCGAGGATGCCTGCGCGCGTCTCCTCCGCTCGCGCCGCAGCGGCTGTCAGACCCAACGCCAACTGCGCCTGCTCCAGGGCGGCGCTCATCGTCACAGCCGCGTCCTCGCCCAGCTCAGCAGCGTCAGCGTAGTTGGCCTGCTCCGCTTCGAGGTCGTGCAG
Source organism: Gulosibacter sp. 10 (assembly GCF_900163695.1). GTDB lineage: Bacteria > Actinomycetota > Actinomycetes > Actinomycetales > Microbacteriaceae > Gulosibacter. The sequence continues at coordinate 1,935 of NZ_FUIC01000036.1, forward strand.
CAGACTGTCCCAGGCGTCCGGTCCATCGTCAGCACCGCTATTGTTGCCGCCGAGTTTCTTCACCTGCTTGATGAGGTCGAGCAGGCTGCTGCCGGGACGCGCGCGGAGATAGACGAGCAGCGCCGCGACAACAATGGTCGAGTGGGTGACGAAGAACGCCTGCTGACCACCCTGCTCGGCGCCCTTAACCGCGGTGAGCATCGCGTGAGAGGTACGCTGAGCGCGCGCCCATGTGACGCCCTCGGTGATCGGCGTCCACACGCGTACCTGATCTCGCAGCGCCGGTGACTTTGCCAGATCCGCAGCCGGGTCGAAAATGACGGGCGCCGTGGTAATCGCACGTGCCCCGATGGTGCCGCGTGCTAGGTCTGTCTTGGTGGTGGATACGAGCGCGGGGCCTCGATGGCGCACGATGGCCGGAGACAGTGCCGCGATGCTCTTGCCCGAGCCGGGCGCGCCCAGCACTTCGACAGGCGCATCGGTGTCGTCCATGACGAGGCGATCCGTCATCACCGGCTCACTGGCGACATCCACGAGGCAACCGAACACGATGCGGTCCTCGCGCGTCATCTGGCGCACGGCGATTTCACGCTGGCCGAGCATATCGCGCGATCCGCTCACCGTGTGCTGCGCCCGCTTAGCCTCGCGTGCTGCGATACGTCGCCGATGCGTCCACCACGCGATCACAACACCGATGCAGAGGAGGACAGTGCCAGTGAGGAGCCACAGAAGAAGATCAGTCCAACTCATCGAGCACCTCCTTGTCGGCGGTGCGCTTCGTTACGGCGGCATGGGCCTTGCTCGCTAGCAACGAGAGCCCGGCGAACACGACGCGTACGCCGCGACAGATGAGGCCGGCCATCTTCGCGCTGAGCTTGCGCGCCTTGCCGGGGTGCTTTACGGCGTAGATGACGCACTGGGCGACGATCACGATGCCTGCTAGACGCATCAGGGACCAGTCAATGGGAGCACCGAACCGGACGGCTGCGTACAGCTCGTCGCCCGCGGCGAAGACTGCGGCTGCGATCACGGCCCACCAGATGTAGCGCCAGGGCTTCTTCATCGTGCGTCACCTCCTGCTTTGTGCAGGTCGAGTGCGGCGCGCACCAGGTGGTCCCAGGTGAGCGTCTGCGTGGCGCGCAGGGCGTCGAGCTGTGTCCAGGTGTCTGGTGAAGCAGTCGCGACGATGGTCACCCGTCGCGAATCCAGTGGCGGGATGGCGGTCAGCTCGGGGCGAGTCTGCGCCAGCGTGTCCAGCGCATCACCCACCGAGAGGTGCAGACGTTGTGATGCTCGCGCGGCTGCGATCTGCGCAGCCCGTCGAGTCTGGGGATGGACGCTCAGGGTCCTAGTCGTGGAGATGATGATGACTCCTTCGGTTGGTCTTTCGTCATCTGCACCGTGCCGATGACTCCCCAGACCGTTAGAGCGCTGTATGACTACACAACCCCTCCTTAGTCACGCTTCGATTCAGGTCCCTCCTCTTTGCCCTCCACCAGTCAGATACGGCCCATTTCTCTCGTCTCCTGGCTCTCAGCCCCATTCCTCCTCTAGCCCCTCTTTTTCTCTACACACGCTGGCATCCGCCTGCGGCGGCTTGCACGGCCAGCGTTCGCGCACACGGTCCTCATACGTCCACACAACTCCTCGGCACGGTGCCAGGAGGGACGATTTGAGGAGGACGGCAGTGGCCGCATCAATTGCAACCATCAAGGCGGGCCAGGCGAAGGCCTTGGCCGACTACTACGCGAACAAGGCGTCGGAGAGAGTCGCTGACCTCGCGATGGACCCCGAACACGCGGACAAGTCCGCGGACGAGCTGATGATGCTCGCACGCATCCAAGTGGCCCGCGAGGAAGCTATGCACGATGGCAGAGACCCGGACAGAGCGGAGGTGAAGGAGCGTGCCGCTATCGCCTCGGATCGCGTCGCCGGGGCCACCGCCTACTACGCCGCGGACGACGCCGACCCGGACGGGCGACGTGTTTGGATTCGCGGCGACCGTGCCGGAGAAGCGATCACCGGGACGCAGTTGGAGGCGCTGTTCTTGGGCGCGGACGAGGCAGGGCAGAACCTAGGAGACCCAGCACCGCAGGAGATCAAGAAGGCCGCGAAGCTCGCCGGGTACACGGGCGAGATAACACCCAACGTTCTCGCCTCGATGCGTGCGGGACTGCACCCCGAGACCGGCGCAGAGCTAACCGGCGATGCTGCCGACTACGCCCGGCAGGTGTGGGCAGCACCGGAGCGGAACGAGAATGCCGTGACCGCTTTCGACACGACGCTGAGCGCTCCCAAGGGCGTCTCGCTGCTGGCCGCGTTCTGCGATGATCGGACCGCCGAGGCCGTCATCCGAGCGCATCAGGAGGCTGCCGCGCAAGCGTTGGACTGGGCGCAGGAAAACGGGGCGGTCGTGGCCCGGCGCGGTAAGGACGGCGTGGTCCATCAGGCGGCCGAGCTGACCGAAGCGGCGCAGATCACCGAGATGACATCTCGGGCAGGCGACCCTCAGCTCCACACCCACACCCTCGTCTCCGCCTACGTTGTCAGCAACGAGGACGGACGCCGCACCACCATGGACTCCCAGGCGTGGCATGGAGCGTCTGCCGCGATCAACGCGAGCTACCTGCGAGCCCTAGACGCGAACCTGCGCCAAGAGGTCGGCGTGGGCCTGGAGCTGGACGAGAAGGGACAGCGCACCGTGGTCCCCGGCATCGCCCCGCAACTCATCGAGCGCTACAGCTCACGCCGTAACGCGATCAACGAGACGATCACCGAGCGCACGCAGGAGAAGGAACGCCTGGAACAGGTCATGGGCAGTGCCCGCCACCTGTTCAAGGAGTCGCACCAGGCCCTCGAGGCAGGCGAGGCCCTCACCGACGCCGAGACGCGCCGCGCCGAGGTCTACGGGCAATGGCTGGATTCGGGGACCACTCCGCAAGCCGCTGCACTGGACACCCGCGTCTCGAAGGCGGAGGAGCCCGAGCACGTCGCACGCGAGCGCTGGGCAGCAGACCCGACCACCCCGGACGGGGCACGCCTGCTCGGCGGAGCACAGGCCGCCACACAGCAGGCACAGCACGCTCCTGTGGCCGAGTGGGGCGAGGTCGAGCAGGCCCGGTTCACCGCCGAACTGGCCGAGCACCTCACGAAGGATGCCGCAGCGTTCTCCACTAAGGAAGCGCACGCGGCCGCCCTTCATCTGGCCCCGACAGGTGTGAGTACATCCGAGATTGCCGAGACCGTGGACGACTACCTCACCCGTGGCGCGGTCCTGATGCAGGAGCGCGAGGAAGCCGAGCGGGTAGGCGACCGCTGGGCGGAGAAAACGCGGAGGTTCACGACTTCCGAGATCGTGCAGGAGCAGCAGCACATCGTGGCGACCGGGCAGCAGCTCGCGGACGACACCGTGCCCGCGATCAGAGAAACGAATCTGAGGGCCGCCGCCACGGTTGTGAACTCACATAGGGTCTCGGAGGACCAGGAACAGCTCGTGGGCGCGTATCTCACCGGGCAGCGACTCATCACCTGCGACGGCCCCGCCGGCGGCGGCAAGAGCCGCGTCGCGGAGACGATTGCGGAGCTGGCCCATGGGGCGGGGGCGCAGGTCACGGTCCTGTCCACGCAGACAGACACCGCCGCCGATCTTGCCGCTGAAATCGGCGCGGATCGCGCCATGAGTTTCCAGAAGGCGACGATGCGCGCCGCCGACGAAGACAACCCCCACCATTCCAAGGGAGTTTTCGAGTCGGGCTACTGGGGGCAGGGCCTCACCGCTGAGCAGGCCGACGACTATCACACGATCCGCATGCACCAGCGCGAAGCCAAGACCGACCGGCAGCGTGAGAAGGCAGAGCGCGAGATGGCGCGTTGGGTCGAGTCCCTGCCGACGAAGGCCGATGCAAAGCTCACCCAGCAGACCCGTTCTCACGTCGAGCAGATGGACAAGCTCGCCCGGTGGACAGACATCGGAGATCGCTCGGAGCTGCACCAATGGCGCACGCAACTCATCGCGGAGGCAGCCGAGCAGCCCGAAACCGTGGTCAAGATCGACCACGACAGGCCGCAGGTCATCATCGTGGACGAAGCCGCGATGACGAACAACCAGCACCTCGGGCGTCTACTGGACTATGCCCGCGAGCACCGCAACGTCCAACTCGTCATGGTGGGTGACACCGCGCAACTCGGCGGTATCGGACGTTCAGGCGCATACCGCGCCCTGCTGGACGAGGTGCAGCCCGTGCAGCTCGCTGAGACGCGCCGGGCACGGCAGGAATGGGAGCGCGAAGCCCAGCTCTCGATGCGCGGGCTCGACTACACCGACACCGCCGAGACCCACGATGCGGCCCGAGCACTGGTGGACACCTACCGGGCACAGGGGCGTGTGGGCCACATCGGTGACGAAGACGTGTCCCGCGCTATCGCAGACGGTCGTGCGGAAGCCTCCGACAAGCGCGCCGATATGGACCTCGCCGCAGAACAGGCAGCCGACTGGTACATGAGCCGCCGCGGCGACCAGGACACCCTCGTGCTCACCGCGACTCGCGCCCAGCAGGTGCAGGTGGCACAGCGCATCCAGGAACGGCGCATCGCGGACCCGGACGACAAGGCGATGCGAGCCGATGCGAAGACCGCGACGCTCGACCTGGGCGAGGGCCAGACCCAGCAGGCGCAGAAGGGTGAGCCGGTCATGGTGCGGCAGAACGACACCCGCCGTGGCCTACGCAACGGCATGACTGGCGAGGTAGTCGCCGTGAGTGCGCGTGGTGGCGTCACCGTGCAGATGACCGACGAGCGCGGACGAACGTTCAAGACGTCGATGACCCGGAAGGACCTTAACGAGGGAAAGCTCTCCCTCGCCTACAGCAGCACCAGCCACAAGGCGCAGGGGGCAACCGTGGACCGGGCACTGTACATCCATGACGCGAAGTCCCCGCATGTGGACCGGCACATGGTCTATCCGTCGGTCAGCCGTGGGCGTCAGGAGAACCGGATTCTCGTGGTCGGCGGAGCCGACGAGACCGAGGCAGCAGAGTCGTTGGCCACTGCAATGCACCGCAGCAACACCGCCGAGCCGGTCCGCGTGGTCTCTCAGCCGGTCTCCGATGCAGAGCGGGAATGGGTGGCCAAGCGCCACCCGAGCCTGCCACGCGAGCAGCAGGACGAGATGGCCCTGCGCATGCGTGAGCGTGACCAGCGCCATGCCCGTGACGATGCCCGAGACCGCCAGATCGCACAGCGTCGCCAGACGCAGCAGCTCGCCCAGGAGCGCGACCGCGTACAGTCACGCCGCCGCGGGCTCGGGCGCGGGCGCGCCGCCTGAGAAAGGGAGACCCCCGTGACGCTTGTAGAAGCGCTCAACACCCTTGGCCTGGCGCCCGCAGCGACCCCGGACGAGGTCAAACGCGCCTACCGCGCGCGCATCCAGGCGACTCACCCCGACCTCGCCACAGACGGCGACGACGCCGCGCGACGCGCCACCGAGGCCGTGCGCGTGAACGCCGCTCGTGACCTCCTACTCGCGGGCGGCACCGGCACACCCAGCCAGGCCAGCCCGCAGCCAGAGACGCCCCCGGCACCACCCCATTCGGAGCCCGCGCAGTGCTCACCCACGCCGGGACGGGACGAGCGCCGCACTACCGCGGCGACGCCCACGACCCCGGCAGCGCGATCAACCGAGCGCGTAGTACACCCACTCCGCTGGTTCCTCTCCATCGGCGGAGCGCTCATCGTCGCAGGCGCGGTCGCTCGCTTCCTACACGCCTGGGATGGCGCACTGGAACCCACAAAGTGGGGAGACGCTTCCCTAGCGATGGGGCCGCTGGCGATCCTGCTGCACGCGGCGGTCGGCCTGGTTGGGGTCTGGTTCCTGGGCAGACGCGCGGACCGGCCCGCCCGCGCCGTACTCGCCCTCGCAGTCATCCTCTACTCGTCGTTCTCAGAAGTAAGCCATCGCCTGAACTTCATCGAGGAGGCGATACTCCTCATCGTCCTCGTCGTCTGGCCGCTGTACCGCCTGGTGACCAGGTAGACCGGGCAAGAGAAGGGGGCCACGAACCCAGATTCGTGGCCCCCTTCTCACACCTTCACGTCGAGATCAGAATGAGGTTGGGAGCCGTACCGCTGGGCAACGAGGGCAGTGATGCCGCATCCACGCCGAACCCACTGATGCGCTCGTCTACGAAAAGCCCCGATGCATCATCCGGTTCCAGGACGGCAGCGCCCTGGGTCTCCGATTCGAGGAACGGGGCCACCATGAGCAGAGCGTTGAGCCCTCCCGGGATCGGCGTGTCCTTCTTCGCCGCAGCGAGCAGCTTCGCTTCTGTCTGCCGGTAGCGGTCGGCGTCGGTGGCCGCGAGCTGCGAGAGGTCAGGGCCAGCGGTGTAATCGCTCACAGCATCGCGCGCCCTGTCGATCACCGCCCGCGCGCTCTCCGTGGTGGGATGCTCGTCGGAGCCCTGGGGCGTGAGCGAGACATCGGAACCGGTGCGCGTGGCCCCGTAGTAGTACAGCGCCGCAGACCCGTCGTCTGCCACCCCGAGGATAGTTACCCGAGCGTCGTCGGCCATCGTGTTTCCTCCCTGGTTGAGAACGGTTTTCTATTGATCGTGTCATGACAGACTGCGCTGCGCTCTCGGGGTCGAGGTGTGGACACGCCCGAGGGTCGCTCTCACGGCCTCCGTCGAAAGGCCTCATCGGGAAGGGCTGCCGCCTTCGATGGGGTGTGGACCAGGATCTAGGATCGTGCGGGCCGTCTGTGCTGCTTGCGAGTGGGGCTCAGCACCAAAGTCATACAGTTCGGTCATGGGTATGTCGAGCACCGCAGCGATGGCGGCCACCGTGGAAAGTTTCGGGTTCGCGTGCGTACCCGCTCGCCTGGACGACGACTGCCCGGTCTCAATCAGCGCGTAATGCGCGCGGGTGAGGCCAGCGGTGTACGCAACCTGCTCTTGCGTCAGTCCGCGCGCTTCTCTGAGGCGCTTAATACTGCTTCCCAAGCGGCGCGCGTCGTCGGCCGTCCATGCAAGTGAGTCCACTCGCACCAGTCCAGTTTGATAGCGTGCTGTTGTCTGCATGCTGCAACGAACAATCGAAAGGACTGCGATGGCAAAGAACTACACGGCAGGGGTGGGCGCAGTGGCCGTGCTTGCGCTAGCGCTGGCAGGGTGCAGCGACGGCGGCGACGCAGGCGGTCCTGAGGTAGACCCAGCGCCTACCCAATCGGCAGCACCGTGGGAGCCCGCCGACAGCTCGATCTTGGTGCTCTCCGACATGTCCGCGTCGGTGTACGACGCGGAGGCAGGGGCGTACGCCGTAGAGAACCTGCCGTTGGCCGGCGATGGCGCTGGGGACGAGCTAGCGGATTTCGCGCCTGATTGGAGCTGGGCTGTCGGCTTCTCGGAGAACTCGGAGCGATCCCTGACGGTCTATCCGATCCTCGATCAGCTCGAAACTGACGGCGGTGTCGAGCCGTGGGACGTCGACATCGAGCCCATCGTCGGAGACCGGGATTTCGAGATGCGCGACGTGACCGCCTCCCCAAGCGAGCCCGACACCGTCTACCTCCAGGTGTATGGCAGTGCGTCCTCACCAGAGGAGTGCGAATCGTCAATCGTGCGGGTGAACGTCGCCACGCAGAAGGGGGAAATTGTTTCCACGGAAAACGGGGGCGGCACTCAGGGAGATGCGCCTGTCGATTGTCGAATGTCAACCAAACTCACCCCGGCGGGGCTTGAGCTCTTGAGCAGCGGCCATTCCTCTGATTACGAGGAGGAGGCCCTCCAGGCATACGGGTTCGCGGAGGTGGAAGGCCTGAACGGAGGCAAGCAGGTTGTCCGCGCTTCGGACGGTATCCGCTACGAGGCCGACGAGGGCGACCGCTTCTATCTGATTACGGACACAGGCGAGGAGGAGCGTCTCGACATGCCCGCTCCGACTGGCGTAACCAGCGACAGCGGCCTGGTGCTGCTTCCGTACGTCGGCTATCAGCAGGGGTAGGGGCGCGCAGGCACTCATTGCGGGACATCGAAGGCCGCCGGGGAGGCTCTCCCCGGCGGCCTTCGACGTCGAGTCACATCGGCTCCGCCCGCCCTCAAACGATCAACTGCCGAGAGATCCGGCGCAACCTCGCTCATTCCCCTTCGAGTGAAAACGGTTGTCATCTGATCGCATCACACCAGCGAACGGGGCTGCCGCGGGAGCGCTTCGCTGGCTCCCTTGCCCTCGAAGAGGACGAGTCGCCACAGTGCGGGCTAGGTGACTGCTTGCTGCCCGCACTACATGAGCGGAGACAGGGCGAGCGAGGAGGGTCTGGATGGCCGGGGAGTCGGGAGTCATGCGTTCCCCGTGCCGGTCGGAATCCAGATCGACGACCAAACGGGGACTCTAGGCCAAATCACCCAAAGTCGTTACCGATTCGTTACCCGCGAACACCGTTCCGACCTGCTTCTCATCTAGTCATTTAAGAGTCGACACTTGGAGGGTCCGACATCGGATCGCATGGCGCGGTCTCCGCTGGCGACGCGCCCTGGCGTTCGGGCGGATGCAGACCACCAGTGTCGTGTGCCCGAGATGTGGAAGCGTCGAGTCAAGAAATCGGACGAAGAGCTCCGTGCCTTCATCGCCGAGGAGAATGAGCCTCAGTTCATCCGCGACGCCGTCGAGGCCGAGCGAGCCGTCTACGACGTCCTTCGTGTACTCCGGGATCTGCACCATCCGGGGGTCGGCGCACAGCGCGTCAGCGGATACTGAACCGTGAACGTCACGCATACTTCAGGATGAGTAGAAGAGTGTCGATCGAGGCAGAGGCTCGATCCAGAGCTGAAGGGAATTGACTTTGCGTCTCTCCAAAATCGCCATCTCCAATCACAGTCGGATCCAGGATCTTGGCCTCGACATCCGTCGGCACGCAGTCATCGTGGGCGCGAACGACGTCGGCAAGTCTTCGATCCTGCGGATGCTGAACCTGCTTCTAGGAACGAGCACCGCCGGCGTCTACCAAGCGCTGACTCCTGGCGACCTGAGGGACACTGAGCAACAGCTCGTCGTCAACGCCATGTGGACGGAATTCACGGACGAGAACCGTCGATGCTTCCCCTCCGAGATCAGCATCGCTGAGGACCTCACGAGTGAGTACCTCTGGGTGCAGATGGCGGTGGAGGCGGACCCCGAGGACGAAGAGTCCGTGACGATTCGTCGATGGTTTCCCGAGAGCGGCCACGAACGAGCGCCCAGCCGAGAGCAACTCGAGGCCTTTGGTTGGCGCTATCTGAAGGCGACCCGAGGAGCCTCGATGATGGAAGGTTCACGCAGCCCCGTCCGGACTCTCCTGGCAGCCGCGGACCTCGGCACCAACGAGGACAGCTTGAAGACGATCCTCGACCAGTTCAATGAAGAACTGGCGGGCAACGAATCCGTTGGAGAGCTCTTGGGCCGTGTCGCTGGTCATCTGAGCCGCGCGATGCCACGCGTCGTCGAGAAGGATGACTTCTCGGTCAGAAGCGTCACGGACCCATCTAGCGACGTGCTCCAGGACGTGTCGATCTTCCTCAACCGCGATGACGGACAGGTCTCCCTGACGGAGCAGTCGGACGGTGTGCGGCAGCTCATGTCGATGACGCTCTTCGACCTGGCGGAGGGAACAGCCAACGTCCTCGCGATCGATGAGCCGGAGATCCACCTTCATCCCACCAGCCAGAGGACGGCAGCGGACCTCTTGAGCGGTGAAGGGAACCAGAAGATCATCGTCACGCACTCGCCATACGTGCTCCACCGGTTCGAGCCTTCGGAGGTCATCGCGGTGGATCGACACGGAAAGTGTTGGCAGATCAGCGACACGAAGCTCTCGAAGGTCGAGAAAGTGCGAGCCCATTGGTGGTCGCCGCGTCTCTTAGAAGCGCTGACCGCTAGGTTCGTTGTCCTGGTCGAGGGCAACGCCGACCGGATCATCGTCGAGGCGGTGGCCAAGGAACTCGGCATCGATCTCGACCGGCTCGGCGCGGTCGTCGTGGAGCTCGACGGGGCCGACAAGTTCACGAACGTCTTCCCGCTGCTGGGGCCCGACGGCTTCGGCCCGACTCTGCTCGGCCTGGTGGACGAGAAGGAGAGCGGCAAGTGGATCGGCGCGTTCAAGGGCAAGCCTAAGCACATCATCGACAAGAAGATCTTCATATCCGACGCTGATCTCGAGGACGAGTACACACGAGCGCTCGGCGGCCCCTCCGCGGCGAAAGCGCTCATCGATGGTGGATTCTGCCGTGAACAAGGAATCCTGATGTCGGCTGAGTGTGACTCTGTCGATGCGATCACTCCTGAAGCGGTAGCCGTATTTTGCCGAGACAAGGGAAAGGTCGAGGCGGCAACCTGCATCGCTGACGTTCTGAATGCGGAGACTGCCGAGGAAATCGGAAGCGTGGCACGCCTCCTGCGTGTGCTGGACGACTTGAGCCAGCAGTGACGGCGTTCGAGCTCAGTGCGGAGCAACTTGCGGCCGCCACCTCCGCGAATGACCACCTGCTCATCATCGCCCCGCCCGGCTGCGGCAAGACCGAGGTTCTGGCACATCGGGCTGCTCACCAGCTCCAGCTTCTCGAGCCGAACCAGCGCGTGCTCGCCCTGACATTCACCAAGCGTGCCCGCGCGAACATGGAGGAGCGCCTGCGTTCAGTACTCGGGAACGCGCGGACTCGACGTCAGGTCGTCGTCCGCAACCTCCACGGCTTCGCTACACAGGTCATCCTTGCTCACGGCAGAACCATCGGCCTGACAATGGAGACGCTCGAGCTGCCGAAGACGCGCACGATGCGGCGCGCGATGGAAGCCGCGGGAGGCGGCGAGGAGATGTACGCCGCGGAGAAAGTCTTGGCCGAAGTCAAGCGCGGCCCGCTCTCGGATGCTGAGGTGCTGGAAGCACTACAAAGGCGGGACCGGGGCCAAGCTGTGGTGCTCGCCGAGAAGGTTGAGCGGTCGCGCCAATCGGCGAACCAGCTGCACTATGAGGACCTCCTCCGCCATGCGCAGCGTCTGCTTCGCATCCCAGCTGTCGCCCGTCTCTACCAGGCGCACTTCGGCGCGGTGCTCGTCGACGAGTTCCAGGACCTCTCATCGCAACAACTCGACCTGGCCATGCTGAGCTGCACGAACAGGCGGACCTTCGCTGGGGACCCCCTCCAGGGCATCTTCTCGTGGGCTGGAGCAGCACCCACCGAGGTCGAGGCTGAGCTTCGGCGCACCTGTGGCGAGCCGATCAGACTCCATGAGTCCTACCGCTCCTCGCCGAAGGTCCTCGAAACAGTCAACTCCATCAGCGAGCTCGTAGATCCTGGGTCCGCGTTGGTCGCCGCACGGCCAGACGAATGGCCCGACGGAGGTTGCTCTGGGGCCCTCGTGTTCCAGGACCGTGACGCAGAGGCCGACACACTGCTTCGTCTGGTCGGGTCCATCTTGGAGAAAGCGCCCGAGGCATCTGTCGGCATCATCATTCGGAGCAAGTGGCGAAACTCTGCGATCCATGGCGTGTTCGATCGCGAGATGCCGTATCCGGTCCGCCGTTGGGACCTTGCGGTTCACGATCCCGAGGTCGTGGCGCTCATCAAGGCCACTGTGGCGAGGCTGCCGCGCGGAGCCACGCTGGCTGAGGCGCGGCTCGCCGTTCTGGACTCCGTGGATCCAGCAGACGTCGACGCACGCGAGTTGATCGACGACGCGTTCGACGCACTTGGCCGGCGCGATGCGGGCACGGCCAGGGCGGCAGTGAAGGCGATCAGGACCGCCGATCCCAAAGCAGCAGTAGGCCCTGGCGTCCACCTGCTCAACGCGCACACCGGCAAGGGCCAGCAGTTCGACTGGGTTTTCGTCGTCGGACTTGAAGCTGGTCACCTGCCTGACAAGAGGAGCAGCGAGGGCGACTCTCTCCTTGAAGAGCAGCGAGTGCTGCTGGTCATGCTCTCGCGCGCCCGACACGGGTTGGTCGTGACCAGGTCGCGGATGAATGAGGGGCGCTACGGACCCTATGCCGCGAACCAGAGCCGCTGGTGGTCAGACATCCAGACACGGTGCACCTCGGCGGAAGAGATCGAAGCCCATCTCCTCATGCTCGAAGCTCCGACGCACCACGTAATCACTTAAGTGACTACGCCCGGCGGGCCGATGAAGTACAGGTGATGCCCGCCCGCCGCGGCGACCGCGAGCGCGCGGATCGCGTCCTCCTGGCCGATCACATCCCGCAGATCGGGAGGCGCCTGCCCCGCCGTGGACGCCTCGGCCTGCGACGGCGCGGTCCGCTGCGGCGGCGCATCCTCCTCGGCCTCCGACAGGAGGTCCGGGTCGGCTCCGTAGTGCAGCGCGAGCGACCGCAGTGTCGCGATGGGCACCACCTCGATGCCCGTCACGAGCTCCGCCTCGGCACGGCATTCGGCCGGGACCAGCACCCTCTCGAATCCGGCGTTCCGCGCCGCGAGCACCGCCGGCAGCACGCCGCGCACGGAGCGCACCGCGCCGTTGAGGGCGAGCTCGCCGATGTGCGCGCTGCCCTCCGGGCCGCCGCCGTGGATGAGCCCGGTCGCGGCGAGGATCGACGCGGCGATCGCGAGGTCGAACCCCGAGCCGTGCTTGCGCAGCGAGGCGGGCGACATGTTCGTCGTCACCCGCCTCGCCGGCAGCGCGTGCCCCGTGGAGTTCAGCGCGGCGCGGATGCGGTCCACCGCCTCGCCGAGCGAGGCGTCCGGGAGCCCGATGAGCACGAACCGCGGCAGCCCCTCCGCCACGTGGGTCTCGACCTCGACGGGGTGCCCGCCGAGCCCCTCGAGCGCGATCGCCCACGCCCGGCACGTGCGGGCCGTCACTGCAGCCCGATCGCTTGCAGGTGCGAGAAGTCGACGAGCCCGTCCGGCCGGATGAGGATGGCGATGACGTCGAGCTGCAGGCGGCCCCGCGCATCGGGATGGCCGCGCCGCCACGCCCCCGCCACGCGCCGCATCCGCTGGAGCTTCTCGTCGGTGATCGCGTCGAGGGGATGCCCCGCCAGCACCGAGCTGCGCGTCTTCACCTCGACGCAGACGAGCGCTCCGTCCCGAGCCGCGACGAGATCGATCTCGCCCCATCGGCAATGCCAGTTCCGGTCGAGGATCTCGTAGCCGGATGCCTCCAGGTACTCCGCCGCGAGATCCTCGCCGCGACGGCCGAGTTCGACGTGATTGCGCATCTCCGCTCCTTCCGGACCGGCCGGATGCCGGGCCCCGGCGACCAGGGTGCCGGAGTGCCGGCCGGCGCGCGGGCCGGGAGGGCGGCGCTGTGCAGGGGCGCGCATCCACCGGCCGGATGCACGCCGCCAGGCGTGTCCCGAGGCGGAGAACGGCGCCGCGATCCACTACCGTCGATACGGCGCCCGCCCACCGCGGCGCCTTCACCGCAGGAACGGAGCCCTCATGACCACCGTCGCCGAACGCATCGCCACCGTGCTCGCAGCGCATGCCGAAGAGGTGTTCGGCCTCATGGGCAACGGCAACGCCTACCTCATCGACGCGATGTACCGACTCACCGACCTGCGATTCACCCCGGTGCGGCACGAGGCGGCGACCGTCGCGTCGGCCGACGCGTACCACCGCACCACGCGCCGGCTCGCCGTGGCCACCGCCACGTACGGCGCGGGATTCACGAACGCGGTCACGAGCCTCGCCGAGGCCGCGATGTCGCGCACCCCGCTCGTGCTCGTGGTCGGCGACGCGCCGACCACCGGCCCCCGCCCCTGGGACATCGATCAGGTCGTCGTGGCCGAGGCCTGCGGCGCGCCCACCGTCGTGGTGACCGCCGACTCCCCCGGCCGCGACACCGCCTCCGCCGTCGAGCTCGCATGGCGGCGGCGTGGACCGGTCGTGCTCGCCATCCCCTACGATCTCCCCGCCGCGCGGACCCCGGAGCCGGAGGGCGGGTTCCCGATCTCGAGGCCGGCCCCACCCGCCCCCGACCGGGAGCAGGTCGAGACTGCGGCAGCGCTGCTGCGGGAGGCCCGGCGCCCGGTCATCCTCGCCGGGCGCGGCGCGCTCGAGGCGCGCGAGACCCTCGCCGACCTGGCCGATCGGCTCGGCGCCATCACGGTCGCCACGGCCCCGGCCCGCGGCATGTTCGCCGGCCGACCGCTCGACGCGGGCGTCTGCGGCGGCTTCTCCTCCGAGCGCACCGCCGCCTACCTCGGTCGCGCCGACGTCGTGCTCGCGGTCGGCGCCGGCCTCAACCAGTTCACGATGGGCTTCGGACGGCTCTTCCCGCCCGAGGCCGCCATCATCCAGGTGGACCTGCTCGACGCCCCCACCCATCCGCAGGTCACCCGCTTCCTGCGCGCGGACGCCGCGCTCGCGGCCGACGCGATCCTCGCCTCGATGCGCGCCGCGCAGGGCTCAGCGCCCGCCACGACCTGGTCCGGGCTCGACCCGCAGGAGGTGGCGGGGGCGCAGTCCGACCGCGAACGGGGCTCGGAGCTCGCGGCCGACGGCCTGCTCGACCCGCGGGCCCTCGCCCGCGTCCTCGACGAATCCCTGCCCGAGCAGCGGCTCATCGTCTCGGACGGCGGGCACTTCATCGGCTGGGCCAACACCTATTTCGACGTGCCGGGGCCGGACTCCATCACCCTGGTCGGCACGCAGTTCCAATCGATCGGGCTCGGGTTCTCCTCCGCGCCCGGCGCGGCGCTCGCGGCGAACGAGCGCGGCGCGATGCTCGCCGTCGTGACGGGCGACGGCGGCGGGCTCATGGCGCTCGCGGACCTCGACTCGACGGTTCGTGCGGCCGACCGCGCCACGATCGTCGTCTTCAACGACGCGGCGTACACCGCCGAGGTCACCCAGTACGGCGCGCTGGGGCTCGACGAGCGGCCCATGCGCATCGAGCAGAACGACTTCGCGCGCTTCGGCGAGGCGGTGGGAGCGCACGGCGTCGTCGTGCGCTCCCACGCGGATCTCGAGGAGTGGGCGGAGTGGGCCCGGAGCGGGGAGCCCGGGGCCTGGCTGCTCGACTGCCGGATCTCCGGATCGATCATCGCGCCGTATCAGCTCGAGATCATGGCCAATCTGCAGCGCCAGGCCGCCGGCCGCTAGCCGCGCCGCGCCTCCGCATCGCGCAGGATGAACTCTGCGCCCCGCTCGCCGATCATCACCGAGGGCGCGTTCGTGTTGCCGCTCGTCACGGAGGGCATGACGGAGGCGTCGATCACGCGCACGCCCGGCAGGCCGTGCACCTCGAGCGTGCGCGGGTCGACCACCGCGAGCTCGTCGGCGCCCATCCGGCAGGTCCCGACCTGGTGGTGGTAGGTCACGCAGTTCTGCCGCGCGTACTCGGCGATCTCCTCGTCCGTCTGCACGTCCTCGCCCGGGTACACCTCGACGGCGCCCCATTCCTCGGCGAGCGGCGCCTGCCGCACGATCTCGCGGCACTCCTTCACGGAGGCGACGAGGCTCTCGATGTCCTCGTCGGTGCTCAGCGTCTGCGGGTCCAGCAGCGCCCTGTCGTGCGGGTCGGCCGACGCGAGGCGGAACGTGCCGCGCGAGGTCGGGCGGACGAGCCCCGCGTGGAGCGTGAACATGTTCGGCCCCGGCTCCTGCGTCTCGCTCACCATCGGCACCGAGAAGTAGATCGGCTGCGTGTCCGGCACGTCGCTGCCCTCCCGGAAGGTGGTGAAGTGGTGCATCTGCGACACCGGCTCGTTGACCTGCCGCTCGGGGAGGTCGCGCGCCGTGGTCTGCGCGATGACGGGCGCCAGGACGTGGTCGTGCAGGTTCTCGCCCACGCCCGGCAGCTCGTGCCGCACCTCGATGCCCAGCTCCTCGAGGTGCTCGCGCGGCCCCACCCCGCTCAGCAGCAGGATGCGCGGCGAGTCGAGCGCGCCGGCCGAGAGGATGACCTCGTCGGCCATGAGCCGCTCGACGCCGCCGCCGACCTCCGCCTCGACGCCGATCACGCGGCCGCCCTCGATGAGGAGGCTCGTGACCCATACGCCGGTCCGCAGCTCGAGGCGCTCGTCGCCGAGCACGGGCTCGACATAGGCGCGGTAGGAGCTGAACCGCTCGCCGTCGCGCACGGTGAGCTGCTCCCAGCCGACGCCCTCGATGCGCTCGCCGTTGTAGTCCGGGTTCGCCGGCACCCCGGCGGCGACCGCCGCCTCGTGCATCGATTCGAAGACGGGGTTGTGGGCGTAGCCGTCGACGGAGACGTCGAGCAGGCCGTCGCGGCCGCGCAGCTCGTCATCGCCGACCTCGGTGCGCTCGATGCGCTTGAACACCGGCGCCACCTCCGCCCAGCTCCATCCCTCGGCGCCCTCGCGCTCCCAGCGGTCGTAGTCGCCGTGCGCTCCCCGCACCCAGATGCTGGCGTTGAGCGAGTGCGAGCCGCCGAGGACCCGCCCGCGCGGCCAGTGCAGCCGCCGCCCGGCGGCCCCCTCCTGCGGGGTGGTGTAGTAGGCCCAGTCGTCCTTGCTGTGCCAGAGCTCGCCGAGACGGCCGATGTCCTGGATGGCCGGGTTCACGTCCGACCCTCCCGCCTCGAGCAGAGTGACCCGGTGGCCCGCGTCCAGCAGGCGACGAGTGACGACGGATCCGGCCGAACCCGCTCCCACGACGATGTAGTGCGACATATGCTCTCCTTCATGCTGCGCCCGCCCCCGTTGGCGACGCGTGCATCCGAGTCTATGAACTGCCGCCGCGCGGACCAGGGGCGCGGCCCGCAGGGCGCGCGAATCGGCCAGTGCTGTTCACGCACAGACAACTGCGGCGAGGAACGCATCCCCGCCGCGCCGCCGAACCCGTCCCGGCTCAGTCGTCGATCGAGAGCTCCTTGGGCAGCTCGAAATCGTGCGCGTTGAGCTCCTCGACGTTGACGTCCTTGAACGTGAGCACGCGCACCTGCTTCACGAAGCGGTCGGAGCGGTAGATGTCCCAGACCCACACGTCGCGCATCGTCAGCTCGAAGTAGAAGTCGTTCGCCGCATCGCGGCGCTCGAGCTTGACATCGTTCGCGAGGTAGAACCGGCGCTCGGTCTCCACCACGTACTTGAACTGCGACGAGACGTCCCGGTACTCCTGGAACAGCGAGAGTTCGAGCCCGCGCTCGTAGTCGTCGAAGGCTTCGTTATCCATAGCGCTCCAGTCTAGGCCTCCGCACCGCCGGTTGGCGACCCGCGTTCGCTCAGGCTCAGGCGAGGATCTTCGCCAGCCAGCTGCGCCGGTGCTCCCGCGACGGGCCGTGCGCGACGATCGCGGCGCGGTGCGCCGGCGATCCGTACCCCTTGTTCGAGCCCCACCCGTACACGCCCAGGGCCTCGTCGCCGGCCTCGAGCTCGAGCATGCGGGTGTCCCGCGCCACCTTGGCGATGACGCTCGCCGCCGCGACCGTCGCGCAGTCGCGGTCGGCCTTGGGCCGCACCGTCACCGAGAGCGGCGATTCGAGCCCCGGCGTGAGCCAGTCGTGCGAGCCGTCGAGCAGGATCGCCGACTCGCCCACCGGCACCCCCTCCCGCCACAGCGCCTCGAGCGCCCTGATCGCGGCGGTGGCCAGGCACGCGCCGATGCCGAACTCGTCGATCTCGGCGGCGCTCGACCACCCGACCGCACTGGCCCGGGCCCACTCGGCGCTCGCCGGCGCCAGCAGGTTCCGCCGCTTCTCGCTCAGCAGCTTCGAGTCCCGCAGCCCCTCGGGGAAGGGATGCTCGAGCTCGGCGGCGCGCACAGCGCACACGCCGACCGCGACCGGGCCGGCGAGCGCCCCGCGCCCGACCTCGTCGATGCCGATCACCGTGCCGGCATCGGCGAGGAGCGCCCGCTCGACGTCGAGCGTGGGATCCGCGACGGCCACCGCTAGCCCTCGGGCTCGCGTCCGGGCACGTCGGCGAACACCTCGGGGTAGTTGCCGAGGAACTGCAGGCGGTCGAAGGGCCAGTTGATGAGGAACGCCCGGCCGACGAGGTTCTCGTACGGCACGAATCCGCCCGTCGGCGCATCCTGATGCGCGCGGGAGTCCTGCGAGTTGTAGCGGTTGTCGCCCATCACCCACAGCGCGTCGTCCGGCACCACGACGTCGAACTCGGTGCCGGAGGCCGCCGAGTTGCCCGAGAGCTGCAGGTACGGCTCCTGCACAGCGACCTCGTTGATGACCAGCTGGCCGTAGGCGTTGCAGCAGACCACGTGGTCGCCCGGCAGCCCGATCACGCGCTTGATGAGGTGGTTGTTCGTCTCCTCGGGCTTGAGCCCGACCGTCTCGAGGAAGCCGTCGACGATCGCCTGCACCGGCGGCTTGTCGACCGCGGGGGTCTGCGGCAGCCACCCGCCCGGATCCTCGAACACGACCACGTCGCCGCGGTTCACCTCGACGAGCCCCGGCACGAGCAGGTTCACGAGCACGCGGTCCTCCTCGATGAGCGTGTCGTGCATCGACGCGGACGGGATGTAGAAGGGCCGCAGGAGAAAGGTCTTCACGACCATCGAGATCACGAGGGCGAGCACGGCGATCACGACGATGTCGCGCAGGAAGAGCCCGAAGGAGCTGCGGGGGACGGCCTCGCCCTCCGCGTTCACGGCGAGGCCCTCCCGGACACGATGACGCGCGCCGTGCGAGTGGCGGATGACCGTGACGATCAGCGCATCGTCATCCGGGTATTCGGCGTCTGACAACCGGGCTCCTCAAAAGATGGGTACCGCACGAGTCTAGAGCGAAGAAAAAGCCGACCCCCGCGCCATGGGCGCGGGGGTCGGCTTGTTACCGAATCGAGACTAGTTCTCGCGCTTCTCGCGGATCTTCGCGGCCTTGCCGCGCAGGTCGCGCAGGTAGTACAGCTTGGCGCGGCGGACGACGCCGCGCGAGACGACCTCGATCTTCTCGATGATCGGCGAGTGCACCGGGAACGTGCGCTCGACGCCGACCTGGAAGCTCACCTTGCGGACGATGAAGGTCTCGGCCACGCCCGCGCCCTGACGCGCGATGACGACGCCCTGGAAGACCTGGACTCGCGAGCGGTTGCCCTCGGTGATGTTCACGTGCACCTTGACGGTGTCGCCGGGACGGAACTCGGGCACCTCGCGGAGCGACTCGGCGTTGATCTGGTCGATGATGTTGGTCATGATGAGTAATCACCCTCTGCCCCGCCACAGGTCGGAGGCTTGCTGAGAAAGTCGTGTCATCCGCGGCGGAGTGTCCCCTGTGGCAGAGTCACGTCGCGGCACAAGCGATCATCTTAGCCCGATTCCGGCGCGGAGCACCAGTCCGAACCGCGGGCATCCGGCGACGGGACGGCTAGCCCGAGCGCGGACGGGCCTCCCACTCGTCGGGATCCGGCCCGTCGTCGTCCCGCTCGTCCACGATCTCGCCGTCGACGGCCTCGACGTCCCCGCGCGCGCTCGAGCCGGTGTCCTCCCACCGCTCGCCCGTCTCCACGGTGATCACCCGCCCCGCGCCGGGCCCCGAGGCGTCGGGCCACGGCCCGGGCGCCTGCCCGTCGAGGTGCTGCCGCAGGTAGTCCGCGCGCGCCGTCATGTTCGCGACGGCCTCCTCGCGCGAGCGCCTGCCGATGCGCCCCATCGCCAGGATGCCCGCCGCGAACCCGGCGAGCTGCACCAGCCCGCCGATCGGGTCCGGCAGCGCGGCCCCGACCGCCCAGAGCCCGAACGTGCCGAGGTACCAGGCGACGTCCTCGGTGGTGAAGGCCTTCTTCATCCGGATGCTCTCGCGGAGCCACAGCAGGACGCCGAGAATCGCGAGCTGGATGAACGAGGCGGGGATGGTGAGGAAGAGGGAGAGGAACCCGGGCACCGAGCGCTGGAAGACGATCCACGCCAGCACCGTCCACATCCCCAGCACGAAGGGCGCGGGGATGAGCGAGGCGTAGAGGATGCGCTGGAACGGGTTCGGCATGCGAAAAACGCTAGTCGACGCGCCTGCGAATCTCGCCGACTAGCGGAGGAATTCCGCGCGCAGCGAATCGACGACGCCGATCGGCCCGCCCGTGCGCATCGCGGCGCGCTGACGGTCGGCGGAATTGTTGTCGACGATGGCGAGCGCCGACACGAGCTCAGCCTCGCACCCGAGGTCGCGGGCGACGGGCTGCAGCTCGTCGATGCGCCGGGCCAGCGACTCCCGGCCGCTCTCCTGGCGGCCGTCGGCGCCCGTGATGAACTTCGTGCTGAACCCCCAGCGCGCCGCGCGGAACTTGTTCTCGCGCACCGCCCACTCGGGCAGCAGGAAGGGCGCCCGCCCGGTGTCCAGCGCGCGCAGCGCCTCCTCCACCACGCACTGGGTGAAGGCGGCGCCGGCGGCGACGTCGAAGAGCGAGGGGCCCCCGTCGGCGATGCGCACCTCGACGGTGCCGAAGTGGGGCGCCGGCCGGACGTCCCAGCGCAGCTCGAGCGGGTCGAGGATCACCCCGCCGGCGAGCATGCCCTCAACGGTGCGCACGTAGTCGGACCAGTCCTCGAGGCTCGGCGGGAGCCCTCCGGTGGGCAGCTGCTGGAAGAGCATGGTGCGGTGCGAGGCGAAGCCCGTGTCCTGCCCCTCCCAGAAGGGGCTGGACGCCGAGAGCGCGAGCAGCCAGGCGACATTGGCGTTGATGGCCCCCATGACGGGCACGACCGCCTCTCGGTCCGGCACGCCCACGTGCACGTGCACGCCCCAGATCGACAGCTGCCGGCCCCAGTCGCGCGAGCGCTCGGCCACGCGCATGTAGCGGTCGGCCGGCGTCACGGTCTGCAGGCGCCAGTCGGCGAAGGGGTGCGTGCCCGAACCGATAGCGGCGACGCCCGCCTTGCTCGCGGCCCGCTGGAACTTGCCCCGGAGATCCCGGAGATCCGCGATGGCCCCGGGCACGTCCCTGTGCACGGAGGTCACGAGCTCGACCGTGTTCGTGAGGAACTCGCCGACGCATCGCTTCACACCGACGGAGTCGATCACCTCGTTCGCCCTGCCGGTGAGATCACCGCTGGCGGGGTCGACGAGTGCGAGCTCCCACTCGATACCGAGGGTCGTTCGCTCCGTAGGGGCAAAGTCCATGCGACCATCGTAGAGGGACGGCGACGGAAGAACTCCCCACTTCTCGGTTTTTCTGTAAGAATGGAGAGCTGAGTCTGCGCCAGCGACCCTCTACCCGCGCGTGCAGCCCATCACGAGCCCTGACCGGGATTGCCCCACAACTCCCCGGTCGTTGTTCTTCACTTTGTTCACAACGTTTAACCTGCAGGAGACACGTGTCTGTCAAGATCCGTCTGAAGCGCCTGGGTAAGATCCGGGCTCCGTTCTACCGCGTCGTGGTCGCCGACGAGCGCTCGAAGCGCAACGGCCGCGTCATCGAAGAGATCGGCAAGTACCAGCCCACCACCGAGCCCTCGTTCATCGAGATCGACTCGGAGCGCGCGCAGTACTGGCTCTCCGTCGGCGCGCAGCCGACCGAGGCCGTGCTCGCCCTCCTCAAGCTCACGGGCGACTGGGGCAAGTTCAAGGGTGAGGGCGAGACCGAGTCCCGCGTCAAGCAGCCCGAGCCCAAGGCCGAGTTCGTCGCGGACGCGGCGAAGAAGCCCGTGCTCCGTCCCAAGTCGGCCCCCAAGGCCGAGCAGGCGCCGGCCGAAGAGCCGGCCGCCGAGGAGACCGAGGCCTAGTCATGCTCGCGTCCGCGCTGGAACATCTCGTCCGCGGCATTGTCGATCGACCCGATGATGTCCGCGTGGACGCGCACGCCTCCTCGCGCGGCCAGGTCCTCGAAGTGCATGTGCACTCCGAGGACCTGGGCCGCGTGATCGGCCGTCAGGGCCGCACCGCGAAAGCCCTCCGCACCGTCATCGCGGCCCTCGCCGAAGGCCGCCGCGTGCGCGTCGACGTGGCGGACCGCTGACATTGGCCGGCAAGAACCGCGGCATCACGCAGCTCCGGGTCGGCCGCCTCTCCAAGGCCCACGGCCTCAAGGGCGCCCTCAAGCTCGAGCTGTACACCGATGAGCCCGATAAGCGCTTCGTGCCCGGAGCCTCCTTCTCGCTGCAGGTTCCCTCCACTTCGCCGTGGCACGGCCGCAGCATCGTCCTGCGCGAACTGCGCTGGTACAACGAATCCCCCGTCGCATTCTTCGAGGGCGTCGCCGACCGCACCGCCGCGGAGACGCTCGTCAAGGCCATCCTCTGGGTCGACCAGGACGAGGCCGAGGAGCTCGACCCCGATACCTGGTACGACCATCAGCTGGTCGACCTCTCGGTCGTCGTCGACGGCGAGGTCGTCGGCCGCGTCGCGCGGGTCAACCACTTCCCCTCGCAGGACCTCCTCGAAGTCGAGACCCCGAAGTCCGGCACCGTCATGGTGCCATTCGTGAAGGCGATCGTTCCCGGGGTCGACCTCGAGGCCAAGACGGTCACCGTCACGCCTCCGGGCGGTCTGTTCGACGGCGAGGGCGAGTGAGCCGATGACGGCGTCGCCGACCCGCGTCGATATCGTCACGATCTTCCCCCAGTTCTTCGACGTGCTGGACATCTCGCTGCTGGGCAAGGCCCGGGCGAAGGGCATCGTGGATCTGCGGGTGCACGACCTCCGCGACGCCGCGCACGACCGCCACCGCACCGTGGACGACACCCCGTACGGCGGCGGCGCCGGCATGGTCATGCGGCCGGAGCCGTGGGGCGAGACGCTCGACGGCATCCTGGACGCCGCGGAGCCGCGGGCCGAGGCCCCGCTCATCGTCTTCCCCTCCCCCGCCGGGGAGGTCTTCACGCAGGCCGCCGCGCGCCGGTACGCCGCGGAGCCGCATCTCGTCTTCGGCTGCGGCCGGTACGAGGGCATCGACCAGCGCGTGTTCGACTACGCGGCCTCCCGTGCCCGCGTCGAGCTCGTCTCGCTCGGCGACTACGTGCTCAACGGCGGCGAGGTGGCCGTCATGGCCATGATCGAGGCCTTCGGGCGGCTCATCCCCGGCGTCGTCGGCAATCCCGCCTCGCTCGTCGAGGAGTCGCACGAGGACGGCCTGCTCGAGTACCCGAGCTATACGAAGCCCGCCTCGTGGCGCGGCCGCGAGGTGCCCGAGATCCTCCTGAGCGGGCACCACGCCAGGATCGAGGCGTGGCGGCACGAGCAGCAGGTCGAGCGGACCAGGCGCGTCCGGCCCGATCTCTACGAGGCGTGGGCCGCGCGGCCCGAATAGCCCGCCGAGGACGACTCGTGGACGAGCCGCAGCAGCGGGACGCATCGACGCGGCCGCGGACCGTGCTGCTGGTGAATCCCAACATGAACCGCCGCACGACGGCGCTCATGACGGGGCTGGCGCAGGTGGAGCTGCCGTCGGCGGTTCGCGTCGCGGGGGTCACCGCCGAGCGGGGGCCCGCGATGATCGTCGACCCTGCCGCGCTGGCTCGGGCGGAGGGCGCGGTGCTCGACGTCGCCAGGAAGGCCGTCGAGGCGCATCGGCCCGACGCTGTGATCGTGGCGGCGATCGGCGACCCGGGGCGCGCGGCGCTGCAGCGCGCCCTCGACGTCCCCGTGATCGGCATCGGCCAGGCCTCGATCCGCGCCGCGGCGGCCGGCGGACGCCGCTTCGGCATGGCCACGACCACGCATGAGCTCGTCGGCGCCTACGGCTGCCGCGAGCGGTTCACGGGCGTGAGCCTCAGCCGCCGCGGGCCGCTCGAGCTCGCCTCGGACCCGGAGGCCCAGTACCTCGAGCTGCTCGAGGCCGTGCGCGCGAGCCGGGCGCGGGGCGCCGAGGCCGTGATCATCGCCGGCGGCCCGCTCAGCGATACCGCGCGCCGCCTGCGCGACGCGGTCGATCTCCCGATCGTCGAGCCGGTGCCCGCGGCGTGCGCGCTGCTGCGCGAGACCGGGATCGTCTAGCGCGCGCCCGCGAGATCCGGCTCGAGGTCGTGGGCGGCCCAGACGCGCTCGCCCGCTGAGCGGCTCCCGGCCCTGCTAGCGGCCGAGGAACTTCTGCAGCTGCTCGAGCTCCTCGGGGGTCGGGCCGTCGCCGCCGGGCTTCGCGGCGCCGAACGCCGCGCCCGCCGGCTTGTCCTGCTTCGGGGCGGGCTCGACGCCCCGCTTGGCGGGGTTGCCGGAGAAGCGCTTGCCCTTCGCGGCCTTCTTGCTCTTCTTGGCGCCGCCACGGGCGGGGGCCCCGCCGCCCATCGGGCCCATGCCGGGGATGCCCGGGGTCGCGCCGCGGGCCATCGTGCGCATCATCTTCGACATGCCGTCGAACCGCTTGATGAGCTCGTTGATCTCGCTGACCTGCGTGCCCGAGCCCCGCGCGATGCGGGCCCGGCGCGAGCCGTTCAGCACCTTCGGGTTGTTCCGCTCGAGCGGGGTCATCGACTGGATGATCGCCTCGATGCGCACCAGGCTCGACTCGTCGAAGTTCTCGACCTGCGACTTCATGCTCTTGTCCATGCCGGGGAGCATGCCGATCATCTTCTTGAAGTTGCCGGCCTTGCGGACCTGCTGCATCTGCTTCAGGAAGTCGTCGAGGGTGAAGCGATCCTTCGCGATCTTCTCGGCGGTCTTGCGCGCCTCCTCCTCGTCGAAGGCCTTCTGCGCCTGCTCGATGAGCGAGAGCACGTCGCCCATGTTGAGGATGCGCGAGGCCATGCGGTCGGGATGGAAGACCTCGAGATCCTCGAGCCGCTCGCCCGTGGACGCGTAGAGGATGGGCTTGCCGGTGGTCTGCGCGACCGAGAGCGCGGCGCCGCCGCGGGTGTCGCCGTCGAGCTTGGTGAGCACGACGCCGGTGAAGTCCACGCCGTCGAGGAAGGCCTTGGCGGTCGCGACCGCGTCCTGGCCGATCATCGAGTCGATCGTGAACAGCACCTCGTCCGGGTCGGTGGCCTCCTTGATGAGGCGCGCCTGGCGCATGAGCTCCTCGTCGACACCGAGACGGCCCGCGGTGTCGATGATGACGATGTCGTGGAGCTTCTCCTCGGCGAGCCGCATCGACTCGCGGGCCACGCGCACCGGGTCGCCGACGCCGTTGCCGGGCTCGGGCGCGAACACGGGCACGCCGGCCTGGTCGCCGACGATCTGCAGCTGGGTGACCGCGTTCGGGCGCTGGAGGTCGGCCGCCACGAGCATCGGCGAGTGCTTCTGCCCCGCGAGGTGCTTCGCGAGCTTGCCCGCGAGCGTGGTCTTGCCGGCGCCCTGGAGGCCGACGAGCATGATGACCGTCGGCGGGCGCTTCGCCAGGTTGAGCGGCCGCGACTCCTTGCCGCCGAGGATGCGGACGAGCTCCTCGTTGACGATCTGCACGACCTGCTGCGCGGGGTTCAGCGCGCGGTTCACCTCGTCGCCAAGGGCGCGCTCGCGCACGTGCGCGGCGAACTCCTTGACCACGGGGAGGGCGACGTCGGCCTCCAGCAGGGCGCGACGGATCTCGCGCACCGTGCCGTCGACGTCGGCGGCGGTGAGCCTGCCCTTCGAGCGGAGGTTGCCGAGGGCTTCAACGAGCCGATCTGAGAGGTTCCCGAACATAGCCATAGGGAGCCATTCTACCGCGTCGAGGACGGTCAGTCAGCGGCGATCTCCACGAGTTCCGCCGCCGCGTCCGGCAGCGCCCGATCCTCGCGCCAGACCGCCGTGAGCGGCCGCCGCAGCTCGAGGCCGCGCACCGGCACGCGGATGAGGCGTCGGGCCGCGAGATCCTCGGCCACGGTGATCGTGCTCATCACCGAGGGGGCGATCCCCGCCGCCACGGCGCCGCGCACCGAGGTCACCGCAGAGAACTCCGCGGCGGGCGGCGCGAGCTCGAGGCCGGCGTCGAACTCGCCCAGGATGTGCTCGAGCGCCTGGCGGGTGCCGGATCCCTCCTCCCGGACGACCAGCGGGGTGCCCGCGAGCTCGGCCGCGTCGATCCCTTCGGACAGGTCGGCCCACGGGTGGTCGGGGGCGACCACCACGACCAGCTCGTCGTGCCCGACCGTGCGCATCGCGAGGTCCCGAGGCAGGTCGAGCGTCTCGATGAAGCCGAGCGACACCGTGCCCGCCTGCACCTCGCGCACGACCTCCACCGAGTTGACGGCGTGCACGTGCGGGCTCGCGGTGCCGTTCGCGCCCCTGGTCTTCAGCGTTCCGAGCCACTTGGGGAGCAGATAGCCCGCGATGGTCTGCGAGGCCGCGACCCAGAGCTCGGCGTCCTCGTCGACGCGCAGCGAGTCGAGGCGGGTCCTGAACGCCTCGGTGGCCGCGAGCAGGTCCGCGGCCCAGTCGGCCACGATCTGGCCCGCCTCCGTGGGCTTCGAGCCGCGCGCGCCGCGTTCCAGGAGGGCGAGGCCGAGCTCCCGCTCGAGCCGGCGCATCCGCTCCGACACCGACTGCTGCGAGCGGCCCACCTGCGCGGCCACGGCGCTGATGCTGCCGACATCGACGACGCGGACGAAGAGGCCGAGCGATTCGTGGTCGAGATGCCGCATGGGATCAATGTACCCGCGAAGGTGAGAAACTTGCCTCATGACGAATGGACCCCTGATTCTGCCCTTCGACGGCAAGACCCCGCGCATCCACGCGTCCGCGTGGATCGCCCCGAACGCCACGATCATCGGCGACGTGGAGATCGGCCCCGACTCAAGCGTGTTCTACGGCTGCGTGCTGCGCGGCGACTCCGGCGCGATCCGGGTGGGCGCGCGCTCGAACATCCAGGACGGCACGATCGTGCACGTCGACGCGGACGCGCCCTGCACGCTGGGCGACGACGTGACGGTCGGCCACTCCGCGATGCTGCACGGCACGACCGTGGGCGACGGCACGCTCGTCGGCATGTCCTCCTCGCTGCTGAGCCACTCGGTCATCGGCGAGGGCACGCTCATCGCGGCGGGCGCCGTGGTGCTCGAGCACGCCGAGATCCCCGCCCGCTCGCTGGCCGCGGGGATCCCCGCGAAAGTGCGCCGCGAGCTGAGCGAGGAGGAGTCCACCGCGTTCATCCCGCACGCGGGCGGCTACGTGGAGCTCTCGAAGGCGCAGGCCGGCGTCGCCGAGGCGCTCTCGCTCGACGACGTGCGGTACGAGTAGCGACCGCCGCCGGGGAGGCGGCCGCCCTCCCCGGCGCGGCTACGCGTCGGCGAGCAGCTGCTCGGCGAACACGTGCGGCGTGAAGCCGGAGAGGTCGTTGATGCCCTCGCCGGTGCCGATGAGCTTGATCGGCAGGCCGGTGCGCTCCTGCACCGAGAGCACGAAACCGCCCTTGGCGGAGCCGTCGAGCTTCGTGACGACGAGGCCGGTGACGCCGGCGTGCTCGATGAACGCCTCGGCCTGCGAGACGCCGTTCTGCCCCGTGGTCGCGTCGAGAACGAGCAGCACCTCGCTGACGGGGGCGAGCTTCTCGACCACGCGGTGGATCTTCGTGAGCTCGTCCATGAGCCCCGCCTTCGTCTGCAGGCGGCCCGCCGTGTCGATCACGACCATCTCGATGCCCTCCCGCATCGCCACCTCCACCGTCTGATAGGCGACGGAGGCGGGATCCTGGCCGAACTGCTGCGGCCGCACGATGCGCACGTCCGCCCGCATGGCCCAGGTGTCGAGCTGCTCCACCGCGGCGGCGCGGAAGGTGTCCGCCGCCCCGACCACGACCGTGCGGTCGAAGTTGCGCAGGAACCGGGCGAACTTGCCGATCGTGGTGGTCTTGCCGACCCCGTTGACGCCCACCATGAGCGTCACCGCCGGACGCTCGCTGAGGTTCAGCGTGGTGTCGAACTTCGCGAGCCGGTCCTCGATCACCTCGCGGAGCATCCGCCTGAGGTCGGCGGGATCGGTCGTGTTGAAGCGGTCGACCTGGTCCCGCAGCTCCTCGAGCACCTCGTCGGTGATCGTCGGGCCGAAGTCAGCCGTCAGCAGCGCGTCCTCGAGGTCCTCCCACGTCGACTCGTCGATCGTGGGCCGCTTGAACATGGTGCGCAGGGCGCCGCCGAGCGACCAGGATTTACGTTCCGCCATGCCATTAGGGTACGGGATGAGCAGGCGCAGGCGAGAGAACGGCGAGGCGACATGAGAATCGGGTTGATCCGGCACGGCGAGACCGACTGGAACGTGGCGTCCCGGCTGCAGGGCGCCGCCGACATCCCGCTCAACGACAACGGCATCCTGCAGGCCGAAGAGGCCGGGGAGCTGCTGCGCGGCCAGCCCTGGAGCCGCGCCGTCTCCTCCCCGCTCGGCCGCACCCGCCACACCGCCCGCATCGTGACGCGGGCGATGGGGCTCGGCGAGCCCGAGATCGTGGCGGACCTCATCGAGCGGGGCTTCGGCGTGCTCGAGGGGCAGTCCGTCTACCTCCCGGACGGCTCCCGGCGCGATCTCACCCATCCGTCGGTCGAGCCGACCGATGCCGTGCGCACCCGCGCGCTCACCGCGCTGCGCGCGATCGCGGAGGCCCATCCCGAGGAGAACGTGCTCGCCTTCACCCACGGCGCGGTCGTCCGCCAGACGCTGAACGCCCTGATGGCGCGGCCCGCTCCGAGGATCGCGAACCTCAGCCTGTCGATCATCGAGACCGATCCGGCGCACCCGCACGGCTTCTCCGTCTGGTCGGCGAACGGGTATCCGATGCGCCTGGACTAGAGCATGCTCCGCGAAAGCGTGTACCCTGTCCGATGGTGAAGGGGAGTATTCCTCTCGCGACGTTCTCGTCATCACGGATTCGGAACCCTACGTTCCGCCCGGGAGCGTCGGCCGCGGACCTGCGGCGGAAGAGACCTTCAGAGCAGTCCCTTCGCGGACCACCTGGAGGCTATTGAACTAATGGGTCATGTCGACTTGCTCGTATGGGGCATCAGCATCGCAGTCATCTGCGGCTTCTTCTTCTTCGACTTCTACTCGCACGTGAAGCACGCGCACGTGCCGTCCATGCGCGAGGCCGGCTTCTGGTCGATCTTCTACATCGTCATCGCCGTGCTCTTCATGGTCGGGCTCGGATTCTTCTGGAACTGGGACCAGGCCGGCGACTTCATCACCGGCTACGCCACCGAGAAGGCGCTCTCGGTGGACAACCTCTTCGTCTTCCTGCTGATGATGACGAGCTTCCAGGTGCCGAAGATCGCGCAGCAGAAGGTGCTGCTCATCGGCATCGCCATCGCACTCGTCCTGCGAACCGTCTTCATCATCGCCGGCGCCTGGGTGCTCGAGTCCTGGGCATGGGTCTTCTACATCTTCGGCGCCTGGCTGCTCTTCATGGCCGTCAGGCAGTTCATCGACTCCTTCGACGACTCCGATCCGGAGATGCCGGGCTGGGTCGCCCACCTGCGCAAGTTCATCCGCACCTCGGAGCACTACAACGACGACAAGTGGACCGTGGTCGAGAACGGCAAGAAGCTGTTCACCCCGCTGTTCCTCGTGATCGTGGCGCTCGGCATGACCGATCTGCTCTTCGCGCTCGACTCGATCCCCGCGATCTTCGGCATCACGCAGGAGCCGTACCTCGTGTTCATGGCGAACGCGTTCGCGCTGCTCGGTCTGCGCCAGCTCTACTTCCTGCTGGACGGCCTGCTCTCGCGGCTCGTGTACCTGGACCTCGGCCTGGCGTTCATCCTCGGCTTCATCGGCGTGAAGCTCGTGTTCCACGCGCTGCACGTCAACGAGGTGCCCTTCATCAACGGCGGCGAGCCCGTCATGTGGGTACCCGAGATCCCCACCTGGTTCTCGCTCATCTTCATCTTCGGCACGCTCGTGATCGCCACCTTCGCGTCCATCATCTACGCGAAGGGCCGTGAGGAGGGCCGCGCGCAGCTGCAGCAGGAGATCGACGCCGACGAGGCGGAGGACGGCTCGGTCGAGGCCGAGGTCGCGGGCTCGGGCTCGGGCTCGGTGCAGGCTGCCGGGGATGCGGCCGGGACGGATGCCCCTGCGGCGGATGCGGTCGGGACCGACGTCGACGGTGCCGGCACGGCCGCGGAGCCCGGCGCGAAGGCGGATGCAGCGGCCGAGGACGAGCGCCGCGAGGAGTTCGGCCCGTACGTCCAGCGCGACTTCGACGAGGACCGTCGGCGCCCGTAGGCGCCCTCACGACGGCGAGGGGCGGCGGGAACCACGGTTCCCGCCGCCCCTCGCCGTCGCCGTCCGTACGTCCCGGCGCTCCTGCGCGTCGCAGGCCCTGCGCACTACGCCTTGCCGTCGAGGTGCCGCTCCTCCGGGCCGTTGTACACCGACAGCGGCCGGATGAGCGCGTTGTCCGCGTTCTGCTCCATGATGTGGGCGGTCCAGCCCGTGACCCGCGCGGCGACGAACAGCGGCGTGAAGGTCGGGGTGTCGAAGCCCATGAGGTGGTACGTGGGGCCGGCCGGGTAGTCCAGGTTGGGGTGGATGCCCTTGCGCGAGGTGAACTCCTCGGCGAGCGCGGTGTACAGGTCGAGCATGTCCTGTCGGCCGTAGTGCTCGATCATGCGCTCCATGGCCGCCTGCATGGTCGGCACGCGCGAATCCCCGTTCTTGTACACGCGATGGCCGAAGCCCATGATCTTGCGCTTGCCGGCCAGCGCCTCGTCGAGCCACGGCACGACGTTCTCGGCGCTGCCGATCTCCTCGAAGATGTGCATGACGGCCTCGTTGGCGCCGCCGTGCAGCGCCCCCTTGAGCGCGCCGACGGCGCCGGTCACGGCGCTGTACAGATCGGAGAGGGTGGATGCGATGACGCGGGCGGTGAACGTCGAGGCGTTGAAGGAGTGCTCCGCGTAGAGCACCATCGAGACGCGGAACGCGTCGACGACCTCGGGGGCGGCCTCCTCGCCGAAGGTCATCCACAGGAAGTTCTGCGCGTAGCCCAGGTCCTCGCGCGGCTCGACCGGGTCGAGCCCGTGCCGCCGCCGCTGGTCGTAGGCCACGACGGCGGGGATCGCGGCGAACAGCCGCTTCGCCTTGGCGAGGTCCGACTCGGCCGTGCTCTCCCCGCTGCTCGGGTCGGTGGCGCCGAGCACGGAGACGGCGGTGCGCAGCACGTCCATCGGATGCGCCGAGGCGGGCAGCGTGTCGATGAGGGTGCGCAGGTCGGGGTCGAGCGCGCGGCTGTGCCGCTCCTGCGCCACGAACTGCTCGAGCTCCGCAGAGGACGGGAGCTCGCCGTTCCACAGCAGCAGCGCCACCTCTTCGAAGCTGCACGACTCGGCGAGCTCCTGCACGGGGTACCCGCGGTACAGCAGCGAGTTGGTCTCGGGGTTGACCTTCGAGATGGCCGTGTAGTCGACCGGCACCCCGGCCAGGCCCTTGTAGACGTCCTTGTCGTTCATTCGGGTGCTCCTATCTGTGGCGCGTCAGCGGTCCACTCGGAAATTGAATACGGAGGTGTCGAAGCGGTTGTAGTCCTCGTAGTCGACGAGGTCGTAGAGGTCCGCGCGGTGCTGCATCTCGTCGAGCTTCTCCCGCAGGTGCCCCTCCCCCGCGAGCTCGTCGAGGGCCCGCTCGGTGGCGCCCATCGAGATGCGCAGCATCGAGACGGGCCAGATGACGAGGTTCATCCCGACGTCTCGCAGCTGCTCGACGCTGAAGAGCTCGCTCTTGCCGAACTCGGTCATGTTCGCGAGCAGCGGGACGTCCACCGCGGCGCGCATCGCCGCGAACTCGTCGAGCGTGCGCATCGCCTCTGGGAAGATCGCGTCGGCGCCGGCGTCGACGAGGGCCTTCGCCCGGTCGATCGCGGCGTCGAGGCCCTCGGCGGCGCGGATGTCCGTCCGGGCCATCACGAGGAAGTTCGGGTCGCGACGGGCGTCCGTGGCGGCCCTGATGCGCTTCGCGGCCGTCTCCACGTCCACCACCGACTTGCCGTCGAGGTGCCCGCAGCGCTTGGGGTTGACCTGGTCCTCGATGTGGCAGCCGGCGAGTCCCGCGTCCTCGAGTTCCTGCACGGTGCGGGCCACGTTCATCGGCTCGCCGAACCCGGTGTCGGCGTCGATGAGCGCGGGCAGGTCCGTCATCCGCGCGATCTGCCGGCCGCGGGCCGCGATCTCGGTGAGGGTGGTGAGGCCGATGTCGGGCAGCCCCAGGTCGGCTGCGAGGACGGCGCCCGAGATGTAGACCCCGTCGAAGCCCTTGCGCTCGATGAGCCGCGCCGAGAGCGGGTTGAAGGCGCCGGGCATGCGCAGGAGCTCTCCCGAGGCCAGGCGGGCGCGGAAGCGTTCGCGCTTCGCCGCGGCGGTGTTCGTGGCGTAGAGCATCGGTCCTCCTTCAGAACAGGCCGTCGATGGGTGCCGGCGTCAGCGTCCCCGGGGCCGCGGTGATGGTGAGCTCGCCGAGCTCCGCCGCCGTGAGCTCGGGAAGGCGCTCGGCGAGGCGGAGGAAGCGCTCGATCTCGGCGGGCTCGAGCACGCCCTCCGCGAGGGTGCGGAACTTGCGGACGTACTGCTCCCGGGCGAATGGTCGCGCGCCCAGCGGGTGCGCATCGGCCACGGCGATCCGGTCGCGGATCTCGGTGCCGTCCTCGAGCGCGATGACCACGGCTCCCCCGAAGGCCTTCTCGCGGATGTCGAGGGAGTGGTAGCGGCGGGTCCATTCCGGGTCCTCCACCGTCGCGACCTTGCGCCACAGCT
Organism: Gulosibacter sp. 10; assembly: GCF_900163695.1. Lineage (GTDB taxonomy): Bacteria > Actinomycetota > Actinomycetes > Actinomycetales > Microbacteriaceae > Gulosibacter. Next base: position 34,418 of record NZ_FUIC01000036.1, read on the forward strand.
CCACGGTGTCGGGGCGGCCGGCGCGCTCAGGGGCGTAGGAGTCGACGTGATGCCAGGAGCCGTCCTGCAGCGCCACCGTGAAGATGTAGGGGATGGAGTGGTCCAGCGTCTCGCGCGAGGCGCGGGGGTCGTACTTCTGCGGGTCGTTGGCGCCGGAACCGATCACGAAGTGCGTGTGGTGCGAGGTCTCGATGACGACGGAGGCGATCCGCTCGGGGTGCTCGACGAGTTCGGGATGCTCGCGGTGCAGCTTCCGCGCGAGGTCGATCCACGCCTGCGCCTGGTACTCGGCGGAGTGCTCCTTGGTGTAGGTGTCGAGGATCGCGCGCTTGGCCTCGCCCGGCTCGGGCAGCGGCACGGAGTAGGCCGCGTCCGGGCCGTCGAGGATCCAGGCGATCACGCCGTCCTCGCCCTCGTAGATGGGGGTGGGGCTCGTCTGGCCGCGCATCGCGCGGTCGACGGCCTCGATGGCCGTCTTGCCGGCGAAGGCGGGGGCGTAGGCCTTCCACGTGGAGATCTCGCCCTTGCGGGACTGGCGGGTGGCGGTGGTCGTATGCAGTGCCTGGCCGATGGCCTGGAAGGTGGTCTCGACGTCGAGGCCAAGCAGCGTGCCGAGGCCGGCCGCGGCGGATGGTCCGAGGTGCGCGATGTGGTCGATCTTGTGCTTATGCAGGCAGATCGCCTTCACGAGGTCGACCTGGACCTCGTAGGCCGTCGCGATGGCGCGGAGGACGTCCGCGCCGGTGAGTCCCTGCTCGGCGGCACGGTGCTGGGCCACCGCGAGGATCGGGGGGATGTTGTCTCCCGGGTGCGAGTAGTCCGCGGCGAGGAAGGTGTCGTGGTAGTCGAGTTCCCGGACCGCCACGCCGTTCGCCCAGGCGGCCCATTCGGGGCTGGTGCGGGTGGCGGCGGGTTCACCGAAGATCGTGGCGCCGGCGCCGTGCTTGGATGCGGGGTGCGCCTCGGCCTGCCCGCGGGCGGCGATGATCGGGGCGCGGTGCAGCGATGCGGCGGCCACCGCGGCGTTATCGATGACCCGGTTGATGACCATGTCCGCGACTTCGTCGACGACCTCGACCGAGTCGGCCGCGACCTCCGCGAGCTTCCAGGCGAGCTGCTCCTCGCGGGCCAGCTGCTCCTCGGATCGATACACGCGGACGTGGTGCTGCTTCACGAGTCTCCCTCCAGGTGGCTGGACGTGCCTTCTTCGGCGATGGCCACCCGAACCACTTTACCGACCGCGGTCGGGAAGGCTCCCGAGGATGTGGGTTCTCGCGAACCGGTATCGGCCCGGGGCACCGTCCGGTCCCGGAAACCGCGAAAAGAGGATACCCATCACGGATATCCCCGCTACCACCCCCCGAGCCCGACCACAGCCCCGGACCGACCCGGAAAAGCAAGTGAGGTGGGTACCCCACCGGGTACCCACCTCAACTTCATTCAAAAAGAGTCCGGCAGTGTCCTACTCTCCCACACAGTCCCCCATGC
>NZ_FUIC01000047.1 GCF_900163695.1 Gulosibacter sp. 10
CGCCGCATTCAGGGCGCTCATCGAGTTCGCCGCCCACGTGGACAGCCTCAAGCAGCAGTAGCCCGAAGCGCCGAACGACCGAGCCCCGCACGATCTGCCATCGTGCGGGGCTTCAGTAGCTACCGCGGTCTCCCACACCGCTGAACGACCGCGAGTGAATGTGCGTAAGTAGTTTCTCCTTCAAGCTTGTCTATCATCGCCAGAGCGTCACAGTCCGGGTGTCCTCGGCTTCTTCTGCACTAACGACTTCGAAAGGATCATTCAGTGAGATCGCGCTGTCCTCTTCGCTTATTGGGAGCCCGGCCTGTGGATCTAGCTGAAGTGTCTCGACACGAGTCTCATACTTCGGCTCAGCGAACATATTCCCAAATCCGGCTCCACCGAGCCCGCCGCTAACCCGAACCCGACGGGTTCTAAACGTTTTTGCCAAAGATAGTTTTGCTGTCGATTCAACCACCCGCAGAACGGCCTTAATGCGCTTTAGGCCGCCAAGATTTTCCCCCGTCTCTGGGTCTGTAATTGATTGGGTATCCGGGTCAATAATGATGACGTATTCGCCTGCGTCAAGGCCATGATCTGTACCCTTGTTGAGGATAACCTCGCGATCGCTGACAACGCGTGCAACTACACCACGGAGTGGCTCCGAATCACTCATTTCCTGCCCCTTCCTCTTGCGCCAGCTGCATGAGTATTTGTCTTCCGCGTTGCTGGGTCTTGCGGAATTCTTCAACTGCCCCAGGTGCAACCTGATCCCATTCCGCCATCGAGTGCATTAGATGGGCCTTAGCTCGTCGCAGATCTTGGTCCATGCTGATCAAGCCGGTCTTGGTCCGAATTTCAATTTCCGCCTCGTTCAGTTGTCCACCAACAGTCCTGACGTCTTGAATAAGTTCGATGCTTGTCGCCAGGTTCTGTATCGCCTGCCTTGCTCGCGGCTTATGGTCTTCGGGCCGAGGGCTAGGCTGAAGTAGAATTCCCACAATCACCCCGAGGATCGCTACGCCGGCGAGGACTGCTCGCCCAGCGGGATGGCTTGTGTCTACGACCGCTGAGATAACGGGCTCTTCTCGAACGAGGGTGTAGTCCGTTGAGCGCGTCGCTGTCCGTGTAGGAG
>NZ_FUIC01000001.1 GCF_900163695.1 Gulosibacter sp. 10
TCTGCTCGAAGCCGGCGGTTTCAGACCTCGACTACACCCTCGTTCGTGAAGAGCCGGTTTCAGACCTCGACTACACCCTCGTTCGTGAAGAGCCTCAAATCTCGCTGCGTGCTTGTTGTCCCTCGCGCGGACGCCATTCCAAGGTGGCGGGGGCTTCAATCGCCAGATTCAAGGGACTGGACGATGGCCAGGGCGGAAGATGTCGAATGCGCATCCCCGCGCCTCATTGGTTCTCTGGCGAGTCGAGGCTGACATGAATACGATTCTGGTTGAAAGCCTCCCAATCGACGTTGAGGATGAATGATTGATCGCTGGGTGTTCGCTCGATATCGGTGGAGGTTGAGAAGCCCCCTTCATCTATGAGAACTCCGATTGCGCTTCGCACGTCTTCGGGGTCGGTCTCGAGTTGCGCGGCGAGTTGGTCAAGGCTTACAAGGACGTGATCGAGCCCTTGCCCCTCGGTTCGAAAAAGTCGAATGATTGCCTGTGATGCTTCCTGGTGCAGACGTTCCCACCGAAGCTTGTCCTGGATTTCAACTTCTTTGCTGTCAAGCGGCAGCACTTCAGCGGGAAGTGGAGCGGACTCGTTGAGTGACAGAACGCCGGCATGGTCCATCGTGACGACCTCGCAGGCGATTAGCAGGTCTAGCAATGCGCTTACGGTGTGCTCAATCGGGACCCCTTTCGACACCAGGTACTGTTCAAAGGTTGCTTGATCCGCTAATCGCTGAGCCGCTTCTTCGGCGTTTAGTTCATCGGCAGTACGGGGCTCATCGAGGTCGCCGTAGTCCGAGTCCAGCGTGGCCAGCGATTCGTCCGTCCACAGATCGAGCGGCTCCCATACAGATGAGTCAAGGCCCTGCGGAGTATGGGGGTTGGCTTCCCGCAGCATCGCGTCAAAGTCGGCTCGCACGATCGGAGCGGATTGGGCGATCTCACCAAGCACGATGACGAGGGTGCTCGGCAGGGTGCTGCTCCATCCCTTTCCGAAGAGAATGTCTGCCATGAGCTGCTGCGCTTCTTCCATGTACCGATTATCTCGTGAGCGCGACGGCCTCAGTGGCCTCATGGCAGAATACTCGCATGCCTGCTGATTCCATCACTGACTGGATCTCGAGCGTCTCCACAGCTCTCACAGCCCTCGTCGCGATCTTCGCCCTGTTCTATGCGGGGCGTCAGGTCAAGGAGGCACGGAAGTCGCGTGAGCTAACGAGGGAGCTCGAGGTTGAGCGGTCGCAGCCGTATGTGGTGGCGTTCACTGAGCCGTCAGAAGCCACGAACCTCGCAATTGACTTGGTTATCAAGAACTTCGGTCTTACAGCGGCACGGAATGTGCGCATCTCCCTAGATCCCTGGCCGAGGCGATCCGGACGAGATGGGGACGGGGCAACGGTAGGGGTTCCCGGAGTTTTGTCGATCCTTGCGCCGGGCCAGGAGTGGCGGACATCGTGGGACTGGGGTCCGGAGCGCCAGGACTCATCCCTTCCTGACAAGCACGTCGGTGAAGTCACGTTTGAGGGGCTCAACGGTGCGCGCCTCAGTTCCCCGGTGATTCTCGATCTCGGGATATACAAGCCTCGCGAGTGGATCGAAGTACGCGGGATGCACGACGCTGCCCAGGCACTACGAGACATCCGCGGCATGATGAAGAAGTGGTCAGAGTCCCCAAACGGTCTAAGTGTATTCACGAGAGACGGCGACGCTAAAGACGAAGAACTACGGCGAAAAGCGGAAGCGTGGAGGGCCGCGCACAAACGCAGGGAAATGGATAAACAGGTGGACGGCGCTGCAGATGCGTCGCCGGACGAAGGGACCCTTTCTGATTCCGCAACGGGGAAAACCTCTGGCGCGGATGCGATCACTAAACACCCAGTCGAAGACCACGGGACTGCTGAAGAAAATGATGACGAGGGAACTTCCTCTGGACAGGAGTAGACGAGTCACTCGGGGACGTCGCGAATCTCAGCACTTGAAATCTGACGTTAACGCAGATCTCCCGCTTCGGTGATGTTCGTCTCCAAACCGTGTGTTCTTGGTGTCCAAACGAATGAGTGGCGTCGGTGATCTTCGCAACTGTGTGCTGTCCGCTTTGCCTGATCACCAAGCAGTCTCAGTAGCAGTTGAGGACTCCTGCCACATCCTGGGTCGGCCGGCGAGTTGACGGCCAAGCCAGCCCCGCCTACCCCGCTGCTTCGAGGTGCTCGGTGGTTGAGGCATCGACGATCTCGTCGCGCGGAACGTAGTGGATCTGGGTGATGCGCGAGTCGGTGTGCCCGAGGAGCGTGGCGGCGAGGTCGATGCCGGCGGCGTCGTTGATCGCAGTCGCGACCGCGCACCGGAATCGGTGCGGTGTGACCGCGTCGATACCCGCCTTGGCCGTGACATCACGCAGTCGCCGACGGATGTTGTTGGTCGTGTGCGGGGTACCGCGCCGGGTGGAGAACAGCAGCGTGTCTTTCCCGCGGACGATGACGTTCCGCAGCCGAGCACGGATCGCGTCGACAGCGAACTTCGGGAGTGCGATGCGCCTGACCGACTGCGCGGTCTTGGGATGATCCTGCCGGTGCGTGGGCTCGCAGGCGCGGCTGACAATCGTACCGCAGATCCGTACCGTCGGGATGGCGGACTTCAAGTCGAGGTCGCACAAGCGGATCGCGAGCACTTCCCCGATGCGGGCCGAGGTGCCGAGCATGACCTCGACAATCTGGCCGAGCTGTCCATCCGGGCGGGGTCCGGCCGTGACCTCGCGTTCCTCCCAAGTTCGGATCGCGGTCCGGATGTATCGCACCTCCGCAGGAGTAAATGTATTGACCTCGCGCGACGGCCGGCGAAGCCTGGAGACGTGGTCCATCGGGTTGCGCGGGATCAGCTCGTGCCGGACAGCGAGCCCGAGCGCGAGACGCATGGCGACTCTGGCCTGGCGTGCCTTGTTATAGCTGTCCTTCGCGAGCTGCTTGATGAAGTAGTCGCAGCGGGCGACGCCGATCTCGCGGAGGGTGAGATTTTCAAAGAGGGGTAGGACGAGCTTGCGTATGTTCCGCTCGTACAACAGTCGGGTCGTGTGGGAGAGCCGATCCTCGATCTCCATGTCCTCGATCCAGTAGTCGACCAGCGCAGCAAAGCTGCTGTCCGGGGTCATACCGGTGAAGGTCGGCTGGAACAGAGGGCGCTCGGAGAGCTTGTGCTTGAGCAGGCGCTCGGCACCGGCCGAGGAGCTCGCGGTGCACTGGACGAGTCGCGTGCGGCCGTCCCAGTCCCGGTACCGCGTTGAGGCGGTGTAGCGGCCGCTATGGAGACGTTTGCACGAGATGCGGCCGTGCGTTCCGATCGGAGTGCGAGGCCTAGCCAACAGCGCGCTCCGTCTCGAGGACGTAGCGCGAGGCTCGTTGGTTTTTCAATATCTGGGTTCTCGATGTGGTCATTGCTCCAGCCTGGCAATCTTCTCGAGTCCACCTGCCGACGGCGCCACGGCCAGGCGCACTGGGCCGCGACACGCCGAGCGAGCGCGGGGAACGATTCTTGCCCGAAGTCGCGAGCAGGGTGCGCATCGGTGCGGACTGAGACTGCTTTCTGTGGCGCTCGGCGCTTAACCGAGCATCACATGGCATCACATTGGAGCATCGCATCGGGGCATCACAAAGAGGCGTCACATGATCTAGCACCAGACTGCAAGTGGCTCTTTTCGCTGTGAAATGGTTGACCGCGTGGGCTGTGGTTTGGTTGTAGGTATGAGCGACAGAAATTCCGTGCCGATTGACAAGCCGAGCGGGGCTACGCCCGCCAGCACTCGTGAGCACATGACGAAGCTCTCGGGGCGAGGCTACGCGCAGGTACGTCATGTCCTGGTGCAGCTCCCCGACCAGGACAAGCCCCGGGCCAGCACCTTGGCACGCATGGTGTCGGGCCGCCGTCATCGAGAGCTGCTGTTGTACCTGCTGTTATTGACCTGCTGGCCTTGGCTGGCGGACCGTAAGACACCGCTGCCGGCCGGGGCATGGATCCGAGCACTCACTGCGGCTCAGGGTCCGACGTGGTCGGAGACGACGTTGTCGCGTTGTTGGAAGCGGCTGGAGGATCTCGATCTCATCGAGAAACGGGAACGAGAGAACCGGCTCGTGCGCATCGTGCCTCGTCGCGAGGATGCGGGAGAGCCATACAGTGCTCCGCTCGGTCGAGATTCGCGCTGGCATACGTACTTCGTGCTGCCGGATGAGTTCTGGAACCAAGGAGTCTTCGCGGAGCTATCGCTACCCGCACTGGCTGTCTTCCTCGTCGTCGCCAGCGAGACCAACGGGAAGAAGGAGTGTTGGTTCACGTATGAGCTGATGGACGAATGGTACGGATTGAAGGCTCGCACCGTGCAGGCCGGGGTGAAGCAGTTGCAGGATCTCGGCCTGCTCATGGTGCGAGAAGAGCCCTTTGAAGCGCCGCTGTCGGCGACGGGAATGTCTACACGGCGGTACTACTCCCTGACTGGGCCTTTCAGCTACAGCGCGAGGGAAAAGTTGCGAAAGATCGCACAACAGAAGACGAAGGATCGTGCGAAGAAGGCGGCCTCGAAGACGAAGGTTCGAATGGCGCCGATCAAGCCGAAGAAGTCAGTCAATAACAAGAAGTAGGAGCCACCTGCGATGAGCGAGGAGAGGAAGGTGATGCATATGCTGGGTCCGAAGCTCGGCCCTGATGGCTGGAAGACGATACGCTCCGCCTTGGACAACTGGGGACGCACGATGCGCTTCGCTGTCCTCTGGCTCGCGCTATGCGCGCCCGTGGTCGCGGTTCTCTGGCTGTTCGCTGATCGGGTCGCTGCACTCTCGAACGCGATTCACCTTTTGCCGTGAGCGCAAAGTCAGGTCGCGGAGACCTCGGTCGCGATCGGGACTTGGAGCTGTGTGGCGATCGGGGTGTAGAGGTCGACACCCTGCTCTCGCGTCTGAAGTGATAGGAGCAGCGCATAGCGGACAGGAAGCTCTTTCCGGTCGGCACGTCGGTTGTTCTTCCACCAGCCGCCGACCGGGTACACGGCGACGCTGCTACAACGTGCCAGTTCTGCGCCGGTTCCATGCCACTCGTCTTGGTGGAGGGAGCCGAGGTTGCGGGACTGTTCTCCGATAAACCAGCGTTGTGAGGCGTTCTTACCGGGCGGGGAACCTTCTTCAGCGTTCTGTGCTTCGCGGTTGATGCGGGCGACAAACTCTGCACGGTTCTCGAGCGGGCCCTGGAGATCGAAGCGCAAACCGTGTGAGGCGTATGCGTAGCGGTTGCGCCAACCGCGCCGCGAGGCCGAGGGCTCGATGAAGTAGGACAGCGTGAGTCGTAGCCGAACCTCAGTGCCGCCGAGTTCCTCCAGTACCTCCGCGGGCCAGGGCAGGGAGTGCAGTCGGAAGTGGCGCATTGCGAGATCCGACCCTTGGAAAGGAACGAACTGATCTTGAGCGATGAGCGTGACCGCTTGACGGGACGAGTTGAGAACCGTCTCCTCCATCGGAACGCCCCACCCGAACTGTCTCAGCAGTTGGTGGCGATCGGTCTTCTTTTCGACGCCGTCGACCTCTTGCCGCATCGGCTCCGTCCACTCGGCCGAATGCGTGAGCAGTCCCCGGATCGTCTCAGGCCAGTAGTCCGGATAGCGATCCATCGCCAGGGCGGCAAGGCGGGCAGCCTGGGCCGTTGCGGCGCTGGTGGCATTGGCGGAAGTGAGCGCGACATCGCTGGTGTTGCCGGTCGACCGTAGGGAGAGCAGGGAGTGGCGCTCGTTGAGCCCTCCCGCTCCATCGGTCAGGACGTTGCCGCCCTCCATACAGATATCTGGCTTGACGGGCCACCGTCGTTGGTCGAACATCACCGAAGTACGGCTATGCGGGGAGAGTTCCCCGGTATTCGCCATCGCCGACCACCCGGCATACTGCGGATGCTGCGGCAGCACGGCACGCTCAGTGTAGGCGCCCACCGTCAGCGCGTTCCACGCCTGCGCCGGATCTTCGATCGGCGAGGTGATCGAGTTGGTTCGGTAGTCTTCCATATATGGTGAGACGTTCCCGGCCGCCACCACGATCAGGCGTGAATTGTCCGGATCCGGTGACCCGATGAGCTGGAACTGATCACCGTCGCGGGTGTTCTCGGTGCCGACAGCGAGAGCGTCGACGGCAGCGGACCACAAGGTGGGTTCCCCGGTGTTCTCGGGCGGGTAACTGAGTGTCAGGCAATAGACGCGACGCCGCGGGTTGGTGATCTCCGCGAGGGCAGCGGCCTGAACGGTGGCACTTCCGTAGTCGATCGGATCGATTGTCGATTCACCGCGCGCCGGGGTCATACGGACGGACTCGAGGCGATGCCGCAGGCTGATTTCATTCGTGCCGAGGAGGTGGGGCTCGAGATCCCCATACAGGGCGAGTCCGGCCATTGAGGTGCCGTGTCCCTGGTGATGAGCGTCGTTGCCCGAGGTTCCGATCACGGTGTGATGGTCCTCGGTCGCGAGAGAATCACGGAGGAGCACGTGGGTTCTAAAGACGCCGGTGTCGAAGTGGCACACCGCCGGCGCGTCCGAGGGGGCCGGGATAACACGATCAACGAGGTCTGCGACGTAATCGGTTTGTTCGTCGACGTCGAGGTCTTCGACAGTCTCGATGAACTCCGGCCGTCGAATCTCTGTGAGCGGAACCGCAGTGAAGGGCAGGATCTCCAGTTGAGCCCAGCTCGCTTCGACCCATACGATCACGCGGTCCCGAAGCCGCAGCGACCGGTCGAGGATCCGCAAGCCGTTGGCTGTGATGAACTCGCGCAGGGCATCGAGGTGCTCGCTGCCCGCGTCAAGCCAGAGCTCCCACCAGTGTCGACCGTGGTAACGGGGCTCGCCATCGGAAGTCCACAGATCAGACAGAACAGCATGGCGGATACGAGCGATGTTGGCGACGAGGTCCTGGTTCTTGGGGTTTCCCCCACGGCTGCTTTTCTCGAGGTAGTCCTCGAACAGTTGCAAGAATTTCTGCCGGAACTCATCCGCGACCCACACAGTGGCACGTTCGGGCTGCTCGTCGCTGGCCTCACGGACCGACAGGAGAAGCCATTTGGGACGGTTGATCTTGTGCTGGGTATACGAGTCCAGCGATTCGAGCTTAAGCGGGTGCGCGGCGCTCTCGCCTTCCAGGACGATGACGGTGCCGGTTGCGCGGAGCTGATCATCGTCGGGGAGACAGCTATCGCGTTCCTCATCGGACTCGCTAAAGGCGTCCTGCACGGCCGACTGCAGCGCTTGCCCGTGACCGTGACGCTCGACAGTGCGCCGTTTGAAACCTCCGCCTCCCCGGCGGTGGAAGTCGGCCGTCTCGGCGTACCCGTGGATGTAGAGGTGGTCGAGATCGCGGCCGGGCTCAGCCAAGGCTGGCCGTTCGGCGGGCGGTCAGAGCGGCGATCAGGTCATCGCGGTCGACATGCGTCTCAGCACGCATCAACACGGCCTTTGCCGCTGATTCTGCGGCCTTTACGAGTTCGGCATGACTGAGCTCGTTCGTGAACTCACCCAGCTTGGCCATGCTCGTGCCAGCCGCGAGAGATCCTAGCCGCGCCCGGATGACGGCGACAGCTTGCCTGGCATCCGGGAGGCTGTATGTCAGGACAGCGTCGAACCTGCGGAAGAGAGCCTTGTCAAGGATCGCCCGGTGGTTTGTCGCGGCAAGCACGAGCGATTCAGGGCTGGCCTCCTCCAGGAACACGAGGAAGGAATTCAGAATCCGGCGAGCCTCGCCAACATCGTTGCCGGCACGATCGGCGCCGAGCGCATCGAACTCGTCGAAAAGGTAGACCGCACGGTGCCGTGCGACAGCGTCGAAGACCAGGCGAAGTTTGCTGGCCGTCTCACCCATGAACTTACTCAAGAGGCTGTCCAGTCTGATGGTGAACATCGGAATGGACAGTTCCGTGGCGAGCACGGCAGCAGTCATGGTCTTTCCCGTGCCGGGAGGCCCTTCAAGCAAGAGCCGGTGCGCCGGAGCGAAACCATGATCAAGAAGCGTCTTCCGCTGTCGCTGCTCGGCAAGGACCTGCTTGATCTGAGCAACGAGTTCTGCGGGAGCGACGAGTTCACGGAGCCGAACATCCGGGCGAGTCTCCTCGACGAGCTCTGCGAACTCGCCACGAGGCTGCGCCATCGGCGTGACGGTTCCCAGTGGTGCACGTTGACGAGAGGAGTCGACAGCCTTCTTGATATCGCCGGCGAGCACATGGTGCCCACGTTTGGCCTCACGTGCGGCAACCTGTAACGCGACAGAGTAGAAAGCTGCATCGTCGCCAGCTGCGTGGCTACGCACCATCGCAGTGATGTGCTCTGCTGTGCCGGCCATGATGCACCCCCTCACCCTTGTGCTCCTATCGTACTCGGCGAGCTTCGCGGCCCGCGGGAAGGAAAGACGCGGGTTGAATCCCACGGTGCTTCGGCTCGACCTCGAACTCGGCGCGATGCGCGTCGATGTACGCGGTCTTCTCGGTCATCGTGAGGGGCGGTCGAGCTCCGCCGCGAAGAAAGCCGACGCGGACTTCAGGATCTGGTTCGCGCGCCGCAACTCGCGCACCTCGCGTTCGAGTTCTTCGACCCGTTCAGATTCCTCGGTGGTAGTGCCGGGGCGGAGGCCCTCATCGACTTCTGCTTTCCGCACCCACTTCCGGAGTGTCTCGGGAAGGAGATCGAGCTGCTTCGCGATGCGGGTGATCGCGCCATCACGAGTCGCGAGGTCTTTGCGGGCCTCGAGCGCGAGCCGGACCGCGCGTTCGCGGATCTCAGCGGGGTAGGGGACGGGCATGGTGCCAAGGGTTCCTTTCAGTACAGGATTACCCTCCATCAAACACGACACGATTCATCCTCGGGCACGCATCTGTGGAAACCATCCGCGGCTACCTGCACCCCGGCGACCGGCACCTCGCGTCCGCCGCAGAGCAAGCCAACGCCTTCCTCTCAGCCGCCGGACAGCGCCGTCACGCACGCCAGAACCAGCCGCCGAAACGCGAACTTTAACATCTCCGAAGGGCACCACGGGAAGGGCCCGGAAACGTTCTGGTCCCTATTTGGTCCCCTTTTGGTCCCCTTATCCACAGGGAAGCGGCCCGAGCCGAGTCGGCCGTCCGCAGAGCGGCTCTCCGAACAGTGTCAGGGGGACCAGAGGGACCAACAAAAACCCGTCCAGAACGTGAAGAAGCCCAGGAGAGAAACTACTTCTCACCTGGGCTTTCCTGTCGGGATGACAGGATTTGAACCTGCGACCCCTTGACCCCCAGTCAAGTGCGCTACCAAGCTGCGCCACATCCCGATGCTGCCGAAGCAACCTGTATAGATTAGCGCATGTTTCCCCCGCACGGAAACCGGCCGCACTACCGGGCATGTCCGGCGTTTCGGCAGCCTCCGCTCGTACCCTGGCGGCATGCAGCGAACCCTCTATGTCATGCGCCACGCCAAGTCCTCCTGGCAGACCGGCGAGGCCGACCACGAGCGTCCCCTCAACGAGCGCGGCCGCCGCGACGCCCTCGTCGCCGGCGAGTACTTCGCCTCGCTCCCCCAGCCTCTCGACCGCGTCCTCAGCTCCAGCGCCCGCCGCACGCGCCAGACCTGGAGCCGCATCCTCGACGGCGGCGCCGAGGCCGGCACCGTCACCTACCACGACGAGATCTACGAGTCCTCGCCCGCCGACGTGCTGCCGCTCCTCCGCAACCTCGACGCCGACATCCGCTCCTCGCTCGTCATCGGCCACTTCCCCTGCGTCAGCCTCCTCGTGCGCGCCCTCGCGACACCCGACGAGCATCCCGGCTGGAACGCCATCGACCACAACTACCCCACCGCCGCCATCTCGGCCATCGCCTTCGACGCCGACTGGACCGACCTCGACGAGGGCATCGGGCGGCTCGACGACTTCGTCGTCCCCCGCGCCGAGGGTAGCCCGAACTTCGACTAACAGGCCGGCTAGCCCCAGAGCACCCCGCGCAGCCGCTCCTCGATGGTCTCGAAGCGCCGCAGCCACGGCCCCGCGAAATCCACCCGCCGCGGCTGCTCGAAGATCTCGCGCGGATGCACCCAGCGGTACGCATCCACCTCGCCAGGCTGCGGCGTCACCTCGAGCGGCTCCGCGACCCGCACCACGTACACGTCGAACAGCGCCGTCCGCTCCGTGATGCGCTCGAAGAACTCGAACTCCGAGGCCTCGAACCGCAGCCCCGTCTCCTCCGCCAGCTCCCGCTGCGCCGCCTCCACGCTCGTCTCGCCCGCGAGCGCGCTGCCCGCCGGGAACTCCCAGCGGCCCTCGTGCGTCTTGCCCGGCGCGCGCCTCGTCACCAGCACGCTGCCGTCTTCCGCGAGCACGCACATGCCCACCACGAGGTGGTACTCCCCCTCGCCGAACTCCCGTCTGCCCCGCAGCGTCGTCCGCCCCGTGGGCGTGCCATCCGCGAGCAGCACGTCCCACTCTTCGAGCGCCTCCTCGGCGGCGGAATCGGCGGCGGGATCGACGGGGGCGGGCGCAGAATTCTCCATGCCCCAAGCATCCTTCCGCCCCTGCCCTCGCGCAACTTGCGTCCGCCACCCGCGTATCCTGGACGCACCATGCTCCATCAGGTCGACAGCCCGACGCGCACGCTCCCCGCCGCCGAATGGCAGGCGCTCGAAACCGCCCACCACGAGCGCGCCGACGAGCTCACCGCCGTCTACCGCGAGCGCCGCGCCCGCGGCGAGAAGCACGCCATCGACGACTTCCTGTTCACCTACTACTCGTACAAGCCCGCCGTACTGCGCCGCTGGCACCCCGGCGTCGGCGCCGCCCTCGAGGATGCGGATGCCTGGCTCGACAAGCGCTGGTACCGCGCGGTCGGGCACGGTCGCGTCGCCGTCGACGCGGGAGCCTTCCTCGAGGCGAAGACGCCGCTCGTCGCCGAGATCGAACGGCTCACCGAGGCGATCCTCCACCGGCCCGCGCGCTTCAACTGCTTCGGCCTGCACGAGTGGGCCATGGTCTACCGCGAGGAGGAGCACCGGCACCCCATCCCCCTGCGGCTGGGGCGACGCGGCACCGACGAGGTCGTCGGCTCGCACGACATCGCCTGCAGCCACTTCGACGCCTTCCGCTTCTTCACACCCGAGGCGCGGCCGCGCAACAGACTGCAGCCCACCCGCGAGACGCAGTGCGCGCTCGACCAGGCGGGCTGCCTGCACGCCAACATGGACCTCTACAAGTGGTGCATCAAGCTCGGCCCGCTCGTGCCGGGCGAGCTGCTGCTCGACGCCTTCGCGCTCGCCCGCGAGATCCGCTGGACCGACATGCAGGCCTCCCCCTACGACGTGAGCGACTACGGCGTCCCCGCGATCGAGATCGAGACCCCCGCGGGCAAGGCCGAGTACGTCCGGCTCCAGCGCGACTACTCCGCGCGGAGCCAGGCCCTGCGCGAGCGGCTGCGCGAGGTCATCCGCGCCGCCCGGCGCGAGTTCGAGGCCCGCGACGGGGCCGCCGCGCCGAGCGCGTAGACGAGCGTGCCGGGAACGGCACGAGCAGGACTCGGCGCGCTCCCGGCACGGACGGACGAACAGGCTAGTTGTAGAGCATGCCGCCGTCGACGAGCAGCACCTGTCCCGTCACGTAGTCCGAGTTCGGGCTCGCGAAGAACGAGACCACGCCCGCGACGTCCTCCGGCGTCTCCACCCGGCCGAGCGAGATCGTGTCGATGTTCTCCTGCAGGTTCTGCCCGAGCGGCTTGCCGTTGATCTTGTGCAGCTCCTCGTCGATGTGGTCCCACATCGCGGTGCCGACGATGCCGGGCGCGTAGGCGTTCACGGTGATGCCCTTCGGCGCGAGCTCCTGCGCCGCCACCTGCGTGAGTCCGCGCACCGCGAACTTCGACGACGAGTACGCGCCGAGGATCGGGAAGCCCTGGATCGACGCGATCGAGGCGGCCGAGATGATCTTGCCCTTCTTGCCGAGCTCCTCGAACTTCGCCGCGGCCGCCTGGATGCCCCACAGCACGCCGTTCACGTTGATCGAGAAGATCTTCTCCATCTCCTCCTGCGTGACCTCGAGCAGCGGCCGCACCTGGGCGATGCCGGCGTTGTTCACGAGCACGTCGAAGCTGCCGAGCTCCGAGGCGGCGCGGTCCACGGCCGCGAACACCTGATCGCGGTTCGAGACGTCCGCCTCGACGAACACGGCCCTGCGGCCGAGCTGCTCGATCTCGGCGACGACGGACTCGGCCTTCTCCTGCTGGAAGCCGAGGTCCGCCACCGCGATGTCGAGCCCGTCGCCCGCGAGCTGCAATGCGATCGCCCGTCCGATCCCCTGCCCCGCTCCGGTCACGAGGGCTACGCGCTGTTCCGTCATTCCGACTCCAATCCGTTCGTGGTCGCACCCGCGGCCCCATGCCACGGGCGACGCTTGCGAGCGCCACGATAGGAGCGCATTCTGGACACGGTCGGAGTATCCGGGCGTAGGCTGAAGCGGTCTGGAAACCACACGTGGCGGGCCCGATCGGACCCGCCACGAAGATGGTCGAGGGGCGCTAGACCTGCGTCACCTCGCGCCGCGCCGGCACGACGAGCGGGTGCACCCCGCCGATGTGCTCGATCACGCGCACGACCTGCTTCGAGTAGCCGAACTCGTTGTCGTACCAGACGTAGAGCACGACGCGGTTGCCGGTGGCGATGGTGGCCTTGCCGTCCACGACGCCGGCGCGGTCGTTGCCCACGAAGTCGGTGGAGACGATGTCGGGCGAGTCGATGTAGTCGATCTGCTGGCGCAGGTTCGAGTGCAGCGACACGTTGCGGAGGAAGTCGTTGAGGTCGTCCTTCGAGACCTCCTGCTCGAGCTCGAGGTTGAGCACGGCCATCGACACGTCCGGGGTGGGGACGCGGATCGCGTTGCCCGTGAGCTTGCCCGCGAACTGCGGCAGCGCCTTCGCGACGGCCTTCGCGGCGCCGGTCTCGGTGAGCACCATGTTCAGCGTCGCGGCGCGACCGCGGCGCGAGCCCTTGTGGAAGTTGTCGATGAGGTTCTGGTCGTTCGTGAACGAGTGCACCGTCTCGACGTGGCCGTGCCTGACGCCGTACTTGCGGTCGATCGCGGCGAGCACCGGCGTGATGCCGTTCGTGGTGCAGGAGGCCGCCGAGAGGATCCGGTCCTCGTCGGTGATGTCGCCGTGGTTGATGCCGAAGACGATGTTGCGGATGTCGCCCTTGCCCGGCGCGGTGAGCAGCACGCGCTTGACCCCCTTCGACTGGAGGTGCTGGCCGAGCCCCTCCTCGTCGCGCCAGCGGCCCGTGTTGTCCACGACGATCGCGTCGTCGATGCCGTACTCGGTGTAGTCGATGGACGCGGGGTCGTTCGAGTAGATCACCCGGATGAGCGTGCCGTTCGCCAGGATCGTGTTGTTCTCGCGGTCGACCTTGATCGTGCCGTTGAACGGCCCGTGCACCGAGTCGCGGCGCAGCAGCGAGGCCCGCTTCTCGAGGTCGTCCTCGCTGTTCTTGCGCACGAC
Source organism: Gulosibacter sp. 10 (assembly GCF_900163695.1). Classification (GTDB taxonomy): domain Bacteria; phylum Actinomycetota; class Actinomycetes; order Actinomycetales; family Microbacteriaceae; genus Gulosibacter. The sequence goes on from NZ_FUIC01000001.1 coordinate 13,498, forward strand.
GATGGCGCGCAGGCGCAGGCCGGGCCCCGTCGAGGCCTGCTGGATGAGGATGCGCGCGAGCAGCCGGCCGATGCGGCCGAAGCCGTAGAGCACGACGTCGGCGGAGGAGCTCTGCTCGGAGCCGGCCGAGCCGACCTCCTTGAGCTGCTCCGCGATGAAGTCCTCGAGCGAGGTGCCCTCGGGCTGCTGCCTGTAGAGGAACGCGAGCGTGCCGATGTCCACCGAGGCGGTCTCGAACTCCGTGCGGCCGAGCGCGTCGAGGATCTCCGCACTGAGATCGAGCGACAGCTCCTGGCCCTGGTTGCGGCGCGCGGCGCGGTGCACCTTGATCAGCTCGATGGCCGAGCGGTCCATGAGGCGGCGCCCGTGGATGGACGTGACGATATTGCGCTCCCGGTACAGCTTCGAGATCCGCGGAATCATCTGCTCCGCGACCGCAACGCGGCTGAACCACTCAGCCTGTGATTGAGCGTGCAAATCGGTCATTATGTGGTGCCTCCGTTGGGTCCAGTCGAACTCGAGTCGCAAAAAGACTGCGTCCGACTACCCTACCGAAGGGTGTGACAAACCCGGGACATGTCAGGTCATAGTGACCGCGCCCCGGATTTGTCAGTTCACCACTGTCTACTTCTTCTTCGACCGCCGCTCGCGCACGCGCATGTTCACGCGGATCGGGCTCCCGACGAAGCCGAACGTCTCGCGCAGCCGGCGCGTGATGAAGCGCCGGTACCCCGGGTCGAGGAACCCGGTGGTGAACAGCACGAACGTGGGCGGCCGCGTCTGCGCCTGCGTCGCGAAGAGCACCCGAGGCTGCTTGCCGCCGCGCAGCGGGTGCGGGAAGGCCTGCGCCAGCTCGGTGAGGAACGCGTTGAGCTTGCCGGTGGGGATGCGCGTGTCCCAGGACTCGAGCGCCGCGTCGAGCGCCGGCACGAGCTTCTCCAGGTGCCGGCCGGTCTTCGCCGAGATGTTCACCCGAGGCGCCCAGGCCACGTGCGCGAGATCCTTCTCGATCTCCCGCTCGAGCATCCACCGGCGCTCCTCGTCGAGCTCGTCCCACTTGTTGAAGGCGAGCACGAGCGCGCGGCCCGACTCGAGCACCGTCTCGACGATGCGCACGTCCTGCACCCCGATCGGCTCGGTCACGTCGAACACGACCACGGCCACCTCGGCCCGCTCGATCGCGGTGGCGGTGCGCAGCGAGGCGTAGAAGTCCGCGCCCTGCTGCAGGTGCACGCGCTTGCGGATGCCCGCGGTGTCGATGAAGCGCCAGGTCCGGTCGCCGATCTCGACGAGCTCGTCGACGGGGTCGCGGGTCGTGCCCGCGAGGTCGTTCACGACCACGCGCTCGTCCCCCGCCGCCTTGTTCAGCAGGCTCGACTTGCCCACGTTGGGGCGGCCGACGATCGCGACCCGGCGGGGCCCGCCGACCTCCTCCTTCGCGACCGCGGAGGTGGTGGGCAGGATGCGCATGGCCTCGTCGAGCATGTCCGCCACTCCGCGCCCGTGCAGGGCGGAGACGGGGAAGGGCTCGCCGAGCCCGAGGCTCCAGAGCACCGAGGCGTTCGGCTCCTGCACCGTGTCGTCCACCTTGTTGGCGACCAGCAGCACGGGGCGGTCGCTGCGGCGCAGCAGCCGCACGACCTCCTCGTCGGTCGAGGTGGCGCCCACGTTCGCGTCGACGACGAAGAGCACCGCGTCGGCGAGCTGGATGGCCATCTCGGCCTGTTGCGCCACGGAGCGGTCGATGCCGCGGGCGTCGGGCTCCCAGCCGCCCGTGTCGACGAGCGTGAAGTTGCGGTCGAGCCAGCCCGCCCGGTAGGAGACGCGGTCGCGCGTCACGCCGGGGACGTCCTCGACCACGGCCTCGCGGCGGCCGAGGATGCGGTTCACGAGCGCCGACTTGCCGACGTTCGGGCGCCCCACCACGGCGAGCACGGGCAGCGCGGGCATGAGGAACGTGCCGTCCTCGCCGAAGTAGCCCTCGAGCACCTCGCGGTCGTCGGCCTCGAGGTCGTACTCCTCGAGCGAGCGCCGCAGCATGTCGGCGCGCATCTCCGCGGTCTCGTCGTCGATGCGCTCGAAGTTCTCGATGACCGTGTCGGATGCGGTCTCGTAGGCGTCCTCGAAGGAGCCGTCGCCCTCGACGAACTCGGGCTCGAATGCGGGCGTGTTCCCGTCGGTCATGGCGTGCTCCTGGAGGTGATGAGTTCGTGGGCGGCGTCGATCGTGGCGTCGAGGCCGAGGTTCGTGGAGTCGAGGACGGCGACGCCCTCGGCCGCCTCGGTGAAGTTGACGACGCGGGAGTCCTTGCGGTCGCGCGCGCTCACGGTGGCGGCGACGGCCTGCGCATCCTCCCCCGCCTTCTCCCTGAGCCGGCGAGCGACGCGCACCTCCTCGTCGGCGGTGAGCAGGATGCGCACGGGCGCGTCGGGCGCGACCACCGTCGTGATGTCGCGGCCCTCGGCGATGATGCCCTCGGCGTCGGCGTTCGCGAGCAGCTCGCGGAAGCGCTCGTTCACGGCCTCGCGCACGGCCGGGATGCCCGCGACCTTCGAGACCACGCCCGAGATCTCCGTCTCGCGGATCGCGTCGGTGATATCGGTGCCGCCGACGCGCACCCAGCGCTCCTCGGGGGAGAGCGAGAGCGTCCACCGCTCGAGGAACTCGGGCACCGCGGCGATCACCGCGTCCGGGTCGTCGAGGTCGACGCCGCGCTGCAGCCCGAACCACGCGAGGGCGCGGTACACCGAGCCGGTGTCGAGCAGCTGCCAGCCGAGCCGCACCGCGAGCGCGCGCGACACGGTCGACTTGCCCGAGCCCGAGGGGCCGTCGATCGCGACGACCACCGCCCGGCCGTCCGAGGCCCTGGTTCCGCTGCTGCTCACTGTGCGACCCTCCATCCGGTTTCGTCGAGCTTGTCGAGGAGCTTCTGGCGCACCTCCGGCACGACCGCGATCGACGCGAGGCCGAGGTTCGCGCCCGGCGAGTGCTCGAAGGCGAAGTCCTCGACGTTGATCTCCGCATCGCCGATGTCCTTGAACAGCAGCGCGAGCTGGCCCGGGGTGTCGTCGAGCATCACGGTCACGCTCACGAACGTGCGGCGCGTGCCGTGCTTGCCCGGGATGCGCGCGACGCCTTCGTTGCCGGCGAGCATGTGCTCGGCGACGATGCGCCGCGCCCCCGGCTGCTCGATGTCGTCGAGCGCGTCGGCGAGCCCCTCGAGGTCGGCGGCGAGCAGGCGCAGGATGCGCGCCACCCGCGGGCCGGTCGCGGCGAGGATCTGGCTCCACAGCGTCGGATCGGATGCGGCGATGCGCGTGACGTCGCGCAGGCCCCCGCCCGCGAGCGCCGCGGCGCCCTGCTCGTCGTCGAGGAGCCGCTCGGCCATCGCGGTGGAGAGCAGCTGCGGGACGTGCGAGATGAGCGCCACGGCGTCGTCGTGCTCCTCGGCCGTCATCGTCTCGATGCTCGCGCCGAGGTCCAGGGCGAGGCCCTCGACCTCCTGCAGCGCGGCCACCGTCGTCGTCTCGTGGGTGGCGATCACCCACGGCCGGCCCACGAACAGGTCGGCGCGCCCCGCGAGCGGCCCGCCGGTCTCCCGGCCCGCCATGGGGTGCGAGCCGACGTAGCGGCTGATGTCGATGCCCGCGGCGCGGATCTCGGCCAGCGGCGCCGCCTTGACGCTCGTCACGTCGGTGACGATCGCATCCGGCCACGCCTGCAGCTGCTCGGCGGCGACCTGGCCGGCGACGTCGGGCGGCACGCACACGACGACGATGCGCGGCACGTCCTCGGGCGCGGCCTCGGCCGCGGTCGGCGCGGTGGCGATGCGCCCGGCGCCGTAGTCGGCGGCGAGGCCGAGCGCCACGGGCGAGGCGTCGCGGAGCAGCACGTCCACGCCGAGGCGGCGCAGGCCGAGCCCGACGGAGGTGCCGAGCAGCCCCGTGCCGACGATGAGCACGGGCGAGCTGGTGCGGGTGGGGGTCATCGGCGAGGTCCTCCCTTGCGATCGCGGGGCGCGTCGCCGCGCCGGCCGCCGCGGGACTCGCCTCGGCGCTCGCGCTGCCGGCCCTCGCCGGAGGACGACCGGCCGCGCTCCGCCTTCCCGCCCTGCTCGCCCCGCTGGGACTGGTGGTAGGCGCGGGTGGCCTCGGCCTTGCGCGCCATCCGCAGCAGCTTGCGCAGCTCCTCCTCCGAGAGCTCCCGGGTCTCGCCCGAGCGCAGCGGGCCGAGCTGGAGCGGCCCGAAGCTGCGGCGCACGAGCTCCTGCACCGGGTGGCCGATCTCGTCGAACATGCGGCGCACGATGCGGTTGCGGCCCGAGTGCAGCGTGATCTCGACGAGCGTGGCCTGCGAGGAGGAGCCCTTGGCCATGATGTGCCCCGAGTCGGCCCGGATGAAGCCGTCCTCGAGCTCGATGCCCTCGAGCAGTCGCTTGAGGTCGCCCTGCCGCAGCTTGCCCTCGACCTTCACGACGTAGGTCTTCACGACCTCGTAGGAGGGATGCGAGAGCACGTTCGCGAGCTCGCCGTCGTTGGTGAGGATGAGCAGGCCCGAGCTGTCGGAGTCGAGGCGCCCCACGTTGTAGATGCGCTCGCTGAACTCGCGCGTGTAGCGGCGCAGGTCCGGGCGCCCCTGCTCGTCGCGCATCGTCGAGAACACGCCCACGGGCTTGTTGAGGAGCACGTAGCGCTTGGACTGGTCGAACTGCACCGGCGTGCCCTCGACCACCACGCGGTCCTTCTCGGGGTCGATGCGGCTGCCGAGCTCGGTGACGGTCTCGCCGTTGACCTCGACGCGGCCGTCCGCGATGAGCTGCTCGCAGACGCGGCGCGAGGCGACGCCCGCGTTCGCGAGCGCCTTCTGCAGCCGCACGCCCTCGGTGCTGCGCTCGGGCGCGGGCGCCGCGCCCTCGGGGCGATGCTCCGGATGGAAGGGGATGTCGTCGAAGTCGGCGAGCGAGTAGCCGCCCTTCGGCCGCTCGCGCTGCGCCTTCACGAGCGCGTCGCGGGCCGCCTGCGCCTCGCGGCGGTCGGCGGCGCGCTCCTGCGCCCGCTGCCGCGAGAGCTCGTCCCGCTCGCGGCTCTCGAGGCCGCGCGGATTGCGATCGCGGTAGTCGCCGTCACGGCGATCGCCGCCGGGGCCGCGGTACTCGCGGCGCTCCCGATCGGGCCGGCCGCCCCGCTCCTCGCGGCGATCGCGGCCGCCCCGGGCGGCACGGCGGTCATCGCCGCCGCGGTCATCCCGGAAGCCGCGGCGGTCCGCTCCCCCGCGGTGCGCGCGATCGCTGCGGTACTCGCGATTGCCGCGGTACTCGCGACGCTCTCGGCCCTCGCGATCCCGGCTTTCGCGCTCGGGGCGTCCGCCCCGGTCCTCGCGGCGGCGGTCCTCGCGGTAGCCCCGCTCGTCCCGATCCCCGCGCTGCTCGCGGTAGCCGCGGTACTCCCGCCGATCGCTCCCGCGGAAGGCGCGGTCGTCGCGACCTCCACGGTCGCGGGCGCGCCCGCGACCCTCGCGGTAGCTTTCGCGCGGGCGCCGGTCGTCGCGGCGCTCGGGTCGGCGATCCCGGTCGTCCCGGCGGTCGTGCTCGCGCCGGTCGCCGTCGCGGCGGCCCTCGTGCCGGCGATCGCGGTCGGCACCGCCGCGGTCGCCGCCGTGCTCGCGCCGTCCGCGGCCGTCGCGGTCGCCTCGGTCGTCCCAGCCGCCGCGCCGGTCGCGGCCGCGGTCCTCGCGAGCGCGATCGTCACGGCCCCGGTCGCCCCGGCCCCGGTCATCGCGACCGTGGTCGTCACGACCCCGGTCGTTCCGCGCCCGGTCGTCCCGCCCGCGGTACTCCCGGCGGTCTCGATCCTCGCGGGGCCCGCGCTGCTCGCGGCGGTCCTCGTCCCGACGGGAGGGGCGGCCGCCGCGGTCGTCGCGCTCGTGCCGACGAGCGCCGCGCCGGCGGTCGTCGCCGTCGCGGCGCGAGGGGCCCTCGCGTCGCGGCCTGCGCTGCTCGTTAGTCATTGAATCCATCCCGTCCGTCCTCGAGGAGCGGCGAGATCTTCGGCAGTTCCTCGAGGGAGTTAATTCCTAGGTGTTGCAAGAGCAACTCGGTGGTCACGTAGAGCGTCGCCCCCGTCACCGCATCCTGTCCGGCCTCGTCGATCAGACCGCGCGCGAGCAGTGTGCGCACGACCGAGTCGACGTTCACGGCGCGGACCTGGGCGACCTGCGAGCGCGTCACCGGCTGGCGGTACGCGATCACCGTGAGGGTCTCGAGCGCCGCCTGCGACAGCCTCGAGGGCTGTCGCACCGACACGTAGTCGCCGACGATGTCGTCGAAGCGCTCGCGCACGTACATGCGCCAGCCCCCGCCGACCTCTCGGAGCTCGAAACCCCGCACCGGTCCGTCAAGCTTTCCATCATAGTCCTCGACCAGCCGATGCACAGCCTCCCGGACCTGCTTGACCGGGGCGGAGACCGCCGCGGCGAGCGCGACCAGCGGCACCGGCTCGTCGCTCACGAACAGGATCGCCTCGAGCGCGCGGTCGAGGTCCACCGTCTCCTCCGCGGCTGGCGCCTCGTGCTCAGCTGTCATAGTCCGCTCCCAACGTGCTCAGCTCGTCGTCGTTCCACTCCGCCGCCTCCCACGAGACGGTCAGCTCGCCGAGGGGCGCCTCCTGCTCGAGCTCCACGGCCGCCCGCCGGTACAGCTCGAGCACCGCGAGGAAGCGGGCGACGAGCACCCCGCGCTCGTCCGCATCCGCCACGAGCTCGCGGAAGGTGAGGGCGCCGACCGCCCGCAGCCGCTCCACGAGCAGCGCCGCCTGCTCGCGGATCGAGACGAGCGGCGCGTGCAGATGGTCGAGCCCCACGGTGGGGATGGCCCTGGGCGCGAGCGCGAGGGTCGCGATCGCGGCGAAGTCCTCGAGCGAGGTCGTCCACACGAGGTCGGGGATGCGCTCCCGGTACTTCGGCTCGAGCGGCGCGGCGCGCGGGTGCCGCACCGACTCGATCCGCATCCGCTCGGCGAACCACTCCCCCGCCTGCTTGAAGGCGCGGTACTGCAGCAGCCGTGCGAAGAGCAGATCGCGCGCCTCGAGCACCGCGACGTCCTCGGCGTCCACGTAGTCTCCCTGCGGCAGCAGGCTCACGAGCTTCATGTCGAGCAGCGTCGCCGCCACGACGATGAACTCGCTCGCCCGGTTGAGGTCGTCGTCCGTGTCCATCTCGGCCACGTGGGCGATGAACTCGTCCGTGATCACCGAGAGCGCGACCTCGGTGATGTCGAGCTCGTGCCTGCCGATGAGCTGCAGCAGCAGGTCGAAGGGGCCCTCGAAGACGTCGAGGGCCACCCGGAACCCGCCGTCGGCCGCCTCCTGCGGCGCGCCCTGGTCGGTATCAGGCCGCGGCACCGCGGGCTACCAGCTCGCGGGCGAGCTGCCGGTACGCCTGCGCGGCGGGATGGCCGGGCGCGAACTCCACGATCGGCACGCCTGCCACCGACGCGTCCGGGAACTTCACGGTGCGGCCGATGATGGTGTCGAAGACCTTGTCGCCGAACACCTCGAAGACGCGGTCGAGCACCTCGCGCGCGTGCAGCGTGCGGCCGTCGAACATGGTCGGGAGGATGCCGTCGAGCTCGAGCGCCGGGTTGAGCCGCGAGCGCACCTTGTCGATGGTCTCGATGAGCAGCGCGACGCCGCGGAGCGCGAAGTACTCGCACTCGAGCGGGATCATCACGCCGTGGCTCGCGGTGAGCGCGTTGACCGTGAGCAGGCCCAGCGAGGGCTGGCAGTCGACGATGATCACGTCGTACTCGTCGCTCACCCTGCGCAGGATCGACGCGAGGATCTGCTCGCGGGCGACCTCGGTGACGAGGTGCACCTCCGCGGCCGAGAGGTCGATGTTCGCGGGGATGAGGTCGAGGCGCTCGAACGCGGTCTTCTGGATCGCGTCGTGCGGATCCGAGACCTGGCCGATGAGCAGGTCGTAGATGGTCGGGATGTTGTGGGTGGAGACGCCGAGGCCCGCCGAGAGCGCGCCCTGCGGGTCGAAGTCGATGCACAGCACGCGGCGGCCGTAGTCGGCCAGCGAGGCGGCGAGGTTGATCGAGGTGGTGGTCTTGCCCACCCCGCCCTTCTGGTTGCACATCGCGATCACGCGGGCGGGGCCGTGCTCGGGCAGTGGCTCCGGCACCGGGAACTTCTTGTAGAGCCGCGTGGAGACGGCCTCCGCGGAGCGCGGCTGCCCGGGCTCCGAGCCCGGCGCCGCGGGCACGGCCTCCCCGTCGCCCCGGGACCGCTTCGCCCCGGTCGTCGGGGCCAGCAGTCCCTTGGGGATCTCGAGGCCCGGCAGTGCGGGCAGGTCGGCTTCTGTCATGGCCACAGGCAACCGCCTCCTCATCCAGTCGTACGCGCTGCCCCGATGGTATCGCCGCGACCCGGGGCATCCGCCCGTGCGCCGCGGGTGTCGCGCAAGGCGCTTCAAGCGGCACTTGAGGGTTGACGATGCCGCCGAGACGTGCCGCGGGGTGCGGAAAAACGTTGTGACACTGCACAAGAACCGTGTGAAACGGCCCCTCGCGAAGTAGTCTGAAGGATATGTCTGCCGCGGGTCCCTTCCAGATGCGTCGCTGGCGCCTCGGCGCGGCGATCGCGATCGCCGTGCTGGTCGTGGCGCTCGTGGCGGGGGCGCTCGTGTTCTTCTCCGGCGGCAAGGACGACGCGCAGGCGCAGATGGAGCGCATCCGCAGCGCCGTGGAGGAGTCCGGCGTGGCCGCCGACTTCGAGATCCTGCCCGCCAGCACCGGCGAGGCCGGCTACTCGCTCGACATCTCGCTCGCGGAGGGCGCCGAGGCCGAGGCCACGGGCGGGCTGCTGCACACGCTCTACGAGGAGATCGCCGTCGTCGCGAAGGTGGACCTCGCCTTCGCCGAGGAGCAGACCCTGAGCACCACCCGCGTCACGCGCAGCGAGTCGGAGTGGACGGAGCTGATCGAGCACGTCGACGGCCTCGGCCCCGTCACCGCGACCTTCAGCCAGGTGGGGCCCACCGGGGCCGCCACCTACTGGCTCGACCTCGTCGCCGAGCACGAGAGCCCCGCCGACGAGTACGAGCGGCTGCTCTCCCTCGAGCGCCCCGACTGGCTGACCTACGGGCACGTGCAGCTCACGACGGCGCCCGACACGTGGCCCTCCCTCGTGATCGACGCGGGCCGCGAAGTCACCGAGGAGGAGCTCAGCACCTTCCGCGCGCTCGATCAGGAGCTCGCGGCCACGATGGCGGAGGGCGAGCAGTACGAGCTGCGCATGTTCGTGGAGCTCGGCGGCGAGAGCGCCCAGTTCGAGATGCGCATCGTCACGCAGCCGCTCTCGCACCAGGGCGAGTCCGATGCGCCCGCCCCCGACGGCGGGTCGGGCGACGGCGCTCCCGAGGACGCCGCGCCGCAGCCCGAGGCCACCGAGGAGTCGCAGCCCGGGCCTCAGCCCGAGGCGCCCGAGACGCCGCAGCGCGAGCCCGAGTCCTCGCAGGAGCCGGCGCCCTCGCAGCAGGAGCCCGAGCCGGCGCCGCGCCCCGATCCGGACGGCGCGCAGCAGCCCGACCGCGGCGAGGAGCCCTGGCAGGACGACTCCGATTCGGTGGAGACGCCGAACCGCGGCGAGGAGGGCGCCCCGGGCGCGACGCCGGATCAGGACTCCGACACCCCCGACAAGAGCGATCCGAGCGTGCGCATCCAGGCGATCTCGGAGCGGCTCTCCTACCGCTCGGAGCTCATCCTGCTCGAGAGCGGCATCGACCGGGCCCAGCTCGAGATCTCGATCGACGGCTCGGAGCCGATCGTCATCACGAACGAGTAGTGCTCACCCCTTGAGCGCCCGCGGATGCGAGGTCGCGTACATCTCGCGCAGCGCGTCCACCGTGACCTTCGTGTAGATCTGCGTGGTCGAGACCGAGGCGTGCCCGAGCAGCTCCTGCACGACCCTCACGTCCGCCCCGCCCTGCATGAGGTGGGTGGCGAACGAGTGCCGCAGGGTGTGCGGCGAGACCCGCCCCGGCATCCCGGCGCGCTTCGCGATCCGCTCGAGGACGAGCCCCGCGGACTGGCGCGAGAGCGGCCCGCCCCGCACGCCGAGGAACAGGCGCGGGCTGCCCGCGCCCTTCGCGGCGAACAGCGGCCTGGCGCGCACGAGGTACGCGTCGAGCGCCTCGCGGGCGAAGGAGCCGAGCGGCACGATCCGCTGCTTGTCGCCCTTGCCGCGCACCCGCACGAAGTCGCGCTCGATCACGTCGTCGACGTCGAGCGACACCGCCTCGCTCACCCGCGCCCCGGTGGCGTACAGCAGCTCGAGCAGGGCCCGGTCGCGCAGCTGTGCGGGCTCGTCTCCCCCGGCGGCGTCGAGCAGCGCCTGCACCTCCGCGATCGTCAGCGCCTTGGGCAGCCGGCGGGGCAGCTTGGGCGCCCGGAGCTCGCCCGCGACGTCCTCGTCGACGAGCCCCTCCTCGTCCATGAAGCGGTGCAGGCTGCGCACGCTCGAGGCGGAGCGGCTCGCGGAGGAGGCCGCGAGCCCGAGCCCGCCCTCCTCGGGCGCCTCGCGCAGCCACGCCACGAAAGCGCGCGGATGCTCGGCGCCGATCGCGCGCGGCTCGCGCACGCCGCGCGCGTCGAGGAACTCGAGGTAGCGGCCGAGATCGCGCTCGTAGGCGGCGACCGAGTGCTGCGACAGGCCCCGCTCGATCGTGAGGAACCGCAGATAGCGGTCGAGGATGCGCCCGAGTTCCGATCGCTCGGGCCCGGGCCCGGTGCTCACGCCCGGTTGCCGTCCGCGAGCGCCCGCGGCAGCACCGAGGGCCCCGCCGACTTCGTGGGCCACGGCGCGTCCGCGGGGCGGAGGGTCTCCCAGCCGCGGCGGCGCGCCTCGTTCGCGGCGAACACGCCTTGCAGCATGGCGGGGTTGTGGAGGTCGCCGCGCAGGATGGCCGTGACCGCCTCGTCGAGGGGCACCCAGGCCGTCTCGATGTCGGCCTCCTCGTGCACGCGCTCGAAGATCCGACCGGTGGGGGTGAGCCCCCGCGCGAGGAAGATGCGGATGGACTCGTTGCAGCCGCCCGGCGTGGTCCAGAAGTCGAGCAGCAGCGACCACTCCTCGGCCGCGTAGTCGGCCTCCTCGGCGAGCTCCCGCTGGGCGGCGACCAGCGGCGACTCGTGCGGGTCGTCCAGCAGCCCGGCGGGCAGCTCCCACTGGCGGAAGCCGACCGGGTGCCGGTACTGGCGGATCAGCAGCACGCGGTCCTGCTCGTCGAGCGCGACGACGCTCACGGCGCCGGTGTGGTCGATGAACTCCCGCGTGATCTCGCCGTCGCCGTACGCGGCGGTCTCGGATTTGAGGTTCCAGACCCAGCCGCGGTGCACGAGCTCCTCCGAGCGCACCTCGTGCCGCTCGGGGATGTCGCGGAGCTCGAGCACCGCGTCCGCGCCCTGCTCGGCGACGGTCATTCCGCGCCGGCCTCGTCCTCGACCTCGACGAGGCGGCTCGCCGCCTGGCGGTCGAGCGCCGCGCCGATGAGTCCGGCGAACAGCGGGTGGGCCCGGTTGGGGCGGGACTTCAGCTCGGGGTGCGCCTGGGTGCCGACGTAGTACGGGTGCGCCTCGGTCGGCAGCTCGACGAACTCGACGAGCCTGCCGTCGGGCGAGGTGCCGGAGAACTCGAGGCCGGCCTCCGCGAGCCGCTCGCGGTAGTCGTTGTTCACCTCGTAGCGGTGGCGGTGGCGCTCCGAGACGGACTCGGCGCCGTAGGCGTTCGCGATGACCGAGCCGGGGCGGAGCGCGGCCGGGTACGCGCCGAGGCGCATGCTGCCGCCGAGGTCTCCGCCGTCGACGATCTCGATCTGCTCGGCCATGGTCGTGATGACCGGGTCGGCGGCCTCGGGGTCGAACTCCGAGGAGGAGGCGCCCTCGATGCCCACGACGTGGCGGGCGTATTCGATGACCATGCACTGCATGCCGAGGCACAGGCCGAGGGCGGGGATGCGGTTCTCGCGGGCGAAGCGGAGCGCGCCGAGCTTGCCCTCGATGCCGCGGATGCCGAAGCCGCCGGGCACGCAGATGCCGTCCACGTCGGAGAGCAGCGCCGCGGCGCCCTCGGGGGTCTCGCACTCGTCGGAGGGCACCCAGCGGATCTCGGCGCGCGAGCCGTGCGCGAAGCCGCCGGCCCGCAGCGCCTCGGTGACCGACAGGTAGGCGTCGGGCAGGTCGACGTACTTGCCGACCAGCGCGATCTTGACGGTGTGCTTGGGCTCGTGCACGACCTCGAGCAGCTGCTCCCAGCCGGTGAAGTCGAAGCCGTCGACGTCGAGGCGGAGCTGCTCGATGATGTACTCGTCGAGGCCCTGCTCGCTCAGCTTGCGCGGGATCTCGTAGATCGAGGAGAGGTCGGGGGTGTTGACGACAGCCTTCGAGTCGACGTCGCACATGAGCGCGATCTTCGCGCGGTTCGACTCGGTGACGGGCCGGTCGCTGCGCAGCACGAGGGCGTCCGGCTGGATGCCGGCGGAGCGGAGCGCGGCGACCGAGTGCTGGGTGGGCTTGGTCTTCTGCTCGCCGGAGGCGCCCATGAAGGGCACGAGCGAGACGTGCACGAAGAACGCGTTGTTGCGGCCGAGCTCGTGGCGGATCTGCCGCGCGGCCTCGATGAAGGGCTGCGATTCGATGTCGCCGATCGTGCCGCCGACCTCGGTGATGATCACGTCGGGGCGCGGGGTCTCGGTGGCCTGCAGGCGCATGCGGCGCTTGAGCTCGTCGGTGATGTGCGGGATCACCTGCACGGTCTCGCCGAGGTACTCGCCGGCCCGCTCCTTGGCGATGACGGTCGAGTAGATCTGCCCGGTGGTGACGTTCGCGGCGCGCGTGAGGTCGACGTCGAGGAAGCGCTCGTAGTGGCCGATGTCGAGGTCGGTCTCGGCGCCGTCCTCGGTGACGAACACCTCGCCGTGCTGGAACGGGTTCATCGTGCCCGGGTCGACGTTGAGGTACGGGTCGAGCTTCTGCATGACCACCCGCACGCCGCGGGCTCGGAGCAGGTTGCCGAGGCTGGCCGCGGTGAGCCCCTTGCCGAGCGAGGAGACGACACCGCCCGTCACGAAGATTTGCTTGACCGGGGTTTCGATCGGCGCGGAGGGGGCCGGAGCAGATGCGTCATTCACGGGGTTCAATCCTATCTCACCTCGCGACCGACGCCGCGGCGTCCGAGGCTCGGCGGAGCAGTTCCTGGGCGTGCGCGCGCCCCGATTCGGAATCCACGAGACCGCTGAGCAGGCGTGTCATCTCCTCGATGCGCCCCTCCTCGTCGAGTTCGCGGATGGCGGAGCTGGTGACGCCGCTGGCGGTCGACTTCTCGATGCGCACGTGGTGGTCGGCGAAGGCCGCGACCTGCGCCAGGTGGGTCACGACGATCACCTGGCTCGAGCGCGCGAGACGCTGCAGCCGGGCGCCGATCTCGAGCGCCGCGGCGCCGCCGACACCGGCGTCGACCTCGTCGAAGACGAGCGTGGGCACCGGGTTCGCGCCCGCGAGCACGACCTCGAGCGCGAGCATCACGCGGCTCAGCTCGCCGCCGGAGGCGCCCGCGCGCAGCGGGGCGGGGTCGCTGCCCGGATGCGGCTCGAGCAGGAGCTCGATCCGGTCCCGGCCGTGGCGGCGGATGGTCTCGTCCTGCTCGACGCGCACGACGAGCCGCGCGTTGGGCATCGCGAGCGCGCGCAGCTCCTCGGTGGCCTCGACCTCGAGCTGCGCGGCGCTGCGCTCGCGCACCTCGGTGAGGGCGGATGCGGCGGCCTCGAGCTCGGCCTCGGCCTCGGCGACCTCCTCCGTGAGCCTGGGCAGCCGCGTGTCCTCCCCCGTGAGCTCGAGCAGGCGCCTGCCCGCCTCCTCGTACTCCTCGAGCAGCTCGACGAGGTCCTTGCCGTAGTCCCGCTTGAGCCCCTCGATCGCGGCGAGGCGCTCGTCGAGGGCCTCGAGCTCCCCGACGCCCTCGGTGTCGAGGTCCGCGAGATAGCTCGCGAGGTTCTCGGCGAGCTCGTCGATCGCGTACTCGAGGTCGGCGGCGCTCTCGACGGCGAGGTCGAGCGAGGCGTCCGACCGGTGGCCGCGGTCGACGCTGGCGCGGACCTCGCGCACCCGGTCGCGCAGGGTGCCGCCGGGCACCTCCTCGCCGGCGAGGAGCATGTGCGCCCCGCCGATATCCGCGCGCAGCTGCTCGCGGTTGCTGAGGCGCTCGATGCGGCGCAGCAGCGAGTCGTCCTCCCCCGGCTCGGGGTTCACCGCCTCGACCGCGTCGATGAGGGCGCGCAGATGCTCGCGCTCCGCCTCGCGGTCCTCGGCGCCGGCCCGCAGCCGCTCGTGCTCGGCGCGCAGCTCGGCCACGCGCTCATAGCGCTCGGCGAGCACCGTCAGCGCGTCCCGCGCCGCCTCGCCCCCGAACTGGTCGAGGGCGTCGCGCTGGGCGCCCTCCTGCGTGAGCCGGAGCTGCTCGGACTGCCCGTGGATCGCGACGAGCATCTCGCCGGCCTCCCCGAGGGACCCCGCGGGCACCGACTGGCCGCCGAGCCAGGCCCGGGAGCGGCCGTTGCCGGCGATCTGCCGGGCGAGGACGACGGCCGAGCGCTCGCGCCCCTCCGCGTCCTCGAAGCCCTCGCCCTCGCCGCCGGCCTCGTCGACGAACTCCGCGAACCGCGACTCCGCGTCCACGAGCACGTGCCCCTCGATGCGCGCGCGGTCGGCACCCTTGCGTACGACGTTCGCGGAGGCGCGTCCGCCGAGCAGGAGCCCGAGCGCGGTCACGACCATCGTCTTGCCCGCGCCGGTCTCGCCGGTGACGGCCGTGAATCCGGGGCCGAGCGGCAGCCGGGCCTCCTCGATGACGCCGAGTCCACGGATCTCGATGTCTTCGAACATCAGGCGCGCCCCCTCCATCCCACGACCGGCAGCTGGAACTTGTCGACGAGCCGCTTCGTGAACGGCGACTGGTGCAGCCGGGCCAGCTTGACCGACTGCGGCGATCGGGTGGCGGTCACGCGCGCGCCGTCGGGCAGCTCGACGGATCGTCGGCCGTCGAGCCAGAGCACCGCGTCGCCGGCGTCCCGCGGCTGCACCTCGACCTCGAGCTTCGAGTCGGGCGCCACGACGAGCGGCTTCGCGAACAGCGCGTGCGCGGAGACCGGCACGAGCACCATGGCCTCGACCTGGGGCCAGACCACGGGCCCGCCGGCCGAGAAGCAGTAGGCCGTCGACCCGGTGGGTGTGGAGAACAGCACGCCGTCGCAGCCGAAGCTCGACAGCGGCTCGCCGTCGACCCAGATCATGACGTCGAGCATCCGCTCGCGGTTGCCCTTCTCGATGGCGGCGTCGTTGAGCGCCCATTCGCTGCGGTGCTCGCCCGCGGCGTCGACCACGTCGATCTGCAGCGCGAGCCGCTCCTCGACCTCGTACTGGCGGGCGATGATGCCCTCGACCACGCTCGGCAGCGCCTCCTTCTCGCTCTCGGCGAGGAAACCGACGTGGCCGAGGTTCACGCCGAGCACCGGCACGTCCGCCGTGCGGGCGAGCTCGACGCCGCGGAGGATCGTGCCGTCGCCGCCGAGCACCACGACGAGCTCGCAGTCCGCGATCCCGCAGTCCTCCCCGAGCCGCTCGACCGTGTGCGGGAGCGCGACGTCGAGCTCCGAGTAGAGCTCGGTGGCGGAGTGCGCCTCGACCACCGGCACGATCCCGGCCTGCGCGAGATGCTCGATGACGCCGAGACTCGTGTCGATCGCCTCCTGCCGGGCGAAGTGGCTCACCACCAGAATCCGTCGGGCCGATTCCCCTGCCGGTCGCGTCATGCCGCCCCTTCCATGATGGTGGATCGAACTCGATCCTCCCATTCTGACGCATCCGTCCCTGTGGTGCCGCCGGGTCGATCGTCCGCGGAGCACCAGAGCAGGTACTCGGCGTTGCCGTGGGTGCCCCTCACCGGGGAGGGGCGGAATCCGCGCGGCCGTAGACCGGCCTCGCGCGCCTCGCGCAGCACGTCGATCGCGCGCTCGGCCGCCACCTGCGGATCGGTGACGATGCCGCCGCGCACGTGCGCGCGGCCCACCTCGAACTGGGGCTTCACGAGCAGCACGACGTCGCGCAGCGCCGGGAGCGTCGCGGGCAGCACCGGCACGATGTGCCGCAGGGAGATGAACGAGAGGTCGCCCGTCGCGAGCGCGATCTCCTCGGCCCGCAGCGGCGGACGGTCCCGCCGCTGCGCCTGCAGCAGCCGGTCGAGCCGCGCGCGATCGAGGTGGCGGGCGTTCTCGCCCTCGATCGCCGTGACGCGGGCGTCCGCGCGGATGAGCGGATCGAGCTGGTCGTGGCCCACGTCGAGCGCGACGACGGCGCGGGCGCCGCGCTCGAGCAGCACCTGCGTGAAGCCGCCGGTGGACGCTCCGAGGTCGAGCGCCGCGCTCCCCCGCACATCGATGCCGAACGCGTCCAGCGCGTCGAGGAGCTTGTGCGCGGCGCGCGACACGTAGCGGTCCGGCTCGACGACGGCGAGCTCGTCGTGCTCGTCCACGGTCCGGGCGGCGCGGGTCGCGGGCTCGCCGTTGACGCGCACCGCGCCGTCGGCGATGAGGCGAGCGGCGGCCGTCCGGCTGCGCGCGAGGCCGCGCTCCGCGAGCGCGCGGTCGAGTCGCCGGCCCATGCGCTACGCCTCCGGCGCCTCGGGCGGCGCATCGGCGCCCTCGAGCGCCGCGCGGAGCGCTTCGAGCGCCCCCTCGTAGGCCTCGGCGCGCTCCGCGAGCGGGAGCGACTCGGCTTCGTGCCGGGGCGGCTCCGCCCGTCCGTCCGCGGCCGCCTCGCCGTGCTCGCTCACGACTGCGCGTCCCACTGCTCGTAGAGGTGCTCGGGGATGCGCAGTGCGTAGATGAGCTTGTCGGAGTTCCAGATCGCCGCGCACGCGGCCCGCAGCAGGTCGAGCCTGTTCCTGCCCCGGGAGCGGACGCGCAGGTCGATGCCGTCGAGCACGCAGTGCTCGCCGCCGACGCGCGCGTCGACGAGCTCCGGGCCCGGATGCGAGACCTTCACCGCGGGATACGGCTGCTCGAGCCCCCGCAGGTCCTCGAGGATGAAGTCGGGCCGCTCGGCCGGTCCCGCGGCGATCAGCTGCTTGGGGCCGTCGATGCCGGTGAGCACGAGCGCGCTCGCCACCCCGGCCGCGTTCGCGCCCTTGATGTCGGTGTCGAGGCGGTCGCCCACCATGATGGGCCGCTTCGCGCCGAACCGCTCGCGGGCGGCCTCGAAGAGCGGGGTCTCGGGCTTGCCCGCGACCCTGGGCAGCTTGGCCACCGCGGTGTGCACGGCGGACACGAGCGTGCCGTTGCCGGGGGCGATGCCGCGCTCGACGGGGATGGTCCAGTCCTGGTTCGTGGCGACCCAGGGGATGTCCCGGGCGAGCGCGAAGGAGGCCTCGGCGAGGTGCTTCCAGCCGACGTCCGGCGCGAAGCCCTGCACCACCGCATCCGGCCGGTCGTCGGCCGAGCGCGTGACGCGGAAGCCCGCTTTCCGGAGCTCGTCCACGAGCCCCTCGCCGCCGACCACCAGCACGAGGGCGCCGGGCTCGACGAGTTCGCCGAGCATGCGGACGGCGGCCTGGGGGCTCGTCACCACGTCCTCCGCCTCCGTGCGCAGTCCGAGGTCGCGCAGGTGCGCCGCCACGGCCTCGTCGGTGCGGGAGGCGTTGTTCGTGATGTAGCCGACGCGACGGCCTTCGCCGGCGTACCGGTTCAGCGCGTCCACCGCGTGGGGAACGGCGTTCGGCCCCCGGTAGACGACCCCGTCGAGATCGGCCAGGATGACGTCGACGCCCTCGAGCGGCGCGGGGCCCTGGCCGGTGCCGCTGCGGAATAGTGCCAAGTTTCTCTCCTCGATGTGGCGGAGCCGGTCGTGGTGGTGGATGCGGATGGTCGGGGGGGGCCGCGGAACGGCCGCCCCTCAGTTCAGGTGTCGAACAGATCAGATGTCGAACAGCGAGAGCTGCTCGTCGTCCCCGTCCTCGTCGGACTCCTCGCGCTTCCCGGTCTTCTTCGAAGCGGCCTCGGAATCCTCGGATCCGCCCTCAACGGTACCCTCGGCCGCCGACTTCGCGGCCTGCTCGGGCGCCGACTCGGGCTCGGGCTTCGGCTCGATGTCGATGAGCTCCACCTCGATGTCCTGGCTTGCCGGGAGTTCCTGCTCGGCCGGGAGGTCCTGCTCGGCAGCATCCGAGCCTGCAGCGTCCGACTCGACAGGGTCCGAACCGGCAGCGTCCGACTCGACAGAGTCCGACTCGACAGAGTCCGACTCGACAG
This sequence comes from Gulosibacter sp. 10, assembly GCF_900163695.1. GTDB lineage: Bacteria > Actinomycetota > Actinomycetes > Actinomycetales > Microbacteriaceae > Gulosibacter. The sequence goes on from NZ_FUIC01000001.1 coordinate 31,852, forward strand.
CGTCCGACTCGACAGAGTCCGAACCGGCAACACCTGAGCCCGCAACACCCGAGCCGGCAGCGACGGTCTTAGCGGTGTCCCCCGCGGTCGCGGCGGCGGCCTCGGCGTCCGCCTCCTGCTCGATCTGGGCGATGAGCTCCTCGTACTCGGCCTGGATCTCGCTCTCGAGCTCCGCGCCCGTAGGCAGGTCCTCGAGGTCCACCGGGGCGCTCGGCGCCGCCGGCGATCCCGCCGTGCCGGTCTCGGCAGCGACGGCCGCATCGTCTCCGTCGTCCGCGGAATCGACCGCTGCAGCGGAGTCTTCGACCGATTCGGTCGGCTGAACCGACGCGGACGACTCGGCCGGTTCGACCGACTCGGAGGGCTCGACCGCATCGACCGACTCGACCGGTTCGTCGGCGGTGCGCGGCTCGGCCTCGAGCGCCGTCTGCTCGCGCTCCTCGGGCTCGCGCTCCTCGGATTCGCGTTCCTCCTGCTCGGGCTCGTCGGACTCGAGCTCCTCGGAGACGATCTCGATCGTCTCGAACTCGTTGTGCGAGACGGCTTCGAGCGCCGCCTCGGCCCGGCGGGCCGCCGAGTGCCACTGGGCGGCCTCCGCGGTCTGCCCGAGGTCTTCGAGAACGGTGGCGTAGGCCGCGAACAGCGCGGGGCTGTACTCGAAGGCCCGCGTGCGGTCGAGCTGCGGGATCTCGAGCTCGGCCAGGGCGAGCTCGGGCTGCTCCTGATCGAGGCGCGCACCGGACATCGCGATGGCGAGCTGCACGCGCTGAGCCGCGGGCAGGGCGTCGCGGTCGGCCGTGCGGCCCAGCTCGAGGGCGCGATCGGGTCGGCCGAGCCCCCGCTCGCAGTCCACCATGAGGGCGAGCTGATCGTCCTTGCCGGAGATGCGGCGGTAGGTGCGCAGCTCGCGCAGCGCGAGGGCGTAGTCGCCGATGGTGTAGGCGGTGATCGCGAGCGTCTCGCGGACCATGGCGATGCGGCCGCCGCGCCGGGATGCGCTGAGCGCGTGCTGGTGCGCGAGCTCCGGATCGCTGTCGATGAGCATCGAGGACATCGCGAGATGCTTCGCGACGAAGCTGGCGTTCTCCTTCGAGAGCGTCTTCAGCTCCATCCGCGCCTTGTTGTCGAGGTCGCGATCGGTGATGCCCTCGGGGATCTCGGGATCCTCGTGCTCGGCGCGCACCGCGCGCAGCTCGATGGGGCGCTCCGGCTGCAGGCGCACGCCCTCGCTCGGATCGATGTGGGAGCGGTCGCGGCCGCGCGGACCGCCGTGGTCCCGCCGCGGGCCGCGGTCGTCGCGGCGCCGGTCTCCCCCGAATCCGCCGTCGCGGCGATCCCCGCGCGAGCGGTCGTCACGGCCCCGGTCGCCGCGCGGACGATCCTCGCGACGGGGCGCATCCCGTCGATCGCCGTCGCGACGGTCCCAGCCGCGCCGATCGCCATCGCGGCGGTCGCCGCGGGGGCGATCCTCACGGCGGGCGAAATCGCGGCGGTCGCCGTCACGGCGATCTCCCTCGCGCCGATCGGAGCCACGCCGGTCGGAACCGCGCCGATCGCCGCCGTCGCGCTGCTGACGGAAGGGGCGGTCTCCGCGATCGAAGTCGCGGCGGCGACCGCCGCGCTCCTCGCCGTCGCGCGAGTAACCTCCGCGACCGCCATCTCTGCGCCGGTCGTCGTCGCGGGGCCGGCCGCGCCCGTCGCCCCGGTAGCCGCCGCGGCGGTCGTCGCTCCGACCGTAGCCGTCGCGACGATCGCCGTCCCGGCCCTGTCCGCCGCGATAGCCGCCGTCCCGGTTCCCCCGGTATCCGCCCTCGCGGTCGCCGCGGTACTCCCGGTCGCGGCCGTCGCGCGGGCCGCGCTCCCGTCCCCGGTCGTCGCGTCGATCATTGCCGCGGCCGTAACCGTCCCGGCGATCCCGGTCGCCGTCCTTCCGGCCGCGGTAGCCGCCGTCGCGGCCGCCGCGGGATTCTCCGCCGCGATCGTAGCGGCGGTCGTCGTGCCGACGGTCGCCGTCCTGCGAGGATCGGCCGCCGCGGTCGTCGCGGCGCGTTCCTTCGCCTCGTGCACCATCACGGGAACGTCGGCCTCGCGAATCTCCCCGGTACTGCCCCTTGCGGTGCCGGTCGCCGGAACCGTCGCGGTCCCTGCCCTCATCGCGGCGTTCTTCAGCCATTGCTCGTTCCCTTCATCGGTGCACTGTGGAATTATCATCCACCATTGTACGCGGCCACCCGACGGCGCCGGAAGGCAGTGCGGCATCGAGCCGCCTCCGCAGCACGCAGGCGGGCGTGACAGGCTGGCCGTGGCAATGACCACGATCCCCGTCGAGAGGAACCGCCCGTGACCGTCGATCCCGCAGCATCGAGCCCGTATCGAGTCGTCAATCCCGTCGACGGAACGCTGGTCGAGACATTCGCCCCGGCCGCCGACGCCGAGATCGAGCAGGCCGTCGCCTCCGCGCAGCGCTCGTTCGAGTCCTGGAGCGAAGAGCCGATCGGGCGGCGGGGCGAGTACGTCCGGCGGATCGCCCGCGCCTTCTCCGCGCGGAGGGAGGAGCTGGCCGGCATCATCACGCTCGAGATGGGCAAGCCCCGCTCCGAGGCCGAGGCGGAGGTGGACTTCTGCACGGACATCTTCGACTACTACGCCGAGCACGGCGCCTCGCTGGCGGCGGACCGCGAGATCGACACCCTCTCGCGCGACCGCGCCGTGATCCAGCACCTGCCGGTGGGACCGCTGCTCGGCATCATGCCGTGGAACTACCCCTACTATCAGGTCGCGCGCTTCGCGGCTCCGAACCTCATGCTGGGCAACACGATCCTGCTGAAGCACGCCGAGTCCTGCCCGCGTTCGGCGCTGGCCATCCAATCGATCATGGATGACGCGGGGCTCCCCGCGGGCGCCTACGGCACGGTCTTCGCGAGCCACGAACAGGTTGCCGGCATCATCGCCGACCCCAGGGTGCAGGGCGTGTCGCTCACCGGCTCCGAACGGGCGGGCGCCATCATCGGCGAGCTCGCGGGAAAGCACCTGAAGAAGGCCGTGCTCGAGCTCGGCGGATCGGATCCCTTCATCGTGCTCGATTCGGAGGACGTCGCGGCGATCGCCGATACCGCCTGGGCGGTGCGGATCGAGAACACCGGACAGGCCTGCAACTCGAACAAGCGGATGATCGTCGCCGAGGAGATCTACGACGAGTTCGTCCGCGAGCTGATCGCGCGTGCGGAGGGGCTCGTCCCGGGCGATCCCGCCGAGGAGCTTCCCGGGACGTTCGCGCCCCTCTCGTCCCGGCGGGCCGCCGAGCAGCTCGATGAGCAGGTGCGGGATGCCGTTGCGAAGGGGGCGACGCTCCATGTCGGCGGTGAGCTCTTCGACGGCCCCGGCAGCTACTACTCCCCCGCCGTGCTCACCGGGGTCACCCCGGAGATGCGCGCCTACCGCGAGGAGCTCTTCGGCCCTGTCGCGGTGGTGTATCGGGTCTCGTCCGAGGAGGAGGCGATCCGGCTCGCGAACGATTCGGTCTACGGGCTCGGCGGATCGGTCTTCTCGCGGGACGAAACCCGCGCGGCTCGGGTGGCCCGCCGGCTGCGGACCGGGATGGCGCACGTCAACGTGGCTCAGGCCGAGACCGCCCAGATGCCGTTCGGCGGGGTGAAGCGTTCGGGATACGGACGTGAGCTCGGGCCGCTCGGCATGGACGAGTTCGTCAACAAGCGCCTCTTCTACGTCGCGAGATAGCCGGCTGCACGCGGTGTCGAACGCATCGCATGGTCCCGGGGCACCGTCCGGTCTCGGAAACCGCGAAAAGGGGATACCCCTCACGGATATCCCCGCTTCCACACCCCGAGCCCGACCACGGCCCCGGAAAAACAAGTATGGGAGACCCCAGATCAGGGCCTCCCACACTTCATTCAAAAAGAGTCCGGCAGTGTCCTACTCTCCCACACAGTCCCCCATGC
>NZ_FUIC01000011.1 GCF_900163695.1 Gulosibacter sp. 10
TCGGCAGCGTCAGATGTGTATTAGAGACACGCCCCGCCCTGTGTTGGCAACTGACCCATCCTGTCCTGTGTCGGTGCCCGACGAGCCCTGTCCCGCGCCGGCCTCCGACGCATCCTGCCTTGCGGAGGCGCTTGCCGTCCCGCCTCGGTGTCCGCCTCGTGCGAGACTCGCAGGCATGAGCGCAGCAGACCCGATCGACATCTCCCTCCCGGACGGAAGGCGCCTCGCGGGCGCGACGACGGGCCCCGAGACCGGCCGCCCGGTGCTGTTCATCGCGGGGGCCGGCACCGGCAGGAGCATGACGTTCGGGGAGGACCTGCTCGAGGAGCTCGGCGTCCGCCTGCTCACGATGGACCGGCCCGGCATGGCCGGATCGACGGCGGCGGAGGACCGGACCCTCGCATCCACCGCCGAGGACTACCGCGCCTTCGCGACGCGGACCGCCGGCACGGATGCGGTGCCGATCGTCGCGAACTCGCAGGGCGCGGCGTTCGGGCTTGCGGCGGCGGCCGCGGGCTGGCCGACGCGGCTCGTGCTCGTCTCGCCGGCCGACGAGCTCGCGCATCCGCCGATCCGCGCGATGCTGCCCGAGGAGGCGACCGGTCTGGCCGATCTCGCCGCGACGCAGCCCGAACGGGCCGAGGCGGTGCTCCGCGGCTTCACCGCCGAGGCGATGGAGCGCATGGTCCTCGAGGGCGCGGGCGAGGCCGACCGGGCCCGCTACTCGCAGCCGGAGTTCCTCGAGCGGTACCGGCGGGCGCTCGCGGAGGGATTCGCTAACGATGCCCGAGGATACGCGCGGGACACGCTCCTGGCGATGCGGACCTGGCGGATCGACTTCGAGCGCATCGGGTGCCCAGTCGACATCCTCTTCGGCGCCGAGGACCTCGGGCACTCGCCCGATCACGGGGCGACGCTCGCGGGGCGCATCCCCTCGACTCGTCGTGAGGTGCTCCCGGACGCGGGCGGCGCGCTGCTCTGGACGCACGCCCGCGAGGTGCTCGACCGGGCTCTGGCCTGAACGGATCACGACCAGTCGCACGAGGAGTTCCAGGCTGGATGCCCGCCTGCGCCTGACGAGATGCTCGCCCTCGCCTGACGGGACTCGCGCCCGCGCCTGAACGGATGCGTCGCAGTTCGCGGTTATGCGCGGCCCATAACCGCGAACTGCGACGCATCTGCGCGAAGACGGCCGGGCCGCCCCGCGGCTACTTCGCGAGCGCGGTGAAGAACGCCGGGGCCTCGCCCTTGCCGACGCCGAAGTACTCGTGCTGGAACAGCGGGCTCACCACGAGCTTGGGGAAGCGCATGCCGCGCGCGAGCAGCTGCGAGAACTGGTCGCTGCCGCCGCCGGCCGCCTTCATCGCGTCCCACTTGCGGTCGAAGGTGCGCTTGGTGGGGATGTCGTACGCGAGCTCGGCCTTGGGGCGGAACTGCGCGATCTGCTCCTCGCTGAAGGGCACGGTCTTGCGCAGGGTCTTGGCGACCTGGGCGCCGCGGTTCACGAGCTCGCGGGAGATAGCGGCCTCGACGGTCGGCGCACCGAGGCGCTCGGCGACGGCGTCGCCCACCTCGTGCACGAGCACGTGCGCGGCCTCGTGCACGACGCCGATCGAGTCGTAGCCGAGGATGAGGTCGATCTGCTCGTTCGAGGCGAACTCGACGACGCGATCGGCGAGCTGCGCCGCGGCGTCGGACGCCTCGAGGTCGATGCCGTGGCCGAGGTTCTCGGCGCGCGCGGCGCCGAGCGAGTTGGCGACCGCGGCGGGCTCGTCGCCCGTGAACGTCGCCGCGATCACGCGGTGGCCCTCCTCCGTGAGGCGGGCGATGGTGCTGCCGGTGAGCAGCGGGATGTCGGCGACTGCGGCGTGCAGGGCGAGAACGGTGGCCACGATGGTCTCCAGGGTCGAACGGGTGCTGTCCCGCGAAAGCCTAGCCGGGTTCGCGCGCTCGAGGCGCGCGACGCAGCGGCCCGGGCGCGGAAGCGCGGGTGGGACTTCGCGCGGGGCGCCGCCGCCCGCCTCCGCGCGACTTCGCGGGGCCGGCTCGGCGGGGGAATTACAGTGGAGGCCGACTATGAACGAACAGCAGCCGACCCGCGATATCCGCGTCCGCCCCGCGACCCTCGACGACCTCGACTCCCTCGCCCGCATCCACGCGCGGGGCTGGCGCGAGACCTACGGGGGCGTGCTGCCCGAGGGGCTCGTGGCCGAGATGGCCGACGAGGAGCGGCGGATCGCGGCGTGGCGCGAGGATCGCGCCTCCGCGGACGGGCTCTGGCTCGGGCTGGTCGACGGCGAGCCCGCGGGGCTCGCGGAATCGCGCCTCAGCGTCGAGGCGGATGCGCCGCGGCCGCTCGAGCTGCGCAAGCTCTACACGCTCCGGTCCGCGCACGGCTCGGGCCTGGGCGGCATGCTCATCCGCGAGGCGATCGGCGATGCGCCCGCGTGGCTGTGGATGCTCGAGACGAATGCGCGCGCCGAGGCGTTCTACCGCAAGCACGGCTTCGCGCCCGAGGAGCCCCGCGTCGAGCGCGACTGGGGCCACGAGCTCGTCGACATCCGCCTGGTCCGGTAGCGGCCGGCTACGGCACCTGCGCGACTCTGGGCCGGGCCGGCACCGTGAGGAAGATCGCGAGGCCGATCGCGATCGTGAGCAGGATGCCCCACACGCCCGCCTTGGGCACCATGAGCCAGCTGATGAAGGCGAAGTAGAGCAGGTTCGAGAGCCAGCCCGCGGCGCGGCCGGTGGTGGCGTAGAGGCCGAACATCTCGCCCTCGCGGCCCGCGGGCACGGCGCGCGAGAGGTAGGTGCGGGAGGCGGTCTGCGCGGGGCCGACGAAGAGGCACAGCACGAGCGCGATGATCCAGAACGAGAGTTTGGTGTCCGGCGTGACCATCAGTACGAGCCCTGCGAGGATCATCGAGCACAGCGAGAAGATCACGACCGGCTTGGGCCCGAAGCGGTCGTCGAGACGGCCGGCGAGCAGGGTGCCGAGCCCCGCGACGAGGTTGGCGGCGACGGCGAAGTACATGACCTCGCTGCCCGAGAACCCGTAGACCTGGGCGGCGAGCACCGCGCCCCACGCGAAGATCGCGTTGAGCCCGTCGCGGAAGACGGCGCTCGAGAGCAGGAACTGCAGCAGCTTGCGGTCGGTGCGCCACAGCCGCGCGATCGTGCGCCCGAGCTCGATGTACGCGCGCCACAGCGTGATCTTCGGCACGTCCTCGCGCTGCTTCGCCTCGGGCACGCGGCGCAGCAGCGGGATGAGGAAGCCGATGAACCAGATCGCGGCGACGAGGATGGTGAGCCGGATGTTGAGGGCCTGGCCCTCCTCCCCGTCGGGCACGCCGAAGATGCCCGCGCCCGGCGCATCCCCGTTGAAGTTCTGGATGAAGAGGATGAGCACGACGAGCAGCAGCACGATCGAGCCGATGTAGCCGAGGCCCCAGCCCGTGCCGGAGACGCGGCCCACGTTCTTCTCGGTGGCGACCTGCGGCAGCATGGCGTTGTAGTTCACGCCCGCGAGCTCCGAGAACACGACGCCGATCGCCAGCAGCAGCGCGCCGAAGAAGAGGAGCTCCGCGTCGGGGAACACGAAGAACATCGCGAGCATCGCGGCGATCGTGACGCCCGAGAACAGCGCGAGGTAGAACTTGCGCCGCCCGGAGCCGTCGGTGGTGCGGCCGAGGGCGGGGGCGAGCAGCGCGACGATCACGGCGGCCGCGAGGTCGAGGCCGCTCATCACCTGCTGCGAGCCCGCCTGCGCCGCCTGGTAGACGGGGTTGGTCGGGTCGGCCTGGCCGAGCGCCACGACCTCGGGGTCGAGGAAGAGGTCCGAGGCCAGATAGGTGGCGAACACGAAGGTGACGACGACGGCCTGGAAGGCCGAGTTGCCCACGTCGTACATCTGCCACGCGAATGCGCGGCGACGCTGCTCGCGCGGGGCGACGCGCTCGCCGTCCATCGTGGTCAGCAGCTCGTCCTGCTCGCCGGGCTCCGGCGTCGTTGGGGTGCTCACAGGGCGGAGTCTATGCGGTCGGGGTGACGGGGCGCCGCCGCGGCTGCCGTTCCGGATGCGCATGGGTCGCAGAACCCGTATATGACGATGCGCGCGCTATTCGCATCCGGAACGGCAGCCGATGCGCGTACGGGGCTGTACCGCCGCCGACATGAACGGCTAATTTAGGTTAGGCAACCCTAAATAAACCGGCCGAGACCGCATCGGAGAGTCATGTTCCAGGACCGTCAGATCCACCTGTCCCTGTTCGCCCTGCCCCACGGCCAGCTCGCCTCGGCCTGGCGGCTGCCGGAGATCCCCGAGGGCAGCACGAACGATCTCGGCCAGTACGCCGAGGCCGCGCGGATAATCGAGGACGCGAAGTTCGACGCGTTCTTCATCGCCGACAAGCTCGCCGCCGGCGCCGACGGGAGCTGGCGATACGGGCCGCCGGTGGACGCGTTCGAGCCGTTCTCGCTGGGCGGCGCTCTCGCCGCGCTCACCGAGCGGCTCGGCATCATCGCGACGGCCTCGACCACTTTCCAGCACCCCTACCTCGTCTCGCGGCACGTGCTGGCGCTGGATCATCTCTCGCGGGGGCGCGCGGGATGGAACATCGTCACGAGCTACTCGCCCGACACGGTGGCGAACTTCGGCGGGGGCGAGCACCTGCCGCACGACGAGCGCTACGAGATCGCGGAGGAGGCGATCGAGGTCGTGCGCGGCCTTTGGCGCAGCTGGGATGAGGATGCGGTCGCGTGGGATCGCGAGGGCGGCGCCTACACTCGCGAGGGCGCGGTCCGCCCGATCGACCACCGTGGCCGCTACTTCACGGTCGAGGGGCCGGGGGAGTTCCGCCGCTCCGCGCAAGGGGAGCCGGTGCGCGTGCAGGCGGGCTCCTCGCCGCGCGGCGTGGCGTTCGCCGCCGCCCACGCGGAGGTCGTCTTCACGGCGCAGACCACGCTGCAGGCGGGGCGGGCCTTCGCCGAGCAGCTGCGCGGCGAGGTCGAGCGCGCGGGTCGGCGCCAGGACGAGGTGCTCATCACGCCCGGGTTCTCGTACGTCATCGGCTCGACGGACGAGGAGGCGCGGCGGACGCACGAGGCCCTGCTCGACACCGTGCAGCCGGAGCACATCCTCGGCAGCATCCGCGACGTCGTGCAGGTCGACCTCCGCGAGTACCCGCTCGACGGCCCGGTGCCGCCGCTGCCGGATCCCGAGACGGCGCAGGGGCACCGGTCCCGGCTGGCCGTCTACAGGCGGATCGCCGAGACCGAGGGGCTCAGCCTCCGCGAGTTCGCCCGGCGGGTGGCGGGGCAGCGCGGACACCATCAGATCGTCGGCTCGCCGGAGCGGATCGCGGACGAGATGCAGCGCTGGTTCGAGTCGGCGGCGGCCGACGGCTTCAATCTGATGCCCTACACGATCCCGGGCCAGCTCCGCGAGTTCGCGGAGCATGTCGTGCCGATCCTGCAGGATCGCGGCCTGTTCCGGCGGGAGTACGAGGGGTCGACGCTCCGCGAGCACTTCGGGCTGCCGTACCGGGGCTGAGCGGGCGGGCGGGGTGAGGCGGTGGACAGGGTCGTGCTCGTGTTCCCGCAGCGCGACCGGAAACTTGAGTCGCCCTCACTCAACTCTCAGGTTCCCAAACTTGACACGACTCGGCTCAAGAGTAACCTTGAGTCAGGTCAACTCAGGGTTGGCGGTTTTGAAAGCCGGCTCGGGTGAGCACCGCAGACCAAGCCTCAACGTAGTGAAGGAGAACACATGTCTCGTGCCGTTGGTATCGACCTCGGAACCACGAACTCCGTCGTATCTGTCCTCGAGGGTGGCGAGCCGAAGGTCATCGCCAACGCCGAGGGCATGCGCACGACCCCCTCGGTCGTCGCGTTCGCCAAGGACGGCGAGGTGCTCGTCGGCGAGACCGCCAAGCGCCAGGCCGTCACGAACGTCGACCGCACCATCTCGTCGGTGAAGCGCCACATCGGCACCGACTGGACGCAGACGATCGACGACAAGAAGTACACGCCGCAGGAGATCTCGGCCCGCATCCTGGGCAAGCTCAAGCGCGACGCCGAGACCTACCTCGGCGAGACCGTCTCGAGCGCCGTCATCACCGTGCCCGCCTACTTCAACGACGCCGAGCGCCAGGCCACCAAGGAGGCCGGCGAGATCGCGGGCCTCGAGGTGCTCCGCATCATCAACGAGCCCACCGCCGCGGCCCTCGCGTACGGCCTCGACAAGGGCAAGGAGGACGAGCTCATCCTCGTCTTCGACCTCGGCGGCGGCACGTTCGACGTCTCGCTGCTCGAAGTCGGCAAGGACGAGGACTTCTCGACCATCCAGGTGCGCGCCACCGCCGGCGACAACCGCCTCGGCGGCGACGACTGGGACGCCCGCATCGTGGAGTTCCTCATCAAGGAGTTCAAGAGCCAGACCGGCGTCGACGTCTCGAACGACAAGATCGCGCTCAAGCGCCTCACCGACGCCGCCGAGCAGGCGAAGAAGGAGCTCTCGAACTCGACGAGCACCTCCATCCAGCTCCCCTACCTCTCGCTCACCGAGAACGGCCCCGCCAACCTCGACACGAGCCTGAGCCGCGCGAAGTTCGAGGAGCTCACCAAGGACCTCCTCGACCGCACCAAGAAGCCCTTCAACGACGTGATCACCGAGGCCGGCGTCAAGGTCGCCGACATCGACCACGTCGTGCTCGTCGGCGGCTCGACCCGCATGCCCGCGGTCACCGAGCTCGTCAAGCAGCTCACCGGCGGCAAGGACCCGAACAAGGGCGTGAACCCGGACGAGGTCGTCGCCGTGGGTGCGGCCCTGCAGGCCGGCGTCCTCAAGGGCGAGCGCAAGGACGTGCTGCTCATCGACGTCACCCCCCTGAGCCTCGGCATCGAGACCAAGGGCGGCATCATGACCAAGCTCATCGAGCGCAACACCGCGATCCCGACCAAGCGCTCCGAGACCTTCACCACGGCCGAGGACAACCAGCCGTCGGTGCAGATCCAGGTGTTCCAGGGCGAGCGCGAGTTCACCCGCGACAACAAGCCGCTCGGCACCTTCGAGCTGACCGGCATCGCCCCGGCGCCCCGCGGCATCCCGCAGGTCGAGGTCACCTTCGACATCGACGCGAACGGCATCGTCCACGTGTCGGCCAAGGACAAGGCGACCAACAAGGAGCAGTCCATGACCATCTCGGGCGGCTCGAGCCTCCCGCAGGAGGACATCGACCGCATGGTCAAGGAGGCCGCCGAGCACGAGGCCGAGGACAAGAAGCGCCGCGAGGCCGCCGAGCAGCGCAACCTCGCCGAGTCCACCGCGTACCAGGTCGAGAAGGTCATCCAGGAGAACGACGAGAAGCTCCCGGCCGACGTGAAGAACGAGGTGCAGGCGGACGTCGACGCGCTGAAGACCGCGCTCGCGGGCGATGACGACGACGCGGTGAAGACCGCGTTCGAGAAGCTCAACGAGTCGCAGCAGAAGCTCGGCCAGGCGATCTACCAGCAGGAGGCCGCCGCGGGCGAGGCTCCGCAAGCCCCCACCGAGGGCGAGAGCGGCGAGGACGACATCGTCGACGCCGAGGTCGTCGACGACGAAGACGAAGAGAAGAAGAACTAGCCGATGAGTGAGCAGAACCCGAACGAGCACGAAGAGCCGATCATCCGCGACAAGCGGCGGATCGACCCGGAGACCGGGAAGGTTCGCGAGCCGGAGGCGCAGGATGCGGCCGAGCCCGCGGACGCGGCCGAGGAGGCTCCGGAGACGGAGGCCTCCGAGGCCGCGGACGGGGCCGCCCCCGACGCGGACGAGGACGAGCTCGCCGAGACCATCTCGGAGGAGGACCTCCAGGCGCTGCTGAACGAGGCGATGAGCGCATCCGCCGCGTCCGACTCCCCGGCGGCCGAGGGCGAGGAGCCCGCGGCCGCCGGGGAGGCGCGGGGTACCGGCGAGCACCTCGAGGACCTGCGGCGCGTGCAGGCGGAGTACGCCAACTACCGTCGCCGCACCGACCGCGAGAAGGCGGAGCTGACCGACGTGGCCGCCGCGAACATCGTGAAGCAGTTCCTCCCGGTGCTCGACGACCTCGGCCGCGCGGAGGCCGCGGGCGACCTGCCCGAGGGCAGCGCGCTCCAGGTCATCGTCGCGAAGTTCTACGCGACCATCGAGAAGCTCGGCGTGGAGACCTACGGCGAGAAGGGCGAGCCCTTCGACCCGAGCATCCACGAGGCGGTCGCGCAGCTGCCGAACCCCGAGGTGGCCGAGCGCACGATCGCGGACGTGATCGAGGTCGGCTACCGCATCGGCGAGCGCGAGATCCGTCCCGCCAAGGTCGCGGTGTTCACCCCGGCCGAATAGCGGCGAAGCGGGTGGGGTCTCGCTCCGCCGGGACCCCACCCGCCCGGTCATCGCTGGGCATGACTGAGAACTAAGGAGCAGTGCATGGCGAGCCAGGACTGGTTCGAGAAGGACTTTTATCAGACGCTCGGCGTCGACAAGGACGTGTCCGAGGGCGACCTCAAGAAGACGTACCGCAAGCTGGCGCGGAAATACCACCCCGACTCGAACCCGGGCGACACTGCCGCGGAGGAGAAGTTCAAGGAGGTCTCCGAGGCCTACGACGTGCTCTCCGATCCCGAGACGCGCAAGGAGTACGACCAGATCCGCGCGATGGGATCCGGCGCGCGCTTCGCCGCCGGCTCGGGCGGCCCCGGAGGCGCGAGCGGCTTCGAGGACCTCTTCGGCGGCATGTTCGGCCAGGGCGGCGGCTACTCGAGCGCCGGCCGCGGCGGGGGCTTCCCCGGCGGCTACGAGGATCTCTTCGGCGGCATGTTCGGCGGCGGCGCAGGCTTCCAACGGGGCCCGCAGAAGGGCGCCGACCAGCGGGCATCCACCACCCTGAGCTTCATGACCGCGATCCGCGGCGACACGATCGACCTGCAGGCCGGCGACGGCCGCGTCATCACCGCCCGCATCCCCGCGGGCGTGCGCGACGGCCAGAAGATCCGGCTGCGCGGCAAGGGCCAGCCCTCGCCGAACGGCGGAGAGCCCGGCGATCTCATCCTCGAGGTCTCGGTGCGCCCGCACCCGGTGTTCAGCCGCGACGGCGACAACATCGAGATCGCCGTGCCGATCACCTTCGCCGAGGCGGTCAAGGGAGCGAGGATCGAGGTGCCCACGATCGACGGCGGCACCGTCAAGCTCAAGGTCCCGCCGTTCTCGCAGTCCGGCAAGCGCATGCGCGTGAAGGGCCGAGGCGTCGAGACGAAGAAGCACAAGGGCGACATGGTCGTCCGGCTCGAGGTGGTCGTGCCGAGCCGCCTCACGCGCGAGCAGGAGGAGGCGCTCGACGCCTTCATCGCGGCATCCCCCGCGGACGACCCGCGCGAGGACCTGCTGCGCGAGGCGCGCAGCTAACCCGGCACGATCCACCCGCAGGCATGACCAGCAGAACAGGAGGCGACGATGACGACGACACCACCGCGGCACGAACTCGACGAGGACGCGCCGGTGTTCTCGATCGCCGTCGCCGCCGAGCTCGCGGCGATGCACCCGCAGACGCTGCGCCAGTACGACCGCCTGGGGCTCGTGGTCCCCGAGCGCACCTCCGGCCGCGTGCGCCGGTACTCGCTCGCCGATATCGCGAAGCTGCGCGAGATCGGCGAGCTCTCCGAGGCGGGCGTCGGCCTGGAGGGCATCGTGCGCGTCATCGAGCTCCGCCAGGAGGTGCGGATGCTGCGCAGGCGGATGCGCGAGCTCGAGCACGAGCTCGCCGAGGAGCGGCTCAACCGGCAGCGGGTCTTCGCCGCGGGCCACGGCGAGATCATCGCCCTCGCGCCCGGCACTCGCGTGCGTGCGCGCAACGAGATCGTGCTGTGGGATCCGCGTCGAGCCCGGCTCGAGCACGACGAGGATCTGGGCCCCGACGCGGAGTAGACCTCCGCGCGGAGCGTCAGCGGCCCCCTTCGGGCCGCATGTGGGAAGCTGAACCGGCCGCAGCCGCGGCCGCGCCGGAGGAGGTCTCCGACGCCGCTCGAGTTCGAGGAGACCCACAGTGACGGCAGACCGCGAGTCCCGCAGACGAAGCGCCTCATCCGGCGAGATCGCGATGCTCGGGATCAGCCTCGTGCTCGTCGCCGGCCTCGTGGTCGGCATCGGCGCCGTCGCGGGCTGGGGTGCCGAGGCGCAGGCGCTCACCGTCGTGCCGAGCACGGCGAGCGCGGCTCCCGAGCCGACCGCGTCCGAGCCGCCGGCCGAGCCGACTCCCACCGGTACCGATCCGGCGGACGCGCCGGAGGAGACCCCCGAGGAGACGGGGGAGCCCGGCACCGTGGCCGGCTACGACGGCCCCTACGACATCACCACCGCCTCGAGCGAGACCGTGCTCGTGAACAAGCGCGTGCCCCTCGACCCCGAGGACTACGCGCCCGAGCCGCTCGTGCGGCTCACCGACATCGACGTGCCCTCCATGAACGACCACTCGCTGCGCGAGGATGCGGCGTACGCGGTCAAGGAGCTGTTCGCGGACGCCGAGGCGGCGGGCCTCATGCTCGACGCCACGAGCGGCTACCGCGACTACGCGCTGCAGACCGACCTCTACTACGGCTACATCGACGAGATGGGCCAGGAGGCCGCCGACGAGACGAGCGCCCGCCCCGGCTACAGCGAGCACCAGACGGGGCTCGCCATCGACATCTCCGACCCGGGCGAGGCGCCCGACTGCATCCTCGCCGAGTGCTTCGGCGAGACCGAGGCGGGGCAGTGGCTCGAGGAGCACGCGTGGGAGTACGGCTTCATCCTGCGCTACCCCGAGGGGCTCGCCGATGTGACCGGGTACGAGTACGAGCCCTGGCACTTCCGCTTCATCGGGGTGGAGGCGGCCGCCGCCTTCCACGAGTCGGGCGCCGCGACCTACGAGGAGTTCCTCGGGCTCGACCCCGCCCCCGACTACGAGTAGCCGCGTCCGGGCCGCCGCGCGCGGGCGCCGCGTCCCTCGGGCGCGGGCGCTGTGCCCCTCCGGGCGCGGGCGCTGTGCCTTCTGGGCGCGGGCGCTGTGCCCGGATGTGGTCGCTGCGTTCTGGGCGTGGTTTTCGCGCTCCCGGTGTGGTCGTCGATCTGGGTGTGGACGCCGCGGTTGCTCCGGTCGCAGCCCCTCCGGTCGCGGCTGCTCCGGTCGCGGCTGCTCCGGTCGCGGCTGCTCCGGTCGCGGCTGCTCCGGTCGGCTGTCGCGGAGCCGGACGCTCGTGGCGGGTTCAGTTATCCGCGGCGGATTCGGCTGATCCTGGCTGAGACGGATGGCGCTGGGAAGCCGCATACGTGGCTGGTGCTGCTATGCGTCCCATCCGGGGCTGTTTGCTCGGCTGTCGCGCCGTTCTGGGGTGAATAGCCGGCGGCAGTCGCATATGTGGATGGCGGCGCTATGCGTCCCATTCCGGGTGTTCGCTCATCCGTGATGACGTCGTTTCTGGGATGTATGGCCGGTGGGAGTCGCATATGCGGCCGGTGCTGCCATGCGTCCCATTCCGGGCGCTCACCCGCGGTGGCGCCTTTCTGGGGCGTATGGCCGAAAGGAACCGTCTATCTCGCTGGCGGAGCCATGCAGCCCACCCGCGCCGCTGTGCCGCCACCGCCATCGGCGTAGCGCCCCTGTCCGCGCTACCGCGCCGCTACCCGATCCGTGCCGTCACCCCATCCGCGCCACTGTGCTGCCACCCGATCCGTGCCGCCACCCTCATCCGTCGCACCGTCGCACCGTCGCACCGTCGCACCGTCGCACCGTCGCACCGTCGCACCGTCGTGTCATCCGAATCGCCGCACCGTCGCGCCATCCGAATCGCCGCGCCGCTACCGGCCGCCCACCGAGCCGCCGCCGAACCCGCCTCCCGCGAATCCGCCGCCGCCGAACCCGCTCGCGGAGGCCCCGCCGCCCGAGTCGCCGCCGACCGAGGCGGAGGAATCGGCGGCCGTGCGGACGTTCGCGAGCGCGAGCGGGAAGTACTGCATCGACTGGCCGGGCAGCCACGCGGGCGTGTAGTCCGCCTGCTCGTAGTGGTGCTGCAGCTCCTCGGTCCAGGACCTCTCGAGCCCGAGCAGCACCGCGTAGGGCAGCAGCCGCTCGTAGACGTCGACGACCCGGCGCTCGTCGACCTCCACGCGCTCGGCGGTGCCGGCGCCCTGGAGCATCTGCAGGCGCTCGGCCTCCGAGAGCTTCATGTATTCGCGCAGCCCGTCGAGCCGCTCCTTCGCCGCAGCGCCTGCGTCGGTGCGCAGCGTCACCGGCACGCAGGCCCCGACGATGAGGATCGCGATCGCGGCGATCCCCGCGCCGATGGCCCAGGGCGCCAGCCGTTCGGTGGCGGCGGGGAGCAGCAGGATGGTGGCGACGACCGCCGCGACCACGGCGACCGCGCCCGCGATGAGCGTCCGGCTGCGGGCGCGCATCGCGGTCTTGGACTCGGCGAGGAGCCCCTCGTCGACCGCGGCGTCCGCGGTGCTCGTGGTGAAGCGCTCGTAGCCCTTGCCCACGGTCTCGTTCGCGTCGAGCGAGACTGTGCCGCCGTCGCCGATGAAGAGCGCGGTGTCGACGAACCGCCGCTCGAGCGGGTGCAGGCGGTCCGTGCTGCCCGTCTTGCGCAGGAGCGGCTTCTTCAGCGCATCCTTCCCGTCCCCGGGCTCGTCCCCGCCCTCCTCGATCTGGAGCACGCCGTTCACGCCGGCCCAGAGCACCGCCGCGGGGAACGCGTTGCCCTGGAGCGTGGGGATGAGCCGCGCCGCGAGATGCGGCGGCAGCTCCTCGTCCGGCTCGTAGCGGGGGATGACGGTGCCGCCGCGCGCGTGCCGGCTCGCGCGGAACTGGAAGAGCAGGAGGATCAGCGCCGCGAGGGCGGTCGCCGGCCCCGCCGCCGCGATGAGGTAGGGGCGCCAGCCCTGCTCCTCGAACAGCGTGAGCTCGGGCACCGTGCCCGGCTCGAAGCCGAGGTCCACGGTCACGGTCTCGTCGGCCGCGAGCGGCCCGGCGGCGTAGGAGTAGGCGAGGCCGCCGTCGTCGAGCTCCACGGCCTCGAGCTCGCACGGCGAGGAGTCGTCCGCGGCGCCGCGGTAGCAGGAGGCGTCGCGGAGCATCGCGCCGGCGAGCTCGGCGTCCACGCGGATCTCGGCGGCGAACTGCTCGATGGTCTGCGGGTGCTCGGTCGGCAGCAGGTTCGGGTAGAACTCCTGCACGGACTCGTCGTCGATGGTCGCGATGACGTCGGACAGCGAGTACTCGATCACGTAGGTGGTCTCGCCGTGCACGTAGTCGTCGTCGCCGATCTCGAGCGTCACCTCGCCGCCGCCGTGCGAGGACTCGAAGGGCACCGGATCGCCGTGCTCGTCGAAGACCTGCGCGGCGCCGAAGAGCATCTGCCCGTCGCCGAGCGCAAGGGGGATCGAGCGGATGATGCCCCTGTTCTGATCGTGCTCCGGGAAGTCGGCGACGACGGTCTCGGTCACCTCGACCACCGACGTCGTGTGCACCTCGGGCCCGGCGCCCGGGCCCGGATGCCGGAGGCTCAGGTCCATCTCCACGGTCCAGCTCGAGAACGTGAAGTCCTCCACGTCGGCGCGCGCGGATGCGGCGCCGGGGAGGGTCGCCGCGAGGGCGGCGAGCAGGATCGTGCAGAGCACGATCGCGAGCGAGCGGTGGGGACGGCGAACGCGGGCTGCGGTCATGCTTCCTCCTCGTCGGGTGGGCACATCCTATGGGGCCGGGCTGAGGCCGGCCGTGCCGCCGGCCTCGGCCCCGGCGCCGGCCCCGATGCCGGCCTTGGCTCCGGAGCCCGGCACCGGTGCCGGCCTCGGCCCCCCGCCCCGGCCCCGGCACCCGTCCCGGCCCCGGCGATCCGACGGCGGACGGACGAGGCGGCGCGCGCCGGTCTGCAAGACTGGAGCGCATGCGTGCCTCACCCTCCGCCATCCGCCGCATCCGCGCCCTCCCCGGGCTGATCCTCCTCGCGGCGCTCCTGCTCGTGACCCTGCCGGGGCTCGCCCCGCCCGCGAAGGCGGATGTCGAGGACTTCTCGTTCTCGAGCTGGCACACCGACATCGAGGTGAGCGTCGAGCAGGGGCCGTTCGGCGGCGACATCGTGCGCTCGCACTTCACCGAGACCATCGTCGCCGACTTCCCGGAGTTCGATCAGAACAAGGGCATCGTGCGGGCGATCCCGGTGCGGATGGGCGAGCAGACCATGCGCATCGAGGACATCTCGGTCACCGACGGGGCGGGGAACCCCGTGCCCTTCGAGCAGTCGCAGGGGCACGGCTCGCAGGACATGGAGCTCTCCCTCGGCGACGACGACTACGTGCACGGCGAGACCACCTACGTGATCGAGTACTCGCTCGTGAACACGATGCGGGACTACGGGTACGGCTGGCAGAAGTACTCGCCGAACCTCGTGCCGCCCTACCGCGATCAGCCCATCCACGAGTTCTCGGCCGACGTGCACCTGCCGACCGAGCTCATGCAGCACGCCGAGTCGATGCGGGAGAGCGAGGACCGCTACGAGGGCGTGAACGGCCTGAACATCGTCTGCTACCAGGACAGCCTCTACAGCACCGGCACGGGCGACTGCGAGGTATCGATGACGGAGGACGGCGCCACGACGACCCTGTCGATCGCCCCCGTGGACATCGAGCGCGAGGCGGTGACGCTCGACGTGTCCTTCGCAGACACGGCCACGAACACCGGCTCGGCGCTCAACGCCCTCACGTGGCCGCAGCTCGTCGCGCTCCTCGTCTTCCTCGGCACGATCGTGCTCGCGGCGATCGCGATCACCGTTCGCATCCGCGGGCAGCGCGCCAAGCCGCTCGGGCCGGTGATCACCCGGTACTCCACCGACATCGAGCCGGTGCGGGCGAGCATCCTGCTCGCCAACGGCGCCAAGAAGAAGGGGGCCGGAGCCTTCGCGCCGAACGTGCTCTTCGCGGCCGTGCGGGGCGTGCTCCGCATCGAGCCCGACGAGGGGCGGAAGCCCTCCGAGAAGCGCACCACGCTGCGGCTGATCGGGGATATCGGCAGGCTGCCCTCGGTCACGCGCAAGTTCGTGAGGACGGTGCTCGCGCTGAGCGAGCGCGAGGGCTCGACGCGCACCATCGGCTTCCGCGATGCGAGCTTCGCGAAGCGCTGGGACCAGTTCCTCGACGAGCAGTACAAGGCCGCGCAGGAGTCGGGCGACATCGGCCCCTCCGCGCCGGAGCGGACCAGGAAGATCTTCGTGGTGGTCTCGCTGCTGATCATGGTGGGCGCAGCGCTCTGGGTGGTGCTCGGCTGGGCGCACGTCAGCGAGGACCTCATGGCGGGCCCGCTCATCGCCGCCGTCCTCGGCATCGCCGCGCTCATCTGGATGCTGAGCGCCCTCAGCTCGTCCACGATCCGCCTCACCGAGCAGGGGCAGCAGGCGTTCGAGGAGCTGCAGGGGCTCAAGCAGTACATCACGCTCGCGGAGGCCGAGCGGCTCGCGGCCCTGCAGGACGCCCACACCGCCGAGCGCACCGAGGCGGAGGGGCGGACCGTGATCCAGGTCTACGAGCGGCTGCTGCCCTACGCCGCGCTGTTCGGGTACACGCGCTCCTGGTCCACGATCCTCGGCCAGTGGTACGAGCACGAGCGCACCTCGCCGACGTGGATGCCCGACACCACGCCGGTGAGCAGCCTGCACACGAACATCAGCCACCTCGAGACCTCCGCGCGCGCCTCCGTCGTCTACGAGTCGAGCAGCAGCGGGGGCTATTCGGGCGGCGGCTCGTTCTCGGGCGGCGGCTCCGCGGGCGGCGGCTTCGGCGGCGGCTCGGTGGGCGGCCGGTAGACGGTGGCCGCATCGGATGAGGTGCTCAAGGTCGCCGACCTCGTCTCCACCGCGAGCCTCAACGTGCGGGTGCTCGCCGGCGAGGCCGGGATCGGCCGCGAGGTGCTCTGGGCCCACAGCTGCGAGCTGAGCGACCCGGAGCGCTGGCTGGGGCCGCACGAGCTGCTCATGACCGTGGGGCTCTGCGTCCCCGCCGAGCCCGAGGAGCAGGCGGCGTTCGTCGGCCGTCTCGACGATGCGGGGCTCGCGGGCATCATGATCGGCGATCACGACACCGCGCCGGCCATCACGAGGCCGCTGCTCGAGGAGGCCGACCGGCGCGGGTTCCCGGTGCTGTCGGTGGTGAGCGAGACTCCCTTCGCCGTGGTGGCCCGACATGTGGCGTCGGGCACCTCCTCGGCGCAGATCCAGCAGGTGCTCAAGCTGAGCAAGCTCTACCAGGTGGCGACGAACGCGGACGACGACGCAGCGGCGCTCGTGCGCGACCTCGTCTCGCTGCTCGGGGTGGGCATCCGCGTCGAGGACCGGCTCACCGGGCTGACGATCGTGGAGGCCAACCCGACCGTGCCCGCGGGGCAGTCGCTGGAGACGCGCAGCTATCCGCTCCGCGGCACCTACGAGGCGGACCTGCATCTCGCGGAGTTCCCCCGAGAGCCCCTCGACGGCTTCCTCCTGGTGCACCTGCTCAAAGTGCTCGAGGTCAACATCGACCGGATCATGGGGGCGTTCACGCACTGGGCCGAACGCTCCGCGCGGGCGATGACCGGCCTGCTCAACGGCACCGTGACGGCCGAGGCCGAGGAGCTGCTCGGCGACGTCTCGCTCGCAGACGGGTTCCAGGTCGCCGCCTTCGGCGGGCGGGTGGCGCCGCACGTGGCACGGGGCGTCGTGCTGCAGCGCATGACCGTGATCGTGGGGCGCTCGCGGGTCGCGCACCTCGCGCTGATCCCGCATCGCGAGCTCGCCCGCTTCCGGGAGTTCGTGGAGGGGACGGGGAAGACCTTCGGAGTCTCCTCGACGTTCACCGACCTCCGCGATGTCCGGTCGGCGGCGGAGGAGGCGGGCCGGGTGCGCTCGGCCGGGCGGCACGGCGGTCGCAGCTGGGTGGAGTTCGAGGGCACCACGATCTCGGTGCTCGCCCGCTCGCAGCGCGAGGCGGAGGAGATCGTGGTCGGGGTGCTCGGCCCGCTCGCCGACCCGGACGGGCACGCCGACAAGCTGCGGGAGACGCTCTTCGCGTTCCTGCGCAACGACCGGCGCTGGCGCGAGACCGCCGAGGAGCTCGGCGTGCACCGGCAGACGCTCTCCTACCGCCTCAAGCGCATCGAGGAGGAGACCGGGCTCGACGTGTCGAGCTCCGCGGACCTCTCCTCGATGTGGATCGCGTACCAGGCCTGGCAGCAGACCCGCACCTAGTCTCGGCAGTTGTTCAAGTGGATGAAAACCTTGTCCGTATGTGAATCAAGTCGTATAGGAGGGCGATCGACGATGGCCTAGCGTCGGATGCGCATTCAAGGACGCCGGCGGCACCGGCGTCCGCGTCGTATTCCAAGGAGTCATCCCTCATGTCCGCCATCCTCAACGGAGAGGTCTCGCACTGGATGCGGTCGGCCTCGCCCCGTCGCTACCACTCGCCCCTGCCGGACGAACGGCAGGATCTGCTCATCGTCGGCGCCGGGCTCACCGGGCTCTGGGCCGCCTACTTCGCGGCCAAGGAGCATCCCGACTGGAAGATCACCGTCGTCGAGGCGAAGCGGGTCGGCTACGAGGCCAGCGGCCGCAACGGCGGCTGGATGTCCACGCTGCTGCCCGGCAACCGCGCGGTGTGGGCCAAGCGCGTGAACAAGCAGGGCGGGGACGGCATCGCCGCCATGCGTGAATTCCAGCAGGCCGTGAACGCGAGCATCCACGAGGCGCTGGACATCATGCGCCGGGAGGGCATCGACGCCGGCCAGGCGCAGGGCGGCAACCTCCACGTCGCCCAGACCCCGGCCGGCTACGCCCGGCTCAAGGGCAAGTACGAGACCGACCTGCGGTACGGCTACTCGCCGGAGGACATCCGCCTGCTCGACGCGGAGGAGACGCGCGAGCGGATCAACGTCGACGGCGCCCTCGGCTCGCTCCACTACCAGCACACGACCGCGGTCGATCCCGCCCGGATGGTGGCGGGGCTCGCGGAGGCCGTCGACCGCCTCGGCGTGCGCATCTGCGAGGAGACCGCGGCCACGCGCGTCGAGAAGCAGCACGTGCTCACGAACCGCGGACCGGTCATCGCGAACACCATCTTCGTCTGCGCCGAGGCGGCGACGGGCAAGATCGAGAGCGCGCTGCCCGGCTTCGGGCCGCGCGAGGTGATCCCGGTCAACTCCTCGATCATCGCCACCGAGACGCTGCCGGAGCGGTTCTGGAAGCGCATCGGCTGGGACGAGCGGGACTGCCTCATGGACTCCGCGCACACCTTCATCTACGCGCAGCGCACGCAGGACGACCGCATCGCGATCGGCGGGCGCGGCACACCGTACTTCTTCGGCTCCAAGCTCACGGGCGAGGGCGAGGTGGACGAGCGGACGATCCGGAGCCTGCGGCAGAAGCTCGCGCAACTCTTCCCCGGCGAGACGCTGCCGATCGCGCACGCGTGGCGCGGCTCGATCGGCGTGACCCGCGACTGGTGCGCCGGCCTCTTCTTCGATCGGGAGAGCCGCGTGGGCGTGGTTCGCGGCTACGCCGGGCACGGCGTGAGCTCCACGCTGCTCGCGGCGAAGACCCTGCTCGACCGGGCCGAGGGTCGCAGCACCGAGCTCGTCCGGATGCCGTGGAACGACCACCGGGCGAAGAAGTGGGAGCCCGAGCCCATCCGCTGGCTCGGCGTGCACACGATGTACCGGCTGTTCGAGTACGCCGATGCGCAGGAGGCCCGCTCCGGCAAGCCGAAGACCTCGCTCATCGCGCAGTTCGGCTCGCGACTGGCGGGGCTGCACGAGTGAGGGTGCAGACCGAGACCCGCGCCGTCAGCGTCCACCACCTGCCCCGCACGGTCTGGGGCATGGCCTTCACCGAGCTGTGGGAGCGCTTCTCGTTCTACGGGTTGCAGGGCATCCTGTCGTTCTACCTGCTCTACTCGCTCGTCGACGGCGGGCTCGAGCTCGGCCCCGCCGCCGCTGCCGGCATCGTCGGCGCCTACGGCGGTGCGGTGTATCTCGCGCAGCTGCTCGGCGCCTGGCTCGGCGAGCGCGTCATGAGCCCGAAGTGGATGGTGTTCTGGGGCGGGGTGATCATCACGCTCGGGCACGTGGCGCTCGCGGCGCTGCCGGGCATCCCCGGGCTCACCGCGGGCCTGCTGCTCATCGTGCTGGGCACCGGGACGCTCAAGACCAACATCACCGCGATCGTCGGGCTGGTGCTCGCGGGGCGCACCGAGGCCCAGCGCGACGTGGGCTTCGCGTACTTCTACATGTCGATCAACGTCGGCGCGGTCGTCGGACCGCTGAGCACCGGCTTCGTGCAGAACGAGTGGGGCTTCCACTGGGGCTTCGGGCTCGCGGCGGTCGGCATGCTCGCGGCGCTCGTCCAGTACGTGTTCTCGATGCGTCGCCTGCCGGAGGAGGCGAGCCTGGTGCCGCGGCCGATCTCGGGCGGGAGGCTGCTCGGCATCGGCGGCTTCGCGCTGCTCGTGGTCGTCGCGCTCGGCGCGGTCTGGGCGTTCGAGCTGGTCCGCGCCGAGCAGCTCGCCGGCATCGTCACCGCGGCCGTGCTGATCGCGGCCGCGTGCTACTTCGTCATGATGCTCACCTCGAGGAAGGTGACCGCGGACGAGAAGCGCCGGGTGGGCGCCTATCTGCCGCTCTTCCTCGCGGCGGGCATCTACTTCGGTCTGCTCTTCCAGCAGTTCACGACGATCTCGATCCTCATCGCGGAGCGGGTGGACCTGCGGATCGGGGAGTGGAGCTTCCCCGTGGCGTGGATCACGATGATCAGCCAGCTCGCCGCGGTGGTCGTGACGCCGCTCATCGCGCAGATCTGGGGCAAGAGCGGTACCAGGGGGCCCGGCGCCCCGGCGAAGTTCGGCATCGGCCTCATCCAGATCGGCCTCGCCTACGTGCTCATGCTCGTGGTCCTGCAGGTGTTCCCCGGCGCGGCCGTGCCGCTCCTGCCGATCATCGTCGTCATGATCGTCGCCGGTTCGTCCGAAGTGTTCGTGGGCCCCATCAGCCTGTCGCTGTCGACCCGCATCGGACCGGAGGCGTTCAAGTCGCAGCTCGTGGGGCTCAACTTCCTGACGCTCGCGCTGGGCTCGTCGTTCTCGGGCCTGCTCGGGCAGCTGTTCTCGATCACGGACGACGTGACGTACTTCCTGCTGGTCATCGCGATCGGCGTCGTGCTCGGGGGCGCGCTCTGGCTGGCGCGCAAGCCGCTGCAGCGGGGGCTGTTCGCGGGGCTCTAGGAGGAGGGCCTTCCACGGGGGAGCCGATCGGCCTGCGCGGCCGGTCGGCTCCTTCGTCTTCTCCGGGACCCCGATCACCGATTACGTATTTCCTACGAGGCGCCCTGGTCACCGCCTTGATTGTCTCGAAGCACCCCTTCCACGAAGGCGTGGAACCCGGCCGGCCCTCGACGCAGAGGACGGCGGGGCATCCGAGGGGCACGATGCAGTGTTAAGGAATGCAATGTTTCGAGTTGGTGTAGACATCGGTGGGACATTCACCGACCTCTATGCGTGGGACGAGGAGAATCCGACGAATTCGGGGGTGCGGACGGCGAAGGTGCTGTCGACGCCGCAGGACCCGTCCCTCGGCGTGATCGATGCGCTGGAGAAGGCGGAGATCCTACCCGCCGAGATCTCCACGCTGGTGCACGGGACGACGATCGGGACCAATGCCCTGATCGAGCGCAAGTATCCGGATCCCGCGCTGATCACGACGAGCGGCTTCCGGGATGTGCTCGAGGTGGGGCGGCAGCGCCGGCAGGCGCTCTACGACCCCTACCAGGTGAAGCCGAAGCCGCTCATCTCCCGTCGCAACCGCTATACCGTCGTGGAGAAGATGGGCGCGGACGGCGAACCGGTGAAGCCGATCGACCGCGAGGAGCTGCTCGAGGTGGTGGCGGAGATCCGCGATCGGGGTATCAAGAACATCGCGATCGCGTTCATCAACGCGTATCAGAACGGCGAGCACGAGCGGATCGCGCGCGAAGCGGTGCTGGAGCTGATCCCCGACGCCTCGGTGGCGCTCTCCTCCGAGACGCGGCCGAAGCTCCGGGAGCTGGGCCGCTTCACCACCACCGCCATCCGCGCGGCGCTGCTACCCGTGGTCGGCGATTACATGGCCCGCCTCGAGCAGCAGCTGAAGTCCCAGGGGTCCACCGCGCCGCTCTACATCGTCAAGAGCAACGGCGGGATGATGAGCAGCGCCGCCGCCAAGCAGCGCCCCGAGGAGCTCATCGAGTCGGGGCCGGCGGGCGGGGTCGCGGCCGGCGCCTACATCGGGAGGCTGCTCGACCTGCCCAACCTCATCGTCACCGATGTGGGCGGTACGAGCTACGAGGCCGCGCTGCTCGAAGACGGGCGGGGACTCGTCACCGACGAGTACGAGCTCGAGTGGGAGATGCCCGTCATTGTGCCGATGCTCGACATCCGCAGCATCGGGGCGGGCGGCGGCTCGATCGCGTGGATCGACGACGGCGGCTCGCTGCGGGTCGGACCGCAGAGCGCCGGCTCGGTGCCGGGCCCGGCCTGCTACGGGCGCGGCGGCGAGAACCCCACGGTGACCGACGCCAACCTGGTCCTGGGACGGATCAGCCCCGATCTCGGCGGCAAGTTCGAGCTCGACCTCGCCGCGGCGGAGTCGGCGGTCGGCGGTCTGGCCGAACGGCTCGGCATGACCGTGCCGGAATGCGCGGAGGGCATCATCCGCGTCGTCAGCGAGGGCATGGCGGGCGCGATACGGATGGTGTCGAGCGACCGCGGCCGCGACCCCCGGGACCACTCGCTGGTCGCGTTCGGCGGCGCGGGAGGGCTGCACGCCTTCGAGGTCGCCAAGGCCGCTGGGGTCGAGCAGATCGTCGTCCCGCCCTACGCCGGGGTCGCCTGCGCCTTCGGCGCGATCACGATGGACGTGCGGCACGACCTCGAGACGACGTTCTACTCGCCGCTGGAGGGCGCGGACTTCGCCGCCCTCAACGCCGAGTTCGAGGCGCTCGAGGAGCGGGCGCGCGAGCTGCTCATCGCGGACGGCGCGGATCCCGATACGGCCGTGCTGGACCGCTCCGCCGCGATGCGATACATCGGGCAGTCGTACGAGGTCACCACCCCGCTCCCGTCGGGGACGCTGGGACCGGACTCCGTCGACGAGGTGCTGCGGGCGTTCTACGCCGAGCACGAGCGGGAGTACGGCCTCTACTCGACCGAGTTCCCGGTCGCGCTCGTGAACCTCCGGGTCACCGCGGTGGGCCTGACGCAGAAGCCCAGCGACGACTCGATGGCCGGCTCCGCCGCGGAGGCGAACGTCGAGCCGAAGACCCGGACGGTCTTCTTCGACGGCGAGTTCCAGGAGATCCCGGTCTACGACTCCCAGGCCGTCGCCTCCGGGCTCAGGATCGAGGGGCCGTCCATCGTCGAGCAGAAGGACGGGGTCGTCGTCATCCCCGCCGATGCGGTCGCGCGCATCGATCAGTACGGACACATCATTCTCCAGAGCAAGGGAGCGCAGTCATGACCACCGCCCAGCGCCATACGCAACTCGACCCGGTGACCTTCGAGGTCATGCGCAGAGGCTTCGAATACTCCTGCGAGCGGATGTCCCAGGTGCTGCAGAAGTCCTCGTTCTCGCCGATCATCTACGACATGGTCGACTTCTCGAACGCGGTCTTCGATGCGGACGTCGAGCTCATCGGCCAGACGGCCAACTGCCCGGTCCACATCGCCGCGATGCATTTCAGCGCGAGGGCCTCGCTCGAGCGATTCCCCCGCGAGGGTCTGCGCGAGAACGACGTCGTCGTGCTCAACGACCCGTACATGGGCGGCACGCACACCCCCGATGTCACGCTGACCGCGCCGATCTTCTTCGAGGGAGAGATCATCGCCTTCGCGGTATCGCGCGCCCACTGGACCGACGTGGGCCAGGGAATGGACACCCACATCGCCGGCGAGGGCCTCCGGCTGCCTCCGAACAAGCTCGTCGCCGAGGGCGAGATCGACCAGGACATCGTCGCGATCATCAAGAACATGTCCCGCACGCCGCAGTACGTCGAGGGCGACATCCAGGCGCAGATCGGCGCGCTCTGGGCGGGACGGGACGAGATCCTCCGGCTCGCGCGCAAGTACGGCGCGGAGCGGCTGCGCCAGGGCATGCGGGACGTGCTCGACTACACCGAGACGATGACCCGTCGGGCGATCGAGCGGATCCCGGACGGCGAGTACGAGGGCGCCGACTACGTCGACAGCGACGGATACAGCGACGAGCCGGTCAGGGTCCGGGCGCGACTCGAGGTGCGGGGCGATCGCATCCACGTCGACCTCACCGGCTCCGATCCGCAGGTGGAGGGGCCGATCAACTCGCCCTGGGCGAATACGGTGTCGGCGATCTACTACTCGCTGAAGTTCTTCCTCAACCCCGACGCCCCTGCGAACGCGGGCATGTACCGGCAGATCGACATCACCATCCCCGAGGGCACCTGGCTGAACCCGCGCTGGCCGGCACCCACGCTCGGATGCACGACGGCGTCCTCATCGAAGGTCACCGGATCGATCTGGACCGCGCTGGCCCACGCGATCCCCGACCGGATCGTGGCCTCCACCTACGCGGAGGCGAACTGGTTCACCGCCAGCGTGTCGGATCCCGGAACGCGCGAGGTGCACGTGTTCTCGGACCTGCCGGCCGGAGGCTGGGGAGGGACGCCGTTCAACGACGGCATGCACGTCACGCAGGATCCGCTCGGCAACTGCCAGAACCTGCCCGCAGAGACGGCCGAGCTGCTCTTCCCCATCCGGTACAACGCCTTCGAGATGCTGACCGATTCGCCCGGCGCCGGAAAGTACCGGGGAGGGGCGGGGGTGCGGCTCGAGGTCGAGTTCATCGGCCGCGGCCAGATCATCACGATGGAGTCCTCCCGGACCAGGGAAGGCTCTCCCGGAACGAACGGAGGATTGCGCGGAGCGCGGCAGAAGCAGCAGCGCCGACGCTCGGACGGCGCGCTCGAGACGATCGGCGGAACCGACGACGCCTCGGGCGAATGGCTGCCGCAGATGCTCGGCGGCGTGCACTTCCGGCCGGGCGAGGCCTTCGTGTTCGAAAGCGGCGGCGGCGGGGGCTGGGGCGATCCGCTCGAGCGCGACGAGCGCGCCGTGCTCGATGACGTCCGCAACGAGATCATCTCGGCGGCGACCGCGCTGGACGCGTACGGCGTGGTGGTGACCGACGGCCTCGAGCTCGACGAGGGGGCCACCGAATCGGTTCGCGCCGAGCGCGCCCGCGCCGAGTAGGGCGCGGCGCGCGAGCGCCGGGGCCGCATCGCGAGTCGCCCGCCGCGATGCGGCCCCGCCGCGTGCCGCAGGGGGCTCAGCGCGTCCAGGGCGGCGCGCGGAATCTGCCGGCTGCGTAGATCCGCGGGTGGATCAGGACATCCTGCCCGTCCTGGATCTGGAAGACCGTGTGCGCCTGGGCGAGGGACGGATCCTCGGATGTGCTGCCGAGCCCGAGCGTGCCCCCGCCCGGGGTCTCGAAGCTGTAGGGCCCGTTGACCCCGCGGTGGCGCGTCTCCAGAAGACGCGCCGCGACGGCGTCGAAGTCGGACGGGTCGCTCTGCCCCCACGCCTGGGCGAGCACCTCGACCCGGTCGAAGCTGAGCCCGGCGTGCGATCGCCCGGGCTCCACGCCGAATCGCCGCCGGTACTGCTCGACGAATCGCGCGCCGACCCGGTCGGAGTAGGTGCCCGTCGTCGTGGCCCAGATGATCCCCTCGGCGCCGTCGCCGAGCCGGTGCTTGAACTCGGGGATGGACGGCGCATAGACCGCGTGCACCAGCGCGTCCGCCCCTCGGCGGAGGAACTCCGCCATGAACGCGGCGTGATCCTCGACGAAGTAGCTCGCGAGCATCACCGCGGCCGGTCGTCGCCGCGCCGCCTCCACGGCGGCATCGGACCAGTTCGACGGGCTGCCCGTGCGGCCGTCCGCCACCGAGACGGTCTCGACCTCCCAGCCGTGCCGCTCGCCGAGCCGCTGCGCCGGGAGCACCCCGAAATCGACGATCGCCCAGTCGCTCTGCTGCACGACCATCAGCCGGGGCGAGCCGGGGCGCCAGAGGCCCGCCGCGCGGAGATCCGTGGCGTGCTTCACGAAGCCGGGCGCGTAGTCCGCATCCGGAGGGCAGAACTGGAACACGCCGCGGTAGCGGTCGCGATCGGCCGAGACGAATCGCTCGGTCGCGGCGGAGGCGGAGGAATGGAGGAAGGGGATCCCCTCGACCCCGCTGCGGTCGATCGCGACGAGCTGATGCGCGAAGTATCCGGAGGTGACCGCCTCGACGCCGCGCCGGATCAGCCGGTCGAGGCCGCCTCGCAGGGAGCGCTCGTCATCGATGTCGACGCCGACGGGAAGCAGGTTCAGGCTCCTGCCCCGGATGCCGCCGCGCGCGTTGATCTGCTCCACGGCGAGGAGCGCTCCGCGGAGCATCGCGTTCCCGTCGTCGGCGGCCCGACCGGCTCTCGGGATGAGTGCGCCGATCGTGAGCGGGCTCTGCACAGGAGTGCGCGGGGAGAGCAGGCCGTCGTCGCGGCGGCGCCCCTTGGAAGCGGCGATCCGGGCGAGCGTCAGCGGCAGGGCGCCGATGTCCTCGACGGGCAGCGGAAACCGCAGCAGCGACTGGTTGTACGCGGTCGCGCCGACCTGCGCGCGGTTCGTCGCGCCGAGTTTGCGCATGAGGTTGGTGACGTGCGTGGTCACGGTTCGCAGGCTCAGCACGAGCCCCTCGGCGATGTCCCGATTCGAGCATCCGGCCGCGATGAGCGTCACGATGTCGAGCTCGCGCGGGCTCAGGCCGTATGCGAGCTCCCGCAATCGCCACGCGTGGACCCGACAAGCCGGTCCGTCCGGAAGCATCTCGCGGATGAGGTCGACCTGCCAGTGCTCCCGAGCCAGGCTCGTGCTCCAGACGAAGCCGACGTGCAGGCAGCGCTCGTAGAGCAGCCCCTGCGCGAGCTCGACGAGCTCGGCGGGTACCGGGACGAGCGGCTCGCCGAGGGCAGGTGCGACGGAGCCGTCCGAGCGGACGATCGCCTCGATGCGGTCCGCCGGATGGGCGCGGTTCGGTGTTTCGTCTGCCATGGACACCTCGTCGTGGGAGCGAACCGGAGATGCGCTTCGGCATCATGCGGTTCCCCGAACGTAGGCGCTCGAGGTCGAGATGGCCATGAGAATCCGGTACAGATCCAGAGGGAGATCTATCCAGAAGTCCAATGACGAGATGGGCGGCTCTTGCCCTGGAGGGGCGCCGCCGCGCGCCGCCTAGAGCCCCAGCATCGCCCGCAGCTCGACGGCGTTGGTCGCGACGCCGGCGGCGCCCGCATCCTCGCCGACCCGGCCGTAGCCCCACGTGACGTAGATGCAGGGCACGCCGTGCTCGGCCGACCCCTCGACGTCGTAGAAGCGGTCGCCGATCATGATCACGTTCGAGAGGTCCACGCCCTTGCCCTCGAGGCGGGCGAGGGCCTCCGCCACGACCTCGGTCTTCGCGGCGCGCGACTCGTCGGGGCTCGCGCCCGTGACGAAGTCGAACTCGTCGAGGATGCCGTAGTGGTGCAGCACGCGCAGCGCCGAGGGCTCGGGCTTGCTCGTCGCGGTGGATTGGGGAATGCCGGCGCGGTGCACGTCGCGCACGAGCTCGGCGACGCCCGCGAAGGGGGGCGAGTGGTCGAGCCCCGACTCGGAGTGGATCTCGCGATACGTCTCGATGGCGTGATGGATCTCCACCGCGTTGTCGAGGTGGAGCTCCTTGAACGTGTCGATGATCGGCGGGCCGACGTAGGAGAGCAGCGTCTCGTCGTCGGGGATGGGCATGCGGAACACGTCGAGGGTCTTCCGCAGCGCCGCGACGATGCCCGGCGCGGAGTCGGAGATGGTGCCGTCGAGGTCCCAGAGCACGGCGCTGAACGGCGGCGTCGCGGTGCCGCGCGGCAGCTCGCGGGGCTCGAGCGGCCGCGCGTCGGGCTGCTGCAGCCGGACCGGGGTCGTCGGGGCGATGGGGCGCGGCTGCACCACCGTCACCGAGGCGGGCGAGAAGCGGCCGCGAGGTTCGTCCACCTCGCCGCCGCGGTGCTCGCGCGAGGCCGAGCGCGACTCCGAGAAGTCCGAGCCCGCGAACTCCTCCTCGCCGACCGCCTCGTGGGCCGACAGCGAGACCTCCGCCTCGGGATCGAGCTCCTCGAGCAGCGGCGCGTCGTCGAGCGCCCGGTCGTCGTCGGTCTGGCGGGAGGTGCCGGAGTCGGTCGTGGCGTCAGGCTCGGTCATTCCTCCAGCCTATCGCCGCGCCGCCGCGAGGTCCCGGGCGGTGGCCCAGAGGGTCTCGGCCGAGCGCGCCCAGTCGAAGCGGGCGAGGTGAGCCCTGCCGGCCTCGAGGATGCGGGCGCGCGTCTCCGGATCCTCGAGCTCGCGCACGCGGGCGGCGAACGCCGGCGCATCCGCCGCGGGGAAGTAGAGGGCCCCGCCCCCGGCGACCTCGTGGAAGATCGGCATGTCGGTCGCGACCACGGGCACCCCCACGGCCATGGCCTCGGCCAGCGGCAGCCCGAAGCCCTCGTCGACCGAGGCGGTCACGAGCGCGGCGTCATCGGCTAGCAGCGCCGCGTACTCCTCGTCGCTCACGCCGCCGTGGAAGACGACGTCGGCGCCCTCGGGCACGAGAGCCTCGAGCTCGTGGCGGCGGTCGTCCGAGATACGGCTGAGCAGGTGCAGCGTGCGGCCGGGCAGCTCCGCCATGCCGGCGATGAGCGTCTCGACCCCCTTGTACGGCAGGAACGCGCCCATGTACACGAGGTTGCGGACGGGGCGCCGCGCCGCGCCGTCGAGGCGGGCCAGCGCGTCCTCGTCGAGCAGCGCGCGCAGATCGTTGGGCGCATTCGGCACGACCACCACGGGGCGCTTCGTGAGGCGCGCCTCGAGGATCTCGCGCCTCGAGGTCTCGGAGACCGTGGCCACGACGTCCGCGCCGTTCAGCGCCGCCCGCTGGGGCCAGTAGGTGAGGTGGTACGCGCGCCAGCCGAGGCGTAGCAGGGGGTTGAGGTGCGTGGGCGGCTTGCGATGGCGGTAGTAGATGAGGTCGTGCAGGGTGAGGATGACCTTGAACCTGCGGCCCGCGGTGCCGATGGTCTGCAGCGGTGAGAACACGACGTCGGGTCGGTACTTGTTGAGCTTGAGGGCGGCGATCGGCTCGAGGGGCGATTCGTTGGAGTGGAGCAGCAGCCACTTCGCGTCCGCGGGCAGGTGCTCGAGCTGGCGCTCGTCGTGGATGAGGAAGGTCGTCTCGTCCGGCGATTGCGCGTGCACCGCCGCGGCCAGCTGGGCCGAGTAGCGGCTGATGCCGTCGTGGAAGTCGGTGCGGATGTATCGCGCGTCGAAGAAGAATCGCATCGGTCCGAGCTTAGCCGCCGGGGCCCTCGCCGGGCTGCCGTTCCGGATGCGTATAGGTCGCAGGACCGTATATCCGGGTTGTGCGCGCCATTCGCATCCGGAATGGCGGCCCGCCCCGTACACTTCGAACGACTGCCGCCGAACGAGGGATGCCCGTGACCGAGAGCCCGCCGATCAGACTCGGATCCGAATTCGCCTGCCGGATCGGCGAGGGCCCCATCCCGCGGACCGACGCCGAGCTCGCCGGGGCCCTCGCCGGGGCCGTGGACCGAGCGCTCGAGGAGGTCGGGGCGTCGCTTCCGGCCCCCGCGCGGGAGCGGGTGCTGGCCGGCTTCGCGGCGCATCCCGACATCGCGCGCATCGCGCTCGACCTCGGCGGCGCGGTCTTCCGCGTCGAGGAGCCCGGCGACGGGGCCGACCCGGACGCGGCGGGGTTCCGTCCGGTCGTCGCGAGCCGGACCGAGTCAGAGGTCGACCGCTTGGCGCTCGAGGCCGACACCCTCCGGATCGAGACGCTGCCGGTGCGGATAGCGCTGGACGCGCACAGGCTGGGGGTCGCCTGGCTCGTCGATACCGGGGGCGGCCTGTGGCTCGATCTCGGCGAGCGCAAGCTCGAGGGCTTCTCGGCGGAGGGCGAGGTGGAGTTCGACATCGACGACGCGCGCGCCATGGTGCGGGCCCTCGCGGAACGGCTTGCGAAGGAGTCGTCGGCGCGCGTGAAGCGGGTCGATTTCGACCTCGAGGTGGAGCGGCCGCTGGGCGGCGAGCAGGCGGTGACGATGACCGGGGTGCTCGACGGCGGCTATCGGTTCATCGGCACGCGCGTCGACTTCTCGGCGCGGGTGCTGATCCGCACCGGGACGGCCGTCGCGATCGTCGAGGATGTCTCGCTCAAGGCCTCCAACCCGCTCGCGAAGTTCGCCCTCCTGGCGTTGCGCAGGCGCATCCGCGCCGTCATCGGGGAGCCGATCGATCTCGTGTCGAAGCTTCCCGAGGGCTACCGTGCGGAGCACCTTGAGCTGCGCATGCGCGGTCGCACGCTCATCGCGACCGTGCGGCTGGCGTAGGGCGAGGGCGCCTTGCCGATGCAGCCGTCGCGCGCTGCAACTGGGTTTGCCGCGGGCTGCCGTTCCGGATGCGAATAGGATGCGGAACCCCCTATATAGGTTGTGAACGCCATACGCATCCGGAACAGCAGACGGAGCCGACGCAGGCCGGCGCCGGCCCCCGGGCCGCTCAGAACAGCTCGGCGCGATCAGGCGCGCCTTGGATAGGACACCGGCCCCTGGAACAGCCGGGCCGGGCCGGACCGAGTGGGAACCGCGCCGCGCCGGGCCGGGCCGAGTCGGAACCGCGCCGGGCCGAGTCGGAGCCGGATCTGGAGCGCGATCGAACGGGGGCATATAGCCCTGCCGTAGACGCATTCGTCTCGGGGCGGCTATTCGGCGCGGCGGCGCCGTCCCGGTGCGTGCTTCGCCGGCCTGGATGGGTCGTATGACTCTGCTGTTGATGTATTTGTCTCGGGCAGGCTGGCTATGTGGTTCGGGAACGCAGGTCGGTGAGGCTTGTTGAGCCGAGTAGGGGCGTATGGCCTCGCTGTCGATGTATCGGCCTCCGGTGGGCCATGTGGCTCAATGGTGCAGTTCGTCGAGTGCTGTGCGGGGCCGGGTGGAGGCACATGGCCCCGCCATCGACGCATTCGCCTCGGGCTGGCTATTCGTCCCGAACAGCGGGGTGGCGTCCGATGGATATGTGCCGGATGCCGATCCGAGCATCTTCTCCGCCTCGGCCGTCCCATGCATCGTTTCCGGACGTCGCTTTCGCGTGCCGTCTCCGCGCGCGGACCTCGTGCGCCCAACTCCTTGGCACTGCCCCCTTGACCCCGGCCCCCATGCCGACCTTTCACTCCCACCTTTCCCGCTGCCCCGTCGTCATACCGGCCCGCCCCGCCCGGTTACGCCGCCCTGCTCTCTCCTGCAAAATAGTCGACAAGATTGTCAGACGAAAAGATAGACAGAATCGTCAGCAATGTGTAGATTCGCAGTATCTGGCAAAGGCGACAGGAGGCGTTGTGGCGAAGGTAGTGGTTCTCGGACTCGGAGAGGCCGGCGCGCTGTACGCCCGCGGACTGCGGGAGCGCGGATTCGACGTGGTCGGCTACGACCCGTTCGTCCGGCTCGACGAGCCCGGGATCGAGCAGGCCGAGACGATCGCGGCCGCGGTCGAGGGCGCGGAGCTCGTGCTCTCGCTCGTGGGGGCGCGGGCGGCGGAGGCGGTGGCCCGGGAGGTCTTCGGCGCCGCGGTCGAGGGCACGGTCTACGCCGACCTCAACACGGCAGCGCCCGACCTGAAGGCCGCCCTTGAACGGGAGGCCGCAGGCGCGGGTATCGCGTTCGCCGATATCGCCGTGCTCGCCCCGGTGCCCCGTGCTGGCGCGGCCACGCCCCTCATGGCGAGCGGCACGGGCGCGGAGCGCTTCGCCCGCATCATGGCGCACGCGGGCGCCGAGATCGACGTGATCCCCGGCCCGGCTGGCGACGCCGCGGGGCGGAAGCTCATCCGCAGCGCGTTCATGAAGGGCCTGGCCGCCGTCGTGATCGAGAGCGTCGGTGCGGCGCAGAAGGCCGGCTGCGAGCCGTGGCTCCGCGGACAGATCGCGAACGAGCTCACGGGCGATCCGGACGCCCTCGTGGACCGGCTCATCGACGGGTCCCGGCAGCACGCCGGCCGTCGCGTCCACGAGCTCGCCGATACGCGCGCGTATCTCGAGTCCATCGGCCAGCCCACGCGGGTCGTCGACGCGGCCCACTCGTGGCTCGCCTCGTTCCTCGACGATCAGCCGGCGCGCTAGGCCGCGCACCATCCCGACAGCCAAGTCCACCTCGGAAGAAGGACAACACGAATGGAACAGAAACGACTGCTCGTGGTCGGCGCGCACAGCGCCGACTTCGTCTGGCGCGCCGCGGGCGCGATCGCCAAGCACACGCTCGGCGGCGGAGACGCCAGGGTCGTCGCGCTCTCCTACGGCGAGCGGGGAGAGTCCGGCGAGCTCTGGAAGGAGCCCGGGCAGACGGTCGAGAACGTGAAGCGGCACCGCCACGCCGAGGCCGAGGCGGCCGCGAACGAGGTCGGCGCGTCCTTCGAGGGGTTCGACCTCGGGGACTACCCCCTGCAGATCACCGATGAGGCGATCGAGCGCCTCGCGGAGCTCATGCGCGACTACCGGCCGCACATCGTGCTCACCCATCCGGACAAGGATCCCTTCAACCCCGATCACCCGGTGGCCAGCACCGCGGTCTCCAGGGCGCGCCTGCTCACGGCCGGCGCGGTCGTCGAGGCGGGGTTCCGAACCGCTCCGCCGAGCGAGTTCCTCGTCTTCGAGCCGCACCAGCCCGAGCTGTGCGGATTCGTGCCGAGCCTGTTCGTGGACATCACCGAGGTGTTCGAGCAGAAGAAGCGGGCGATGGGATGCATGAAGGCGCAGTCCTATCTGCAGCAGTACTACGCGGAGCGCGCCGAGCACCGCGGCAACCACGCCCGCAAGGTCACCGGCGACAAGTCCATCCGCCAGGCCGAGGCGTTCATGCGCCTCGTGCCCAACGTGGTCGGGGCGCTGTGATGGGCGGCGCCGCGATGGCGGAGCTGGCCCGGCTCGGCTCGGCCACCGTCTACGAGGCCCAGGGCCGGCGGGGGCTCATCGACGCGGATCTGATCCCGCTCGCACCGGGCGCCCGGATCGCGGGCCCCGCTCGCACGGTGCTCTGCGCGCAGGACGACAACCGCGGCGTGCACGAGCTCTGCGCCCGCATCCGGCCGGGCGAGGTGGCGGTGCTCGCGATGCCCGAGCCCCGACCGGTGGCGCTGATCGGCGACCTGCTCGTCACCCAGCTCGAGCGCGCTGGCGCGATCGCGATCCTCACGGACTCGAGCGTCAGGGACGTCGCCGATCTGCGCGGCATGGGCATCCCGATCTGGACCCGATGGGTCCGCGCCCGGGGCGCGGGGAAGGAGACCCGGGGCCGGGTCGACGCCGAGGTGCGGATCGGGGGCGCCGCGATCCGCAGCGGCGACGCGGTGATCCTCGACGACGACGGCGGGACGGTCGTCGAATCGGAGCGGATCCCGGAGGCGGCCCGGCTCGGCCGGGCCCGGGAGGAGAAGGAGGCCCGGCTCCGCGAACGGTGGCGGGGCGGCGAGCTCTCCTACGACGCGTACGGCTTCCGAGCCGAGGACGAAGGGAATCGGTAATGGACATCAAGGTTGAGGGGTTGACGCTCCAGTACGGCGACAACGTCGCCGTACGCGATCTCGACGTGGAGATCGGGAAGGGCGAGTCCCTCGTGCTCCTGGGGCAGTCGGGCTGCGGCAAGACCAGCACGATGCGGTGCATCGCCGGGCTCGAGACCCCGACCACCGGCAGGATCACGGTGGGCGACACCGTGCTCTTCGATGCGGAGCGCGGCATCAACAGGCCCTCGAACAAGCGCAATATCGGCATGGTCTTCCAGTCCTACGCCATCTGGCCGCACATGACGGTGTTCGAGAACGTGGCGTTCTCGCTGACCATCAGGCGGCGGCCCAAGCAGGAGGTGCGCGACCGCGTCATGGAGACGCTCGAGCTCGTCGGGCTCGAGGGCTTCGCCGACCGCGGTGCCTCCCGGCTCAGCGGCGGGCAGATGCAGCGCGTGGCGCTCGCGAGGAGCCTCGTGATGCAGCCCTCGGTCATGCTGCTCGACGAGCCGCTGTCGAACCTCGACGCACGGCTGCGGACGCGGCTGCGCGCCGACCTCCGGGAGCTGCAGCAGTCGCTCGGCCTCACCTCCGTCTACGTCACGCACGACCAGGAGGAGGCGCTGGCGCTGGCGGATCGGATCGCGATGATGCAGTTCGGCCGGATCGTCCAGATCGGCTCCCCGCACGAGATCTACTCGAAGCCCAGGAGCGCCTCGATCGCCGACTTCCTGGGCGTGGGCAACGTCCTGCCGGTGGAGCCGCTGGACGGCGCGCACGTGCGGATCGCGGGATCCGACATCGCGCTGCAGGTGCCCGAATACGTGCCGGCCGACGAGCTGCGCGCGTGCATCCGCGCCGAGGACATCGAGTACATCGACGAGGAGTCGGGCGCGAACTGCATCCGCGGCCGCGTCGCCACCCGCGAATTCCTCGGCGCCACCGCCGTCTACCGGGTGCAGGTCGCACCGGACGTGCAGCTCGAGGTGGCCGGCAGCAAGCGGCATCTGCCGCCGCAGACCGAGGGGGAGGAGATCCTGCTGCGCCTCGACGTCGAGGCGATCCAGGTGCTGCCCGCCGACGTGGACGACATCCCCCGGTCCGACGTGCCGACCACCTCGGTGGGGCAAGTGGGGGTGTGATGGCGATGACGACTCGAACCGAGGAGCGCCGTCCCGCGCAGAAGCCGGCGCAGCGCCGCGGCGGCCGCGGCGGCGCGACCATCCGGCGCGGGATCTTCCCAGCCGTGCTCTACGCGGTGCTCGCGATCCTCATCCTGCTCCCCATCGCGCTGGTCGTGCTCTCCGCGTTCACCGACTCTCCGCCGCGGCCGGGCAACATCAACCTGACCGGGCTGACCCTCGAGAACTTCCGCACGGTCTTCGGGCCCGGCACGGGCCAGGCGGCCGTCAACTCGCTCATCGTCGGGGTCGGCTCGTCCGTGCTCGCGCTGCTCATCGGCGGGTTCCTCGCGTTCATCACGGCGAGGACGAACGTGTACGCGAAGGGCTTCCTCTACTTCGTCGGCCTCGTGCCGATGTTCCTGCCCTCCTACGTCGGGGCGCTGGCCTGGGCGGTGCTGGGCGGGCCGAACGCGGGGCTCATCAACATCCTCGCCCGCGATCTGGGGCTGCCCCAGCTCGTGGACATCTTCAACATCGGCGGGCTCATCTTCGTGCTCGCGCTCTACTACGCGCCGTACGCGTTCCTGCTCATCCACTCGTCGCTGAGCCTGATGAGCCCGGATCTCGAGGAGGCCGCGCGCATCCACGGCGCGACCCCGGGCCGGGTGCTCCGCAGGGTCACGCTGCCGCTCGCACTGCCGGCGATCCTCGGCGCGGGGATCCTCATCTTCGTGCTCACCGTGGAGAACTTCCCGGTGTCGCAGATCATCGGCTCGGCCGGCGGCCTGGACACGCTGCCCACGTACATCTACCGGCTCATGAACTCGGCGCCCTCGCGGGCGAACGAGGCGGCGGCCGTGGCGATCACGCTGGTGCTCATCGTGCTCGTGGTCACGGCCATCCAGCGCCGGATCGTGTCGAAGCGGAGCTTCACCACGGTCTCCGGCAAGGGGATGAAGCTCGGCGTCGTCGGGCTGGGGTGGTTCCGCGCCCCCGCGCTGATCATCGGCATCCTCTACTTCACGCTCTCGGCGGTGCTGCCGATCGCGGCGCTGCTGTTCGTGACGCTGCACGACTCGCCCTATATCGGCAGCGTGGTGGGCGCCTTCGCCGACGGGCGGCTCTCCCTCGACATGTTCGCCGACACGCTCTCCTCGGACCTCGTGCTGCGAGCCACGATGAACTCGGTGATCGTCGCGGTGGCCGCCGCGCTGATCGGCACGATCCTCGCGTTCGTGATCTCCTACGTCGTGAACCGCACGAAGCTGCCTGGCAAGGAGGGGCTCGGGTACGTCTCGATGCTGCCCCTCGCGGTGCCGTCGATCGTGCTGGGCCTGGGCCTGCTGTGGACCTGGCTGATCATGCCGCTTCCGGTCTACGGCACGCTCCTCGTGCTGATCATCGCGTTCGTAGCGGCGCAGATGCCGCAGGGCTACCAGGGCGCGAGCAGCTCGATCCTGCAGGTGCACGCCGACCTCGAGGACAGCGCGGTCATGCACGGCGCGAGCCGGTGGCGGGCGGTGTCGAAGATCACGGTGCCGCTGCTGCGGGTGCCGCTGACCTCGACCTTCCTGCTGCTGCTCATGCTCTCGATGCGCGAGCTCACCGTGCCACTGTTCCTGTTCACGACCGATACCCGGCTCATCTCGATCGTCATCTTCGACGACTTCGAGAACGGCATCCTGCAGCGCAGCGCGGCCACGAGCCTCGTGTACTGCGTCGTGATCTTCATCCTCGCCTTCTTCTCCCAGAAGGTCGGCGCCAAGCAGAAGAACGTCTAGCAACACCAACACGCATTTCATCCGATGGAGGACGAATCATGAACCGGAAACGTACCACTGGCCTCGCGGCGGCCGCCGCCGCGGCACTGCTGCTGGCGGGCTGCTCGGGCGGGGGAGGCGGCGCGGCCGCCGAGAACGTCACCGAGGACGGCCAGCTCGTCATCGACGGGCAGCTCATCGCCGACGCCGAGCTGTTCGCCGCGGCGCAGGAGGAGGGCTCGCTCACCTTCTACACCGGCGGCAGCGAGGTCTCGGAGCAGCAGGCGGCCGAGGCGTTCACCGAGGCCACCGGCATCGACGTGGACATCGTTCGGCTGGCGCCGAACAAGCTCAACGAGCGGATCCTCTCCGAGCAGGCCGCGGGCCAGCTCGCCGCGGACGTCATCAGGATCTCCGGCGAGGATCTCATCGAGGGCATCGCCGACGCGGGCGCCTTCGCCCCCACGACGCTGTCCGCGGACGTGGCGGACGGCCTGTTCGAGGAGGCGGTGTACGACGACGGGCTCTACTACTCGAGCTTCGACCGGGTCTACAGCTTCGGCTACAACAGCCAGATCGTCGAGGAGGCGGATGCGCCGCAGAACTGGGAGGACCTGCTCGACCCCAAGTGGGACGGACAGATCG
The DNA here is from genome assembly GCF_900163695.1 of Gulosibacter sp. 10. GTDB lineage: Bacteria > Actinomycetota > Actinomycetes > Actinomycetales > Microbacteriaceae > Gulosibacter. The sequence goes on from NZ_FUIC01000011.1 coordinate 36,223, forward strand.
GCATCGTGCAGGTGGGCGCCGGCGGCAGCACCGCGGCCCTCACCCGCTTCCAGTTCGATCGCCTCGGCGAGGAGTGGATGGAGGGGCTCGCGGCCAACAACCCGCGCATCTACGACTCCTCGGCCGCGCTCACCGACGGCCTCGCCCGCGGGGAGATCTCGATCGGCACGATCCCGATCGCGACGGGCTATTCGGCGGTGCTCGACGGAGCGCCGATCTCGATCGCGACGCCCGAGGAGGGCGCGGCGGCCTACCCGTTCTACCTCGGGCAGACCCAGTCGGCGAGCAACCCCGCGGCCGCCGAGGTCTTCGTCAACTGGCTCCTCTCGGACGAGGGGCAGGCGCTCGCGGCGTCCATCGGCGACTTCCCGGTCCGGGAGGGCGCTCCGAACCCGAGCATCGGCGACATCGAGCTCCCCTCGGCGGACAGCGACTTCGTCTTCCGCTCAACCCTGGAGGAATCGCTGGATAATCTGGAACCTGACGCTGACAAGTGGGCCGAGATCTTCGGTTATACGGGCTAGCAGTCGAGCGTCGGGGCGGGCTGCTCCCGCCCCGACGCACGACCCAACAACGACGGCGGAGAAGACATGGACCTTGCGGCACGAATTCGCGAACAGATCCTTGCCGGTGACCTGGTGCCGAAGCAGCGCCTCATCGAGACGGACCTCTCGGAGGAGTTCGGCGCATCCAGGCCCGCCGTGCGCGAGGCGCTGAGCGAGCTCGCGGGGGAGGGCCTGGTCGAGCGCAAGGCCAACCGCGGCGCCCGGGTGCGGGTGGTCGAGTTCGAGGAGGCGATCGAGATCGCCGAGGCGCGCCGGGCGCTCGAGAGCCTGTGCGCGAAGAAGGCCGCCGCCGCGGTGTCGGACGCCGAGATCGCCGAGCTCCGCGAGATCGGCGCCGCGATGCAGGAGGCGGTCGAGACCGGCGACCGCGAGCGGTACGCGCTGAAGAACCGCGAGCTCCACCGCCGGGTCCACGAGATCTCGGGGCAGAACACCGCCCGGGCGCTCATCATGCGGCTTCGCGGGCAGAACGTCCGCCAGCAGTACCGGCTGGCGCAGAAGCCCGGCCGCGCAAACGTATCCGTCCACGAGCACCTCGCGATCATCGAGGCGATCTGCAGGCGAGACCCGGAGGCCGCGGAGGCGGCGATGGCCGCCCACCTGGACAGCGTGATCCGGGCCATGCACGAGGTGCACGACCAGGAGACCGCCGCCCGCAAGTAGATCCTCGGGCGCGGCGCTCCGAACGAAAGAGACCGATGACTTCAGGAATCCGATGCTTCGTCATGCGCGGGGGGACGTCGAAGGGCGCCTACTTCCTCGCCGAGGAACTCCCCGACGACCCGCGCGAGCGCGACGACCTGCTGCTGCGCATCATGGGCTCGCCCGATCCCCGGCAGATCGACGGGATCGGCGGCGCGCATCCGCTGACGAGCAAGGTGGCGGTCGTGCGCCGGCGCGAGGACGGGGTGGGATACCTCTTCCTCCAGGTCGCGGTGGACTCCGCGAGCGTCAGCGCGAAGCAGAACTGCGGGAACCTGCTCGCCGGCGTGGGGCCGTTCGCGATCGAGCGCGGGCTCGTCGAGCCGGAGGACGGCACGACGCGGGTGCCGATCGCGCTGGAGAACACCGGGGGGCGGGCCGTCGCGAGGGTCGCCACGCCGGGCGGGCGCGTCGAATACGACGGCGAGACGCGCATCGACGGCGTCCCCGGCACCGCGGCCGCCGTGGTCCTCGACTTCCTCGACACCGCGGGGTCGAGCTGCGGCGCGCTGCTGCCCACCGGCAACGAGCGCGATCTCGTGGACGGCCTCTGGGTCACCTGCGTCGACAACGGCATGCCCACGGTCCTGCTCCGCGCGGCGGACCTCGGCCTCGCGGGCGACGAGTCCGTCGAGGAACTGGAGGCGGACGAGCGGCTCCGCGCCAGGCTGGAGCGGGTGCGCTCGGCGGCCGGCCGGCTGATGGGCCTGGGCGAGGTGCGGGAGACCACGGTTCCGAAGATGACGATCCTCTCGCCGGCCCGGTCGGGCGGGACGGTCACGACCCGGACGTTCATCCCGCACCGATGCCACTCGTCCATCGGCGTGCTGGGGGCGGCGAGCGTGGCGGCCGGCGTGCGGCTGCCGCGGGGGATCGCCCGCGATCTCGTGGGCGAGATCGGCACGCGCATGTCGATCGAGCATCCCACCGGCGCGTTCGAGGTCGAGCTCGAGGTCGACGAGGACGGCGCTATCCGCCGGACGGGCGCCGTGCGGACCGCGCGGCCCATCATGGACGGCGTGGTGTTCCCGCGCCCCCGGCGCTGAGGCGCTGGTGCGCCCGGGCGATCGGACGGTGCGACTCGTCCTGCTGCTCGTCCACGCCGTGACGGTGCAGATCATCAGCTATGCGATGCGCCCCGCGATCTCCTACGGCCTGCTCGAGATCGGCGGGGGCGGCGGATGGATCGGCGTGGCCACGGCGGCCTTCGCGGTGCCCCCGCTCATCCTCGCCGTCCCCGCCGGGCGGCTCGCGGACCGGCTCGGCGAGCGCGTGCCGCTCGTGATGGGCGGGCTCTCGTTCCTCGCCGCCTGCCTGCTCGCGCTCTTCGCGGGCGGCGCGATCTGGGGCCTGGTGCTGGCCACCGCCCTGCTCGGACTCGGCGTGCTGTTCTCGGTGGTGGGCGAGCAGACCTGGGTGATGCGGGATGCGGGGAGGGGCCGGCTCGACAACGTCTTCGGCCTCTACACCTTCGCCACCTCCTCGGGTCAGATGCTTGGCCCGCTGCTGCTCATGCAACCGGGGCGGCAGGATTCGCCCGAGCTGGCGCCGGTGATGATCGCCTGCCTCTGCGTCGCGGCGGCGTGCTTCGGGCTGTCCTTCGCGGTCAGGCCGACGCTCGAGCGCGGCGGCTCGCCCGCGCCGGCGGAGCGGATGCTGCCGGAGGCGTGGCGGCTGCTGCGGAGGCGGGGCGTGCCGCAGGCGCTCATCGCGAGCAGCCTCACGCTCACGTCTCTGGACATCCTGCTGGTCTATCTGCCCCTGCTGGCGCAGGAGCGGATGCTGGCGCCGGCCGTGCTCGCGGTGCTCCTCACCGTGAGGGGGCTGGCCACGATGGGGTCTCGGCTGCTGCTCGGCCTGCTCACCTCGAGACTCGGGCGCCGCCGGGTGCTCATCTGGGCGACTGCGGGAGCCGCGCTGGCGATGATCGCGTGCGCCGCGCCCGTGCCGGTCTGGGCGCTGCTGCTCGCGTGCGCGGTCTACGGCTTCGCGGCGGGGGCCGTGCAGCCGCTCACGATGTCGTGGATGACGCTCGTGACGCCGCGCGAGATCCGCGGGGTCGGCGCGTCGATGCGCCTGGTGGGCAACCGCGCGGGCCAGACCGCCATCCCCCTCGCGGTGGCCGGCCTCTCGGTGGTGTCCGGCGCGGCGGCGGTGTTCATCGCGACCGGGGCGAGCCTCTTCATCGCCGCGGGCCTGTCGCGAGCGGCCCCCGAGGACGATGCCGAGGACGGGTAGCCGCTCCCGGCGCGGCGTCCGGCGCGGCTTCCGGCGCGGCGCGCGGAGTGGCGCCGGCGTCCAGAGCGGGGCTTGGCGGCTCCCGGAGTCCCGGCGAGCACTCGATGCCCCGGCGGGGCTTCGCGGAGCCGGGACTCGGTCGTGCGGCCGGATCGGGACGTATGGCCCCGCCGTCGACGTATCCGTCTCGGGCCGGCTATGCGTCCCGGAGGCGTCATCTGGTGGGTTTGGTCGAGCCGGATGGGGCGCATGGCCCCGCTGTCGACGTATTCGTCTCCGGCCGGCTATGTGCCCCGAAGGCGCTGTCTGGGGGTCGTCGGATCGGATTGGGATGTGTGGCTTCGCCGTGGAGGTATTCGCTTCGGGCTGGCTATGCGTCCCGGAGGCGTCATCTGGTGGGTGTGGTCAAGTAACCGGATGGGGGTGCATGGCCTCGCCGTCGACGTATCCGCCTCGGGCCGGCTATGCGTCCCGAAAACGCAGGTCGGCGGCTCGGAGGTGCAGGCCGGCGGCGGGGCAAAGGCCTGCCCCCGGAAGACACAGACCGGTGCCCCGGCCCGCTCAGAACAGCCGCAGGTGGCCCGACTCGTCGCCGCGCATCTCCTCGTAGTCGAGCACGACGCAGCGGATGCCGCGATCCTCGGCGAGGGTGCGCGCCTGCGGCCGGATCTCCTGGGCGGCGAAGACGCCCTGCACGGGTGCGAGCAGCGGGTCGCGGTTCATGAGCTCCAGGTAGCGGGTGAGCTGCTCGACGCCGTCGATCTCGCCGCGGCGCTTGATCTCGACGGCCACGGCGCGACCGGATTCGTCGCGCGCGAGGATGTCGACGGGCCCGATCGCGGTCATGTACTCGCGGCGCACGAGCGTGTGGCCGTCGCCGAGGCGCTCGATCTGCGCGGCCAGCAGCTCCTGCAGATGCGATTCGACGCCGTCCTTGGTGAGCCCCGGGTCGGTGCCGAGCTCGAAGCGCTCGTCCGAGATCCACTCGTAGATGTTCACGCGCAGCCGGTCGCCGGACTTGCGGTGCACGACCTCCCAGCACTCGATGACCCCGGCGAGCTGCTGCTCCTCGCTCAGCTCCGCCATGCTGAGCACGGCGGGCGGGCTCATCCAGTTGAGCGGCTTGTAGGAGCCGCCGTCGCTGTGGATGAGCAGGGAGCCGTCGGCCTTGTGGATGAGCAGGCGCGTGGCTTCGGGCAGGTGCGAGGTGAGCCGGCCGACGTAGTCGACCGAGCAGCGGGCAATGACGAGGCGCATCCGTGCAATCGTAGTCGAGCCGGCGGCCCCGGCGCAGCGCCTACCTCGCCGCGCCGAGCACGATCCAGCGGTCGCCGACGACGCGCAGGACGAGCGTGGCCGCGCGCGCCGCGAGGAACAGTCCGAACGCGGCCCACAGCAGGTTCACGCCCGCCTGGCCGCCCGGGTCGGCGCCGAGCAGCGCGAAGACCGCCGCGGCGAAGACCGCGAGGGTGACGACGCCGGCGACGGCGAGGTACTTCACATCCCCGGCGCCGATGAGCACGCCGTCGAGCACGAACACCACGCCGCCGATCGGCAGGAACAGCGCCATCACGAGCAGCGCGCCGGGCAGCAGGTCGAGCACGGCGTAGTCGGTGACGAAGAGATGGCCGAGCACGGGGGAGAGGGCCGCGGTGAGCAGCAGCAGGAGCACGCCGAGGCCGATGCCCCACCACACGAGGATGCGTACGAGCCGCTTCACGGCGCTGCCGTCGCCGGCGCCCAGGTCGTGGCCGATGATCGCCTGCGCGGCGATCGCCAGCGCATCCAGCGTGAACACGAGCACGTTGTAGACGGTGTACGTGACCTGCAGCGCCGCGAGCTCCGAGACGCCGAGCTGCGCGCCCGCCCACGTGAGCAGCAGCAGCGCGATGCGCAGGGTCACGGTGCGCAGGATCATGAGCGAGGAGGCGGTGAGGGCCTCGCGCGGCTTGCCGATGCCGGGGCCGATGGACACCCCGTTGTCGCGCGCCGCCTGCATCGCCACGAGCACGTAGACCACGGCCATGAGCGTCTCGGCGATCGCGGTGCCGAGCGCCGAGCCCGCGATGCCCAGCTGCGCCCCGTAGATGAGCAGCGCGTTGAGCCCGGCGTTGACGATCGCCCCGCCCACCGCGACGACGAGCGGAGTCTTCGTGTCCTGCAGGCCGCGCAGCAGCCCGGTGCCGGCGATGACGAGGAGCATGCCGGGCAGCCCCCACAGCGAGACCGTGAGGTAGCTCATCGCCGCCTCGCGCACGAATGGATCCTCCGTGAACGCGTTCACCACCGAGGGTGCGATGGCGAGCCCCAGCAGGAGCAGCGCGATGCCGCAGCCGAGGCCGAGCCACATGCCGTCGATGCCCGCGCGAACGGCGCCGGGCAGATCGCCCGCGCCGAGGCGCCGGGCGACGAGCGGCGTGGTGGTGTAGGCGAGGAACACCATCAGCCCCACGAGGGTGGTCACCACGGTGGCGCCGATCGAGAGGCCCGCCAGCACGGACTCCCCGAGATGGCCGACCATCGCGGTGTCGGTCATGACGAACAGCGGCTGGGCCACGAGCGCGCCGAGCGCGGGGACCGCGAGGGCGAGGATGCGCTTGGAGGTCGAGGTGGGAGCCGTCACCCGCCCATTGTTCCAGCAAACGCGGGCTCCCAGGAAACGGCCGGACGGCCGTTCGGGCGTGAGTACCCTGGTCACATGACGACCAACAGCGTTCCTCTCCGTTCCGGCATCGACATCGAGTCATTCGACGAGGGCGTGCGCCCGCAGGACGACCTCTTCCGGCATGTCAACGGCCGGTGGATCGCCGAGACCGAGATCCCTGCCGACAAGGCCTCCTACGGGTCCTTCCACCGGCTGGGCGACGAGTCGGAGGAGGCGGTCCGCGCCATCCTGGAGGAGTCGAAGGAGGCCGAGGAGGGCTCCGGCATCCGCAAGGCGGCGGATGCCTACGCCGCGTTCATGGACGAGGAGACCCTCGCGCGCCTCGGCGCCGACCCGATCTCGCAGGACGTCATGCAGGCGCTCGTGGTCTCGTCGATCGAGGAGTTCCTCTGGGTCCTGGGCCGGCAGGAGCGCCGCGGCGTCGGCGGCTTCTTCGGGCAGGACGTCTTCGGCGACCTGGGCGACCCGGGCGTCAACGCGCTCTACTTCGAGCAGTCCGGCCTCGGGCTGCCGGACGAGTCCTACTACCGCGAGGAGCAGTACGAGCCGATCCGCGAGGCCTACCGCGCGCACATCGCCCGGATGCTCGGGCTCGCCGAGGTGCCCAAGGCGCAGGAGCGCGCCGAGCGGGTCTTCGCCCTCGAGACCGCGATCGCCTCGCACCACTGGGACGTCGTGAAGACGCGCGAGGCGGACCTCATCTACAACCCGACGACGCTCGAGGAGTTCCTCGCGCGCTTCGAGGGCCTCGACATGCGCGGCTGGATGCAGGAGCTGCAGGCGCCCGAGGGCACCTTCGACCGCTTCGTGCTCTGCCAGCCCAGCTTCGCCGACGGCGTCGCGGGCCTGCTCGTCGAGGAGCGCCTTGAGCAGTGGCGCGACTGGCTCATCTGGCGCATCGTGCTCGCCCACGCCTCGGTGCTCAGCCCCGAGATCGGCGCGGCGAACTTCGAGTTCTTCGGCACGACCCTGCAGGGCGTGCCCGAGCAGCGCGACCGTTGGAAGCGCGGCGTGGGCCACGCGGAGTCGCTGCTGGGCGAGGCCATCGGCGAGGTCTACGTGGCCCGGCACTTCAAGCCGGAGTCGAAGGCCGCGATGGACGATCTCGTCGCCGACCTGCTCGCGGCCTACCGCGATTCGATCGAGCGGCTCGAGTGGATGAGCCCGGCCACGCGCGAGCGCGCGCTCGAGAAGCTCGCGAAGTTCACGCCGAAGATTGGCTACCCGCCGAAGTGGCGCGACTACTCCGAGCTGCACATCTCGCCCCGCGACCTCGTGGGCAACGTGCGGCGGGCGGCCGTGTTCCAGCAGGACTGGGAGTACTCGAAGGTCGGCAACCCGGTCGACCGCGAGCTGTGGCTCATGACCCCGCAGACGGTCAACGCGTACTACATGCCGCCGCAGAACGAGATCGTCTTCCCGGCCGCGATCCTGCAGTACCCGTTCTTCGACGTGGCGCGCGATGCGGCCGCCAACTACGGCGCGATCGGCGCCGTGATCGGTCACGAGATCGGCCACGGCTTCGACGACCAGGGGTCCAAGTACGACGGCGACGGGCGGCTCGAGAACTGGTGGACCGAGGAGGACCGCGAGGCCTTCGAGCGCCACACGGCCTCGCTCATCGGCCAGTACTCGGCGCTCACGCCCACGGGGCTCGAGGAGACCGACAAGGTCAACGGCGAGTTCACGATCGGCGAGAACATCGGCGACCTCGGCGGGCTGGGCATCGCGTGGAAGGCCTATCAGCGCCACCTCGACGGCGCCGAGGCGCCCGTCATCGACGGGCTCACCGGCGCGGAGCGCTTCTTCCTCTCGTGGGCGCAGGCCTGGCGCGAGAAGCGTCGCCCGGAGTACATGAAGATGCTGCTCGCGGTCGACCCGCACTCGCCCGCCGAGTTTCGCTGCAACCAGATCGTCCGCAACATCGACGTGTTCTACGGCACGTTCGGGGTGGAGGAGCAGGATGCGCTGTGGCTCCCGCCCGAGGAGCGCGTGACTATCTGGTAGCTGTGACCGCCGGGCGGCTAGCCTTGGCTTGTACATTGATGGCGCTTCGGCGCCGGGAGGGGAAATCCGATGAAGACCTCGACAAAGCTCTCGCTCGTCGCCGGGCTGCTCGCCGGCTATGTGCTCGGCGCGCGCGCCGGCCGGGAGCGCTACGACCAGATCGCCGGGGCCGCGCAGAAGGCCTGGGACTCCAAGCCCGTGCAGAAGCAGGTGGTGAAGGTGCGCGGCGCCGTGGACCGCTACGTCCCGAAGGCGGTCGAGTCCACGTTCCACGCCATCGGCAAGGTGGCGTCGAATCTCGTGGGCAAGGTGCTCGGCGGGCCGAGGCAGGCCCCGACCGGGACCGTGGACAACCCCGCTCAGCGGTAGCCTCTACCGGGGAGAGAAGGAGAGTCACGCGATGAGCGATTACGACAAGGGTTCGCGCGGAACCACGGACCATGAGCCGGCGCGGGGCGCGTTCCCGAATGCGGAGGAGCCCGCGCGCCTCGGCAAGTTCAACCCGAAATCCAGGCAGTCGGTGGGCAAGCTCGTCAGCAGCGTGCCCCGGCTCGCCTCGCAGCTCGCGAAGGACGAGATCGAGCGCGCGAAGGGCGAGCTCGGCGCGAAGGCGAAGCTCGGTGGCATCGGCGCGGGGCTGTTCGCGCTGGTGGCCTTCTTCGCCGTCACGCTCTGGGCGGTGCTGATCACGGCGGCGATCCTCGGGCTCAACACGGTGTTCGCGCCGTGGCTGTCGGCGCTGATCGTCGCCGGTGCGCTGCTGCTCGTCATGATCATCGCCGCACTCATCGCGATCTCGTCCTTCAAGCGGATGAAGGGCGTGGTGCCGACCGAGACGATCGCCTCGGTCAAGCAGGATTTCAACGCAGTGAAGGGACTCGGAAAGTATGAGTGAGGAAGCGAAGGAGCAGCCGAAGCGCAGCTCCGGCGAGCTCAAGGCCGATATCGAGCACACCCGGCGAGAGCTCGCGGAGACGCTGGATGCCCTCGAGTACAAGCTCGACGTGCCGGCGCGGGTCGGCGAGTGGGTGGGCGATCGCAAGGCGCAGCTGCGCAAGGCCTTCGATGAGTCGCCCGTGGTCGTCGCCGGCGTCGCGGCCGGCGCGGTCGCGGTGATCGGCGGCATCATCGCGGGCGTCGTCGGGCTCGCGCGGCGCCGTCGCTAGCCTCGGTCCCGGAGCCGCGTCGCGGGGATCGAGGAGCGATCCGCGCGGCGTGCTCCGGGGCGGTATTCGTGTGCCGACCTTCGGTTCGACGACCGGGTCGCGGAGTTCTTGGGATCGGGAGCGGTGATGGCTTCAGAAAAGCCACTCAAGGGGTGGAAGGTTCTCGTGCCCCGCGGGGGGATGTTCGGCGCGGCGGCCGCCGAGGTGGTGCGCGCCCGGGGCGCGTTCCCCATCACTGCGCCGCTCATCAACTTCGCCAGTCCGGCCCCGCATGACGTCTCCGCGCTCGAGGAGGCCCTGCGCCGGCTGCAGGGCGGCGAGTACGACTGGCTCGCGGTGACGAGCGCGACGACGGTGGACGTGATGCACTCGATGGGCGTGCGCGTCCCGGACGAGACGATGATCGCGTCCTCCGGCGAGACGACCTCCTCGGCGCTCATGGACGCCGGATACCGCGTCGACTTCGTGCCAACCCACGACAACTCCGCGAAGGGCCTGCTCGTCGAGTGGCCCGAGGCGCAGCGCCGCAAGCCCAAGATCAAGGTGCTGTGGCTGCACTCCGAGGCGTCGCTGCCCGACTTCGCCCGCGGGCTGGGCCGCAGGGGCCACCGCGTGGACTCCGTCATCGCGTACCGCTCGATGGGCGTCCCCGCCCCCGAATCCATCCAGTACGACATGCGCAACGAGCGCATCCGCGCCGTGCTCGTGACGAGCGGGTCGGTGGCCGAGCAGCTCGTGCGCCAGTTCGACCCCATCCCCGAGGGCATCCTGCTCGGCGCGATCGGCCCCCGCACGGCGAAGGACGCGCGCGCCCTCGGCCTGCGGGTGGACGTGGTGGCGAAGCAGCGCTCGGTCGGCTCGCTGCTCGACGGTCTCGCCTGGGTCGCGGGCGGGGAGGTGCTCGAGGAGACCACGATGATCGACCTCAGCACGCTCGCGGCGATGCAGGACGAGGCCGAGCGGGACGGCGCCGAGGACGGCGAGATCAACGAGGCCGACGTGCCGGCCATCGACGAGGCGAGGTCGGACACCGGCGTGATCGATCTGCGCGACCTCCGCGATCTGCGCGACATGTAACGCCCGGCCGGGCGCCCGGGCGGGCGAGTCTGCGCCCCGACAGAGTGTCGCGGGTCGCGCTCGGTTCTGATGGTTAGTCTCGATTCATGGCAACCCCTTTTGGCGAGGACGGGACGGGCGAACGCGGTTCGTCCCAGGAACGAGGTCGCCACGAGGCGCGGGAGACCGCGCGTGGCGACATCGAGCAGGTGCGCGTGCGGCGCGTGGAGCGCGCCGACCTCGTGCGCGAGATCCTCGAGAAGAAGCAGGCCGAGGATCCCGGGCCGCGGGAGCAGGAGCCCCCGCGGACGCCCGAGCAGCCCGGCCCGGACTCGCCGTCCCGAGCGCCCGAGGCCGATGAGCCGGGACCGGGCGCCGCGGCATCCGGCGCGGAGCACTGGGATGCGACGCCGCGGCCGCAGCAGCAGCCGTCGGACATGCCGCCGCTGCCCGCGCTCATCCCGCAGAACTCCGAGCCGCGGGAGAGCCGGCAGCCCGCCGTGCTGCGCCCCGAGCCGCTGCCGAGCCACTCCGCTCCCAGCGTCGACGCCGACGAGGCCGTGGCCCCCACGCTGCAATCGCTCGCCGAATGGCGCGCCGCCGAGCACGAGGCCCGGCAGCGGGTGCTCGCGGCGCAGGAGCAGGCGGGCAGCCCCCGCAGGCGCGACCGGCTCGACCCGGCCGACGACTTCGTGCGCGCCCTCCGCGCCGCCGGCGGCGCCGACTTCCTCCGGGGGCTGGTCGACGAGGTGCTGCGGCCCGACGACCTGCTCGCCTCCGGGTTCGGCCTCAGCGATCTCAAGGACGAGATTCCCGAGACCCTCACGCCGCACTCGCGTCGACTGTTCCGGCTCGGGGCCTTCGCGGGCCCGGGGATCCCCTTCATCGCGGTGCCGGCCGTGCGCCGCGCCGCGCGGGCCTTCTTCGGCAAGGAGGTGACCGGGGCGCGCGAGCTCGAGCGGGACCTGGGCGCCGCCGCCGAGCAGCACGCCATCCCGCGCGTGCTGCCGCTCACCGACCCCATCCTCGGAGATGCGGGCGCGGACGCCCTCTTCGAGCGTGTGCGCGAGCTGCTGCACCGCGAGGACGTCCCCGAGATCGAGATCGCCTGGGGCGATCTCGAGCCCCGGCCCAGCGAATGGGATTTCGAGGGCACCGTCGAGCACGCGGCGATGCGCTTCGCGGCCCTGCTGCAGGAGGCCGCGAACTCCCCGCACCCCACGCTGCTCGTGCTGCGCGCGGAGGGGTCGCGGGACCTCGAGCAGACCGTCGAGACCATCAGCCGGGTCATGGGCGACGACGGCCTCGGCCACGCGCGGCTGGGCATCAGCGCGCCCGTGGACCTGCCCGAGTCGAGCACGCTGCTGCGCCGCCTCGCGGGCCGCGCGCATCTGCGCCGCGAGGACGGCGGGGCGCCGGTGCGCATCGGCCTGTACCGCCTCGCGGACCGGGAGTCGGAGCGCGCCGACGCGGTGCGCCACGGCTGGAAGGTCGCGACCTACCTCGACGAGGGGGACGTGGACGCGAACATGATGCAGGTGATCGACGCGGTGCTCGCGCCGGAGCACCGCGGGGTGCTCGAGCTCGAGCTCTCGGGCGCCGAGCCCATGGACATCGCCTTCGCCGTCCATCTGGCGCGGATGCGCGAGAGCTTCGTCGCCGTCTCGGCGGTGCTCGACGAGGGCGACGACGCGGGGCTCCGGGAGCGCTACGCGCGGCTCGGCGCGCGCGTGCACATCCGCATCCCGCTGCTGCCGGAAGACTCGTACCGGCCCGCCTGCGCGTACCTGTGGGGGCGCGTGACCCGGGCCGAGCGGCGGCTGGCGCAGCGCGAGGCGGCCCGCGACGGCCAGGACGGGGTCCACGCCGAGGACGACCGGCTGCTGCAGGCCATCGCGCGGATGCACCGCGTGGCGACCGGGCCGGTCCGCTCGCAGGTGCGCATCGCGCCCGAGGAGGCGCCCGGCATCACGGCCTCGATCGCGCTCGAGCTCTTCCCCGAGGGGCTGCTCGAGGAGGAGCCCGCGGCGTCGGCGCCAGAGCCCGGCAAGGGGCACGCCGGCTTCGACCCCGACGCGACCACGGTGCTCGGGCGGCGCGGGGCCCAGGACGGCTCCGAGGACGCCGAGGCGTCGGCCGGCCGCGAGCTGCGGTCCCGCGACGAGGGTCGCGAGACGGGCGTCGTGCGCTCGGGCGCGGGCGACTCGGCCCCGCTCAACCCGGCGGAGACGGGCGCCGCGCCGAACCTCACCGAGGTCGTGATGGGGCTGCGCCGCGGCCGGCTGCTGCGCAACACGTTCCGCAACGAGCCCTGCTCCGATCCCACCGTGGCCGCCACACGCGAGTGGGCCACGCGGGTCCAGCGCCGCGCGGCGCGCTCCGACCTGGGCCGGGACGAGGCCGCCAGCCACCGCCTGCGCTCCGCGGACGAGATCGACGAGGTGCTCGAGCGCGCCCAGGCGGCCGGCGAGTCGTGGAGCCAGACGAGCGGATGGGAGCGCGCGGCGCGCCTCGAGCAGCTCGCGAAGGCCGTGGAGGCCAACCGCGCGCGGCTCATCGAGGTGGCGATGAACGAGACGGGCCTGACGTTCGCCGAGGTGGACGCGGACGTGAGCCGCGCGGTCGACCTCGCGAACTACGACGCCCACCTCGCCCGGCAGCTCGACCGGATGCAGGGCGCGCGCTTCGAGCCGGTGCAGGTCTCGCTCGCCGTACCCGGCTGGATCCCCCCGGTCTCGAGCACCGCCGCGGGCGTGTTCGGCGCGCTCGCCGCGGGCAGCGCCGTGGTGCTCAAGCCCTCGCCGCGCACGCCGCGCACGGCGGCGGTGCTCGCGCGGGTGCTGTGGTCCACCGACCTCCCCGACGACCTGCTGCAGGTCGCCTCGGGCGACGACCTGGTCGTCACGGAGGAGCAGCTGGGCCGCCAGCTCATCGTGGACCCGCGGGTGGAGCGCATGATCATGCAGGGCGCATACGGCACGGCCAAGCGCTTCTTCGGCTGGCGGCACGACCTGCCCGTGGTGGGCTCCTCGGGCGGCAAGAGCGCGGTGGTCGTCACCCCGGCGGCCGACTACGACCAGGCCGCAGCCGATATCGCCGCGTCCTTCACGGCTGCGACGGGGCAGCTCGCGCTGCGGCCCTCCACGGTCGTCCTCGTGGGCGCCGCCGCGCGCTCCGAGCGCTTCGTCAACCAGCTCGTCGATGCCGTCACCTCGACCCGCGTCGGCTATCCGAGCGACCACTCCGTGCACACCGGCCCGCTCGTGGCGCGCGCGGTGGGGGAGCAGCTCGCCATGCTCACCGAGCTCACCGGCGAGGAGAAGTGGCTCGTCGAGCCCCGCAGCCTCGACGACACGGGCCGACTGTGGACCCCGGGCATCCGCACCGGCGTCACCGAGGAGTCGCCCGTCCTGCGCAACGCGACGCCGGTGCCCGTCGTGAACATCGTCACGGTCCGCACGCTCGACGAGGCCGTCGCGCTGCAGAACCGCATCGACTACGGCCTCGGCGCGGGCCTGTTCTCGCTCGACCGCGCCGAGATCGCGCAGTGGGTGCAGCAGGTCGAGGCGGGCAGCCTGTTCGTGAACCGCGACGTGCTCGGCATCACGGTGCAGCGCCAGCCCTCGGGCGGGTGGAAGCAGTCGATGATCGGCACGAAGATGAAGTCGGGCGGCCCGAACGCCCTCATGCACCTCGGCAAGTGGCGCGCCGACGAGCACGAGCAGTCGCACACCCTGCACCTGCGGGGGCTCGAGGACCGCGTGGCCCGCCTCATCGAGGCGCTCCAGCCCGGCATGTCCTTCGACGAGTTCGAGCGGGTGCGGCGCACCGCGCTGAGCTGCCAGATCGCGTGGAACGAGGAGTTCGGCGAGGTCGTGGACGCCACGAACCTGCCGGTCGAGCGGAACCTGTTCCGCTACCGGCCCGTGGACTGCGTCATCCGCTTCTCCGAGGACGCCACCGCGGATGCGCTCGGCCAGGTGCTCGTGGCCGCCACCGTCGCGCGCGCCCGCATCCTGCTCTCCTCCGCGTGGCCGCTGCCGGCGAGCCTCGCCGCCGAGCTCGAGCTGCGCGGGGCCGGGGTGCGGGTCGAGACCAACGAGGAGTTCCTCGAGCGGCTCCGCGTCGAGGGGCTCCGGGACGCGCTGCGGCTTCGGCTCATCGGCGGCTCGCGCAGCGAGGTGTGCGAGGCGATCAGCAACGCCGTGGAGATCTCCGTGTTCTCCGACGACGTCACGCTCGCCGGCCGGGTCGAGATGCTGCCGTTCCTGCGCGAGCAGACCATCAGCATCCGCGCCGAGCGGCACGGCCGGCCCGACCCGCGGGTCGCGCGGCTGTTCCCCCACGAGCTGGTGCGGGATCCGGATGCGAGCCTGCTCGGCAGGCTCGAGGCGTAGTCCCCCGGAACGGCGCGGATGCGGGCGATAGGCTTGGTCGTATGACCGAATCTGTATCGCAGCGCGCCCAAACCGAGATCGGCAAGGTCCGGGACTACAGCGCGAACAACTACGCACCGCTTCCGCTCGTCGTCGAATCCGCCAAGGGCGCCTGGATCACCGATGTCGACGGCAAGCGATACCTCGACTGCCTGTCGGCGTTCAGCTCGACGACCTTCGGCCATGCCTACGAGCCCTTCCTCGAGGTGCTGCGAGCCCAGACCGAGAAGATCTCGATCGCCTCCCGCGCCGTCTACGTCGAGGGCTTCGGCGACTTCGCCGAGTCGCTCGCGAAGCTCGCCGGCAAGGAGATGATCCTCGCCATGAACACGGGCGCCGAGGCCAACGAGACCGCGATCAAGATCGCCCGCAAGTGGGGCTACCGCGTCAAGGGCGTGGAGGAGGGCAAGGCGAAGATCATCGGCGCCGAGGGCAACTTCCACGGCCGCACCACCACGATGATCTCGCTCAGCAACGACGAGAAGGCGCGCGCCGACTACGGCCCCTTCACACCGGGCTTCGAGCTCGTGCCGTTCAACGACGCCGAGGCGATCCGCGCGGCGATCGACGAGCACACCGTGGCGGTCATCCTCGAGCCCATCCAGGGCGAGGCGGGCGTGAGCGTCCCCGACGAGGGCTACCTGCAGGCCGTGCGCGAGATCACGCGGGAGCACGACGTGCTCCTCATCCTCGACGAGGTGCAGACCGGCTTCGGCCGCACCGGCACGACCTTCCGCTTCGAGGCGGAGGGCGTCGACCCCGACCTCATCACCGTGGCCAAGGCGCTCGGCGGCGGCATCATGCCCGTCTCCGCCGTCATCGGCGACGAGGACGTGATGGGCGTGCTGACCCCGGGCACGCACGGCTCGACCTTCGGCGGCAACCCCCTCGCCGCCGCCATCGGCAAGGCCGTCGTCGACGAGCTCGCCACCGGCAGGTGGCAGCGGCACAGCCAGGAGCTGCACCCCGTGCTCTTCGACGGGCTCCGCGCGCTCGAGGGCCGCGGCGTCACCGCGGTGCGCGGCGCGGGCCTGTGGGCCGGCGTCGACATCAACCCGGCGATCGGCACCGCGCACGACGTGTGCATGGACCTGATCGAGCGCGGCATCCTCGCCAAGGACGCCAAGCCCGCCACGCTGCGCCTCGCGCCGCCCTTCGTCGTGACCCGCGAGGAGATCGACCTGCTGGTGCGAGAGTTCACCGCGGCGATCGAGGCGCGCTGGGCCGCCGCGCAGGAGCGCGCGTAGCGATGGGCGTCGCCGACCGGTTCTACACGCCGGGCATGGACACCACGAACGACGGCATCGAGGTCGACTACGTCGAGCACGTGCTGCCGATCGCCGGGGTCGACGTGCACGTGTACGAGTGGACGGCCGGCCGCACGCCCAAGGGCGTCGTGCACATCGCGCACGGCGCCGGCGACCACGCGCGCCGCTACCAGCGGCTCGCGAACGCGCTGGTCGAGCGGGGCTACGCGGTGGTCGCCGCCGACCAGCTCGGCCACGGCCGCACCGGTGTCGGGTTCCTCGGCCTCAGCAACGTGGGGCCGGGCGGCATGCCGGCCACCCGGGCCCTGCTGCGCGAGACGATCCTGTGGACGCGGGCGCGGTACCGCGGCATCCCCCTCATCGGCCTCGGGCACTCGTGGGGGTCGATCCTCTCCCAGCAGCTCTTCGCCCGCGACGCGACGATCTTCGACGGCCTCGTGCTGACGGGCAGCACGCTCGTGCTGCCCGGGTTCATCAACACCGGCGACTTCAACGCGCAGTGGGCCGGCGACGGCCACGGCATGAGCTGGATCAGCCGCGACGTCGCCGAGGTGCAGGCGATGATCGACGACCTCTACGGCTTCGACATCGCGGACTCCTCGGTGTGGACGCCCCTCGGGGCCGTGCAGCTGCTGACCCCGCCGCCGATGCCGCGCTTCGGCAGGGCCGCGCGCGTGCCCGTCCTCGTGCAGTCCGGCGCTGAGGACGTGATCGGCTACGGCGCTCGCGGCCCGCGCGCACTGGCATGGGCGTATCGTCATGTCACGAGGATGCGGGACGTGACGCTGCACATCTATCCCGAGGCCCGGCACGAGGTGTTCAACGAGCTGAACCGGGACGAGGTGACCGGCCACCTGCTCGACTGGCTGGCCTGGCACTTCGAGATGCCCGAGCGCTGATCGACCCGGAGATCGGGCCGACCGGATCGCCCGCCGGCCCCGATCATCCGAGACGGACCTCCGAGAAGACAGACAAGGAGTCGCACAATGCAAGACAGGCAGGGACTGCACGGGGAGTACAAGGTTCCCGGCGGCAAGCTCGTGGTCATCGATTTCGACGTGGTGGACGGGGCGCTCGCGAACGTCCGGCTCGCCGGCGACTTCTTCCTCGAGCCCGACGACGCCCTCGACGCCGTCAACGCCGGGCTCGAGGGGCTGCCGCAGCAGGCCTCCGCGGAGGAGGTCGTCCGTCGGGTTCGGGAGGCGCTCCCCGAGGACGCGCAGCTGCTCGGCTTCTCGCCCGAGGCGATCGCCGTCGTGGTCCGCCGGGCCATCACCGGGGCGCGCGACTGGCGCGAGTACGACTGGGAGATCCTGCACCCCGGGGCGCTGCCGCCGCGCGTGCACGTGGCGCTCGACCAGGTGCTGACCGAGGAGGTCGGCGCCGGCAGGCGCGGGCCCGCGATCCGCTTCTGGGAGTGGAACGAGGATGCGGCCATCATCGGCTCGTTCCAGTCGTTCAAGAACGAGATCGATCCGGTGGGCGCCGAGAACGAGGGCGTGCAGGTCGTGCGGCGCATCACGGGCGGCGGCGCGATGTTCATGGAGGCCGACTCGGTCGTGACGTACTCGCTGTACGTGCCCGCCGAGCTCGTGGCCGGCATGAGCTTCGCCGAGTCCTACGCCTTCCTTGACCAGTGGGTGCTCGAGGCGCTGCAGGAGATCGGCATCGACGCGAGCTACGAGCCGCTCAACGACATCACCTCGCCGAAGGGCAAGATCGGCGGCGCGGCGCAGAAGCGGCTCGGCTCGGGGGCGCTGCTGCACCATGCGACGCTCTCCTACGACATCGACGCCGACCGGATGCTGCGCGTGCTGCGCATCGGGCGCGAGAAGATGAGCGACAAGGGCACGAAGTCGGCCAAGAAGCGCGTCTCGCCGCTCAAGTCGCAGACCGGCATGGAGCGGCCGGCGATCATCCGCCACCTCATCGACAAGTTCGTCGAGCTGCACGGCGGCGCGCCGGGCGAGGTGAAGGACGAGGAGCTGGAGCGGGCGCGCGAGCTCGCGGAGACGAAGTTCGCGAGCCGGGAGTGGACGCACCGGGTGCCGTAGGGCGCGGCGTCCTGGGCGCGGGCGCTCATCGCCCCGGGACGCGGAGAACCCGCCGGGCTCCGGGCCGCTGGCCGCGGCGGAGATCGGCGGGTTCCGGGAGCGGCGCCGCGGATGGCGGCGCCGGTTCCCTGCCGGTCGTCGCTAGTCGTCGTTGTCGACGGTCACCTCGCCGGTGGCGGCGTCGACGTTGAGGTCGTCGAGGCCGCGGTCCTCGTAGTCGACGTTCCAGACGACGACGCCGTTCTCGGTGTCGAGGTCGACCTCCTCGAGCACGCCGGGCTGGTGCGCGAGCGCGGCGTCGATGGCCTCGAGGATGGTGAGCTGCGCGGCCTCGAGCTCGCGCTGGTCGTCGCCGTCGAGGTCGTCCTCCTCGGCCTCGTCGATGCGGGCCTCGCCGGAGGCGGTCACGTCGATCTCGTACACGGTCGTGCCCTGCGCGACGTCGATGTTGAAGAGCGCGTCGTCGTCATCGTCGCGGTCCAGCGAGAAGGCCACGCCGTCGGCGCCGACGGCCTCCTCGGCCGCGGCGATCGCGGTGGCGTACTCGGCCGAGTCGCCGCCGGAGCCCGCCCCGTCGGCGCTCTCGCCGGTCGCGCCGTCCTCGGTCGGGGCGGCGTCCTCGGTGCTGTTCTGGAAGCCGCCGCCGTCCTGCGGCGCGTCGGCCGCCGGCGCATCCTGCGATGCCGCGGGGTCGCCCTGATCGCCGTTCGAGCAGGCCGCGAGCGAGACGAGCAGCGCGGGGACCGCGACGGAGGAGAGTGCGAGGTTCTGGAGCTTCTTGTTCATGCGAGGGAGCGTATGGACGCTTGATGAGAGGAGGATGAAATCAGCCGCGGGCGCTGAGGAGGTGCGCGTAGTCCGGGTGGTTCTCGACCCACTTCGCGACGTACGAGCAGTCGGGGATCATCGGCATCCGGCTCCACTGGGCGAAATCGTCGAGCGCGAACCGCACGAGCCTGGACGCGACGCCGCCGCCCTGGTGGGCGGAGTCGACCACGGTGTGGTCGAAGTGCACGCCGTCGCCGAGCTCGCGGTAGGTGGTGAACCCCACGATGTCGCCGTCGTAGTGCACGACGTAGCGGTGGTGGCCGGGGTCCTTGGAGAAGTCGTAGTCGGCCTTGGCGGTTTCGGTAGCTGCTTCAGACATGCGGTCATGGTAGGGATCGAACGTGTGGATTCGCTCCGATGCGGCGCCGAACCTTGGCGTGCGCGCAAGCAAACGCGCCGTCGGGCAGGTAAATTTGCCTGAGACGTCCGGCCTCGAGCGGGTCTGTGGCAGCCAAGGAGTGATGAGCATGACGAGATGTCCCCAGTGCGGAGCGGTCGCGAACGCGTCGCAGCGCTTCTGCGGCGAGTGCGGGACGCGGCTGCGCGAAGAGGCCGCGCCCGTCTCTCCGGACGAGCGCAACTCGGTTCCCCGACGTCCGGGCGGGGGCCGCCCGGACCCGTGGGACATCGGCACAGCTGACACCGAGGAGAACGGCGAGGACGACTTCTTCAGCCGCTTCCGCCCCAAGTCGGCGGTCGGGGACGAGGACGTCCCGCCGCCCACGCGCCGCTCCCGCCGGCGCTTCAACTTCGACCTCGACAACACCGTGGAGGCGCCGACGGAGACCGCGCGGACCGAGCCCACGACGCCTCCCTCCGTGCCGCCGCTCTTCCCGCAGCACACCGGCGAGACCGCGGCCCAGCGGCCGCAGGCTCCAAGCGGTGCGCAGGGCCCGCAGCAGCAGGGCCCGCAGCAGCCCAGCCCGCAGACGCCGGGTGCCCGGACGCCGGGCGCGCAGGCCCCCGGATCGCAGCCCTTCGGCGCGCAGGACTCCGGCGCGCGGGGTTCGAGCGGGCAGGGAACTGGCGCGCAGGGTCCTGACGCCCAGGTTCCCGGCGCGAACGCGCCGGCCGGGGATCGCGGCGCTCAGCAGCCGCCCCGGCAGGCCGCGCCGTCCCAGTCGCCGGACAGGCCCGTTCCGACCGCCGGCGCCGCCGGGCCGGGTCCGGCGCAGCAGCCGACGGGTCAGGAACCGCCTCGCCGGCAGCCGCCCCGCCAGGAGCGGCCGCCCCAGCGCGATGCCCCGGCTGACGCGGGCGCGGATGCGCCGACGAGGGCGATGCCGCTGCCGGATGCGAGCGCCGACGAGCCCCGGCGTCAGCCGCGGAGCCCGTTCGCCCAGGACGGGAGCAGCAGCGCATCGTCCGCGACGCCGGCGCGCGGCGAGACGCCGCCGACGCTGCCCGCCGGATGGGCCCAGCCGCAGCCCCAGGTGTCCCCGCGGCAGCAGGCTTCGACCGGAGCGCCGCCTCAGGCCGCGCCGGACGCCTCCGGGCAGGGCCGGAACGCCCAGGGCCAGGCGCCGACGGGTCGGGCACAGGATGCGCAGACGCCGGGCGTTCAGCAGCTCGGCGCGCAGGCTCCGGACGCTCAGCGTCAGGGCCCCCGGAATCAGGGCGCGCAGAACCAGGGAGCTCAGAACCAGGGCGTCCACAACCAGGGTGTCCAGAACCAGCGCGCGCAGGAACAGGGCGCCCGCGGCGCCCAGCCGTCGGCGGCCCAGACCCCTCCCGCATCGAACCGCCCGGCGCAATCCACGCAGCAGCAGCGCCCCCAGCAGGACGCCTCCCGCACGGGGCAGGCCGCGCCCGCCGGCAGCGCGTTCTCGCGGCCCAGGCAGCAGGAGCCCGATTCGGGCGGCGCCGACGACGCGACGTTCACGCAGCTCATCAAGGGGCTCGCCGACGATCCGGCCGACCGGCCGATCGTGGCGCCCGGATTCGACCAGACCGGGATCGTCCCGCTGCCCTCGCGGATGCAGGAGCCGCAGCGGAGCGACGCCGAGAAGCGCGCGCAGAGCCGGGCCGCCGAGTTCTACGGGACGGGCCCCGTCGGCCGCAATCCCGCGGCCGCCGCCGCAGGCGCCGCGGCAGCCGCGACCGGGCCGGGCGAGGCCGGGCAGCGGGGCGACGCCGACGCCGCGGGCGCCGAGCAGCCCCGCCCCGAGAATCCCTTCCTCGCGGCGGCGAGGGCGGCGGAGCAGTCGGAGCAGCGGCCGCCCGAGCGGTCGGGCGGGATGCCCGACCTGCCGCCGATCGCCCCCGCCGAGCCCGTGCCGGGCCCTGCCCCGCAGGGCTCGGCTCCCCGCCCCGAGCCCGAGGCGCCGGAGTTCACCTCGCCGTTCGTGACCGAGGCGACCACGCCCCAGCAGGCGCGGGCCGCCAGGCAGCCGGAGCCCGAGGAGGGCTTCTGGCCCTTCGGCGACGAGTTCCAGCAGGAGCAGAGCGCGCCGCGCCGGTCGGAGCCCCAGGACGATGTCGACGCGCTGTTCGGTGCGGGCACCGGGGCCGTCGGCGGCGGTGGCAGTGTCGGTGGCGGTGGTGCCGGCGGCTTCGGCGGCGGCTCGGGGACGGGCGCCGGCGGAGGCGGAGGCGGGTCCTCGGATGAGGCCTCGACCAAGCGCAACGGCGTGAAGCTCATCCTCATCGCCGCGATCGCCGCGATCGTGATCGTCATCGGGGCCTTCGCGCTTCGACCGCTCTTCGGCGGCGGCGCGGACGAGGCGTCGGAGCCGACCACCGAGCAGACGGAGGAGCAGGGCCAGCAGGGGGATCCGGACGGCGGCGAGACGGACTCCGGCGAGGAGACGCCGGAGCCGACCGAGGACGCGCCGGAGCAGTTCGACCCGGTCGCGTTCCAGTCCGGCTCGGGCAATCTGCGCTGCCAGATCGACCCCGAGAACGGGGCGGTGTGCCAGCTCGTGACCGTCAACTTCACGCCGCCGGCCGAGCAGTGCGAATCCGGCGCGGCTCGGGGGACGACCGTGGGCGTCGGCCAGGAGGGCATCACGTGGCCGTGCCTGACGGGCGACCTGCCGGGCGGCGAGGTGGTCGAGTACGACGTGCCGATCACCGCGGGCGACTACACCTGCTCGATCAACTACACCACCGGCGTGACCTGCGAGAACGGCAAGGGCGACGAGTTCTCCCTCGAGTTCAACAGCGGCGTCGCCACGACCGGGGAGACCGCGGGCGAATCGCAGCCCGAGGTGTCGCCGATCGGCTGACCGCGGAGGGCCCGCCCGCGCCGGCGCAAGGCCGCGGCGAGCGCACGACGAAGGGGCGGCCCGTTCCGAGAACGGGCCGCCCCTTCGCCGCACTGCGCGGGCTATCGGCGCATCACGTCGCGTCGGCCAGGGCCGCGTCCACGATCGCCTTCGCCTCGGCCTGCACGAGCGCGAGGTGGTCCGGGCCGTTGAACGACTCGGCGTAGATCTTGTAAACGTCCTCGGTGCCGGAGGGGCGGGCGGCGAACCAGGCGTTCTCGCTGACGACCTTGACGCCGCCGATCGCGGCGCGGTTGCCGGGGGCCTCCGAGAGCTTGGCGATGATCGGCTCGCCAGCGAGCTCCGTGGCGGCGATGCGCTCGCCCGAGAGCTTCTTGAGCACGGCCTTCTGCGCGGGGGTGGCCGGCGCGTCCACGCGCTGGTAGGCGGGGTTGCCGAACCGCTCGGTGAGCTCCTGGTAGCGGCGCGCGGGCGACTTGCCGGTGACTGCGATGATCTCCGCCGCGAGCAGGGCGAGCAGGATGCCGTCCTTGTCGGTGGTCCACGTGGTGCCGTCGAACTGCTGGAAGGACGCCCCCGCGGACTCCTCGCCGCCGAACAGGATGGAGCCGTCGGTAAGGCCGGGCACGAACCACTTGAAGCCCACCGGCACCTCGGCGAGAGTGCGGCCGAGCGAGTCGACCACGCGGTCGATCATCGAGCTCGAGACGAGGGTCTTGCCGATGCCGGCGCCCTTCGACCACTCGGGGCGGTGCGTCGCGAGGTAGTCGATCGCCACCGCCAGGTAGTGGTTCGGATTCATGAGGCCCCCGCTGGGCGTCACGATGCCGTGCCGGTCGGCGTCGGCGTCGTTGCCCGTGAGGACGTCGTAGTCGTCCTTGCGCTCGAGCACCGAGGCCATCGCGGCGGGGGAGGAGGGGTCCATGCGGATGCGGCCGTCCCAGTCGAGGGTCATGAAGGGCCAGCGCGGGTCGACCTTCGGGTTCACGACGGTGAGGTCGATGCCGTAGGTGTCGGCAATGAGCTGCCAGTACTCGGCGCTCGAGCCGCCGAGGGGGTCGGCGCCGATGCGCACGCCCGCGCGCTGGATCGCCTCGAAGTCGATCACCTTCGCGAGGTCCTGCACGTACTTCTCGCGGAAGTCGTAGAAGCCGATGCGCCCGTCGGAGTTGACCTGCTTGACGCCCTCGAGGCCGGCGGCGATGAGCTCGTTCGCGCGGTTCTCGATCCAGCTGGTCGCGTCAGTGTCGGCGGGGCCGCCGTGCGGCGGGTTGTACTTGATGCCGCCGTCCTCGGGAGGGTTGTGGCTCGGTGTGATGATGATGCCGTCGGCGAGCTCGACGTTGTCGCGATTGCGGTTGTACGCGATGATCGCCCGCGAGAGGGCGGGCGTGGGTACCCAGGAGCCGCGCGAGTCGGCGAGCACCTTGACGCCGTTGCCGGCGAGCACGTCGAAGGCGCTCTTCTCGGCGGGGTCGCTCAGGGCGTGCGTATCGCGGCCGATGAAGAGGGGGCCGCGGATGCCCTGGCCCGCGCGGTACTCGCAGACGGCCTGCGTGATGGCCACGATGTGCGCCTCGTTGAACGAGCTCTTGAAGCTCGAGCCGCGGTGGCCGGAGGTGCCGAAGGCAACCCGCTGAGCAGGGTCCGAGACATCCGGGATATTTCGGTAGTACGCGCCGACGAGTTGGTCGACATCGATCAGGTCATTCGGGACGGCGACAGTGCCTGCTCTCTCGTGCATAACAGGATTTTGCCAAGGTTCGTTGAGTGCTGGCTGGTGGGCGGGCGGCGCCGGCGAGCGGGCGGGAGCGGCGCGGATGCGCAATAGACTTGGCGCCATGAGCCTTCCCGAGCAGCAGGACCAGCACGTCGACGCGACCGAGGCGGCGCGCACCATCTCGTTCCTGGGGCCGGCCGGTACCTTCACGGAGTCCGCGCTCAAGCTCGCGCCCGAGGCGGAGGGGAAGCTCTGGAAGCCCGTCACCAACGTGCTCGAGGCGCTGATGGACGTGCAGACCGGGCGCTCCTACGCCGCGATGATCGCGGTGGAGAACTCGGTGGAGGGCGGGGTGACGGCCTCGCAGGATGCGCTGTCGACTATGGACCGGCTGCGGATCATCGGCGAGTACGTCGTGCCGATCCGGTTCATGCTGGCCGTGCGGCCCGGGGTGGAGCTGGCGCAGGTGCGGCGGGTGGCGGCGCATCCGGTCGCCTACGGCCAGTGCCGCCGCTGGCTGCACCGCGAG
Source organism: Gulosibacter sp. 10 (assembly GCF_900163695.1). GTDB lineage: Bacteria > Actinomycetota > Actinomycetes > Actinomycetales > Microbacteriaceae > Gulosibacter. The sequence continues at coordinate 60,685 of NZ_FUIC01000011.1, forward strand.
CTGCCGCGGCACGAGCACGTCCCCGCGGCGTCGAACGTGGCGAGCGCGCAGATGCTGCTCGAGGAGCAGCCGGAAGCGGAGGCGGCGATCACGCCGCCGACGATCCGCGACCACGTGGATGTGGAGATCGCGGCGGAGGACATCCAGGACAGCATGATCGCGCGCACGCGCTTCGTGCTCGTGACCACGCGCACGGACCTGCCGCCGCGCACCGGCCGGGACAAGACCTCGGTGATCGTGGCGCTGCCGGAGGACCGGCCGGGCGCGCTGCTGTCGATGCTCGAGCAGTTCGCGGCCCGCGGCATCAACCTCTCGATGATCACCTCGCGGCCGATCCCGGAGCAGCCGGGGCAGTACCGCTTCGTCATCGACATCGACGGGCATCTCGAGGATGCGCGGGTGACGGATGCGCTGCTCGGCCTGCGCCGCTACTGCCCGGCCGTGAAGTTCCTCGGCTCGTACCCGCGCGCGGTGGCCACCTCGGTGCCGATCGACCCGGCTTATTCCGACGAGAACTACGAGCAGGCGCGGGCCTGGCTCGACGGCCTCGTGCAGTAGCCGCCCGTGCGGTAGGCAGGAGAGCCGGGCGGCCGGTGCCCGGTCGGCGCTCCGCGGTAGGGCGGTGAAGGGCATCCGCCCGAGACGCGACCGCTGCGTCGTCGATCGACCGCGCGCTCGGCGCGCGTCTCGTGTTGTCCGGTCCTTAGACCGTGGTCCAGGAGAAGCGGGCCGGACTGCACCACGGGGTAATGCGTGCACGCAGCATGCTTGATGACATTGCCGCATGATGATGGACAGGCGGCTCGACGAGCGGTTCCCGGGTGCAAAGGGGGTGATGCCCGGGGACGGTCGTACGCGCCGAGCACCGTGCAGCGCCCGGCGGGGACGATCCGACGAGGGGTCCCGTCGCGGGGCGCTACCTGGTCTTGGGCGGCGCCGAGGGCGCGGGGAACATCTCGGGCGTGACGCCTTCGAGCAGCTCGTCGGGCTCGGTTTCGAGGAATCTTCCGCTCTTTCGGTTGCCCGGCGTCGTCAGCCGTGGACGAAGCCGTCTGGGTGACGCGATCTTCGCGCTGGAGCAGTAGCAGTGCCGCAATGCGGACCACCGCGCGGACTCACCATCTGACATCCCTCGAACAGACCAGCACACAGCAGAGAAAGGCCCTTTTCATGACCACCACCCGTTCTAGACTCGCCGCCGTGCTCGCCCTCTCGATGGGCGGCGTCGGCCTCCTTGCCGGCTGCGGTGCGCAGGAGTCTCCCGACACTGCGAACGCGACCGGGGAGCAGCCTGACGCGGCCACCACGACGGCGTGGGAATTCCCCAGTGGCGAAGTCGCGCCGAGCGACGACGTGACCATCGCGATCCCCGACGACCTCCGCGAGGCGATAGGCGGCGAAGCGGATGCCCTGCTGATCAATAGCGTGCGTGTCACTCCGCATGACATCGATGGCTTCGAACTCTGCGCTGCTGATCTGGAAATGGACTATGCCGAGGGTGGGCTCGAGACGCTCCAAGCCGGATATATTGATGAGAACGACAAAATCTTCGATGACCTTCAATGGCTGGACGAATTGATGAGCGATTTGGAATGGGATATGGAGAGAACGTGGCTCACGGCGCTTGAAGAAGGGGCTGACCGCATGACCGAAGAGCAGAAGGACCAGTTCCATAGTTTGATGACCGACTGGGATCGAGCTGGTCTTTGGGAGCTGGCTAACGAAATGACGTTTGAGCTTGAGTCTGGCTATACGGCTGTCGTCTATAATTTGCTTAACGGGAACTACGAGATGGCCAAGACTCAGGACGAGTTCAGTGAATCAGACCCGCAAAATGGGTATTACGTGTCGGATGACCTGTCCTTGATTACCGTAGTCACGAGCTGCGCGGAATCATCCGAGGGTCAAGATGCAGCTTTCGAATTCGAATTCCGCGAGTCCGACGCCGACAATCCGGAGATGGTCGCGGGATCCCCTTTCGCCACCGTGGAGATCACCGTCATGCAGTCGGGCACGATCGGGGTGTCCGGCGAGATCGCCGACTACTCTCGCGACGCGGAGGGAAACTGGACGGCGAACTGACGCCGATCCCATTCCCGTGACCAGGAGACGGCCCGGCGAGGGTGCCGACCGCCGCGAGTCCTCGCGGTAGCGGGCGACATCCTCGTCGGGCGCGGAGCAGTCACGCCACCCGCACCGTGAGCGCCTCGGGGATCGCCGAGAAGTGCGCGGCGGTGATCGCGCCCGCGGTGTCGCCGTCGACCTCGAAGGCCTGCGGGCCGGTGTCCAGGCGGAAGGTGAATTCCGCGTCCTGGTAGTAGTTCAGGATGCGGCGCCGCCCCTCCACCGCGTCGCGCGAGCGCAGCCGTGAGACGCGGAACTGCTTGGCGATGCCGCGGGCCACGATGCCCGCGCCGACCATCGACCAGCCGATCGGGCCGTGCGGCCGCATGATGATCATGTCGAGCCGGCCGTCGTCGATGCGCGCCTCCGGCAGCAGCCGCATCCCGCCCTGCAGCAGCCCGCAGTTGCCGACCATGAGCGTGGCCGCGCGGGTACCCCACGAGCGCCCCGAGCCCACCCGGTAGCGGCCGCGGAACGCATCGCCCGCGAGCAGCCACTTCGCGATGCCGCCGATGTACGCCGGCCACCCGATCCGCTCCTTGAGGGTGTCGTCGGTGTGCTCGATCATCCCCGCGTCGATGCCGAACCCCGCGATCACCGCGAACACGAAGGAATCGCGCCCGCCGTCCTCGCGCTCCACGTCGGCCCGGGCGAGGTCGATGCGGCGGTCCCGGCCCCCGAAGGCGATGCTCAGCGCATCCCGTGCGCCGTACTCGGCGATGCCGAGGTTGCGGGCGAGCAGATTGCCGGTGCCGGCGGGCACGACCGCGAACGGGACGTCCGCCTCGGCTTCCACGAGCTGCTCGGCGACGAGTCGGACCGTGCCGTCGCCCCCGGCGGCGATCACCAGCTCGGCGCCCCGCTCGAGCGCCTCGCGGGTCTGCCCCGCGCCGGCGTCCTCGACCGTGGTCTCGAGGACCAGCGTCGGCTCCCAGCCGTGCCGCCGCTCCACGATCGGGAGCACCCTGCGCACCTCGTCGAGGTCGATCCTCGTCGGATTGGCGATGATGGCAGCGCGCGGCGTCATACCCGCAGCCTAGTGCGGGGCGCCTGTGTCGTATCCGGCCGCTACCATGGCGGTGTGATCGACGTTCAGCTTCTCCGTGACCAGCCCGACCTCGTCAAGCGTTCGCAGGAGGCGCGCGGCAACGATCCCGCGACCGTCGACGCGGCGGTCGCCGCCGACGCCGCGAGGCGCGAGGCGCTGCAGCGCTTCGAGACGCTGCGCGCCGAGCAGAACGCCAAGTCGAAGGAGATCGGCAAGGCCTCCAAGGAGGAGCGCCCGGCGCTGCTCGCCTCGGTGCAGGAGCTCGCGGCGCAGGTGAAGGAGGCGCAGGCCGCCGCCGGCGATGCCGAGGAGGCGTTCGCCGCCGCCGTCATGAAGATCGAGAACATCGTGCTCGAGGGCGTTCCCGCCGGCGGCGAGGACGACTTCGTCGTGCTGCGCCACGAGGGCGAGAAGCCCGAGTTCGACTTCGAGGTGCGCGACCACCTGGAGCTCGGCGAGCTGCTCGGCGCGATCGACATGGCTCGCGGCGCGAAGGTCTCGGGCACCCGCTTCAGCTTCCTCCGCGGCATCGGCGCCCAGCTCGAGCTCGCCGTCATGCAGCTCGGCCTGCAGAAGGCGCTGTCGAACGGGTTCGTCATGCTCACCCCGCCGACCCTGGTCAAGCCGGAGGTGATGCGCGGCACCGGCTTCCTCGGCGAGCACGCCGACGAGGTCTACAACCTGCCCGCCGACGACCTCTACCTCACGGGCACGAGCGAGGTGGCGCTCGCGGGCTACCACTCCGACGAGATCGTGGACGTGGCCGAGCCGCTCCGCTACGTCGGCTGGTCCACCTGCTACCGCCGCGAAGCCGGTTCGGCGGGCAAGGACACCCGCGGCATCATCCGCACGCACCAGTTCAACAAGGTCGAGATGTTCGTCTACACCGACCCGGCCGAGGCCGAGGCCGAGCACGAGCGGCTCCTCGGCTGGCAGGAGGAGATGATGCGGGCGCTCGGGCTGCACTACCGGGTGATCGACACCGCGGCCGGCGACCTCGGCTCCTCGGCGGCCCGCAAGTACGACATCGAGGCGTGGATCCCCACCCAGGGCACCTACCGCGAGCTCACATCGACCTCGAACTGCACGACCTTTCAGGCGCGCCGACTCGCCGTCCGCGCCCGCCGCGAGGGCGGCAAGCCCGCCCCGGTGGCGACGCTCAACGGCACCATCGCGACCACGCGCTGGCTCGTCGCGGTGCTCGAGACGCATCAGCAGGCCGACGGCTCGGTGGTGGTGCCCGAGGCGCTGCGCCCCTACCTCGGCGGCCGCGAAGTGCTGCGGCCCGAGCACTAGACAGTCAGGAGACGGATTCGCCTTGTCCATGGACCGGACGCTCATCGCCCTCGACATCGACGGCACGATCCTCGACGTGGACGGCGAGATCCCCGAGGCCACGCACCGCGAGGTGCGCCGCCTCGAGGACGCCGGGCACGTCGTCATGCTCGCCACGGGCCGATCGGCCCGCCACACGCTCCCGGTGCGCGAGCGCCTGGGCATCGACCCGCGCTTCGTCGTCTCGGCCAACGGGGCGATGACGCTCGAGCGCAACGGCAGCGGCGACTATGCGGCGAAGTGGGTCGAGACCTTCGACCCCTCCGAGACGCTGCAGCGGCTCCGCGGCGTGCTCGAGGGCGCGCATTTCGCGGTGGAGGGATCGGACGGCGTCTACCGCTTCTCGGGGCAGTTCCCGGACGGCACGTTCGAGGCGCAGGGCATCGAGGTCCCCTTCGACGAGCTCGCCGCGACGCCCGTCACACGACTGGTCGTGGTGTCGCCCGACCAGAGCACCGAGGAGTTCCTCCTCAACGTCGAGAAGTCGGGCCTCCACCAGGTGAGCTACTCGGTGGGATGGACGAACTGGCTCGACATCGCGCCCCAGGGCGTCAACAAGGGCACCGCGCTCGAACGCGTGCGCGCGGCCCTCGACATCCCCCGGGAGCGCGTGGTGGTGGCGGGCGACGGACGGAACGACATCGAGATGCTCGAATGGGCCGGCGCGGGCGGCGGCCGAGGGGTCGTGATGGGCAATGCGCCGCAGGAGGTCATCGACGCGGGGACCGAGCTCGCGGACGACTTCTACCACGACGGCCTGGCCGGGGCGCTCGCGCAGATCCGGGGCTGATTCCGGCCCGGTCGGCTCAGGGATCTCCCTGCAACTTCCCTGCATCCTCGGGCACAATTCGGGAATGTTGCTTGTTCGACGTGCAGGGGGTCGTCCGCTACGATTGTCCGCAGCCGGGTAGGTTCGTTATCGAATCGTTGCTCGGCGGGGAGGGCTGTCCGAGCGGCCGATGGAGCTGGTCTTGAAAACCAGTGGGCAGCAATGTCCCGTGGGTTCGAATCCCACGCCCTCCGCCACGTTGCCCAGAGCAATGGCCCTATTCACCGACCTTGAGGACCCTACGTGCCCCGTCGCTCCGCACAGCAACTGAACGGCCGAGCGCGGCCCGGTGGGACCGTCGCGCGGCACGGCCGGCTGCGGACGACGAGCGCCGCGCGCTCGATCGGCAAGGGCATCGCCATGTCGCTCGGCGTGCTGCTCGTGTCGGTGGTGGCGTTCGGCGGCATCGTGTGGAGCAACCTCCAGAGCGGCGTCGAGACCTTCGACCTCGCCGACAACTCCCCCGAGACCGAGACGGGCGACATCTTCGAGGGCGGCGTGAACATCCTGCTCGTGGGCAGCGACTCGCGCGCCGACGAGGAGGGCAACATCAAGCCGGGGCAGTCCGAGGGCACGCTCAACGACGTGAACATGATCTTCCATCTGGCGGAGGACCACTCGAGCGCCACCGTGGTCTCGATCCCGCGAGACACCATCGTGAACCGCCCGCAGTGCACCTCTGACGAGGGCGAGGAGATGGGCGCGCAGGACAGCGTCCAGATCAACTCGATCCTCGACAACGGCGGCGTGAACTGCATCGTCAGCACCGTCGAGGGCATGAGCGGCATCGACATCCAGTACGCCGCGATGATCGGCTTCAACGGCGTGATCGAGATGTCGAACGCCGTGGGCGGCGTGGACGTCTGCGTCGAGAACCCCATCGAGGACTCGTACTCCGACCTCTACCTCGACGCGGGCATGCACTCGCTCCAGGGCGAGGAGGCGCTCAAGTTCCTCCGCACCCGCCACGGCGTCGGCGACGGCTCCGACCTCGCGCGCATCAACAACCAGCAGATCTTCCTCTCGGCGCTCCTGCGGAAGGTGAAGGAGAACGACACCCTCACGAACCCGACCAAGGTCTACGGCCTCGCCCGGGCGGCGACGCAGAACATGGTGCTGTCGAGCAACCTCAACAGCGTGGACACGCTCGTGAGCCTGGCGAATGCCCTCGCGAAGGTGCCGCTCGACCAGTTCTCGTTCGTGCGCCTGCCGGTGGTGGACTCGCAGTGGCAGCCGGGTCGGGTCGAGCCCGCCTATCCTGCCGCCGATGAGATGTGGCAGCTGATCGACAGCGACCAGCCGCTCAACGTCGGGGAGGACGGCACCGCCGAGGAGTCCGAGGGCGAGGCGACCGAGGCCCCCGACGAGTCCGGCGATACCGGCGTCGAGGGCGAGACCGGCGTGGAGGGGGATACCGGGACCGATACGGGTGTTCCCGATGACTCCGCGGGCGCCGAGGAGGCGCAGCCGACGGAGACACCGACGCCCGCCCCGAACCTCGACGGGCAGCGCGCGGACGAGGAATCCTGCTCGGCCGGCACCGGCTTCTTCTGATCGGCAGGCCTGCCGGCTCGGCCGCCCCCGCTGGGCTGACAGCGAGTCGCCCGACCGTGTACACTCGTCAGGTCTGGACACGTCGCATAGTCAGGCCGAGTGCACCACCCTGCTAAGGTGGAGTCCCTCGTTAGGGGGACCGAGGGTTCAAATCCCTCCGTGTCCGCCAGACGAAGCCCCGAGGAACGCCTCGGGGCTTCTTGGTTTTCCCGGTCGTGATGGTGGCGCGGCGTCGGAGGAGAGGCGGCGGCTCATGCCTTGCGCCGCCCCGGCAGCGCGATGATCGCGACGAGGTAGGCCACGGCGTAGAGGCCGCCGACGAGCCCCAGCAGCGCGAGCCAGCCGGCCTGCTGGTAGAAGAGCCCGCCGACGAAGCCGATGACGCTCGAGCCGATGTAGTACCAGAGGTTGTAGAGCGCGGTGGACTGCGCGCGGCCGAACTCGGGGAGCGCCGCGGCCCATCCCGAGGCCACCGAGTGCGAGCCGAAGAAGGCCGCGGTGAACACGATCAGGCCCGCCACGATCGCGATGAGGTTCGGCACCGCCATGATGAGCAGCCCCACGGCCGTGATCGCATCGAACACGAGCTTGACCCGCTTGCGGCCGTACCGGCCCGCGAGCCGTCCGGCGGCGGGGGAGGAGACCGTGCCGGCGAGATAGGCGAGGAACACGAGCGAGGAGACCCACACCGGCAGGAGGAACGGCGCGTCCGTCAGGTGGTAGCCGAGGTAGTTGTAGACGGCGACGAAGCCGCCCATGAGCAGGAACGGCTGGACGTAGAGCGCGACGAGCGCCGGGTTGCGCAGATGCGCCCACGCGTTGCGCAGCGTCATGCGCATCGAGGCGCCGATGGAGTTGTCCGAGCCCATCGGCGTGAACCCCTGCGGCCTCGGTGACAGCACGATGAAGAGCACGGAGGCTACGGCCGAGAGCGCGGAGACCGCGAGGAAGCCGAAGTGCCAGGAGCCCGAGAACTCGGCGACCGGGCCGCTGATGAGCCGGCCGGTGAGCCCGCCGATCGTGTTGCCGGCGATGAAGGTGCCGACCGCTGCGGCGGCGTCGAGCTTGTGGATCTCCTCGTTGATGTACGCCATCGCCACGGCGGGCACGCCGCCGAGCGCGATGCCCTCGAGGAACCGCAGCGCCAGCGCCAGCTCGAAGGTGGGCATGAGGGTCGTGAGGATGCCGAGGATGGTGGCGCTCAGCACCGCGATCGAGATCGTGCGCTTGCGGCCGATGCGATCGGCGACGAGCGACCAGGGCACGACGGCGAGGGCGAGGCCGCCGGTGGACATCGAGATCATCAGCGAGGACTCGGCGGTGGTCACGCCGAAGGCCTCGGAGATCTGCGGCAGGATCGCCTGCGGCGCGTAGAGCTGCGCGAACGTCGCGATCCCCGCGAGCATCATCGTGATCTGGATGCGCAGGTACGGGGTCGATCCGCGGCGGTGCCCGATCCAGGTGGTGCCTGTGTCTGAGAAGCCGGGATCGTGGATCGTCACGGTTCTACGATAGGCCCGGTCGCGGCGCCCCGCTGGTGACGATCCGACCGGCGGGAGAGCTGATTTGCACGGGATTTCCATTCACGCTATGCTTGCTCAGTCGCCAGCACGGCGGCCCGCGCCTGTAGCTCAATGGATAGAGCATCTGACTACGGATCAGAAGGTTAGGGGTTCGAGTCCCTTCAGGCGCGCGAGACAAAGCCCGGCTCCGGCCGGGCTTTTTCGCATCCCGGCGGTCCGTCGCGAAGCCGTCGGGCGATGCGGGCGTTCCACCCGGAGGTGTTGACGATGGATGTGTTTCCCGACACGACCGAACCGGTCGTATCCGACTGGATGCCGATGAGCCCGCAGGGCCTGCTGCGAGCGCTCGGCGTTCGAGCGGGCACCCGGGCGGTCGTCGCCGTCGACGGACGGGGAGCGAACGGCAAGACGAGCCTGGCCGCGGCCCTCGCCGCCGCTCACGAGTGCGCCGAGGTGGTCCATACCGATGACGTGGCCTGGAACCATTCGATCCTCGACTGGGACGGGGAGCTGCGGGAGGGCGTCCTCCTGCCGTTCCGGAAGGGGCGGGCCGTCTCGTATCGACCGCCTGGATGGGGCCCGCACGGGCGGGAGGGCGCGATAACGGTCCCGGCAACGGCCGAGCTGCTGCTCGTCGAAGGGGTCGGGGCCTCGCGCAAGTCGCTCGCCGACTGGTTGGACGCGACGATCTGGGTACAGCCGGACCCCGCGGTCGCCCGCGAGCGGGGGATCGCGAGGGACCTCGAACTGGGGGTCAACGGCACGGACCGCGACGCCGTCGAGGCGTTCTGGGACCACTGGCTCGCCGAGGAGGAGCCGTTTCTCGAAGCGGATGCGCCGTGGCGCCGGGCGACGGCGATCGTCTCCGGAACGGCGACGGGCGGTGCAGGCGACGCGTCGATATCGGCGAGCCTGCGTCGACGCTGAAATCGGCCCGGAGCCTCGCCGCGCACGCCGTTCTCCGGCCGCACCAGGTCGCCGCGGCTCAGGCGTCCGGCTGCCGCTCCGGCCAGGTCCAGCTCGCATCGGCGGCGTCCCGCTCCCGCATGCTGCGGCGCAGCCGGGACTGCGCGCGCTTGGTGCTCGCCCCGCCCGGACGCTGCCAGACCCAGTCGGCCGGGATGACGTGCAGGGCCAGGCTCTCCACCGCGGAGTCGCGGTCGACGCCGTGGACGAGCACCGCCGCCCTGCCCTGGATGCGCCACGCGTACATCGACCCGATGGCTTCGACGCCGGCGCGGGCGATGCTCCGCCCGTAGCCCTCATCGGCGTCGAGACTCGTCTCCGCGTGGAAGAAGTCGCCGCCGTAGAAATGGATCGCCGCGGTCTGCAGCTCGCCGCGCAGCTCGCGCACGCGGGCCACCGCGCCCGGCACGTCGACGCGGGCGACGCAGAGCGGGAAGACGGCGGAGGCGCCCCGGTCGATCACCGGCTCGCCCGCATCCGCCCAGCGGCGCGCATCGCCGACCGCCGGCCCGGCATCGTCGAGCGCCCTGAGGATCGACAGGCCCCGCGGCCCCGAGATCATCGCCTCGTGGGTATTGCCGGTGAAGACGCGCGGGACGTGCTGCGCGCAGAAGGAGAACGCCGTCTCGGCAGCGGCGGCGCCGAACCGCGCATCCGGGTCGGGCGCCGCGAGCCGCAGCAGCGGCTCCCAGTCGCCGAGCGCGGGAGCGGCGACGCGATAGTGCTCCGGCGACGCGTTCACCACCTCGCGGAGCGCGACCTCCCCGCCGGGGAGCGCGACCTGGGCTTCGACCGCGCCGTCCGCGAGCACCCGCTGGGCCACCGACACGACCTCCTCGACGGGCACACGGCCGCGCGGGTCCCCGTCCGGGTAGTAGAGGTCGACGACCCGTCGGCAGCGCAGCCGCTCGCCGTCCGACTCCCACACCGCCTCCCGGATGGGCGTCGTGCTGCCCGCGAGGAAGACGAGGTCGAACCGGCGCCGATCCGGCGAGATGCGCAGCGACCAGGAGGGCGGGTCCGCGGGGTCGAGCACGTCGAGGGGCCGCCCGGCCGGAACCGGCTCCGGGGTGTTCGATTGGTCCGTCATGCCGCCTTCCCGTTCGCTCTGCCCGCATCCTAGTGCGCGAACCGGGGGCCGCCGCCCCGACTGTGCGACGATGGGGGCATGACGGTCGGCGCAGTCCTCGCGGCCCGGAGACGCCGATGAGCGGCCGGGGATACGTGCCGGGCGAGCTGCTCGGACGGCTCGTCGGGCGGCGCCTGAACGCCGTGGTGTTCTCCATGGACGTCGTGATGCTCTGGTTCGACGGCGACGAGCGCGGCTCGGGCAACGTCACGCTCCACTGCGACTACCCGCCGGAGGTGGAGTACCGGGGCGTCCGCCGGCGCGAGCGCGACGCCGGATACGCCGATGCGCTCCGGCGGCTGATCCCGGAGGAGGTGACCGGCACGGTGGAGAAGACTGGCACCGGGCTGGTCGTGCGCTTCGCGTCGGGCCGGCTCGTCATCCACCCCTCCCGCGAGGAGCGGTGGGGATACGAGATCGCCACGCTGAGCGGCTTCGCCGACCGCAGCTGGATGTGCTGGCGGCCGGGCGAGGACGGCTTCGAGGACCTGGCCTAGCGCGGCTCGGGCTCCCGCGGCCCCGCCTCAGCGCACCAGCGACCGGATCCGCCGCCGCACCGCCTCCGGGTCGGCGTCGAGGAACTCTCGGAGCACGCGCGCGGTGCGGGCCGACCGGTTGCGCGCGTAGGCGTCCCGGTCGCCCCCGCCGCGCGCGGTCCAGACGGCGAGGTTCACGCCCAGGCGGCCGATCGCGGCGTCGAGCAGCGCATCCGCCTCCTCCGGCAGCAGCGGCACCGCGCGGCCCCAGCCCTCCACCACCTGCAGGAACGCCGCCACCGGCGACTCGGCCGCGCGCCCGGCGTACGCCGCGGCGACCGCGAGCTCCGCGATGCGCGGCCCGCGCACCATGTCGCCGAAGTCGAGCACCCCGCCGATGGACTCCGCGCCGTCCACGAGCAGGTTCGAGTCGTGCAGGTCGTGGTGCACCGTCTGCCGCGGCAGCGCGTCGAGACGGCCCGCCACGTCGAGGAACCGGCCCCGGGCGGCCTCGACGAGCGCCCGGGCCCCGGAGACGGGCATCCGCGCGAGCGAGTCGTCGATCGAGCGGAGCGTGCGCACGAGCTCCCACGGATGCGAGACGGGCGCGGGCGGCGCCGGCCACTCCGCCAGCGCGGCCGAGACCGCCGCCGCGGTGCGCCCCACCGCGCGCATGAGCGCCGGGGACGGGTCCGCCTCCGAGAGCGGGATCCCCTCGAGCCAGCCGCCGACGTGGAGGATGACGGGCCGCCCGTCCCACTCGGCGACGCGCACCGACGCGCCCGCGCGGTCGGGCAGCGTCTCGCCCGCCGGGATGCCGAGCCGCTGCAGGCGCTCCATCGCCCCGACCTGCCAGCGCACGATCCGCAGCGCCCGCTCGGAGTACGCGCTCGCCTTGCACGCGAACGCCCGGCCCTCCGCCGTCGCGACCCGGAACACGGTCGACAGCTCGCTCTCGAGCGGCTGCAGCGCGTGCGCGCGCAGCCCGTAGTGCTCCAGGAGCAGCGCGCGCACGGCGCGCTCCGGCAGCGAGAGCGTCTCGGGCGCGACGGAATCGGTCACTGCGCATCCTCCTCACGGGGCGGTCGGGCTCGTCGCATGCTAGCGCCAACGCGCGCCGGGCGTGCTGCTACATTGTCGAGCGCGGTCGCGCCCGCTCGGCGCATGCGGCGTCTCGGGTACCCGACGCGGCCCGGCGAGGAGGATGCGCAGTGAACGATTCCCAGCACCGCGGCGGCGTGCACATGGCCAACGGCTTCGACCCCTCGGCCGGCGCCGAGCTCGACCCCGCGGCGGCGGCGCTGCTGCGCCGCCGCGACCGGGTGCTCGGCCCGTCCTACCGGCTCTTCTACCGCGAGCCGGTGGCGATCGAGCGGGGCGAGGGCGTCCGGCTCCTCGGCGCCGACGGCCGCGAGTACCTCGACGCGTACAACAACGTGCCGGCGATCGGCCACAGCCATCCGGCGGTCACGGCGGCGGTCTCCGCGCAGCTCGCCACGCTGAACACGCACACCCGCTATCTCACCGAGCCGATCATCGACTACTCCGAGCGGCTGCTGGCGAAGTTCCCCGACCCGCTCGACCGCGTCACCTACGCCTGTACCGGCAGCGAGGCCATCGACCTCGCGATCCGCACCGCCCGGGCGGCCACGGGCCGGCAGGGCGTCATCATCTCCGAGCACGCCTATCACGGCACCACCGTCGCGGCCGCGGGCCTCTCGCCCTCGCTCGGGCCGAACAACCCCCTCGGCGAGCACGTCGTCACCGTCCCCTCGGTGGACGCGGCGCGCACGCCGCCCGAGGAGATCGGCCCCCGGCTGCTCGCCTCGGTCGAGGCGGCCATCCGCGAGCTCGAGGCGCGCGGCGAGGGCGTGGCCGCGGTGCTGTTCGACTCCATCCTCTCGAGCGACGGGGTGCAGCCGGACCCGGCGGGCTTCCTCGCCCCGGCGGCGGACGCGGTGCGCCGCGCGGGCGGCCTCTACCTCGCCGACGAGGTGCAGCCGGGCTTCGGCCGCACGGGCGCCTGGTGGGGCTTCGAGCGGCACGGCCTGGTGCCCGACCTCGTCGTGCTCGGCAAACCCATGGGCAACGGCATGCCGATCTCCGCGCTCGTGGGATCCGCGGCGGTGCAGGAGCGCTTCGGCGCCTCGGTGCGCTATTTCAACACCTTCGGCGGCAACCCGGTCAGCATCGCGGCGGCGGGAGCGGTGCTCGACGTCATCGAGCAGGACGGCCTGGTCGCTCACGCGGACGCCGTGGGCGCCTTCCTGCTCGACGGCCTGCGCGAGCTCGGCGCGCGCCACGACCGCGTCGCCCACGTGCGCGGGGCCGGGCTCTTCCTCGCCATGGAGTTCGGCGCGGAGGATGCGCGGCGCACCCCGGACGCCGACCTCGCCGCGCGCGTCGTGGACGGGATGCGGCGGGCGGGCATCCTCATCAGCGCCTCGGGGCCGGCCGCGGCGGCCCTGAAGATCCGGCCGCCCCTGCCGTTCTCGCGCGGCGACGCCGAGCGCCTGCTCGAGACGCTGGACGACGTGCTCGCCGAGGAGGCGCGCCGCTGACGCGGTCGAGAGCGGTGCCTCCGGCACCACCGACCCGGTGCCGAAATCCGCCGCCGGCGGTTCCGCATCGACGCGTTTCCCGCCAGTGCTAAATTGTCAGGACAATTGCGGTCCCCGGCGCCGAGCGTTCCGGGGGCCGTTCACGCGGACACGATGCTTCGAGGGAGGCACATGAGACTCGGACTGGTCGGCTACGGCACGGGAGGGCGCTACTACCACGCGCCCTACATCCAGGCGGCGCGCGGCGTCGAACTCGCGGGCGTGGTCGCGCGCTCGGAGGCCCGCATCGCGCAGATCCGCGAGGAGCTCCCCGGCGTCCCGGTCTACGAGTCGCTCACCGCGCTCCTCGACGCGGGCGTGGACGCCGTCACCATCACGACCCCGCCCGAGACCCGCCGCGAGCTCGCGCTCGAGGCGATCGGCCGCGGCGTGCACGTGATCGCCGACAAGCCGGTCGCGCCCGGCGCGGCCGCGGCGCGCGAGCTCGTCGCGGCGGCGGAGGACGCGGGCGTGCTGCTCAGCGCATTCCACAACCGCCGCTGGGACACCGACCTGGCGACGCTCAAGGAGGTGCTCGCGGGCGGCGAGCTCGGCGAGATCCGGCGCTTCGACTCCGCCTTCAACCTCGACGAGCCCGACACGCTCGAGGCCGGCCCCACGGGGGGCCTCCTCCGCGACCTCGGCAGCCACCTAGTCGACCAGGCGCTGCACCTCTTCGGCCCCGCCGAATCGGTGACCGCCTACCTCGACTGGGTCGACCTGCCCGAAGGGCGCACGGACTCGGGCTTCTTCCTGAACATCGTGCACCGCGGCGGCGTGCACTCGCACGTCTCCGCCACGAAGGTGAACCACCTCGTATCGCGCGAACTGCTGGCGCTCGGATCGGGCGGCTCGTACCGCTCTTCGCAGCAGGACGTGCAGGCCCAGGCCGTGCTCGCAGGCCGACGGCCCGCCGACGACCGCGAGGGCTGGGGCTACGAGGACCCCGAGCGCTGGGGCGTCCTCAGCACCGCGGCGGGCACCCGCCGCGTCCCCTCCGCGAAGGGCGACTACACCGACTACTACGAGCGCTTCGCCGCCGCCGTCGAGCGCGGCGAAGCGCAGCCCGTGCCGCTGATCGAGGCGGCGGACATGCTCGCCGTCCTCGACGCCGCGCGCCTGAGCGACGCGGAGGGCCGCACCGTCCGGCTCTCCGAGCAGCAGTAGCGCCCGCGCGGCATCGCATACTTGCGCCGTCCCCGGCGCGTTCTCCAACAGAAGGAAATCTCACCATGACAGTACGAGTCGGAATCAACGGATTCGGACGCATCGGCCGCAACTACCTGCGGGCCGTCCTGAGCCAGGGCGCGGACATCGAGATCGTGGCCGTGAACGACCTCACGGACGCCCAGGTGCTCGCGAACCTCACCGAGTGGGACTCCCTGCTCGGCCGCCTCGACGCCACCGTGGAGGTCGGCGACGGCGAGCTCGTCATCGACGGCCGCCCGATCAAGGTGCTCGCCGAGCGCAACCCCGCCGACCTGCCGTGGGGCGAGCTCGGCGTCGACGTCGTGATCGAGTCGACGGGCCGCTTCACGAGCGCCGACGCGGCGCGCGCGCACCTCGACGCCGGCGCGAAGAAGGTCATCATCTCGGCGCCGGGCAGCGGCGACGTGAAGACCATCGTGCTCGGCATCAACGACGACACCTACGACGCGGCCGAGCACGACATCGTCTCCAACGGCTCCTGCACCACCAACTCGCTCGCCTTCCTCGGCAAGGTGCTGCACGAGGAGTTCGGCGTCGAGACCGGCCTCATGACCACGGTGCACGCCTACACGGGCGACCAGCGCCTGCAGGACGCGCCGCACGGCGACGCCCGCCGCGCCCGCGCCGCCGCCCTGTCGATCATCCCCACCAGCTCGGGCGCCGCGAAGGCCATCGGCCTCGTCGTGCCGGAGCTCGAGGGCAAGCTCACCGGCCTCGCGCTGCGCGTGCCGGTCCCCGTCGGCTCGGTCACCGACCTCACCGCGGACCTCGAGCGCGAGGTCACCGCGGAGGAGGTGAACGAGGCCTTCGAGCGGGCCGCCGCCTCGGAGCGCTACGGCCGCTACCTCGAGTACTCGGAGGACCCGCTGGTCTCGGTGGACATCACCGGCAACCCGCACTCCACGATCTTCGACTCGGGCCTGACCCGGGCGACCGGCCGCCAGGTGAAGGTGTTCGGCTGGTACGACAACGAGTGGGGCTTCTCGAACCGGCTCGTCGAGCTGAGCCTCATGGTCCTCGGCCGCTGAACCCGCGAAGGCCGCATCGAGAGCGCGAACCGCTCCGGTGCGGCCTTCCGCGTACCCGCGCGGTACGGGGACGGCGACCTACCAGTTCCCGGACACTATGTTCAGTTGTTAGGACAATGAGTGTATGCTGGCCGTTGTCGTAGTGAACCGCTCATACAGAAAGTTGTAGAGAGACTCTTGACCCCTCCCACAGCAGCCCAGTTTGACGTGTTGACCTTCGGGCGCGTTGGCGTCGATATCTATCCGCTGCAGGACGGCGTCGGACTCGAGGACGTCGAGACCTTCGGCAAGTACCTCGGCGGCAGCGCCGGCAACGTCGCCGTCGCGGCGGCCCGGCACGGCCGCAGCGCCGCCCTCATCTCGGGCACGGGCGACGACCCCTTCGGGCGCTACGTCAAGCGCGAGATGGAGCGGCTCGGCGTCTCCTCCGAGTACGTCGTCACGATCCCGGAGCTGCAGACCCCGGTCACCTTCTGCGAGATCTTCCCGCCGGACGACTTCCCCCTCTACTTCTACCGCAAGCCCAAGGCCCCGGATCTCGCCGTCGCCGCCGAGGACGTCGACCTCGAGGCGGTCAAGCGCTCCAGGATCTTCTGGACCACCGTGACCGGCCTCAGCGAGGAGCCCAGCCGCGCGGCCCACCACGTGGCCTACGCCGCCCGCGACCGCCGCGCCCACACCATCCTCGACCTCGACTACCGACCGATGTTCTGGGCGGACCCGTCCGAGGCGACCGGCGAGGTCGGCAAGGCCCTCGAGCACGTCACCGTCGCGGTGGGCAACCGCGAGGAGTGCGAGGTCGCCGTGGGCGAGACCGAGCCCATGCGGGCGGCGGACGCCCTGCTCGAGCGCGGCGTCGAGCTCGCGATCGTGAAGCAGGGGCCCAAGGGCGTGCTCGCGAAGACGCGCGAGGAGACCGTCGAGGTGCCGCCCTATACGGTGGATGTCGTCAACGGCCTCGGCGCCGGCGACAGCTTCGGCGGCGCGCTCTGCCACGGCCTGCTCGAGGGCTGGGACCTCGAGCGCGTCCTCCGCTTCGCCAACGTCGCCGGGGCACTCGCGGCCTCGCGCCGCGAGTGCTCGACCGCGATGCCGTCGACCGAGGAAATTCAGACCGTACTTGACGCCGCGGCCGAGGCCGCGCGGGATGGGGGACAGTGATGTCGATCGCCGAAGCCAAAGCCGAGCTCGCTCCGAAGTTCGAGGAGCTGCGCCGCCTGCGCGCCGAGCGCCCCGACGCGATCGCCGAGATCCTCGACAGCCGTCGCCGCCGCCCGCTCATCCAGGGCGACGGCAGGCTCTTCATCGTGGCCGCCGACCACCCGGCCCGCGGCGCCCTCGGCGTGCGCGACAACCCCTCCGCGATGGCCGACCGCTACGAGCTGCTCGCGCGCCTCGCGATCGCGCTGCAGCGCCCCGGCGTGGACGGCGTGCTGGGCACCCCCGACATCATCGACGACCTCGCCCTCATGGGGCTGCTCGAGGACAAGATCGTCGTCGGCTCGATGAACCGCGGCGGGCTGCGCGGCGCCGCCTTCGAGATGGACGACCGCTTCACGGGCTACGACATCGACGGCATCGTGCGCGACCGCCTCGACTTCGCGAAGACCCTCATCCGGATCAACCTCGAGGACGCCGACTCGCTCGCCACCATCGAGGCCAACGCCCGCGCCGTGGACGCCGCGGCCGCCGCCGGCGTGCCGATCATGCTCGAGCCCTTCCTGAGCGAGTGGCGCGACGGCAAGGTCGTGAACAACCTCAGCACCGAGGCCGTGATCAAGTCGGTCGCGATCGCCTCGGGCCTCGGCAACAGCTCGGCCTACACCTGGATGAAGCTCCCGGTGGCGGACGACATGGAGGCCGTGATGGCCTCGACCACGCTGCCCACGCTGCTGCTGGGCGGCGAGCCCACGGGGCCGGCCGAGGAGGTCTACGCGAGCTGGCAGAAGACCCTCTCGCTGCCCGGCGTGCGCGGCCTCGTCGTGGGGCGGACGCTCATCTACCCGCAGGACGACGACGTCGCCAAGGCGGTGGACACTGCCGCGGCCATGGTGCACGGTCTAGACTGACCGCGTGACTGGAACGGTCCAAAACGGCCGGGCCGGTCGCATCACCACACGGACGTCGCCACACGGACGTCACGAGACGAACACCACCGAGAACAGAAACTGGGGAAGTGCAATGACGCAGAACGAATGGTTCTTCAAGCGCGGTGAACTCGCGCAGGGCGACTGGCAGTCGGTCGTCGACGGCGAGCGCGACGGGTGGCAGCACACCGGTCTGCGCGTGGCCGAGCTCACGGGGGCGGAGCGCCTCGAGCTGGCCGCGGGCGACGTCGAGCGCATCATCATCCCGCTCGCCGGCGGCCCCTTCCAGGTCGAATGGTCGGATGCGGACGACCAGGGCCAGACGCAGCGGCTCGACGGCCGCCCCGGCGTCTTCGACGGCCCGACCGACGTCTTCTACCTCGGCGCCGGCGGCTCCGCCGTGCTGAGCGGCACCGGCCGCGTCGCGGTGGCCGAGGCGCCCACGACGCAGCGGTTCCCCGCCTGCTACATCGCCAAGGAGGACGTGCCGGTCGAGCTCCGCGGCACCGGCCGCGCGAGCCGCCAGGTGCACAACTTCGGCACCCCCGCCGCGCTCGAGGCCTCGAAGTTCATCGTGTGCGAGGTCATCACCCCCGCCGAGAACTGGTCCTCGTTCCCCGCGCACAAGCACGACGAGCTCGTCCCCGGCACCGAGATGCCCCTCGAGGAGATCTACTACTTCGAGACCGCCGTCACGAAGGGCGCCGAGGAGCTCGCCCCCGAGAACGCCGACCCCTTCGCGCTGTTCGCGACCTACCCCTCGCAGGCGGGCGACATCCACATCAACGCGATCGTCCGCACGGGCGACGTGGCGCTCGTGCCCTACGGCTACCACGGCCCCGCGGCCGCGGCCCCGGGCTACGACCTCTACTACCTCAACGTCATGGCCGGACCCGCCGAGGAGCGCAAGTGGATCGTCACCGACGACCCCGCGCACGGCTGGATCCGCGAGACGTGGGAGGGGCAGGAGCTCGACTCCCGCCTCCCCTACGGAGACGAGTAGTCTGCAGCCCGTCGAATGACGATGCAGGCGGGGCCCGAGGCGACGACGCGCGATTCCGCGCGTCGTCGCCTCGGGCCGTGCTGATCCCTCCGCCCCTCCGCGAACCGACATCCAACATCCCAACGCAGCCAGCACCTCAACGCAGCCTCGGGCAGGCAAGAAGGAGACCCCCACATGACCGACACGCCATCGCTCCGCATCGGCACCGCACCCGACTCGTGGGGCGTCTGGTTCCCCGACGACCCCAACCAGGTCCCCTGGGAGCGCTTCCTCGACGAGGTCGTCGAGGCCGGCTACACCTGGATCGAGCTCGGCCCCTACGGCTACCTGCCCACCGACCCGCACCAGCTCGAGGACGAGCTCGGCAAGCGCGGCCTCAAGCTCTCGGCGGGCACCGTGTTCACCGGCTTCCACAAGGGCGACGACCAGTGGCAGCGCGCATGGGACCAGGCCCTCGACGTGGCGGGTCTCGCCGCGAAGCTCGGCGCCGAGCACCTCGTGGTGATCCCCGACATGTGGCGCAGCGACCGCACCGGCGAGGCGCTCGAATCCCGCACGCTCGACGACGAGCAGTGGCAGAAGCTCGCGGCGGGCCACGACCGCCTCGGCAAGGCCCTGCTCGAGGAGTTCGGCGTCAAGCAGCAGTTCCACTCGCACGCGGACAGTCACGTCGGCACCCGCAGCGAGGTCGAGCGCCTGCTCGCCGAGACCGACGGGCGCTACACCAACCTGTGCCTCGACACCGGCCACTACTCGTACTACGGGGGCGACAACCTGCGCCTCATCGAGGAGTACCCCGAGCGCATCGGCTACCTGCACCTCAAGCAGGTCGACCCGGACTTCCTCTTCGACGTGCTCAAGAACGACATGTCCTTCGCCGAGGCCGTCTCGCGCGACATCATGGTCGAGCCGCCGCACGGCATCCCCGAGCTCGCCCCGATCATCGAGCGCGTGGCGCAGATCGACCCGAACATCTTCGGCATCGTCGAGCACGACATGTACGGCTGCTCGGTCGACCGCCCCTTCCCGATCGCGCAGCGCACCCGCAAGCACATCTTCAGCTGCACCCGCGCCGCCCGCGCCGACTAGCCCCCCCCCGGGCGGGCGGCGGCGCACGGCCGCGCCGCCGCCCGCCCTCCCGAACCATCCGGCCGCACACCCCATCCCCGCGCCGCACCCGACCGGTGCGTGCGCAATCGCCGAGCACCCGTCACAGCCGACGGGCGCACCTACGAGGAGTCACCATGACCAACGAAAACGCAATCCCCAAGGACCTCCGGGTCGGCGTCGTCGGCGCCGGCATGATGGGGGCCGACCACGTCAAGCGCATCACCGAGCGCATCAAGGGCGCCTACGTGTCCGCGATCATCGAGCCCGACGCGGGTCGCGCCGCGGCGGCCGCCGAGAACGCGCCGGGTTCGCAGGCCTTCACCCGCGTCGAGGACGCGATCGAGGCCGGCGCCGTCGACGCCGTGCTCATCGCCACCCCCGGCCAGTTCCACGAGCCCGTGCTCATGCCCGCGCTCGAGGCGAAGCTGCCGATCCTCTGCGAGAAGCCGCTCACCCCCGACTCCGAGTCCTCGCAGCGCGTGCTCGAGGCCGAGCAGCAGCTCGACAGGCCGCACATCCAGCTCGGCTTCATGCGCCGCTTCGACGCCGAGTACCAGCAGCTGCGCGAGCTCGTCACCGCCGAGGACGCGGGCGAGCTCATCATGATCCGCGCCGCGCACCGCAATCCCTCGATCCCCGGCGCGGCGTACACGCAGAAGATGCTCATCACCGACTCGGTCGTGCACGAGTTCGACGTGCTGCCCTGGCTCGCGGGCTCGCCCGTCAAGACCGTCGAGGTGAAGTACCCGCGCCGCAACCCGGTCTCGCCCGAGCACATGCGCGAGCCCATCCTCGTGATCATGGAGCTCGAGAACGGCGTGCTCGTCGACCTCGAGATGAACGTGAGCGTGCAGTTCGGCTACCAGGTCTCCACCGAGGCCGTCTTCGCCGAGGGCATCGCCCGCATCGGCCAGCCGAGCGGCCTCGAGCTGTGGCACGACGCGCGCTACAGCCGCGCCGAGCACACGAGCTTCGTCACCCGCTTCGCCTCCGCCTACGACGAGCAGGTGCAGCGCTGGGTGAACGCCGTCCGCTCGGGCCAGCTCATCGACGGCCCCAACGCCTGGGACGGCTACCTCGTCGCCCTCGCGTGCGAGGCCGGCGTCACCGCCCTCGAGCAGGCCGGCCCGGTCGAGGTCACCAGCCCCGAGCGCCCCGCGTTCTACGCGTAGCCCACCGCACCCGCAAGCCAGGAGGACCCCCAATCATGGTACGCATCGCATACGACCCGACGCCCTATCACTTCGACCACGGCGTGCTCGAGCTGCCCGACATCGTGGCGCGCCTGGGCTACGAGTACCTGCAGCTCACGCCGCACCCCGAGTTCGGCCCCTTCCACCGCCGGCCCAAGGCCGACGACGACCTCGTCGACGCCCTGCGCAAGCGCGCGGCCGACGCCGGCGTGAAGATCGTGGCGCTGCAGCCCGTGCAGCGCATCTCGTGGCCCGAGGAGCCGCAGCGCGAGGCCGCGGTCCGCAACTTCTCGCGCGTGATCGAGATCTGCGAGCGGCTCGGCGTGGACACCATCAACACCGAGTTCAGCGGCCGCCCCGAGCGCGGCGAGGACTCCGAGGCGGGCTTCTACCGCTCGATGGAGGAGCTCATCCCCAAGGCCGAGAAGGCGGGCGTGCGCATCAACATCGACCCGCACCCCGACGACTTCGTCGAGGACGGCCTCGAGGCGTGGCGCGTGATCCGCGGCCTCAACTCGAAGCAGGTCGGCTTCGTGTACGTGGGCTCGCACACCTTCCACATGGGCGACCGGGCCGCCACGCTCATCCCCGAGGTGGGCGACCGGCTCGGCGCGGTGTTCGTGGCCGACACCTACGACCACCACCGCTCGAACGGCCTGCGCTACATCACCAACCCTCCGGGGAACCCGGCGCGCGTGCACCAGCACAACGCGATCGGCAACGGCGACGTCGACTGGCAGGAGCTCTTCGATGCGCTCGGCCGCACCGGCTACCTCGACCGCGAGGACGCCGTGATCGTGTCGAACGTGTTCGGCGAGAACGAGAGCGCCGACGAGGTCGCGCCCTCGCAGCGCGAGCGGATCCTGCAGCTCATCGAGGCCGCCGCGCGCAGCTGACCCACCCCCCTACCGAATTCTGGCCACGTGCGGTCGTTCCCAGTCCTGAGAACCACCGCACGTGGCCAGAATTCTGTGTGCGGGGGGAGGGGCTAGCCCGCCTGGAGGTTCGCGTCGGCGCGCTTGAGCACGTCGGCCGCGATCTCGAGCCCCTCGATGCGGCCCAGCGAGACGTCCTCGTGCTCGATGTTCACGAGCATGTCCGAGTCGACCTCGTGGAGGGCGCGCAGGAACTCGGTCCAGTACTCGACGTCGTGGCCGCGGCCGAGCGCGACGAAGTCCCAGGCCGACTCCTTGGGCCACTCGTTCGCGTACTCGTCGCCGCCGAGGCCGGTGCGCGGCTCGTCCGCGCCGAGGCGGCGGAAGCGGTTGTCGAGCACGCCGTAGATCGCCGCGTGCTCCTTGTTGACGCGCACGTCCTTGGCCGCGGCGTGGACCACGAGCTCGCCGAGCTCGCGCACCACGGCCACCGGGTCCATCTGCTGCCAGAACAGGTGCGAGGCGTCGAGCTCGACGCCGACGTTGGTGGCACCCGCGCGCTCGATGAGCTCGCGGAAGTTGGCGGGGTTGAAGGCCACGTTGTGCGGGTGCAGCTCGAGGGCCACCTTGACGTCGTGGTCGCGGGCGAGCCGGTCGGTCTCGCGCCAGAAATCGGCGGCCACGCCCATCTGGTAGTCGATGATGTCGAGGATGCCCGAGTTCCAGGCGTTCACGGCCCAGTTGATGGTCTTCGAGTCCGGGTCGCCGCCGGGCAGGCCCGACATCGTCACGACGCGGTGCTGGCCGAGGCGCTCGGCGAGGCGGATCGAGCGGCGGATGTCCTCGGCGTGCCGCTCGCCGATCTCGCGCTTGGGGTTGAGCGGGTTGCCGTTGCAGTTGAGGCCGGCGATCTGCACGCCCGTGCCCTCGAACTGGCCGAGGAAGTCGTCGCGCGCGGCGTCGCTCTCGAGGATCTCGTCGATATTCGGCACGTGCACGGGCGGCAGGAAGCCGCCCGTGTTGAGCTCGATGCCCGTGAGGCCGAGGTCGGCGACGACCTCGATGGCCTCGGGGAGGCTGCGGTCGTGGAGGATGGCGTTGTAGACACCGAGTTGCATGGCTCTCCTTCGAGACTGGGAACCCAGACGACGGTTCCGAACAGGGATTGGTTCCAGACAGTGGTACGACGGGGAATCGCGCCCGGAGCGCAATAAGTCGGGTTGTTAGCACAAACCGGGGAAAGCGTATCACCGCGCTCCCGCGCCGCGACAGTCCGGGCGGCTAGGAAAACGGGGATCCCGGGGCGCGCTAGCGGTCCACGAGCGTGATCTCGAAGGTGTAGAGATCGGGCCGGTACACGTGGCTGCCGACCTCGATCGCGCGGCCGGAGTTGTCGAACGCGGTGCGGTTCATCGTCAGCAGGGCGCCGCCCTTGCGGATGTCGAGCAGCTCGCCCTCCGCCGCGGTGGCCTCGCGGGCGCCGATCCTCTGCTTCGCGATGCGCATCGTCACGCCGCGGGCCCGCAGCAGCTGGTAGAGCGCGTGGCTGCGCAGCGACTCGGTGTCGAGGTCGATGAACTCCTCGGGCAGGATGTTGTCGAGGATCGCGATGGGGGCGCCGTCGGCCCGGCGCAGGCGGGTGAGATGCAGCACGGGGCTGCCGAGCTCCACGCCGAGGAGCTCGGCGATGCGCGCATCCGCCTTCTCGACCGCGGCGGAGAGCAGCTCCGTCTCGGGCCTCTGCCCGGTGCGCTGGAGATCCTCGTAGAGGCTCGTGAGCTCGACGTTGCGCGTCACCTTGCCGTGCACGACCTGCGTGCCCACGCCGCGGCGGCGCACGAGCAGCCCCTTGTCCACGAGCTCCTGGATGGCGCGCCGGATGGTCGGGCGCGAGATGCCGAGGCGCTGGCCGAGGGAGACCTCGTTCTCGAGCCGCGAGCCGGCGGGCAGCAGATCGTCGAAGATGGCCTGCTCGAGCCGCTGGGATACCTGGTGGTACAGGGGGATGGGGCCCGAGCGGTCGAGGTCGAGGAACAGCTCGACCGGCAGCGTCTTCTCCGGTTGCGGCATGATCGTGCTCCTGTCGGTGGGATGGAGGTCGGGGTTACAAGGGTGTCCCTTTGCCTGTTTGTCATGACAAGAGTAGCGAACCGCAGCCTCCTCCGCGCCGGATTCGGGGTCGAGAGGGTGGCGGATCCTCTCGGAGCCCGGCGGGGAGTCATCCGGACGGGCCGCGCCCGCGGCTCAGCTCCGGGGCGCGAGCAGCTCCCCGAGCTGCGCGAGGGTCTGCGGGCGGGCCCGGTACATCCGCCAGTTGCCGTGCCGCTCCATCGTGAGATAACCGGCGTCCGCGAGCAGCTTCACATGATGGGAGACGGTGGACTGCGAGAACCCGAGGGTCTCGACGAGGTGGCTCACGGTGAGCGGCATCGGGTCCTTCGCCGCGATGAGCGAGAGGATGCGCAGCCGCGTCGGGTCCCCGAGCGCCTGGATGAGCTCGGCGAGCAGCTCCGCGTCGCCGATCGAGATGGCCTCGCCGCCCGGGGAGCCCGGCCAGGCGTAGCCCACGCCCTCGAGCCAGGCGCGGTCGAAGCCCGCGAGCTCGGCCGAGCGGTCCCGGGACGGCCTCGCCCTCGTCATCGGGCGTCCCGCTCGCCCCGTCCGGCGGCGTCCCGGTCGGGGGCCTCCGCCGCGTCGTCCTCGTCCTGCGCGTCGAGCAGGCGCAGGCACAGCTCGTGGAGCTTCGCCTGCTCCCGCGGGGAGAGTGCGCGCCCGATGCGCTCGTCGATGCTGCGGGTATGCACCCGCGCGGCGCGGTAGAACTCCGCGAGGCCCTCGTCCGTGAGCGAGACGACGGCGCCGCGCGCGTCGAAGGGGTCCTCGCACTTGGTCATGAGCCCGCGCGCGACGAGGCGGTCCACGAGGCGCGAGACCGAGGACTGCGTGATGAGCACGTTGCGGTTGAGGTCGCGCAGGCGCAGCGAATGGCCGTGGGCGCGGAACACGTTGAAGAGCACGTCGTACTCGTTCATCGAGATGCCGACGCCCACGAAGTCCGCGCGCAGCTCGCGCATGATCGAGACCTGGGCGCGGAAGAGCGCCTCCCAGGCGTCGCTCGGGCGCAGCGGTCGTGTATCCATCCACACAGCTTAGGCCAGCCGCGGCGGACCGCGGCCGACCTCGCCGGGCGGAGGCCGCCCGATCCGCTAGAAGCGGTCGGGCGAGGGCGCCGCGGCGTGGACGATGCGCACGTCCGCGTGGCGGTCGAAGCGGTAGCCCGCTCCGCGCACGGTGCGGACGATGTCGGCGTACTCGCCGAGGCGCTGGCGGAGGCGGCGCACGTGCACGTCGATCGTCCGCTCGTGCGGACGCTCCTCGGCGCTGTCGCGCCAGAGCACGTCGATGATCTCCTCGCGGCTCACGGTGCGGCCCTCGCGGAGCACGAGCGCCTGGAGCAGCTCGAACTCCTTGTAGGTGAACTCCGCGTTCTCGCCCTTGACCTCGACCCGCTTGCGCGAGGTGTCGATCGTGACCTTGGCCGCGGCGCGCTTGGCCTCCTCGGCGCGCACCTCCTCCTGGCGGGCGCTGCGGCGCTCGCGCACGGCGCCGGGCTCCTGGAGGGCGAGGCGCACGAGGTCGATGTTCTCGCCGCGGGCGTCCGTCGGGGCGAAGGCCACCGAGGCATAGCTCTGGGCGTGCGGGGCGCGATCGGCGATGACCTCGCGCAGCGCGGTTACCAGGTCCGTCAGCGAGATGCCGTCGGCCGCGGCGGCCTCCGGGTCGATGCCGACGTAGAGGGCGAAGCCGCGGGCCTCGGGCGCGGTCGCGTCGCCGGGGGCGGTGGTCACGGCGGGCTTCATGCGGCCCGCGGATGCGCCGCGCTCGGCGGCGGGGTACGGGGCCGCGGAGGGCACGGCGGCGAGGTTGGGGCGGGCCTGCCGGGGCTCCCGGGCGGGCTCGGCGGCGGCGTTGCAGGGGAGGGGGGCGATGTTCGAGATCGACATGATGCGGAGAATCCTCGTGATGATGATGTTCGTCGCGGGCTCTGGCGGTTCGGCGGCGTCTGGTCGACGCGGGCGGCTGCCGAGCGGGGCGCGGGGCCGGCTCAGGGGAGAGCGGGCGGGGATGCCGATGCGCGGGCGCCGGGGGCGTTCACGCGCATGGCCGGAGGGACTGGGCCGGTGCTGGAGATCGCGTCAGCGACACATTCGACAGCACGCCATCGCGCCGGTCATCATCATGCCGGAGCGACCTGCCACCTCAAGGGCGGACACAGGGCGGGCGATTGCAGCAGTCATGGGAATCAGCTTGCTGGACTCGTCACAGAATGTCAAGAAGCGGAGCCGGGCGAAATACGGCCCCGCGTCGCGCTCAGTCGGCGATCCCGTAGAGGCGGTCGCCAGCGTCGCCGAGGCCGGGGACGATGTAGCCGTGCTCGTTCAGGCCCTCGTCCAGCGCGGCCACGTGCACGCGCACGTTCCCGCCGGGGAAGCGCTCCTCCATGAGCCGCACGCCCTCGGGCGCCGCGACGAGGCAGATCGCGGTCACCTCGGTGGCGCCCGCGTCCAGCAGGAACTGCACGGTGGCGGCGAGGGAGCCGCCGGTCGCGAGCATCGGGTCGAGGGCGAAGCACTGCCGGTCGGCGAGGTCGTCGGGGAGCCGCTTCGCGTAGGTCTCGGGCTCGAAGGTCTGCTCGTTGCGGCGGATGCCCACGAAGCCGACCTCGCAGTAGGGCATGAGCTTGAGGAAGCCGTCCAGCATGCCGAGCCCGGCGCGGATGATGGGCACGGCCAGCGGCATGGGCTCGGCGACGTGCGAGCCGACGGCCGTGCGGACGGGCGTGGTCACCTCGACGGGCTCGACGCGGAGGTCCCGGGTCGCCTCGTAGGTGAGCAGGTTGACGAGCTCCGCGACGAGTTCGCGGAAGAGCGGCGACTCCGTCCGCTCATCACGAAGCTTCGTCATCTTGTGATCGATCAGCGGATGGTTCGCGACGTGCAGCTGCATGCCGCTAGCGTACTGACCATCGATGTGAGCCCCGCGGGGCCGGAGGACCCGTCGCGCGGCGGCGGGATGGAGAGGAGCGGCATGCGCGTCCCGGAAGCGCTCGAGGCGCTCATGCGCGAGGCGCTGGGCGAGGCTGAGCTGGCCCCCGAGACGGGGGACCTCCCCATCGGCGCGCTCGTGGTCGACGCGGGTGGCCGCATCCTCGGCCGCGGCCGCAACCGGCGCGAGGCGGACGCGGACCCCACGGCGCACGCCGAGATCCTCGCGATCCGGGAGGCGAGCGCCGCGCTCGGCTCCTCGCGGCTCGACGGGATGACGCTCGTCACGACGCTCGAGCCCTGCGCGATGTGCGCGGGGGCGGCGCTCACGGCCCGCATCGGGCGCGTCGTCTTCGGCGCCTGGGACGACAAGGCGGGAGCCGCCGGCTCGCGCTACGACCTGCTGCGCGATCGGCGGCTCCCGCTCGCCGCGGAGGTGGTGGGCGGAGTCCTCGAGGAGGAGTGCGCCGCGCCGCTGAGGGCGTTCTTCCGCGACTCGCCCTAGCGGCGCCCCGGGGCGGGGTCAGTCCCAGGAGCGGATGACGATGGACTCGGTCGGGACGTCCTCGCGGCTGGGCTCGGTGAAGTCGGGCTCGACGAAGACGGGGGTGTCGGCGCCCGCCACGCCGCGCACGAGGCTGCGCAGCTCGGCGAGCAGCGGCGGCACGGCGTTGAGGTCCGACACGTTGACGATCGAGGCGCGAACGCCGACGGAGGAGATGGTGATCTCGTCCTGGGCGCCGCGCAGCTGCTCGACCTGCACCTGGAGCACCTCGCCGACGTATGCGCTCGTGAGGAGGGCGGTGCGGATTTCCGCGGCAGGGCTGGACTGTGACATTTGGCTCCCCATGTAAAACGAACGAACTGGTGCAAAGCATACGACGCCAGCCCGGGAGCGGCCCCGACGCGCGGGCCGGCGCCGCGGCCCCCGGCGGATGCGACGCGGGGCCGCGCCGCGCCCCTGACCGCGGACGGCGGCCCCTAGACTCGAAGGGTGACTTCTTCTGCAGCAGCTTCCACCAACGCCTCGGACTTCGAATTCCCCGTGATCGCGATGATCGGCACCGGCAACATGAACGGCGCCATCCTCGCCGGCCTGACGGCGGGGCGCGGCGACGGGGCCGAGCCCATCCGCGTCACGACGCGCTCGACGAAGAGCGCCGAGCAGTTCGCGGACGACGACGCGGTCCTGGCCCGCGCGGCCGAGGACGACCCCGAGGCGAACCGCGAGGCGGTGCGCGGCGCCGGCGCCGTCATCCTCGGCGTCAAGCCGTACGCGATCGTCGACGCGCTCGAGGAGATCGCCCCGGCGCTCGACCCCGGCGCCGTGATCATCTCGGTCGCCGCCGGCGTCGAGCTCGCGACGATGGAGGCGCACCTCCCCGAGGGCGCGAAGATTGTGCGCGCGATGCCGAACACCCCCGCCACCATCGGCCTGGGCGCCACCGGCATCGCCGCGGGCCGTCACGCCGACGCCGAGGCCATGGCGCTCGCGCGGGCCATCTTCGAGTCCGTGGGCGCCGTGGTCGAGGTGCCCGAGTCGGGCATCGCCCTGGTCGGCGCCGTCTCCGGCTCGGGCCCCGCGCACGTGTACCTCCTCATCGAGCGGATGATCGAGGCCTCCGAGCGCATCGGGCTGTCGGAGGAGGACGCCCGCGCGCTCGTCGTGCAGACCTTCCGCGGCGCCGTCGAGATGGTCGCCCGGCACCCCGAGCTCGAGCCGGCCGAGCTGCGCCGGCGCGTGACGAGCCCGAACGGCACCACGGAGCAGTCGGTGCGCGTGCTCGTGGAGTCCGGCCTCGAGGACCGCTTCGAGGCGGCGCTGCGCGCGAACATCGCGCGCAGCGAAGAGCTCGCCGCCGAACACCGATGAGCCCCCTGCAGAGCTTCCCCGAGAACCTCTACGAGGTCCTCGGCGTCCCGCCCGCGGCGACCGACGAGGAGATCCGTCGCGCCGCGCGCCGCCGGCAGCGGGAGACGCACCCCGACCTCGGGGGCGATGCGGGGGAGTTCACGCGGGTGCGCCTCGCGGTCGAGGTGCTCTCGAACCCGCAGCACCGGGCGCAGCACGACGCGTGGCTCGCGACCGAGCGCGGCGTGGTCACCCCGCCCCGACCCGACGGCGTGCGGCTGCGCAAGCAGCAGCACTCGGCGCGCTCGCGGCCGGGGCAGGCGCGGGCGCCGCGCTCCCCGTCCGGGGCGCCGGGCTCGAGCGAGGCCGCCTCCCGCGCGGCCGCCGGGCGCACGACGGCCGGCTCGGACGCGCCCGCCTTCGATCGCATCCCCAAGCCGCCCGCGGACGCGCGGAAGATGGGCTGGTATCGGCGCGGCTGGCCCGAGCACCCCGACGTCTGGCCGGCCGAGCGGCCGACGCCGCCCGAGCCCACCGCCCGCGAGGGCCTGACGGTGCTGCCCTTCCTGGTGCTCGGCGTCGTGCTCATCGTCGCGCAGATCGTGCCGAGCTCGCCCTTCGCCACGAGCTGGTGGCCGGTCACGGTCGTGCTGTACCTGCTCGCCGCGCTCTGGATCCTGCTGCGCGCCGCGGGCCGCTTCTTCAACATCGCTCGGGTGCTCTACTGGGCGAGCCTCGCGGGCATCGCGCTGGGGGCCGCCGCGCTCTTCGTCCTGGCGATGATGCGCTTCTTCGACACCGGCGAGGGCGTGCTCATGCTCGCGATCCGCGCCGTGGTCTCGCTCGCGGGCGTGGGCCTCGCCTCGCTCGCGTGGTGGGGCCTCGGCCCGCGTACCCGCCGGATGGAGTTCGAGGGCATGCTCACCTCGCTCGCGAACGAGTCGGCCCCGCCGGTGCACTCGGATCAGCGCGTCTGGGGCGAGCCCGGCGCCACCGCGATGTCGCATTCGGCCCCGGGGGTCAACGCCGTGCGGCGCATGTGCGCGGAGCGGCTGGTCGGCGAGCGGCTCGCGCTGCTCGAACGGATGCCGGGCGTGCGCGTGATCCACGGGCTGCGGCTGCCCGGGGGCGACCGGGGCGTGGCGACGGTGTCGCACGCCGTGCTCGCCGGGCACCGGCTCGCGCTCATCGACGCCGTGCTGGGGCGCACGGGGACCTACGGGATCGACGGCCGCGGCCACATCGCCTGCGACGGCAAGCCGCTGCCGGCCTCGGCGCAGGAGTTCCCGCACCGGGTGGAGCGGATGCACGAGTACTTCGGCGATGTCGCCGAGGTCCGCGGCTGGCTCGCGATCGTGCCCGAGCGCTCCGGCGAGTTCTCGATCGACTTCGCCCGCACGTGGCGGCGGGTGCGCCCCGCATCGGTGGAGTCGCTGCTGCGCGAGGTGGGGGACTGGCTCGCCGCGGACGGCGCCGAGGTGGATCGGCTGCTGCTGCGCGACCTGCTCGAGCTGCGCGTCGAGGCGTGACGCCGCCCGTAGGCGATCAGGCGCCGGCGGGCGGCGCCGAGGCCGCCTCCTCCTCGAGGAGGAGGGCCAGCGCCTCGGCATGGGGGCTCACGTCCTGCGAGAGCCCCGCGAGCGAGAGGCAGCCGGTGGCGCCGGTCGAGGCCGTCGCGGCCACCCCGACCGCGGAGATGCCCCGGTTCACGTCCTGATCCGAGAAGACCCAGCCGCGCTCCCGCGTGCGCTCGGCGTCGGCGAGCAGCGCCTCGGGCGTCGCGATCGTGCGCTCGGTCGGCGTCTCGAACTCGCACGCGGCGAGGCGCTCCTCGACCGCGCCCTTCGGCGAGAGCGCGAAGAGCAGCCGGCCCGCCGCGCCGATGTTGAACGCGAAGTGCCGGCCGGGCCGGAGCGAGAGGACGACGAGGTTCGAGGCCGGCGCCCAGGCGATGCACGCCCCGCCCGTCGCGGTCGGGATGGAGAGGAAGGTCGTGTGCCCCGTCCGCTCGGCGATGTCCGGCAGCCGGTCGATCAGGCGCTGCCACTCCGGGAACGAGCCGGTGGTGGCGTCCGCCAGGTGCAGCCACCGCTCCGAGAGCCGCACGAGGCCGGTGTCGCGGTCGACGCGCACGAGGCCGATCGCGGCGAGGCCGTCGATGAGCCGGTACACGCTCGACCTCGGGGTGTTGATCTCCGAGGCGATGAGCGAGTAGCTGGCGGTGCCGATCTCGGAGAGCAGCGCGATGATCTGGTTCGCGTTGTCGAGCAGCTTGATGGGCTTAGCCACGCGCGGACCCCCTCTGCGCCTCGTGCGCCGGGACGCCGTCGGGCTCGGGCGCCCAGCCCAGCAGCTCGCTGCACTCGCGCCCCGCGCCGATCACCATCTCGACGAGGTCCTCGCGCCCGATCACGTCGTCGCGGAGCCCGCCGACGCTGAGCCCGGCGACCACGCGGCCGTGGTGGTCGAAGATGGGCACGGCCACGCCGCCCACGCCGCGGGTGACGTCGCCGTCGGTGGTGACGAAGCCGCGCTCGCGGTAGGCGGCGATCTTCGACTCCACGAGCCGCCGGTGCTCGGGCGGCGGATCCAGCCGGCGGAGGACCTCGGAGGTCTCCCGATCGGGCATGGCCGCGAGGATCGCGACGGGGGCGCCGCCGGAGACGAGCGGCATGGAGCTGCCGAGCGTCATGTCGAGCGAGCGCACGCCGTGCCCGGCTAGTCGCTCGATGCAGGTGGCGTTGAGCCCGGAGGGGAGGCAGAGGTAGACGGTGAGCATCGTGCGGTCCCGCATGCCCATGAGGATGGGCGAGAACAGCGCGCGCATGTCGAGGGTGTCGAAGAACGCGGAGCCGGCCGCGAGCATCCGCAGCCCCAGGCGGTAGGCGCCCCGGGTGCTGCCGTGCATGACCCAGTCGAGCTGCAGCAGGGTGCGGATGAGGCGGTAGACGGAGCTCACGGGCTCGTCCAGGCGCTCGGCGATCTCGCTCGCCGTCAGCTCCCCGCCCTCGAGTGCGGTGACGACCGCGTTCGCCTTGTCGAGGATCTCGAGACGCTGACGGGGGTCGGGAGTGGCCATACCAAATCATTGCACGCGGTGCGGCGCGGTGTTACGTTTCTATTGTCACCCAATAGACAGGGTGTCTACTGAGCGGCAATTCACGGCCGCCGCTTCGCACGACGGACGTGCGGGGCGCAGTACGACGAGAATCGAGGATGATGCATGCGTACTCCAACTGACTCAGTGATCGCGATCTCCGGCGGCGCCAGCGGGATCGGCCTGGCCACGGCCCGGCTGCTCGCCGAGGAGGGCAACCGCATCGCGGTGCTCGACCTCGACGGCGGCAAGAGCGAGGCGGCCGCGGCGTCGCTCCCGGGCGAGGGGCACCTCGGCGTCGCGACGGACGTGACCTCCACCGAGTCCGTGACCGCCGCATTCGACGCGATCCGCGCGCGCCACGGCCGCCTCGACGGGATCGTCGCGGCCGCGGGCATCGTCGACCCCTCGCCCTCCGCGACGGTCACCGACCAGAGCCTGCAGCGGCTCATCGACATCCACCTCATGGGCGCCATCCGCATGGCGAGGGGCGCGTACCCGCTCCTGAGCGAGTCCGGCGGCGGCTCGATCGTGTGCCTCTCCTCGATGGGCGCCCGGCTCGGCGTCGCGGAGCGGCTCGGCTACAACGTGGCGAAGACCGGCGTCGAGGGCATGGTCCGCACGCTCGCGGTCGAGTGGGTGCCCGCGGGCATCCGGGTCAACGCGGTGGCGCCGGCCTGGGTGAAGACGCCGGCGATCGCGGGCCTCATCGACTCCGGGTTCCTCGACCCGGAGCCGGTGGAGTCGCGGACGCCGCTCGGCCGGTTCGCCGACCCGGAGGAGATCGGGCAGGTGATAGCGTTCCTGCTCTCGCCCGCCTCCTCCTACGTGACGGGGCAGTCGGTCACGGTGGACGGCGGCATGACCATCCACTTCCCGCTGCCGAAGGCCGAGCGGCAGCCGGCCTAGATCGCGGGCTGGGCGAAGGTCATCGCGACCTCGTCGCAGATCGCCACCGAGCGCCTCGCCACCCGCTCGGCGATCCGCCCGAGGATGATCTCCCGGAAATGGGCGGTCTCCCGATGCGCCGCGAGGTGCTCGGGGGACCGCCAGCCCTCGATGAGCACGATCTGATCGGGGCGCTCCTGCGGCTGCAGCACGATGAAGTACTCGCAGCCCTCCTCGGCGATCGTCGCGAGGCGCGCGGGCTCGAGCAGCTCGAGGACGGCGCCCCGGTCGCCCGGGGCGCATTCGTAGGTGGCGAGGGTGGTCACGGTCATTCGGCGCGCCTCGTCTCCGTGCGCGCCGACCAGCCCTCGACGCGCTCGAGGTCGAGGTCGAACGAGAGCCCGGGCGCGGTCGGGCGCGCGAGCACGCCCCGCTCGACGTCGCGGAAGACCGAGCCGGTCGTGAGCTTGAACGAGGTCTCGAACGGGCGGTCCTCGGGGAAAGCCTCGACGTAGGGCATCGCGTCGGAGGCGTAGCTGAAGTGCTGGTGCACGTAGGGGTGGGCGTGGCCCGAGACGGGGATGCCCATCTGGCGCGCGGCGCCGATCACATCCTGCGTGGGCTGGATGCCGCCGAGCGTGGTGGCGTCCACGCGGAGCACGTCGACGGCGCGCTGCTGCACGAGCTCGATGAGCGCCTGCGGGTCGGTGACGTCGTCGCCCGAGCCGATCGGCACCGGCGAGGACTCGGTGAGCGGGCGCAGCAGGTCGAGCCGGTGGTGGGGGAAGGGGTCCTCGAGCCACGCGATGCCGAACTCGGCGAGGCGCTCGGCCATCCACTGCGCGTTGCGCAGGTCGTGCCACGAGCCGTTCACGTCCACGACCAGCTCGAGCTCGCCCCGCTGGCCCTCGCGGATGAGGCGGAGGCGCTCGAAGAGCTGGGACGGGTCCTTGTAGCCGGCCGCCTCGAGCTTGATGGCGCCGTAGCCCTCGGCCGCGCGCGCGAGCAGGCGGTCCGCGAACTCGCGATCGCTCTCGCCGGGGATCTCGTACCCCTCGACGAGCAGCACGGGCGCCTCCTCGGGGCCGCCGCCGAGCACCTGCCAGAGCGGGGCGCCGAGCATCTTGCCGCGGATGTCCCACAGTGCCAGGTCGACCAGCGAGCGGGCCTGCGCGAGCATGCCGGTCTGGTCGAGGAAGGCGTGCGCGCCGCGGGAGCGCGACTGGAACCCCTCGACGTCCATGGCGTCGAAGCCGAGGACGCTCTGCGACAGCATGTCCTGCGCGACCACGTCGAGCGGCGCGCCGCGGTTGAGACCGATCGCGTTGCCGATGACGCCCTCGTCGGTCGTGAGCCGCACCACGACGCAGTCGCGGTGCGTGATCGTATTCCACTTGAAGCGGATGGGGTTGTCGAGCGGGACCCGGCTCCACCAGGTCGTCATTTCGGCGATCTTCGCCATCGGGCACTCCCTTGTGTGATGCTGCACTGGACTTTGAAATTATCACCTATTGCGCACATCGTCCATCCTGTGCCAATATCTCCATGTCGCAGACGAGGGCCGCAGATTTCGGATCGGTACCCGGAACCCGACACCGATACGGCCTACGCCAAAGGAGGCAGACATGAAACTGGATTCGCATCAGCGCGAACTCGGCAACGTCGAGGGGCGCACGGCGCTCGTCACGGGCGCATCGAGCGGGATGGGCGCGGCGATCGCGCAGACGCTCGTGCAAAAGGGCGCCCGCGTGCACGCGGTGGCGCGCCGCGAGGAGGAGCTCAGGGCGGTGGGCGGCGAGTACGTCGAGTCGGGACGGTTCGTGCCCCACTCCCTCGACGTGTCCGACCGCGACGCCGTGCAGGCGCTGCTCGACGAGCTCGCCGAGAACGACCCCATCGACACGCTCGTGATCGCCGCCGGGCGCAACATCAACCCGCGCACCTTCGGGGACGTGGAGTTCGACGCCTGGGACGACCTCATCGACGTCAACCTCAACGGCGCCTTCTACTTCCTCCGCGGCGCGCTGCCGCAGCTGCGCGAGAACGCGGGCGACGCGGTGCTCATCTCGAGCGTCGCGGCGCTCTGGCCCGACCACTCCGGCGCCGCCTACCAGGCGTCGAAAGCGGGCATGATCGGCCTCGCCCGCGGTGCGGCCCGCGACGAGCACGCCCAGGGCGTGCGCATCACGAGCATCCTGCCGGGCGTCGTGAACACCCCGATCCTCGACCGCCGCCCGACCCCGCCGCCGCAGGAGATGCGCCGCTGGTTCATCCAGCCCGAGGACGTCGCCCAGGCGACGCTCGCCGCGATCACGATCCCCGGACGCACGACCGTCTCGGAGATCACCCTCACCGCCACCCGCCTGCAGTCGATCGGCAACACGCAGCAGGCCACGCCCGTGCTCCCCGAGGGGCTCGAGTAACCACCCCATCCAACCGCTCGGCCCCGGGGAGACCGGGGCCGAGCACTCTCTACGACCTCAAAGGAGAGGTTCCATGGTCGATACA
This sequence comes from Gulosibacter sp. 10, assembly GCF_900163695.1. GTDB lineage: Bacteria > Actinomycetota > Actinomycetes > Actinomycetales > Microbacteriaceae > Gulosibacter. The sequence goes on from NZ_FUIC01000011.1 coordinate 96,164, forward strand.
TCCACCGAGAACATCGCCGCACCGACGCGGCCTCAGATCATGCGGGCGACGGTCGCCGGCACGCTCGGCACGACGCTCGAGTACTACGACTACGTCATCTACGGTCTCGCGACCGCGCTCATCTTCAACCAGCTCTTCTACTCCGATCTGCCTCCCGCGGTCGGCTTCATCGCCGGCTTCGCGACCTACGCGGTCGGCTTCATCGTGCGCCCGATCGGCGGGCTCATCCTCGGCGCCATCGGCGACCGGATCGGCCGCAAGGTCATCATGGTGCTCACGATCGTGCTCATGGGCATCGCGACCTTCGCGATCGGCCTGCTGCCCACCTACGAGCAGGTCGGCGTGCTCGCGCCGCTGCTGCTCATCGTCTGCCGCATGACGCAGGGCTTCGCCACCGGCGCCGAGCTCGCCAGCGCCTCCTCGCTCATGGTCGAGTCGGCGCCCCGCGAGCACCGCGGCTTCGTCGGCTCCTTCGTCTCCTTCGGCACCAACTCGGGCAACCTGCTCGCCACCCTCGTGTGGCTGCTCATCTCGATGCTCCCCGAGGAGCAGCTCATGAGCTGGGGCTGGCGCCTGCCCTTCCTCGGCTCGATCTTCCTCACCATCCTGGGCCTGTGGATCCGCAAGGGCGTCAAGGAGAGCCACGTCTTCGAGTCCGTGGCCGAGCGGCAGCGCACCGTGAAGATGTCCGAGGTCTACAAGAACTTCTTCAAGTCGGGCTGGCGCTCCTTCCTCGTCTGCTTCGGCCTGCGCATCGGCGAGGGCGGCACGAGCGCGCTCTACCAGGTCTTCCTCGTGGGCTACATCGCGACACTGCCGAACCAGACCCAGTCGATGGGCGCCACCGCGCTGCTCATCTCCTCGCTCTTCGGCATCGTGGCGATCCCGCTCATCGGCATCCTCACCGACAAGGTCGGCCGCCGCCGCGTGTTCATCGTGCTCGCCGCCATCCAGCTGATCTTCGCCTTCCCCGGCGTGATGATGATCGAGAGCGGCAACACCTTCGCGATCATCGCGGCCTTCCTCATCGCCTCCGGCGTCTGCGTGCAGGGCATGTACGCCACCGAGTCGGCGTACATGGTCGAGATGTTCGGCCTCCGCCACCGCCTCACCGGCGTCACCGCATCGAAGGAGCTCGGAGGCCTGGCCGGCGCCGGCATCGCGCCGCTCGTCATCGCCGCGCTGCTCGCCGCCATCGGCCACTGGTGGGTCATCGGCGCCTACATCGCGCTGCTCGCCGCGATCGGCCTGATCTCCGCGATCCTGAGCCCCGAGGTCAAGGGGCGCAACCTCACGGTCGACGAGGACGCCATGTAGCGATCCTCCAGGCCGAGTCGAAGGCGGTATCGGCGCCCCGCCGCGGGCACCGGTGCCGCCTTCGGCGTCGGGACCATCCCGGCGGCCCGCCGCGGGCCGCATCCATCGAGATCGAAGAGGAGAACCATGCACGCCGTCATCGCCAACCCCGGCGGAGGCCTCGAGCTGCGGGAGCGCGACGCGCTCCCGCCGGGACCGGGGCAGGTCCGGATCAGGGTCGTCTACGGAGGGATCTGCGGCAGCGACCTGCACTACGCGCAGTCCGGCAGGAACGGGATCTACGCCATCGAGGAGCCCCTCGTGCTGGGGCACGAGATCGTCGGCATCGTCGACGAGCTCGGGCCGGGCGCGACGGGCGCGGCCGTCGGCGACCGCGTCGCGGTGCATCCCGCCACGCCGACCCCGCCGCCGGGCGGGGAGGAGGGCCGAGGGCTCCACCTCGCGCACGGGGGGACGTACCTCGGCAGCGCCTCCACCTCGCCCCACACCCAGGGCGGATTCGCGGAGTACGCGACGGTCGGACTCGCGCAGCTGCGCCCGCTGCCCGAGGGGCTGCCGCTGCGCCGCGCGGCGCTCGCCGAGCCGCTCGCCGTGGCGCTGCACGGCATCGGCCAGGCCGGCGTCGCGCTCGCCGGCGGCCGCGTCGATGGCCGCGTGCTCGTAGCCGGGGCCGGGCCCATCGGATGCCTCGCGATCGCGGCGCTCGCGGAGCGCGGTGCGACCGACATCACGGCGACCGATCTCGTGCCGAGGGCGCTCGGCGCGGCGCGGGCGGTCGGCGCCGCGCGGACGGTGCTGCTCGGCGAGGACGAGCTCCCCGGGGCCGAGTCCTTCGACCTCGTCATCGAGTCCTCCGGCAGCATCCGCTCGCTCGCCTCGGCCCTGGACTGGGTGCGCCGCGGGGGCACGATCGTGCAGCTCGGGCTGCTGCCGGCCGGGCCGCTGACGCTGCCGCTCGCCCCGATGGTGAGCAAGGAGGTGACCCTGCGCGGCTCGCAGCGGTTCGACGTGGAGCTCGACGAGGCGATCCGCCTGCTCGCGCGGGACGACCGGTTCGACGCCATCGTGAGCGACGTCTACCCCGCGGCGGACGCCGAGGAGGCCTTCGCCGTGGCCGCGGACTCCTCGCGCTCCTCGAAGGTGCTGCTGCAGTTCGCCGAGGATCCCGGGGAGCGCTGACCCGGGGCCGCCGGGCGCCGGTCCGGCGGGATCGGCTGGGCGCCGCCGGCCCGGAGCTGCGGGGACTGGCACCGCCGGGGCCGGCGTCGTCGGGGCCGGCGCCCGTGGCCGGTCTCCGTGGCCGACGTCCGTCGTCCCCGGGCTCAGCCCAGCGCGGCGAGCAGCCCGCGGACGGCCGCCGCGCTGCGGGCGGCGGCCTCGTCGAGGGCCATGTGGAAGTCCTGGCCGGCGACGGGGCCGCACAGGTCCGAGATGCCGCGGACCGAGATGAAGGGCACGCCGAAGGCCGCCGCGGTCTGGGCGATCGCGCAGGACTCCATGTCGGCGGCCACCGCGTCGGGGAAGGCCTCGCGCATGTCGGCGACGTTGCGGGCGGTCACGAAGGTGTCGCCCGAGAGGATGCGGCCCAGGCGGACGGCGGCGTGCGGGACGGGCCCCGGCGTCGTCGGGTGCGCGGCGGCGGTCTGCTCCGAGTTGTCCCGCCCTGAGTCGTCCTGCCCCGAGCCGTCCTGCCCCGAGTCGTCCCGCTCGGCACCGTCCTGCTCCGGAGCATCCTGTTCGGAACAGCTCTGCCCTGCGTCCGCCTGCCCCGAGCCAGCGCGCTCGAGATGGTCCTTGAGCGCGGCCGGGGCTCCGGCGAGGGCGGCCTCGACGAGCGGCTCGGCCGCGGCGAAGCGCACGGGCTGCCGCGGCACCTGGCCGCGCTCGTAGCCGAACTCGGTCGCATCCGCCGTGCCGTAGGTGCAGGACTCGGCGACGGCGACGTCGCCCACCGCGATGTCGGCGGGCAGCCCGCCGCCCGTGCCGGCCGAGATCACGGCGCGTGGCGCGAAGGCGCCGATGGCCCACGTCGCGGCGCCCGCGGCGGCGACCAGGCCGATCCCCGTCGTAAGGAGGACGACCTCGGCCCCCGGGGCGCGCTCGTCGAGACTCTGCAGCCGCCCGCGCCGGGCGGCGACGCCGGCCAGTGGCGGCTCGAGCTCCTGCGCGTCCTCGAGCGCGAAGGCCGCGGCCTCCTCGTCCATCGCGCAGGCGATCAGCACCGGCCCGGAGACGGGCGCGGAGGTCACTGCGCGGCCTCGCGCTCCACCTGCGACCAGCCGTCGCGGGCGACGAGGAACTTGGCGACGGCGTCCTTCGCGCCGCTCAGCGTGTGGCTCTCGGCCCATCCGCACTGCACCTCGTTCGCCGCGGGCACCGCCTCGGCGTCGAGCAGGTCGCGGAAGGTGGTCTCGAGCAGCTCGAGGAAGGCTTCGGGCTCGACGCCGAGGGTGAGCGCGTAGAAGCCGGTCTGGCAGCCCATGGGGGAGAAGTCGATGAGCCTGTCGGTGTGGTTGCGCATGAGCTCGGCGGTCATGTGCTCGATGGAGTGCACGACCGGCATCTCGAGGTGCTCCTCGTTGGGCTGGGCGAAGCGCACGTCGTACTTCACGAGCACGTCGCCCCCGGGCAGCTCCTTGCGGTCGGCGACGCGCACGTACGGCGCCGCGACCTCGCGGTGGTCAAGGTTGAAGGACTCCACATTCATGCGCATGCGTCGAGCCTATCGAAGCGCGGGCGGATCGCGACGCCCCGTGACGTCGCCGAGAGGCCCCGCCGCGGCGGCGCAGGGCGGGCATCCCGTGCGTCAGCGCAGCGCGCTGAACCGCTCGATCTGCTCGCCGTTGCCCGCGACGATGATGAGGTCGAGGTTCGAGATCACCGTGTCCGGCGTCGCGGTCTTGAACTCCGAGCCCGGCGACTTCACGCCCATGACGCTGACGTTGTAGCGGGAGCGGATCTCCGCCTCCCGCAGCGACAGGTTGCGCACGGGCTTGGGCGGGTACATCTTCGCGAGCACGAAGTCGTTGTCGAAGGCGATGAAGTCGAGCATCCGGCCGTTGAGGAGGTGCGCGGCGCGCTCGCCTGCCTCGGCCTCGGGGTAGATGACGTGGTTCGCGCCGATGCGCTTGAGGATGCGGCCATGGGTGCTCGACATCGCCTTCGCCCAGATCTGCGGGATCTTGAGGTCCGAGAGGTTCGCGGTGATGAGCACGCTCGCCTCGAGCGAGGTGCCGACGGCGACCACGGCGATGGAGAACTCCTTCGCGCCGATCTGCTTGAGTGCGTCGATGTTGCGCGCGTCGAGCTGGGCGCTGTGCGTGACGCGCTCCGACCACTTCTGGACGAGCGCGGCGTCGACGTCGATCGCGAGCACCTCGCGGCCGAGGCGGTCGAGCTGCCCGGCGACGGCCGCGCCGAAGCGGCCCAGTCCGATGACGAGCGCGGGGGCGTTGGGCGGGATGGGGTCAGCCAACGATGATCCTTTCCTCGGGCAGCGTGTAGAGCTGCCGTTTCTGGCGGGAGGCGAGTGCGGCCGCGAAGGTGACGGTGCCGACGCGGCCGAGCCACATGGTGGCGGTGAGCACGTAGGTTGCGGATTCGGGCAGCTCGGCCGTGAGGCCGGTCGAGAGCCCGCAGGTGGCGAAGGCCGAGATCGTGTCGAACAGGGCGTATTTGAACTCGGCCCCGGAGAGGTGCATGACGGTGATGGAGCTCACCGCGATGATCGTCGCGCCCCACAGGACCACGGCCACGGCGAGGCGCAGCACGTCGATGGGGATGCGGCGCTCGAACACCTGGATGTCGGCGGAGCCCTTGGCCTCGGCCACGGCGGCGAGGAAGAGGATCGCGAGGGTGGTCACCTTGATGCCTCCCGCGGTGGAGGCGGAGCCGCCGCCGACGAACATGAGCATGTTCATGACCAGCAGGGTGGAGTCGCTCATCTCGGCGATGTCCACCGTCGAGAAGCCTCCCGAGCGCGTCATCGTCGACATGAACCCCGCGTTGAGCGGGGCGAACCAGGCGTCCTCCTTGCCGAGGGTGTCGGGGTTGTCGAACTCGAGGAGGTAGATGAGCAGCCAGCCCGCGACGAGCAGGATGAGGGTGGTCCAGATGGTGAGGCGCACGTGCACCCCGATGCGCTGCCCGGTGCGGACGCGGCGGACGAGGGCGAACAGCACGGGGAAGCCGAGCGAGCCGATGAAGACCGTCACGGCGATGCAGCCGAGGAACCAGGCGTTGTTCGCGAAGGGGGCGATGCCGTCGGGGTTGGGGGTGAAGCCGGTGTTCGTGAAGGCGCTGGCCGCGTAGTAGTAGGCGTCGCCGAAGGCCACCCACCACGGGCCGATCTCCGGGGTGGCGAGCAGAACCGGCAGGAGGAACAGCGCCGCGATCGACTGGATGAGGACGAGCGAGACCGCGGCCGTGGCGAGGATGCCGCCGACCTCGTCGAGCCGGACGGCCTGCTGCTCGGCGACGGGGCCGCCGTGCGTGCGCAGCGGATTGCTGTCGGATGCCGCGATGAGCTTCTGGCGGAGCCCGAGACGGCGGGTGACCACGCGGCCGAGCAGGGAGGCGAGGGTGAGCACGCCCACGGCGCCGACCTGCACGCCGAGGAAGACGAGCACGTTGCCGAAGGGCGACCAGTGCGTCGCCATGTCGACGGTCGCGAGCCCCGTCACGCAGATCGTCGAGACCGCCGTGAAGAGCGCGTCCGCGAAGGGGGTGGGCTCGCCGCTCGCGGAGGAGGCGGGGAGCATGAACAGGAACGTCCAGAGCGCGATGATGCCGGTGAACACCATGACGGCGAAGCGGCTGGGGGAGCGGGTGCTGAAGTGGGCACCCCAGCCGCGGATGCGTCGCCATATCGAAGGCTTGTGCTGCGCAGGCCGATAGCGACTCGGCATGGCGGGCTCCTGGTCGGGTGGAAGGGGATGCGCGGGGCGCGGTACGGAGCGATGCTACTCCCATTCGGTGCGACGGCAACGGGGCATCCGCGCGCGGGCGGGGCAGTGTACCCGCGAGGTGTGGCAAATCCAGGCGCGACACTCTACTCTTGTGAAAGCACTTCAGTTGACTCTCGCCACTTCGCGCGGCTCGAGTCGCATCACGACCGTTGATCGAGCAAGGGGACCAAGGCCGATGTCGAATGACCTGTCTGATGTCCGCTTCTTGACGGTCGCGGAGGTGGCCGAGCTAATGCGCGTCTCCAAGATGACGATCTATCGCATGGTGCACGCGGGGGAGCTTCCCGCGGTGAAGTTCGGCCGTTCCTACCGGGTGCCCGAATCGGCGGTCAAGGATGCCATCCGCGCCGCCACCGAAGGCGATCAGCGCAGCGCCTGAGCGTATCGGGCGGCCGTCGCGCGGCGGATTCGCGCGGCCGGTGTAAACTGATCCGAGCGCGATTTTCGAAGGTGCTGACGGTCTGCTGCCGCGGGTCCGCCACATCCGCCTTCGACCGCACCGTCTATACCAATCTGAGGGAAACACTATGGGTTCTGTCGTTAAGAAGCGCCGCAAGCGCATGTCGAAGAAGAAGCACCGCAAGCTGCTTCGCAAGACTCGTCACCAGCGTCGCAACAAGAAGTAGTCTTCGGGCTCTTCGGCGGGAGGCGCCGACCGTTCTGGTCGGCGCCTTCCGCCGTCGTGGAGCGGACGAGCCACTTCCGTCGCCGCCGTTTTGAGGCGTCGAGCGGGGCGAGCGTAGGATGACTCGCATCGTGCCGGGCCGCCGGCCCGCGCCGTCCCGGCGATTCCGAAGCAGCGAGGGGGCTCTCCATCCATGGCAGCGAACGCGAAGCGTCCCGACGACACATTCACCCTCGTCGAGCGGCTGAACTCCAGGAAGGTCGGCGGCACGCTCCTGCTCATCGCCGCGGTGATCGCGATGATCATCGCGAATACGCCGCTCGCGCCCTGGTACACGGTGGTCAAGGACTTCGACCTGTCGATCCCCGCGATCGGCATCGATCACATGACGGTGGCGCACTGGGCGAGCGACGGGGTGCTCGCGATCTTCTTCTTCGTGGTCGGCATCGAGCTCAAGCGCGAGTTCGTGACGGGTTCGCTGCGGGATCCGCGCAAGGCCTCGCTGCCGATCGCGGCCGCGGTGGGCGGCATGATCGTGCCGGCGGCGACCTACGCGATAGTGGCGACGGCCATGGGCTCGGATGCGCTCGAGGGCTGGGCGGTGCCGGTGGCGACGGATATCGCCTTCGCGCTGGGCCTGCTCGCGGTGTTCGGCAAGGGCCTGCCCTCGCCGTTCCGTGTGTTCCTGCTGACGCTCGCGGTCATGGACGACCTGCTCGGCATCATCGTGATCGCGATCTTCTACACGGAGTCGCTGTCGCTGCTGTGGCTGGCCGCGTCGATCCTCGTGATCGCGCTGTACGCCTTCTGCGTGAACCGGGGCTGGAACCCGCGCTGGCTGCTCATCCCCCTGGGCGTGCTGGCGTGGTACTTCATGCTGCGCTCGGGCGTGCACGCGACGATCGCGGGCGTGCTGCTCGGCCTCACGGTGCCGGCCCTGCCGCGCCGGGGCGACGAGATCTCGCTGGCGGAGGACATGGAGCACGACTGGAACGCGCTCTCCCAGGGCGTGGCCCTGCCGGTCTTCGCGTTCTTCGCGGCCGGGGTGCCGTTCGCGGCGGGCGACGGCTCGTTCGGGGACGCCCTCTCGAACCCGGTGTTCCTGGGCGTGTTCCTCGGCCTGTTCATCGGCAAGCCGCTCGGGATCTTCCTGACGGTGGCGGTGCTGCACCGGCTGCCGATGTTCCGGCTGGACAGTCTGCTGAACCTCAAGGACATCGCCGCGCTCGGGGGCCTGGCGGGCATCGGCTTCACCGTGTCGCTGCTCATCGGCGAGCTGGCCTTCCGCGGGGATGAGACGTATCTCGAGTACGCGCATCTCGGGGTGATCCTCGGGTCGCTCGCGGCCGCCGCGGTGGCGATCTTCACGCTGCGGCTCCGGGAGCGGGCGCATCGCGACCGCGAGCTGCCGGAGGGCAAGGTGCAGCTGCCGTGAGCCTCTTCGGCCGGCTGCGCGGCGGGGCGCGTGCGCGCGTCGTCGACTTTTACGAGAAGCCGGGCTGCCACCTGTGCGAGGACGCGCTCGCGGTGGTCGAGCAGGAGGCCGCGGCTGCGGGCGCCGAGCTGCGGCGGCACGACATCCTCGAGGATCGGGAGCTGCAGCGCCGCTACGGCGAGCTGATCCCGGTGGTCGTCATCGACGGCGAGCAGCACGCCACGTGGCACGTGCAGCGGGAGCGGCTCCGCCGCGCGCTGCGGTAGCGCCGCACCAGGGCCGGAACAGAGTCGGGACTGCGCGAGTCAACGTCGATGGGGTCGATTCGCGTCCGGTGCGATGCCGGGCCGCTCTCGGTGCTCCTGAAGGCGGAGGATGCGTTTTGGGTAGCGCGGCTGCAACGGCTGCAACGGCTGCAACGGTTGTAGCGGTGAAGCGGCGGCCGTGTCGACGTGACCGCGGTGGCAGGCGGGTCACTGCGCCAGGAGCCTGACGGGGCATGGGCTGCTGCGCATCGCACGGTGAGATCGCTCTTGCCCCAGACCGGCCCGCTATTCGAATCCGGGGATCGGCGTCGGCGGATGGGCGCGGCGGTAGGCGACGTCGAAGCGCTTCCGGCCGCCGAGCCGGGGCGTCCGCCGCCAGTCGATATCGGATGGCGGGATGAACCACACGGTACCGCCGCCGCGGCGCTTGGGCGGTTCGCCGGACAGCGTCCGGTCCGTTCGCGAGTCCGGTGGCACAGCGTCGGGCGGCGCAGCATCCGGCCGAGCAGCATCCGGCCGAGCAGCATCCGGTCGCGCAGTCTTCGATCGCCCGCCTGGCGGTGCGCTGGCCGATGGCAGCTCGGGCGGATGTACGACGCGCACCTGCCAGCCCTCGTGGATCCGGTGATGGCACGAGGTGCAGAGCAGCACGCCGTTGTCGAGGTCGGTCTTGCCGTGATCCGCGTACCACCAGTCGATGTGGTGCGCCTCGGTCATGCCGGGCGGCAGTCCGCAGAACGCGCAGCCGCCGTCGCGCTCGGCGAGCGCGATCCGCTGGGCCCGGGTGAAGTGCCGATGCGCGCGCCCGAGGTCGAGTACCTCGCTGTCGGTGCCGAGGACGACGGGGATGAGGTCGGCGTGCGCGGCGAGCCGCCGCGCGGCCCCGGCGTCGATGACCGTGCCGCCGTCGATGTCGGCGAAGCCTCGTAGTTCTGCTGCTCCGGCGCTTCCCACCCTGTTGTGGGGGCCGACAGCGCTGTCTGCACGGGCGGTCTCGTCGACTGCTGCTGTGTCGGCGGCGCCGACGGCGGAGGTGGCCCCGACGGGCGCTGCCGTATCCTCGGCGCCGATCGGGCTGTCGACGCGAGCTGCGCCGGCGGATCGTGCCGCTCGGCCTGGTTGCGGCGCGTCGAGGGGCTGCGCCGCGCCGGCGGATCGTGCCGCTCGGCCTGGTTGCGGCGCGTCGAGGGGCTGCGCCGCATCGGCGGGCACGGCTCGGACGACGGCATCGCGAGCGGGCCGGCCGTTCTTCATGCGGGCCACGACCGAGGGAACGCCCGTCGCGGCAGCGACCTCGGCGGCCTCGTCGTCGAGACGCCGGTCCGCGCGGGCACTGGCCTCGGCCCGTTCGAGGTCTCGCGCATCCACGCGTACCACGACTGCGGTGGACGGGCCGGGCACCTCCGAGTGATCGCAGGCGAGCCCGTGCTTGCAGAACTCGACCAGCGCATCCGCCTGCAGCTGCGCGAGGCTGCGGGTGTCCGCGGCGACCTCGCCGGTTCGCTCGGGCGCGGTCGGGGCGAAGTGCACGTTCGAGGTCGGGGCGCCGGCGCGGGCGTCTGCGTCGGGGCGAGCATCGGAATGGGCATCGGGACGGGCATCGGCTCGCGGGCCTGCATCGGTGTTGTCCGGCATAGAGCCCCGCATCGTCCGCTCGCCGGTCTCGGGCGCGTCCGGATCGCCGGGGCGGTTCCTGCCGCGGGCGGTGCGCAGCTGCGAGGTCGTGTAGGACTGCAGCGCATGCACGATATATGCGCCCGATTCGGTGTCGAACCTGCCGTTGACGTGCAGCATGCCCGTCTGCGCGCTCGTACGGAAGGTGAGTCCCCGATGGCGGCGCTGCCGGTCGAGCTCGGGCTCGAGCCCGTCGGGGTCGAGATGCGCCTCGAGTCGGCGGCACACCTTGCGGAAATCCGCGAGCCGCATCCCCGTGCGCGCCACGCCGACGAGTTCCCGCTCGCCCTCGCGCAGCGCCTCGGAATCGACCCGAGGCGCGAGCCGCTTCGTCATCATCACGATCTCGTTCGAGTGGGCGAGCCCGATCTCGCCGCGGCGGAGCGCATCGGCGACGTGCTCGTCCGAAGCCGGCACGCGCTCGCCCGACAGCCCGCGGTCGCCCACGATCGCGGCTCCCACCCGGGCGAGCGCTCCGGCCTCGCCGCTCGCGACGTGCATGACCTCGGCGACCAGGTCTCGGCCGTTGCGGCAGCCGTGGCGCCGCGCCAGCGCCGCCTCGCCCCGAACCGGATCGGAGCGTCGATCCACCTCTCGCGCGGCCGCTGCGGCGAGCGCCTCGAGCCGGTGCTGGTGCAGGGCGATGGCCTGCAGGAGGTCGAGCACGTCGGCGTCCTCGGCGGCCTCGAGCTCATCCGCGGCGGATTCGCCGGTGCCGAACGGGGCCATCGATCGCCAGGAGTCGAGGAGGCTGTCGAACGAGGAGCGGAGGCGTGCGAGGTCGCCGTGCATCTCCGTCGACTCCTCGCGTGCGGTCGCCGTCATCGTCGAACACCTCCCTCGCCCTTCGCCTACGATTCAAGCAGATATCGAATGGAATATCTAGATCTGTGGATAACTATTCATCGATCATGTTCGAACAGAGATGCGTCACCTGTTCGAAGAACGACCATGCGATCAGACAACGCGAGCGGTGATCGTGCTCAGTGCGCGGTCCGGGCCTTCGGGTGCGGCGTGGAGGCACGGTCCCGGCCGCAGGTTCGCGGGGAACGCCGTCCGCCCGCAGGCAGGAGCAGTAGATGGTGCGGACGGTCCCGGTTCGCGGATAGTGCGGACGGCGCCGGTCAACGCGCGCCCGCATCGTGGCCGTGATGGAGAGTGCCATGCCTGCGTCGGGGAGACGGCCGTGCCTGCCCCGGCCCGATGTAGCGGGTGCATCGAGAAGGCCGAGCGGTCGGCGGGGCTGCCCGAGGCGGTGCTCCGGCCTAGAGATGGCGAGCCGGATCCATGCGCTGATGCAGAATTCGAATCACGTCGACGTTCTCGGCATCGGCGGTGTAGAAGAGCAGATGCCTGCCGATGCCGTACCGCCGGTACCCTTCGCGGATCTCATCGCAGGAGCGGCCCCGACGGGGGTCGTCGGCGATCCGCTCGATGGCCGCCCTGATCTCGCCGATGTACATCTCGGCCTGGCGGGCGCTCCAGCGCTCTTCGGTGAAATCCCAGATCGAGGAGAGGTCGCGTTGCGCGGCCGGAGTGAGCCGATAGCGGCTCATGCCTTCTTCGCGGCGATGAACGCGTCGAAGTCGAAGGGCTCGGGGCGGCCGCTCTCCTCCCCCTCGACGAGAGCGGCGCGGAGGGCGGCCAGGCGCGTCTCCTGATCCTCGAGCAGGCGGAGCCCGGCGCGGACGACCTCGCTGGCCGATCGATAGCGTCCGGAGGAAACCTCCCGGGCGAGGAAGTCCGCGAAGTGATCGTCGAGACTGATCGAGGTGTTCTGCGCCATGTTCAGACGATACCAAAAGTTGGTAAGCCGCTCATGCCCATCCGGTTCCCGCGTACCGGCGAGGACCGGACGAGCCCATCGGAACTGCGAACGAGGAGCGCATCCGCGAAACCCGCACGAGCGCCTCGACGCAGAAGCCCCGGGGAGCGGGTCGAATCGCGGGATGCGGCGGCGCCAGCCGTCGATCGCACACACCGCAGACGACCCGGGAAGCGCGCGGAATCACGTATTCCCCGACGAGGCTTCTGCGGGGCGAAGCCGATACGGGCGGGGCGGGGCCGCTCGACGCGGTGCGCACCGCGGCCTGCCGTCGGCAACCTGCGGGCAACCTCCGCGTCATACTCTTCTTGCAGGCGGATACGGCGATCGGAGGGCGGCAGGCATGCGAACATCGAGGACACGACGCGGACGGTCGATGCTCGGGCCCGTCTCGGGGTCGGCAATCTCACTGCTGCTGCTGACGGGCTGCGCCTCGCACGCCGTTCCCGAGCCGACCAGCCCCGTCCCCGCGGACCCCGGCGTGTGGCTCGCCCCCGACTACGCGGACGCCGACGGCGGCACGCTCGAAACGCGCGAGCTGCAGGGCGAGCTCTGCGCCATCGACGACGGCGTCGCGGTGGTCTCGATCTCCTGGGAGGACGCGCCCGACGGCGAGGACCGGGTGACCGCGATCCGCCTCGAGGACGAGTCCGAGCTGTGGTCCGTGCAGGACGTCGACTGCGGTCGGGATCACGCGAAGGACGGAGCGGTCGCGCTGTTCGAGCGCCCTGCCGAGGGCGGCGGGAACCTCGTGCACAGCGTCGACATCGCGACGGGGGAGACCGACTACACCCTGGACGACCTCGGCTACAGCGGCGAGGTCGTCGGCTTCGCGGGCGACACGCTCGTCTACCTCGCCTCGGTGGAGAAGGAGGACGGCGCCGATCAGACCGGCGAGGACCGCTGGCGCCACGAGCTCCTGGGGTATCGCGACGGCGCGCTCGCCTGGCAGGTCGACCTCGACTTCCACGTCGACTGCGAGACCGCGGCGGCGCTGGTCGCCTGCACGAATCGCGATTCGACGGACGCGACCCTCGTCGACGCCGCATCGGGAGAGGCGTCGCAGGTGCCGGTCGACGGGGGCGGCATCAAGTTCCCGAAGATCGAGTGGGCCGTCGACGGGTATGTCGTGGCAGGGCGCCCCGACTTCCTCGAAGACGAGGTGACCCGCGGATACGGGCTCGACGGGGCGCTCGTGGGCGAGGTCGAGGGCGAGCGCATCGGCACCGCGCCGCTCCAGACCCAGCTCGTGCTCTACCCGGTCGAGGACCTGCTGCGCACCGACATCCTCGCCTCCGACGCGGAGGGCGAGGTGCTCCTCTACTGGGACGACGAGAGCGCCCTCCGGTTCGCGGAGTCCGGCGAGAGCTACGAGGAGACCGACCTGCCGCTCGGCCTCTTCGTCGCCTCCTCGGCCGACGGCGGGGTCCTGCTCTTCCAGACCGAGAGCGACGACGCCGGGGGCAACGGGACCCTGGTCACGGCGGATGGGAGCCAGATCGGCTCGGTGCGGCACGAAGGCGGGCTGCTCGAGTGGCGGACCATGGGCGGCATGATCGTCAGCATCGATTCGGATGGCGCGACGATCCACCTGCCGCCGGGCATGGGATAGCGCGCGAGAAACCGCACGGCATAGCGCGGCGGGCCCGCGCTCGCGCCCGGAGGGGCTCGCACCGGGACCGAACCGATCCGCGCCGCCGCCTCGCGGCCCCGGTGCATCCCCGGCACGGATGGATCGGGACGGATCGGCGGCGGGCGATGGCCGAGCGGAGACGGGGGCGAAGACCGGGCGAAGACGGAGCCGGGGCTGCGAAGATGGTGGCACGAGCCGGAGAGGAGCCCGATGGACGAGATCGACCGAGCCATCGTCCGCGCGCTGCGGCGCGACGCCCGGCTGTCGATCCGGGCGCTCGCCGAGGAGGTGCACGTCTCGCGGTCGACGGCGCACGAGCGGGTGCGGCACCTGACCGAGCGCGGCGTCATCACGGGGTACTCGGCCCGCGTGGATCTCGCCGCGGCCGGGCTGCCCGTGCGCGCGCTGCTCGTGGTCGACACGGGCGCGACGCCCGAGGGCGCGGATCTCGTCGAGCGCCTCGGCGAGGTGCCCTACGTCGTGCGCGTGCAGACCATCGCGGGCGATGTCGACTTCGTCGTCGAGATCGCCGCGCCGAACCACGACGCGCTGAGCGCCATCGTGCTGCGCCGGGTGCTCCGACTCCCGGGCGTCGTCTCCGTCCGCACGCACCTCATCATCGGCGAATCCGTCGGCGACCCGCTGCAGCCGCCCGCACGCGACCCGGAGGATCCCGCCGCATGAGCACCCGAGCGCAGGCGGGCACGGTCCCGGTCATCGTCATCAGCGGCCATCTCGGCGCGGGCAAGACCAGCCTCCTCAACCACCTCCTCCGCGAGCCGGGCGCCCGGCTCGGCGTGGTGATCAACGACTTCGGCGCGATCAACGTCGACGCCGGCCTCGTCACGGGGCAGGTGGACGAGGCCGCGACGATCTCGGGCGGATGCCTCTGCTGCCTGCCCGACTCCGGCGGCCTCGACGACGCGCTCGAGCAGCTCTCGCAGCCGAGGCTGCGGATGGATGCGATCCTCGTCGAGGCGAGCGGGGCCGCGGACCCCATCGCGCTGACCCGCATCATCCGGTTCTGCGACGTGCCGGGCGTCCGCCACGGCGGCCTGATCGAGGTCGTGGATGCGGTCGAGCACTTCAGCACCGTCGACGTCGAGGAGGAGCCGCCCTCGCGCTACGCGGCCGCGACGCTCGTCGTCATCGGCAAGACCGACCTCCTGCCCGAGGGCGAGCGCGAGGAGGTCACGGCGCGCATCCGCGAGCGGGTGCGGATGCGCAATCCGCGCGCGCAGATCGTCGTCGCGGACCGGGGCGGGATCGACCCGCGGCTGGCCTTCGACGCGAGCGCCGAGGAGGATCCCGTCGACGAGCTGCCCATCGCCGAGCTGCTGCGCGAGGCCGCGGGCGCGCACGAGCACCGCCACGCCGCATCCGCCGCCGTCGAGCTCCCCGACGCCGTCGCGCCGGGCGCGCTCGCGGCGCTGCTCAAGGACCCTCCCGCCGGCGCCTACCGGATGAAGGGCCGCGTCCGGGTGCGCGGCCCGCGCTCCGAGCAGGCGTACGTCGTGCACGTGGTCGGCTCGATGGTGCACGTCGCCCGGCTCCGGCAGTCGCCCGAGCCCGGCGAGCTGGTGGCCATCGGCATGGACCTGGACGTCGGGGATGCCGAGCGGCGCCTGCGCGAGCTCGCGGATTCGGCGCCGGCCGCGCCGGACCCGCAGGGGCTCCTGCGCCTGCAGCGCCTCGAGGGGCTCAGCGGCTGACGGGCCGCGCCTCGGCTCTGCGAGAATCGGGGCATGCGGATCGAACTCACCCGGTTCCGGGTCAGGGCAGGGGCGCGGGCGCGCGTCGACGAGTGGATGGCCTTCCTCGCGGCGAACCGGGACGCCGTGCGCGAGACGCTGGAGCCCGAGCGGATGTACGTCGAGACGATCTTCTCGGAGACGGTCGACGGCGTGGACTACCTGTACTGGTACAGCGTGCAGGGCGAGGACGGCGCGCCGGTCGAGGCCTCCGAGCACTGGCTCGACCGGGCGCACATCGACTTCTGGCGCGAGTGCATCGACGACGAGTACCCGGGCGAGGACCTCGCGCCCCGCATGCACGTCGCGCCCCGACGGGTCGAGGACTCGATGCGGCCCGAATGAGCGCCGCCCCACAGGCGGGCGCGAACAGTAGCGAGACTCCCCGGCCGCCTGAAGAGGCGTCCAGAAGTGCCGGACGAACAGTCCGATATCCGCGAGAAGACGGGACGTACGGCCGCTTCGGCCCGACACTCTGACCGGTTGACCGAACTTGCCCCGCAGCCCTGTTCTTCGGGCCCGCCGCGGCGCATCCTGGGGTCATGCGAGACGACGATGTCGCGCCGAACGAGCTACGTGGACCGGCGCTCCACGACCCAGAATCCCGGCACGCCGCCCTGCTCGACCAGCTGCCCGGGCCGACCCCCGTGCGACTGATCGACCGGGAGGGCGAGGCGGTCGAGCACGACGGCTTCGCGCTGCCGGATGCGGACACGCTGCGCGACGCCTACCGGCGGATGGTGATCGCCCGCCGCTGGGAGGCGCAGGTCACCGCGCTGACGCGGCAGGGCCGCCTGGCCACCTATCCCTCCGCCTACGGGCAGGAGGCGGGCGAGGTCGGCTCGGTCCTCGCCCTCGAACCCGAGGACTGGATGTTCCCGAGCTACCGGGACTCCTCGGCGCTGCTGACCCGCGGCGTGCCGCCGCGGCTGCTGCTCTCCTTCTTCCGCGGCGACTGGCACAACGCGTACGACCCCTACGAGCGGCGCATCGCCCCGCAGTCGACGCCGCTCGCGACGCAGGCGCTGCACGCGGTGGGCTTCGCGCACGCCGAGCGGCTCCGCGGCCGCGGCACCGTCGCGCTCGCCTACCTCGGCGACGGCGGCGCCAGCGAGGGGGACGCCCACGAGGCGATGAACTTCGCCGCCGTCTGGCAGGCCCCCGCGATCTTCTTCGTCCAGAACAACCAGTACGCCATCTCGACGCCGCTGCAGGAGCAGACGCGCTCGCGCTCGATCGCCGATCGCGCGGCCGGGCTCGGGATGCGCGGCGTCTGGGTCGACGGCAACGACGTCGCCGCCGTGATCGCGGTGCTGCGGGACGCGGCCCGGCGCGCGCGGGCGGGGGAGGGGCCGACGCTCGTCGAGGCGCGGACCTACCGCCTCGAATCCCATACCAACTCCGACGACCCCACGCGCTACCGCGAGGCCGAGGAGGCCGCGGCCTGGGAGGACTACTGCCCGATCGCGCGCCTCGCGGCCCATCTCCGGGCCCGCGGCGAGCTCGACGACGCCTTCGACGCCCGTGTGGCGGAGGAGGCCGAGGCGAACGCCGCCGCCACGCGCGAGGCGATGAACGAGCAGCCCGAGATCGATCCGCTCGAGCTCTTCGAGCACGTCTACTCGACGCCCCGCAGAGCCCTGCAGGAGCAGCGCGCGATGTTTGCCGAGGAGCTCGCCGCAGCAGAGAACCCGGCAGAGAACCCCGCAGAGAATCCGGCCGGGGACCCGGCCGAGACCGGCGCCGCGGAGCGCGGCGCCCCGCACGCCGCCGAAGGAGCGAGACGATGACCGCCACCGAGCACCTCGCGGACCCCGCCGCGGCGCACGAGGACGTGCGACGCGGTCCGACCGCCCCGCAGCGCCGGACGGCGCCGACGACGAGCCCCGGCCCCGGCCCCGGCAGGCAGCCCGATGCGCCCCGGCAGCCCGAGCCCGGCAGCGCCGCCGCGCCCGCCGACACCGCCGGCACCGCCGAGACGCTCAGCATCGCGGGCGCGCTCAACGCCGCGCTCCGCGACTCCCTCGAGGAGGACGCCGACGTGGTCGTCTTCGGCGAGGACGTCGGCCCGCTCGGGGGCGTCTTCCGCGTCACGGACGGCCTCGCGGCCGAGTTCGGCCGCGAGCGGGTCTGGAACTCGCCGCTCGCGGAGGCCGGGATCCTCGGCACCGCGATCGGCATGGCCATGGCGGGGATGCGCCCGGTGGTCGAGATGCAGTTCGACGCCTTCAGCTACCCGGCGCTCGAGCAGGCCTTCTCGCACGCCGCGAAGATGCGCAACCGCACCCGCGGCCGGGTGGAGCTGCCCCTCGTCGTCCGCATCCCCTACGGCGGCGGCATCGGCGGGGTCGAGCACCACTCCGACTCCTCCGAGGCCTATTGGGCGCACACGCCGGGACTGACCGTCGTGACGCCCTCCACCGCGCACGACGCCTATCACCTGCTGCGGGGCGCGATCGCCTCGCAGGATCCGGTGGTGGTCTTCGAGCCCAAGCGCCGCTACTGGCAGAAGGGCGAGGTGCGCCGCGGGGACGCCGGCGTCGGCTTCGACCAGGCGCGAGTGGTGCGCGAGGGGCGCGATGCGACGCTGCTCGCCTACGGCGCCGCGGTCGAGGTCGCGCTCGAGGCCGCCCGGCTCGGCGCCGAGGAGGAGCTGGATCTCGAGGTCGTCGATCTGCGCACGCTCTCGCCGTTCGACGACGAGACGGTCTCGCGATCGGTGCGCAAGACCTCGCGCGCCGCGATCATCCACGAGGCGGCGCGGTTCGGCGGCTACGGCGCCGAGGTCGCGGCCGGGGTGGGCGAGCGCGACTTCTTCTGGCTCGACGCGCCGGTGCTGCGCGTCACGGGCTTCGACGTGCCGTATCCGGCGCCGAAGCTCGAGGAGTACTTCCTGCCGACCGCGGAGCGGGTGCTCGCGGCGCTCGACACGTGGGAGTGGTGATGACCGGCATGCAGGAGTTCATACTGCCCGACCTCGGCGAGGGGCTCGTCGAGGCCACCATCGTCGAATGGCGCGTGGCGCCGGGCGACGAGGTCGCGGTGGACCAGATCGTGGTCGAGGTGGAGTCGGAGAAGTCGGTGGTCGAGCTGCCGACGCCGTACGCCGGCCGCGTGGCCGCCCTCGGCGCGCAGCAGGGCGAGACGCTGCGGGCCGGTGACGTGCTGCTCTCGGTCGCGCCCGTGGATGCGCCCCTGGATGCGCTCGAGGGTGCGGCTGACGGTGCGGCGGGCAGTGGCGGCCCCAGTGGCGATGCCGGCACCGGCGGTGACGCGGGCTCCAGCCGCGATGCCGGCCCCGGTTCCGCGGCGGATGTCGGCCGGGGCTGGAGCGGCGAGCCCGACGGGGGTGCGTCTCGCGGCGACGAGCCCGGCGGGGACGACTCCGGCGCGGTCCTGATCGGCTACGGCACGAGCGAGTCGACCACGCGCCTGCGCCGCCCCGAGGGCGGCAGGTTCCGCCGCCGGCGCGGTGGGCGCGGGCCGCAGCCGGTCCCCTCGCGGGCCGCCCCGGCATCCGCCGCGCTGCTCGACGAGCGGCGCAGCTCGCCAGTGATGTCGCCGCTCGTGCGCCGCGAGGCGCAGGCGGAGGGCTTCGACGCCCGGCATCTCGAGGGCAGCGGGCCGAACGGCCTGGTGCTGCGCGAGGACGTGCGCGCCGCGGCCGAACTGCTGCGCGCCGCACCTGCGCCGGAGGCCGACGCCGGCGCGCAGCGGCCCCCGGCGGGCGCGCCCGGCCCGCAGTCCGGTGCCTCCGCCCCGCAGCCGGCCCCGCAGTCCGGCGCACCCCGGCACGCGGCGCGGGCCGCGCAGCCGCCCGCCGACGCAGCCGCTGCTCCGTCCGCCGCCGCATCCGCAGCTGCCGCGACGCGCATCCCCGTCGAGGGCATGCGCGGCATCATCGCCGAGCACATGGCTGAGTCCCACGCCACCGTGCCCAAGGCCACGGTGTGGCTCGACGTGGACGCGACCCCGCTGCTCGAGCTGCGCGCGCGGCTGCAGGAGGACGCGGGCGAGCGGTTCAGCCTCACGACGCTGATCGCCCGGATCGTCGTGGCCGGGCTCCGCGCGCATCCGCGGCTCAACGCCTCCTTCGACGCCGAGCGCGACGAGATCCTCGAGTACGGAGGCGTGAACCTCGGCATCGCCGCCCAGACCCCGAGGGGGCTGTCCGTGCCGGTCGTGCACGGCGCGGAGGGGATGACGCTGCGCGAGCTCCGGGACGCGATCGGCGAGCTCGTGGCGGAGGCGCCGCGGGGCAGATACGCGCCGGGGCAGCTCCAGGGCGGCACGTTCACGCTCAACAACTACGGCGCGTTCGGCGTGGACGGGTCGAGCCCCATCATCAACCTGCCGCAGGCGGCGATGCTCGGCATCGGCCGGCTCAAGGAGCGCCCGTGGGTGGTGGACGGCGAGCTCGCGGTGCGCACGGCGGCGACGGTGAGCTTCGTGTTCGACCACCGGGTCTGCGACGGCGGCGAGGCGAGCGCCTTCCTCACCTTCGTGACCGACCGGATCGAGCGCCCCGCGCTGCTCTACGCCGACCTCTGATCGGCTGCGCCGGCCTTCAATCGATCGGGCATGATGCTCAGTAATCTCGTCATGAGTTCCGAAACTCGGTCATCATGCGAGAAAAATACCTGACAAGTTGTAAGGCCATACTCCGATAGCTTGCCCATTTTGCCGAAGGTCACTAGCGTCGCCAGGGTCATGTCACCGTCGACAAAGCGAGGACCATCCGTGTCAACCCAATTCCGCCCCGGCCTTGAGCACATCGCCGCGTACAAGCCCGGCAAGTCCGTCTCCGCACCCGGAGGCGGCCCCTCGTACAAGCTCTCGTCGAACGAGAACCCGTTCGCGCCGCTTCCCTCCGTCGTCGATCGCGTCTCGGGCATCCTCTCGGGCTCGATCCACCGGTACCCCGACATCGCCGGCACCCCCGTCGTGCACGCGCTCGCGCAGCGCCTCGACGTGCCGGTCGAGCACATCACGCTCGGCGCCGGCTCGGTCGAGATCGCGGGCCAGATCGTGCACGCCCTCACCGCGCCAGGCGACGAGGTCGTGTTCGCGTGGCGCTCGTTCGAGGCCTATCCCATCCTCACCCGCGTGGCGGGGGCCGTGCCGGTGCAGGTGCCGCTCGACGCCGACCACGGCCACGACCTCGAGGCCATGGCCGCGGCGATCACCGAGCGCACCCGCGTGATCTTCGTGTGCAACCCGAACAACCCGACCGGCACGGTCGTGGATGCGCGGTCGCTCGAGGACTTCCTCGCGAAGGTGCCCGAGCACGTCACCGTCGTGATCGACGAGGCCTACGAGCACTTCAACGAGGCCGCGGACTCGCCCGACGGCATCGACTGCTACCGCCGCCACCCCAACGTGGCCGTGCTGCGCACCTTCTCCAAGGCCTACGGGCTCGCGGGGCTGCGGATCGGCTACGCGATCTCGCACGACGCGCTCGCCGAGCACCTCCGCAAGGTCGCGCTGCCCTTCGGCGTCTCCGCGCTCGCGCAGGAGGCCGCGGTCGCCTCGCTCGAGGCGGAGGAGGAGCTGAACGAGCGGGTCGAGACGCTCAAGTCCGAGCGCGCCCGGCTCACCGCCGCGCTGCAGCAGCTCGACTTCCTCGAGGTCGTCCCCTCGCAGGCGAACTTCGTGTGGCTGCCGCTCGGCGAGGCCACGGCGCGGGCCGCCGAGGCCTTCGAGGCCGGCGGCGTGGCCGTCCGGCCGTTCCCCGGCGAGGGCATCCGCATCTCCATCGGCACGCCCGAGGCGAACGACCGCGTGGTCGAGATCGCGAAGGCGCTGGGGGCCGTGCTGTGAGCGCCAAGGAGGCCGTGCGCGCCGACCCGACCACCTCGGGCGTGACCACCGGCCTGCACAAGTCCATGACGAGCGGGCAGATCGCGATGATCGGCCTCGGCGGCGCGCTCGGCGCGGGCCTGTTCGTCGGCTCGGGCGAGGCCATCGCGGTCGCCGGGCCCGCCGTGCTGCTCTCCTACGTGGTCGCCGGCCTGCTCGTCATCCTGCTCATGTGGATGCTCGGCGCGCTCGCCGCGAAGGATCCGCAGAGCGGCGCCTTCTCGGTGTTCGCGGGCAAGGCGTTCGGCCAGACCACGGGCGGGGCCGTCGGCATCCTCTACTGGTTCCAGCTCGTCGTCGTGATCGCAGCCGAGGCCACCGCGGCCGCCGCGCTCGCCTCGGCGTGGATCCCCGTCGTCCACCAGGGCGTGTGGGCGTTCGGCTTCCTCGCCGTGCTCACCGCGGTGAACATGTTCGGCGTGAAGAACTACGGCCGCTTCGAGTTCTGGTTCGCCGTGATCAAGGTCGTGGCCATCGGCGTCTTCCTCGTCCTCGGCTTCGCCTTTCTCTTCGGCTGGCTGCCGACCGCCGAATCCACCGGCCTGTCGAACCTCACCGCCGAGGGCGGCTTCGCGCCCGGCGGCATGCTGGGCATCTCGGCCGCGCTGCTCATCGTCATCTTCTCGTTCGGCGGCACCGAGATCGTCGCGATCGCCGCCGCGGAGAGCGACGACCCCGCCAAGAACGTGAACCGCGCCGTGCGCTCGGTGATGTGGCGCATCCTGGTCTTCTACCTCGGCTCGATCTTCGTGATCGTGACGGTGCTGCCCTGGGACGACGCGAGCCTCGCCGAGGGGCCCTTCGTCGCGGTGCTGCAGGCGCTGAACATCCCCGGCGCCGACCTCGTGATGTCGCTCGTGATCATCGTGGCGCTGCTCTCCGCGCTCAACGCGAACCTCTACGGCGCCTCGCGCATGGCGTTCTCGCTCGCGGAGCGCGGCCACGCGCCGAAGCGGCTGATGCGCATCTCGCAGGGCGGCGTGCCCCGCGGCGCCGTGCTCGTCTCGGTCGCGGTCGGCTTCATCACGGTGGTGTTCAACTTCGTCGCCGCCGAGCAGGTGCTGCCCATCCTGCTGAACATCGTCGGCTCGACGCTGCTCGTCGTGTGGGCCTCCGTGATCGCCTCCTACGCGGTGCTGCACCGCGATTGGGACGGCTCCCGCACCAGCCGGACCGTGCTGTGGGCGGCCGGGGCGGTGCTGCTGGTCGCGATCACCGTGCTCGCGCTGTTCACCCCCGGCCCGCGCGAGCAGCTGCTCTCGACGCTGGGACTGACCATCCTCATCTTCGCGGGCCTGCTCATCGCGAGGCGGCGCCGTAAGGGGCAGGGCGCGGGCTGATCGGGCCGCGGCGCGGGGCGACCGCGCTGTGCCGGCCGGGCGGTGCGCCGCGGCTCGGGAGTCTCCCGCCGGGGTCGATCCGGGCGGATGACGGGCGAACCGGGCCGCGCCCCCGGATCAGCTGCGCATTCATCGAACGAACGAGCGCGGCGTCGACACGCTCTCCCCGGTGGTCGATGATGAACCGGCCGGCATTGGGCAAGCCCGCGAGAAGCGTCACGTGTTTTTCTTATTGATGTTGCGTACGTGAAGCCCTGGTTTCCGCAGAGGCGGTTACGGTGATGTGTATGTTCCAAGAACCAGCGCGCATAGCCTCTTCCCGTTTCCTGCAGTCTCGAGGATGGGTGGAACGCGTCATCGATCCGTTCGACCAGACGGAGTTATTGGTTCCTCCCTTTGCTACGTCTGACATGACTATTGCGCGTGCGGAGCGGGCGAGGAGAGGGGAGATCCGCGAGGTTCGCTTTGCATCCGAGCACGGTCACCGCTGGCCGCTGTGGGACGTAATCGAGGGGCCGCTTGAGCCATATCATTTGGGGATTAGCGCAGAGCTCACGGCAAAGCTTCGCAGGTGGCATGATGTGTGGATTGCTAATGTCAGCGTAAAATCTCGTTGGGAATCTCCAGCGGTGCGACAGGTCTGGAACGAGGAGGGGAGGGGCTTGGCTCTGGAACTCTTCGAGGAGATCTGGTGGAGCGCCGACGTTGCGGATGTGCATTGGGATGACGGTCTGGGGGTCTACGGCTGATGGCAGTGGAGATGATTGAGGTTACGCCCATCGGGAATGGTTGATGGGCGCAGATGAGCGAGGCGGTTGTCATATTCATCAAGTCGTCCCACGTTCCCATTCCCTGTACGCCTGGGTTCCAGCAGCATCGTATTGATTTTGCCGGGAATGCTGCTTTCCTTCTTTGTCGTGCTGATACCCGAAGACGCTGTCTCCGCATTGCATATTGACAGGGCACCACTTCCCTCCCGGGAAAGGAATAGGTGCGATTCATGTGGTGAGTGTCTCCTGCATTGCATGCGATCCAGTCGGGGAAGGTAAGCATAATCCGACAGGACGGCTCGAGTGCGCCATATGCCGACCCGTCGGGCGAGCGAGGCGCTCGAATCGCGAAGCCGCACTACCCTCGGAATCGTGAGCACCCCATCGCACGCATCGCGCCCCGGCAGCACCCGGGCGAACAGGCCGCGCCTGCTCGCGAAGGAGGGGCCCCGGCAGCTCTTCTCGAACCTGCCGGGTCTGGCGCTCATCATCGTGCTGATCGCCGTGCTCGAGCCCGGCTCGGCTGCCCGGCCGGAGCTGTTCGCGCTCATGACCGCGGCGTACGGGCTCATGCTGCTGTCGAGCGCGGTCCTCTACGCCGTGCTCACGTTCTGGGCCTTCCGCGGGATCGAGGGCGAGGAGCTCGCGCGGGCGGCCCGCTGGTCGGCGCCCCAGAGTGCGCGCGAGGCCAGACGCCTGCGGCAGTTCGGCGCCGACGAGGTGAGCATCGCGATGTGGATGGGCTTCTTCGCGCTCCTCATCGTCGGCCTGCTGGTGCTCGTGCCGGGCCTGCGCGAGCAGCCCTACGCGGCCCTCGGCGCGCTCGCCGCGGTGGTCGCCTCCTGGGCGCTCATCGTGCTCGGCTTCGCGGTGCGCTACCTGCGCGAGTGGGCCGCGGCGGATGCGGTGCGGTTCGGCGACACGGCCGATCCGCCGGGCCTCGGCGACTTCGTCTGGCTCGCGGTGCAGATGTCCACGGCCTACGGCTTCGGCCAGGCCTCGGTGCGCACCGCGTCGATCCGGAGCACGGCGCTCAAGCACAACGTGCTCGCCTACGTCTTCAACACGGTCATCATCGCGCTGCTCATCTCCGTGACGGTCTCCTCGGCCACCTGAGCGCAGGCGCTCGGGCCCGGTCGCGCGCCGTCAGCCGGTGGCGTCGAGAAAGCGCTCGGCGAGGATGCTGCCCGTCACCCCCGATCGCGCCGCCGCGACCTCGCGAGGCGGGCCGGCCGCCACCACGTGGCCGCCCCGCGGCCCCGCCCCCGGACCCAGGTCGATGAGCCAGTCGGAGCCAGCCGCGATCTCCATGTTGTGATCCGCCATCAGCACCGTGTTGCCCTCGTCGACGATCTGCTGGAAGAGGCCGCCGAGCACCCGCGCATCGCTCGGATGCAGGCCGTTCATCGGCTCGTCGAGGATGAAGAGCGAGTGCTCGCGCCGCGGCCGGGCCCGCAGCGCCGCCGCGAGCCGCAGCCGCTGCGCCTCGCCGCCGGAGAGCGTGGCCGTGGACTGGCCGAGCAGCAGGCCGCCCAGCCCGACCAGCTGCAGCGCCTCGAAGTGGTCGGCGGCGCCGAGCGACGCGCCGAAGCGGTCGGCCGCCGCGTCGATCGACAGCGCGAGCACGTCGGCGATGTTCAGCCCGTCCACCTCGATCTCGAGCGTGTCCTCGGTGAACCGCCGCCCGTCGCACTCGGGGCACTTGCCGCTCGAGGCGGGCAGGTGGACGAGGTCGATCGTGATCGTGCCGAGACCCTCGCAGCGCGGGCAGCGGCCGGCCGCGGTGTTGAACGAGAAGCGCGAGGCCGTGTAGCCGCGCGAGCGCGCTTCGAGGGGCTTCGCGAACAGGGAGCGGAACTTGTCGAAGATGCCGATGTACGTGCCGATCACCGAGCGCGGCGAGCGTCCGATGGCGCTCTGGTCGAAGCTCACGACGCGCGAGACGGCGTCGAGCCCCGACGCGGTCGCGCCGGCGAGCCCGCGCCGCTCCTCGCCGCTCACCCCGGCCTGCGGCTCGTCCTCGAGGAGGGACGCGGTGCCGGATGCGGCGGCCAGGGAGGCGACCGAGCGCAGCAGGGAGCTCTTGCCGGACCCCGAGACGCCCGTGACCGTCGTGAGCGCGCCCGCGGGGAACTCGATCGGGGCGCCGTCGAGGGTGTTGGTGGTGACGCCCTCGAGCCGGATCCGGCGGTCGAAGCGCCGCGGCTCCCGCCAGAGGTCCTCCGGCGGCGCGTTCCGCAGCCGCTCCGCGGTCGAGGCGTCGCCGGCGAGCGCCGCATCCACCGAGCCCGCGAACATGACCCGCCCACCCCGCGCGCCGCCGCCCGGGCCGAGCTCCACGACCCAGTCGCAGCGCCGCACCGTGGCCATCTCGTGCTCGACGAGGATGACGGTGTTGCCCGAGTCGCGCAGTTGCTCGATGAAGGCGAACAGGTGGTCGATGTCGGCCGGGTGCAGGCCGGTGGAGAGCTCGTCGAAGACGTAGAGCATGCCGTGCAGGCCGCTGTGGAGATGCGCCGCGAGGCGGAGGCGCTGCAGCTCGCCGGCCGAGAGCGTGGCCGCCGACCGGTCGGCGGCGAGGTAGCCCACGCCGAGCGAGTCGATCACCGCCACGCGCTTCTCGAGCTCGCTCAGCAGCAGCCGGGCGGCGTCGTGCTTCGCGCCCGAGCTCGGGAGCCCCTCGTGCTCGACGGCGCGGCGGATGAACCGGGCCATGTCGACGAGGCTGCGCCGCGAGACCTCGGCGATGTTCTCGCCGCCGATGACCACGCCGAGCGCGGCCCGCGCGATCCTGCTGCCGCCGCACTCGGGGCAGGGCGTGTCGTGGAGGAACTGCAGGGCGCGCTCGCGCATCGCGGCGCTGCCGCTCTTCGTCACCGTGTCGAGCAGGTAGCGGCGGGCGCTGCGGAACCGGCCCTCGTAGGCGCGGCCGCCGTACTCCGTGGTGGCGTCGGTGGGATGCACCGTGACGGTGGGCGTCTCCTCCGTGGTGAGGAGCCAGTCGCGCGTGGATCGGGGCAGATCCTGCCAGGGCGCGTCGATGTCCACGCCGAGCACCTCGGCGACGCGGCGGAAGTTGAGGCCCACCCAGCCGCCGGGCCACGCCGCGATCGCGCCCTCGCGGATCGAGAGCCGCGGGTCCGGCACGGAGGCGTCGACGTCGATCTCGTGGATGCTGCCCTTGGCCGCGCACGCCGGGCAGGCGCCCTCGACGGTGTTGGGGGAGAACGCCGAGGCGAGCAGGTGCCCCTGGCCGGGCGGGTACTCGCCGATGCGGGAGAACAGCACGCGGAGCAGATCGGCCACCTGCGAGAGCGTGCCGACGCTCGAGTGCTCCGGCGGGCTCGAGACGAGCTGCTTGACCGCGATCGCGGCCGGCAGCCCGGTGATCCGGTCCACCTCGGGGGAGTTTACGGCGCCGAGCAGGTGCCGGGTGAAGGGCGACACCGACTCGAGGTAGCGCCGCTGCGCCTCGGCGTAGACCGTGTCGAACGCCAGGGAGGACTTCCCGGAGCCCGAGACGCCGCAGATCGCGATCAGGGCGCCGTGCGGCATCGAGACCGAGACGTCCGCGAGGTTGTGCTCGCGAGCGCCCACCACCGAGATCTCGGTGATGGGCGCTGCGGAGGAGAACGGCGAGGATGCGGGGGAGACGGCCATGGCGTCCAGGGTGGCCCGCCGGAGGCGGCCGCGCAACCCGCGCCGGCTACGGCTGCAGGCGGTTGGGCCCGCGGCGGGGCATGGCGATGTCCTCGCGGGGATGGGGCGGTGAGGGCGAGTATTCGTTCGCAGCACCGAGCGTGATGCGAGTAGCTCCGGGACGAATGAAGCGACGGGAGGGATTCTTGGGGAATATCCTCCCGAATAGACGTGAGCATTGGCCTGATCTTCGCTCGGCGGACGAGTGGAACTGGCGGTATTGCGGCCGGTTCAATACGTGGCTGCAGGATGCCGGCAGCGGGAGCATGAGCTGGATCGACGCGACGGAGGCGAAGCGGCGGTATGAGACGCCGGGGAGTGAGTTGACTCTGGTGCCGCGGAGGCGGTGACCTCGATACTCGTGTCCCGATCTCACGACATCGTCTGGTTCGCCCCGCAGGGTGTCGGTGGGCGGGACGCTTATCGCGTCCTCGACGTCTATTCGGTATCTCATTTTTCGAGAGCGATAGACTGACATCGTGATGATATCGCGATATCATCACCGGAAGGAGGTAGTGGTCATGACGAACATACTCGTCCGCGGGCTCAGCGCCCAGGCCGTCGAGCGCATCGACGCCGAGGCATCTGCACAGGGGCTGTCTCGCAATGAATTCCTGCGCCGGAAGCTCGAGGGAGCCCAGCCTGCGACTTCGGAGGCCGTGGTCACCGCGGCCGACTGGAATCGCTCGGCCGAGATCTTCTGCGACCTGGAGGAGCCTGCGGTGATGGGCGACGCATGGCGGTGACGAGCTGGCTGATCGACAAGTCGGCGTACGTGCGGATGCAGGCCGGTCGGGCGTCGCACATCGACGAGTGGAACGCGCGCATCGAGCGCGGTCTGGTGCGGCTCTCGACGGTGACGAGGCTCGAGTTCGGCTTCTCCATCCGGTCGGGAGAAGCCGGACGGGAAGCCTTCGGCTCGCCGCCGCTGTCGCTCATGCCGATCGAGCACCTCACGCCGGCGATAGAGGATCGGGCCTTCGAGGTGCAGATGCTGCTCGCCGACCGCGGGCGGCACCGTGCGCCGTCCATCCCGGATCTCCTGATCGCGGCAACGGCGGAAAAGGCTGGACTCACGGTGCTCGCTGTCGACAAGGACTTCGACCTCATCGCCCGGATCACCGGGCAGCCGGTAGAGACGCTGGCGCTGAAGTAGCGGAGAGAAACGGGCGGCCGCGCAACCCGCGCCGGCTACGGCTGCAGGCGGTTGGGCCCGCGGAAGAGGTAGGTGACCTCGCGGAGGTTCGGCTGGTGCAGCATGAGCATCATCATGCGGGCGAGGCCCATGCCGAAGCCGCCGTGCGGGGGAGCGCCGTAGCGGAAGAAGTCGAGGTAGAAGTCGAGTTCCTTGGGCTCGAGGCCCTTCTCGGCGATCTGCTCGGTGAGCACGTCGATGCGGTGCTCGCGCTGCGCGCCCGTCGAGATCTCCACGCCGTTCCAGATGAGGTCGTAGGACTTCGTGATCGAGGGGTCCTGCTCGTCCCGCATGTGGTAGAACGGCCGGATCGACGCGGGGTAGTCGGTGAGGAAGACGAACTCGGAGCCGTGCTCCTCGAGCGCCCAGCGGCCGATCTCGCGCTCGCCCTCCGGGTCCATGTCGAGGTCGTTGCGCTCGAACTTGTGGCCGCGCGACTCCACGATCTCGCGGGCCTCGAGCAGC
The DNA here is from genome assembly GCF_900163695.1 of Gulosibacter sp. 10. Lineage (GTDB taxonomy): Bacteria > Actinomycetota > Actinomycetes > Actinomycetales > Microbacteriaceae > Gulosibacter. Next base: position 124,985 of record NZ_FUIC01000011.1, read on the forward strand.
GGGATGCGGGGGATCGGGTTCTCGGGCACCACGACGTCCACGTCGAACAGCTCCGCGAGCTCCTCGCCGTGGCGCTCTTTCACCGCGGCGAGCGCGGTGCGCATGAGCTCCTCTTGCATGTCCATGACGTCGGCGTGCGAGTCGATCCACGAGATCTCCGCGTCCACGCCGGTGAACTCGGTCGCGTGGCGCGAGGTGAACGAGGGGTCGGCGCGGAAGACCGGCGCGATCTCGAAGATCTTGCCGAAGCCCGCCGACTGCGCCATCTGCTTGAAGAACTGCGGCGACTGCGCGAGGTAGGCGGTGCCGTCGAAGTACTCGACCTTGAAGAGCTCGGCGTTCGACTCCGAGGCCGTGGCCATGAGCTTGGGCGAGAAGACTTCAATGTAGTCGCGCTCGTACCAGTAGTCGCGCATCGCGTGCGTGAGCGTGGTCTGCGCACGGAACATCGCGTTGTTGCGGCGCGTGCGCAGGTCGAGGAAGCGCCAGTCGAGGCGCTTGTCGATCGAGGAGTCGTCGGCGATGGGCGTCTCGGGGTCGGCCTCCGACTCGACCCGGATCGAGGAGATCTTCACCTCGAGGCCGCCGAGCTTGACGCGCTCGTCGTGCTTGAGGTCGCCCTCCACGGTGAGCATCGTGCCCTGCGCGAGGCCGGAGATGACGTCGCTGATGTGCTCGCGGCCCTCGGCGCGCGGATTCACGAGCTGGAGGGCGCCGGTCTCGTCGCGGAGCACGACGAACTGCACCTTCTTCTGATCGCGGACGGTGTCGACCCAGCCCTGGATCTTGACCGGGCCGTCTTCGAGGGGGGCGAGGGCGTTAATCAGCGTACGTTCAGTCACCCGGACAGCTTACCGGCCGACGGGGGATGCCGCGCGGGCCCGGATGCGGCATTCCGCGCCGGGTCTCCGGCCGGGGCCGGGCGGCTCGGAAGTCCGGGCGCCTAGAATGTGAGACATGCAGGCCCAGCGCATCCACATCGTCCGACACGGCGAAGTCTTCAACCCCGACGGGGTGCTCTACGGCCGACTCCCGAACTACGGGCTCAGCCGCCGGGGGCACCGGATGGCGGCGCTCGCGGCCGAGGACCTCGCCGAGCGCCAGGTGCCCGCCGCGCGCCTCGTGGTCTCCCCGCTGCAGCGCACGCGGGAGTCCGCCGCGCCGATCGCGGAGGCGCTCGGGCTCGAGCCCATCCTCGACGAGCGCGTCATCGAGCCCTGGAACACCTTCGAGGGCAAGCGGATGCACGGCGACAGGCCCGCGTGGCGCGAGCCGCGGAGCTGGTCGAGCCTCCTGCGCCCCTGGGTGCCGAGCTGGGGCGAGCCCTACGCCGAGGTCAAGGCGCGGATGCGCGAGGCCATCCTCGAGCACGCGGCCGACGCGAGCCGCGAGGCCCGGGCCGCGGGGCACGCGACCGCCGATGTTATCGTCGTGTCGCATCAGCTGCCGATCTGGATGGTGCATCGGGCGGTCTCGCAGCAGCCGCTGCCGCACAATCCGGCCAAGCGCCGCTGCTCGCTCTCGAGCATCACCGTGCTCGAATACCACCCCGCGACCGGCTTCGTCGAGGCCGACTACCGCGAACCCGCCGCGAGCGAACTCGCCGCCGCGACCGATCAGGGAGCCGTGTGAACCGCCGAATCCGCCGCCATCGCCGCGCCGGCGCCGCGCTCGTCGCGGCCGCCGCGCTGCTGCTCGTCGGCTGCTCGAACGAGGGCTTCGCCGAGCAGTACGCCGCCGACTCGGAGCAGGGCTACGTCGCCGGGGACGGCTCGTGGGAGGTCATCCCGCCCGCCGATCGGCAGGCCCCGGTCGAGTACTCGGGCGAGGACGAGCACGGCGAGACGCTCGGCAGCGAGCAGTTCGCCGGCGACGTCGTGGTCATGAACTTCTGGTACGCGGCCTGCCCGCCCTGCCGCCTCGAGGCCGCCGACCTCGAGCAGACCCATCAGGACTACCAGGACGAGGGCGTGCAGTTCGTGGGCGTCAACGTGTACGACCAGGCGCCCACCGCGCTCTCCTTCGCCGAGGAGTTCGGGGTGACCTACCCGTCCATCCTCGACGTCGAGACCGCCTCCGTCCGACTCGCCTTCTCGGACAACGTGCCGCCGCAGGCGATCCCCTCGACGCTCGTCATCGACCGCGACGGCGCGGTCGCCGCCGTCATCCGCGGCGTCGCCGACCCGTCGGTGCTCGCCTCGATGATCGACACGGTGCTCGAAGAGTCGTCCGAGTGACCCCCGCCTTGGCGCTGCCGGCGCTCACGTCCGCCACGGGGGTCGCGCTCGCCGCGAGCCCCGGCGAGACGATCATGAGCGGGCAGCTGCTCCTCGCGCTGCCGCTCGCGCTCGTCGCCGGCTTCGTCTCCTTCGCCTCGCCCTGCGTGCTGCCCGTCATCCCCGGCTACGTCGGGATGCTCGGCGCGGTCTCCGGGCCCCGCGCGGCGAAGGGCGCCGAGGAAGCGGACGCGGATGCGGGCGGGTCGCGGCCCGGAGGCACCCGCGTCGCCCAGGCCCGGCAGACGCAGACCCAGGCGCCCGCGCGCGGCCGAGTCGCGCTCGGCGCCGCCCTCTTCGTGCTCGGCTTCTCGGTGATCTACGTGCTCACCGGGGCCGTGTTCGGCCAGCTCGGCGTGTGGTTCATGCAGTACCAGAACACGATCATGCGCGTGCTCGGCGTCGTGGTCATCCTCATGGGCCTCGTGTTCATCGGCATGTCCGGACCCTGGCAGCGCACGCTCAAGCTCCGCGCGGCGCCGGCGGGGCTCGTCGGCGCCCCTCTGCTCGGCGCGATCTTCGCGCTGGGCTGGGCGCCGTGCCTCGGACCGACCCTCGTCGCCATCCAGTCGCTCTCCTTCGACTCCGCCTCCGCGGGCCGGGGCGCGCTGCTCGCCTTCGCCTACTGCATCGGGCTCGGCGTGCCCTTCATCCTCGCCGCGGTGGGCTGGAACGCCGCCACGACGTGGGTAGGCTGGCTCAAGCGCCACATCCGCACCATCAACCTCATCGGCGGCGGCATCATCATCCTCATCGGACTGCTCATGGTGGCGGGCATCTGGCAGCGGTTCGTGTCCTACATCGGAGCAATGCTTCCCGGCTATGTCTCGCCCATCTGATCACATCGACGCGGGGCGCGAGGGCTACGAGCCCCACGACGCCCGACAGCGCAAGCACCCGGCCAAGAAGACCGGCCCCGTCGTCTCGATGGCGCGCGGGCTGTGGACCTGGCTCACGAGCATGCGCACCGCGATCATCCTGCTGCTCGTGCTCGCGATCGCCTCGGTGCCCGGGTCGATCTACCCGCAGCGCTCGAGCGACCCGAACGGCGTCACGATCTACTTCGACGAGCACCCCGACCTCGCGCCGGTGCTCGACAGCATCGGCATGTTCGACGTGTTCTCGTCGTGGTGGTTCTCGAGCATCTACATCCTGCTGTTCGTGTCGCTCGTCGGCTGCATCCTGCCGCGCACCTCGCACCACCTCAGGGCGCTGCGCTCGCGGCCGCCGCGCACGCCCGCGCGGCTGTCGCGGCTCGACGACTACGCGAAGGTCTCGCTCGACGAGCGCTGGGCCGGCCGCGAGGGCGCGATCATCGACAGCGCGCGCCGCATCCTGCGCCGCAGCGGCTACCGCACCGAGCTCTTCGACGCCGGCAAGCGCGGCATCTCGGTCTCGGCCGAGCGCGGCTACCTGCGCGAGACCGGCAACCTGCTCTTCCACGTCGCGATGCTCGGCATCATCCTCTCGATCGGCGTGTTCTCGGGCTTCAACTGGCACGGCCAGCGCGTGCTCGTCGAGGGGCAGACCTTCGTGAACGGGCTCGTGAGCTACTCCTCGTTCAACCCCGGCCGCTTCTTCACCGAGGACGAGCTGAAGCCGTTCTCGCTGCGGCTCGACGACCTCGACGTCACCTACGAGGAGGAGAACCCGAACGCGATCGGCATCCCCCTCGACTTCAGCGCCCACGTCACGGTGCAGAAGCCCGGCGGGGAGCCCCGCGAGGAGCTCATCCAGGTGAACAACCCGCTGCGGCTCGACGGCATGGACACGTACCTGCTGACGAACGGCTACGCGCCCACCATCACGGTGCGCGATCCGGAGGGCAACGAGGTGTACCGCGAGTCGGTGGCCTTCATCCCGCAGGACGACTTCCTCACCTCCACCGGCGTCGTGAAGGTGCCCGACGGGCTAGACGAGCAGGTCGGGTTCCTCGGCTTCTTCTACCCGACCGCGGTCGAGCTCGACTCGGGCGCGCTCACCTCGGGGCACCAGGACATGCACAACCCCGTGCTCACGTTCAACGTGTACGTGGGCGACCTCGGGCTCGACTACGGCACGCCCGTCTCGGTCTACTCGCTCGACACCACCGACCTCGAGCAGATCGCGGGCGGCGAGACCGGCGTGGCCGGGCTGCAGCTGCGGCCCGGCGAGACGGTGGAGCTGCCGAACGGCCTCGGCACCATGACGCTCGACGCCGAGGTGCCGCGCTACGCCTCCTTCGACGTGCACCGCGACTACACGCGGGTGCCCGTCGCGATCTTCACGGGGCTCATGATCGCCGGGCTCGTGGTCTCGCTGTTCGTGCCGCGGCGCCGGATGTGGGTCAAGGCGAGCAGGCAGGGCGACGGCGTGCTGCTCGAGTTCGCGGGCCTCGCGCGCGGCGAGGATCCGAACATCGAGCGGGCGCTGAACGAGCTCGTGGAGGCCCAGACCAGGGCGCTCGTCTCGTGGAAGGCTGACGAACGGGAGGAATCGGCCTAAACTGGGGCAGCATCGGCGCCATTCCGCAGGAGCCTCCCGGCCTGCCGCGCCGACCCCGGCCTCACCCGTCGGATAGCGAAAGACTGGATATTGACGGAATCTCTCTCGGACTGGTCCAATAACGCCCTCTACGTGGCGATCGTGCTCTACAGCGTCGCGTTCGTGCTCTTCACCTTCGACCTCGCGCTGCGGGGCCGCAAGACCGCCGTGAAGAAGACCGGCTCGGCGTTGGGCGCGACCGCGCGGTCGCGCGAGCTCGTCGGCGCGGGCGTCGGCGGGCCCGCGGACGGCGGGGCGGAGGCGGCGCCGTCGGCCTCGGCTTCGGATGCGGGCATCCTGAGCTCGAGCATCGCGGGCACCGACGGCGGCGACGCGTCGGGCATCAGGTCCGGCGGGGGATCGAAGGCCAAGGGCGAGCGCTGGCGCGACAAGCGCGGCACCGTGCTGCTGCCCATCGCGATGTGGATCACCGGCGTCGCGTTCGCCGCGCACCTCGTCGCGACGGTGCTGCGCGGCGTGGCGGCCGAGCGCGTGCCGTGGTCGAACATGTTCGAGTACTCGCTCACCTCCTCGCTGCTCATCGTGGCCGTGTTCCTCGCGATGCAGCTCTGGCAGGACCTGCGCTTCCTCGGCACCTTCATCGTGGGCTTCGCGACGCTCACGCTGCAGATCGCGACGATGGGGTTCTACGTCGACGTGGTGCCGCTGCAGCCCGCGCTGCAGTCGTGGTGGCTCGTGGTGCACGTGTTCGTCGCCTCGCTCGGCACCGGCTTCCTCGCGCTCGGCTTCGGGCTCTCGGTGCTGCAGCTGCTGCAGCAGCGCCGCGAGGCGGCGATCCGGGCGGGCGCCGATCGCCGGCGGAGCTGGCTGTCGGCCATGCCGAGCGCCGAACGGCTCGAGGATCTCGCGTTCCGCGTGAACGTCATCGGCTTCATCTTCTGGACCTTCACGCTCGTGGCCGGCGCGATCTGGGCCGAGCGGGCCTGGGGCCGCTACTGGGGCTGGGACACGAAGGAGGTGTGGACGCTCATCATCTGGATCGTCTACGCCGGCTACCTGCACGCGCGCGGCACCCGCGGCTGGCGCGGCTCGCCCTCGGCCTGGCTGTCGATCGCGGGCTTCCTCACCATCGTCTTCAACTTCGGCATCGTCAACGTCTTCTTCGACGGCCTGCACGCCTACTCGGGGCTGTAGCGCGCCCGGGGTGCTTCGTGCTGGAGCGCTTCGCGGCGGCTTGCTTCGCAGCGGCCAGCTTCAGGGAGGCCTGCCTCGCGCCGGGCCGTTTCGCCCCGGACCGCTTCGCGTCGGGCCGTTTCGCGCCGGCTGCGGTGGCCCGGTCGCGGCGATGTGCCTGCGGTGGCCTGGTCGCGGCGATGTGCCTGCGATGACGCGGCGGCGCTGGTGCGAACGGGGCAAGTGGCGTGCGTGCTGTGGCGCGAATGGGTCGGATAGCGGAGGCGAGGACGCATGCTCCTCCGCCCGGCTATCCGTCCCGTTTCAGTCTCTGCGCCCCGGCTCCGTCCGTCACCGGGCACGGGCCCGGGCCTGGCGGCAGGCGGTTTCGGCTCCCGGCCGGATGACGGACCGATCCTGGGTCTGGGTCTGGGTCTGGGTCTGGGTCTGAGCCCGAGCCCGCACCGGGCGCTGTCGACGAAGCCGGTGTTCTCGGCAGGCCGGCGGCGGTTCCGGGAGTGCGCCGTCGGGGCGAATAGCGGCCGCGCGTTCGTGGGAGCGTTCGCGCGGCTATGCGTCCCGAACGCACCCGGCTCCCGAGCCGATACGCCGGGATCCGGCCTCCGCGCGGTCACGTCTCCGCTCGGTTACGTCTCCGGGTAGTCGCCCGCGATGGCGCGCAGGGCCGCGAGGTGGCTGGCGAATGCGCGCCGGCCCTTGGCGGTGGACGCGACCCAGGTGCGCGGCCGGTTGCCGACGTAGCCGCGAGTGGTGCGCACATAGCCGAGGCCCTCGAGCCGCGCGACAGCCTTGCTGAGCGCGGAATCGCTCGTGTCGAGCAGCTCCCGCAGCGTGCGGAAGTCCATCTCGGCGTCGCCTCGCAGCGCCGCCATGAGCGAGAAGCGGACCGGCGTCTGGAACGCCTCGTCGAGGCCGTGTCGTGGATGCGGGGTCATCCGCGGTGCTCATCCGCCGAAGGCCGGGGTCCCGCGGTCGCGTCGGGGTCCACCGGATCGGCGCCGGTCGCGTCGCTATTGACGAGACCGGAGCCTGTCGGGTCGGCGCCGCCGGGCTCGGACCCGGACGAGTCCTGCGGGGGTGCTCCCGGCGCCTCGGCCGCGCTGCGCCGCGGCGTGAATGCGGCGCTCGCGATCAGCAGCGCCGCGATCGCTCCCGACACGATGCAGGCCGACGTCGTCAGCGCATCGGTGAAGCTGTCGAGCAGGATCGCCGCGTACAGGATTGCGAGACCCGCGCTGAAGGCCAACCAGTGCCTCGGCGCCCATTCGAATCCGGCGCGCTCCAGCCCCCAGCGGCTGCGGGACAGCAGGACCGTCGCGCCGGCGAGCACCGCGCCGAGCACCGGTATCGCCGTCGGAGCGTACTGCCACTGGACCGCGGCGATCAGGAACCCGAGGACCAGTCCTGCGAGCACGGTCATGCATCGCACCGGCGTGCTCAGCGGCTGCGGCGCCCAGCCGAGCTCGCCGCCGCGAGTCCGGCGCAGCTGCCGCACGGGTTCGAAGAGGAGCGCGGCGAAGATCGCCGCGAGCACGAGCACATCGACCCATGCGGGATACCGCGTCTCCCCGACGCGCAAGATGCCCAGGAGCACGATCGCGGCGGCGAGCGCCACCCAGATCGCGTACCACCAGGGGCTCCGTCGCCGACGCACCGAGAACCGCTGCACTGCGCCCTCGAAGATGCTCCCGAGCAGCAGCATCGGCAGCACGAAGTGGAAGGGGCTGTCGTAGTGCGTCAGCGTCAGGAGCACCATCGCCGCATAGGCGCACAGGATGATCGCCTGCCACAGCCCGAGCAGCGCGAACCCGCGGGACGGACCCCGCTGCAGACTGCGCTCGCGCAGCGTCTCGTAGTCCCGCAGCTGCTCCGCGGCTTCCTCGGCGCTCGGCTTGCTTTCCATCTGGAAAGTGTATGCCGTATGGAAAGTTCGAGCAAGGCGGTGCGCCACCATACGGGAGGCCGTGGCTGCCCTGGCCGGATCGAGACGTGGAGCGCGGGCGCGGACATATGCGCGTTCGTCTGGCCATCCGTCCCGATCGCGCGACTGGTCCAGCACTGGCCCGCGTTCCCGCGGTGTACTGGTAGGGGCGGTTGAGGGGGTTCGGGCCGAGACTGTCGCGCCGGTACTGACCAGCCGGGATAGCCGACTGCGGGGCTGCGCGGGCTGCTGGGGGTCCTGGGGCTGCCAGGAGTGCGGGGCCGCGGAGGCTGCCGGGGGTCTTGAGACTGCCAAGAGCGCAGGGCCGCCGGAGCTGCCGAGACCGCCGGAGTTGCCAAGGATCCTAGGGCTGCCGGGACCGGAGGAGCTGCCCAGACGGCCGGAGCCGCCGAGATCACGGGAACTGCCAGAGCTGCCAGCGGCGAACGACGACGCGGGCGGGATGCATAGCCTCGGCATCCGCATATGCTGTGCCGCGCGGCTATTCATCCCAGTTCAGGCACAGACACGGCCACAAGTACAGGTAGGCACAGGCACGAGCCCAGGCGCAGGCACGAGTCCAGGCCGAGGTGCCGGCACAGGCCCGGGTACCGACACAGCCCAGGCCCCGGCACAGGCGCGGACACGGCCTCGGGCACAGGCGCGGACACGGTCGCGGCGACGGGCACAGGCACGGGCACAAGCGCGGCCACCGGCGCAGTTACGGGCATCAGCGCCTGCGACGGGCTCACCGACGTGCCACCCGACGCCCCACCGACGTCCCACCCGTCTCCTCCCAGGGATGCTGCAGCACCTCCCTCCGGAGGAGGTTGCGCGGGCGGACGCGCCCCGCGAGGATCGAGGCGATGGTCCAGCGCATCCGCATCCCGCCGAACTACTCCGCCTTCCTCCCGCCGATCCTCATCTTCGCGGTGTTCGGCGTGCTCGCCCTGCTCACGGCGATGGGGGCATGGCCCGACGAGGACGCCGACGCGGAGACGCTGCAGCAGGGCTACTGGGTCGCCGTCGTGTGCTTCCTCGTGGCCGGGGGCATGCTCCTCGGCATGTGGATCGACGCCCGCCCCCGGTACTTCGTCATCGCCCCGGAGGGGATCGGCTACGAGGGCCGCAAGCCGCACGAATCCTTCTTCGTCCCCTGGCCGCAGCTCGAGTGGGTCGGCATCGAGACCGCCAGGGTGCGCCCGCCCCGCACCCGGCTCGTCATGCTGCGCTTCTGGCGCATCCGGGTGCTGTTCACCGGCGCGATCGACGGCTGGGAGCGCGCGCATCCCCCGCTCCGCTCCGGCACCTTCTCGCTGGGCGGCCGGACCCGCGCGATGACCTTCGCGTCGAACCGCGCGCTCGTCGGCCCGCTCCGCTCCGCGCTCGCGATGTACGCGCCGGCCAAGTTCCGCGGCGTGTTCGAGCTCGGCAAGATCATCGGCAGCCGGCTGTAAGCGCGCCCGCGGCGGCCGCCGGAAATCCGCATCTCACGTTTCCCCGGGCCGGCGCGTCTACCGTGCGATGACGATGAAACAACCATTCGAGCGGGCGGTGGAGCGGCACGGGGCGACCGTGCTGCGAGTCTGCCGCGCGGTGCTCGGCCCGGGCGCGGACGCCGACGACGCCTGGTCGGAGACGTTCCTGGCCGCGCTGCGCGCCTGGCCGGAGCTGCCGGAGAGCACGAACACGGAGGCGTGGCTGGTGCGGGTGGCCCGGCGGAAGGCGATCGACGTGGTCCGCCTCCGCGCCCGGCACGCGATCCCCGTCGACCGCGTGCCCGAACGGCCCTCGACGATCGGCAACCCCGGCCGCGACGACGAGGAGGTGTGGCTCGCCGTCGCGGCGCTTCCCGAGCGTCAGCGCCTCGCGGTGGCCTACCACTACCTCGGCGGGCTGCCGCACGCCGAGACCGCGGCGCTGATCGGCGGCACCCCGGACGCCGTGCGCCGGGCAGCGGCCGACGGCATCAAGCGGCTGCGCCGGGTCTACGGCGCGGACGGGAAGCAGGAAGGAGCGACCCCATGAACACAGACAACCCCATGAACACAGACGCCCCCATGAGCGCCGGCACCCGGCCGGCCGCCGAGCTGTTCCCCGTCGCGGACGCGCACCTCGACCGCCTCCGCGCCGGTATCGCCGCCCGCGCCGACGAGGAGGGCGTGCTCGACGTCGCCTACCGCACGCTCGGCACGCCCGTGGGCACGCTGCTGCTCGCGGCCACCGGTCGGGGCCTCGTGCGCGTCGCGTTCGAGCGGGAGGGATTCGACGCCGTGCTGGAGACCCTCGCCGAGCGGATCAGCCCGCGGGTGCTCGAGGCGCCGGCCCGGCTGGACGCGGCCGCCGCGGAGCTCGAGGAGTACTTCGCGGGCCAGCGGCGCGGCTTCGACCTGCCGCTGGACCACGCGTTGTCCTCCGGCTTCCGGGAGAGCGTGCAGCGCTTCCTGCCGCGCATCGGCTACGGCCGCACCCGCACCTACAAGGAGGTCGCGGAATCCGTCGGCAGCCCGAAGGCCGTGCGCGCGGTGGGCAGCGCGTGCGCGACCAATCCGCTGCCCGTGGTCGTGCCCTGCCACCGCGTGCTGCGCGCCGACGGCGGCCTCGGCGGCTACATCGGCGGCCTGGACGCGAAGACGGCGCTGCTGCGCCTGGAGCGCGCGGCATGATCGGCGCCGGGGGGCGGGTCAAGGACGCGAGTGCAGTGGTTGATCACCGCTAGCCGAGAGCGGTTCCAGCGGGCCGGGGCATGCCGGCCATCATCTCGGAGTCTCCGCAGGCTTCTCGGTGTAGGTCATCGGCATTTCCATGACGTTGAGGATCTCGGGTGCGTACCACCGCTCCCGCCCGCCGCGTCCGTGACTTCCGAGGCTCTTCAGCCAGCCATTACTCTCAGCCTTCTTGATCAGGTTTCGAGCCCCTTGATTCGTTAGTTCGAGTTGTGATTGCACATATTTGACTGTCACGAACGGGTTTTTGATGATCAGATTGACAAGGCGGATGAGGCTCGAGCGTTCCTGGCTCGCGGTTTTCGTGTACCGCTCACGGATCTGGATCAACTCTCGAGCCCTGCTGATGGCGTCTTGCGCCTGGGCTTGCACGGCTTCCAGAAAGAATCGAAGCCACCCGTCGATATCGCCTGTTTCCCGTACGTTTTGAAGCCTCTCGTAGTACCGGTCTCGGTGATTCTCGAAGTAGCTCGAAAGGTAGAGAAGAGGCAAGTTGAGTCGTCCTCGTTCCATCAAGACCAGGTTGATGAGTAGGCGTCCGATGCGTCCGTTGCCGTCCAGGAACGGGTGGATCGTCTCGAATTGGTAGTGCATTAGCGCTGCCTGAATCAGGGCGGGCAATCCGCGGCCGTCATCGTTCACGAATCGTTCCCAATCCGCAAGGAGATCGCCGAGATGTTTGGGTAGCGGCGGAACGTATATTGCGTTTTCCGGTGTTGCGCCGGCATGGCCGACCCAGACCGGCGTGCGTCGAAATTCTCCGGGTGACTTCTCTTCTCCGCGCACTCCTGTCAGCAACGTTTCATGTACCTGCAAGATGAGCCGCTGGGTGATGGGAAGCTTCTGCGCCAGTCGATATGCCTGATCGCTGGCCGCGAGGTACCGGTGTACTTCGGCGGTGTCATCGTTCGACGCGGACTCGTCGATTTCAGATTGGAAGATTTCTGAAAGCGAGGCTTGTGTTCCTTCGATACGGGAGCTGGCGAGAGCTTCGCGTCGTAGATAGGGGCCGATGAGCAGGCTTGGCTCGGTGATAATCGTTCCAAGCCCCTGGAGGTGGCCCAGGGAGGCGTCGGCCTCGGACAAGAGCCTGACGGTATCGGGCGGCAGCTCCAGCGACCGTGGGATCGGCTTCGGCAGGTAGTAGGTGAATGCCCACTTGTTTCCCGGCTCGATCGTCGCACTCCCGAAACGGGTGTCGCTGAACCTGCTTCCATCCATCAGGTCATATTACAACTTCGGATGGTTGTTTGTTGGAAGTTGGCAGGAGGTTCCTAGTTGATGCGCTGTTCTGTTGGAAGTCGGGTGGGCATCTCCCACGTGCGTTGGAGCGTGCGCCGAACTTCCTAGTTGATGCGCTGTTCTGTTGGAAGTCGGGTGGGCATCTCCCACGTGCGTTGGAGCGTGCGCCGAACTTCCTAGTTGATGCGCTGTTCTGTTGGAAGTCGGGTGGGCATCTCCCACGTGCGTTGGAGCGTGCATAGCTTTTCCCGGCGGGAACCGATGAGAAGGACGATGCGCGAGCCTGCGCGAATGCTCGTAGCCTGCGCTGCGGCTCAGCCTCCCAGCAGCGCGTGGCAGGCGCGGATGCGGTCCTGCCACCACGCGACGCGCTCGGGCGGCGCGGCGTGCTCGCGCAGCAGCGCCGCATCCGGCACTGCGGGGGCGAGGGAGACGGCGCCGCCGGCCGGGCGGCGCGGCTCGCGCAGCACGTCCGCGGCGAAGAGCGAGACCGTGCCGAGGCCCGCCGCGTAGCGCGGCTGCGGCAGCCGCGCCGCGAGCTGGGCGCCCATCACGATGCCCACCGAGGTGTCCAGGGCGCTCGAGACGGTCGCGCTCATGCCCGTCTCCTCGACGATCCGCACGGCCCGCCGCAGCCCGCCGAGCGGCTGCGCCTTGAGGATGAGATGGTCGGCCGCGGCGGCCCGCACGACGGCCAGCGGGTCCTCGGCCTTGCGGATGGACTCGTCCGCGGCGATGCGGACGGGGAGCCCGAGCGCGCGGATGCGCCCGCGCAGCTCGGCGAGCTCGGGCACGGTCGCGACGGGCTGCTCGGCGTACTCGAGCTCGATGCCGCGACCGGCGATCGCGCGCAGCGCCCGCTCCGCCTCCTCGAGGCCCCAGCCGCCGTTCGCATCGATGCGCAGCCCCGCATCCGGCGCCGCGGCGGCGACCGCCTCGAGCCGGGCGAGATCCTCCTCGAGCACCTGCCCGCGCTCCGCCACCTTGACCTTGACCGTGCCGCAGCCGTCGAAGCGGGCGAGCACCTCGGCCACGCGCTCGGGCGGCACGGCGGGCACCGTGGCGTTCACGGGCACCTCGCCCTCGACGAAGCGCTCGAGCTCCGGGTCGAAGCCGTACTCGAGCGCCGCCGCGAGCCAGTGACTGGCCTCGGCCGGCCCGTACTCGAGGAAGGGCGAGAACTCGGCCCACGCCGCCGTGCCGCCGATGCGCTGGTCGCCCTCGATGAGCGCGGCCTCGCGATGCGTCACGCCGCGGAAGCGCGTGTTCAGCGGCAGCGACACGATGCGGGTGCGGGCGAGGAGGTCGTCGAGCGCGGGGAGGAGCATGCCCCCATCCTGCCCGACGCGGATGCGGGGCCGGGCGGGCGGGCTCCGGACGGATTTCGCGACGCCGTCGCGAAGGTGCGCTATGGTGGCTGCAGTGACACGGGGTGCCCCGCCTGGGGCTGAGAACACACCCGTCGAACCTGATCCAGTTAGTACTGGCGAAGGAATTGTCAGCAGAACGTCCTCGCGCACCCCGCGGCAGCATCCTGTCCGCGGCGGCGCTCGCGGTGCATTCGGGTACTCCTTCGCCTCGAAGGGAGCCACCGACATGACCGCACCACGATCCGCGACCCCGCGCCGCCGCCGACGCCTCCTGGCGGCCGTCGCCGCCGTCTCCGCCCTCGCGCTCTCCGGCTGCGCGGCCGGCGCGTCCGAGGGCGAGGACGGCCTCACGACCATCCGCTTCGCGCTCGACTGGACCCCCAACACGAACCACACGGGGCTCTACGTCGCGATGAGCGAGGGCTACTTCGCCGAGGCCGGCATCGAGGTCGAGATCGTGCCGTACAACAACAGCAGCGCCGACGTGCTCGTCGACTCGGGCCGGGCCGAGTTCGGCATCGGCTTCCAGGACTCCACCTCGGTGACGATGGCCGCCGGCGCGGATCTCGTCTCGGTGCTCGCTGTGCAGCAGACCTGGACCACCGAGGTGAGCGTGCTCGCGGACCGCGACGACATCCAGGGCCTGGACGACCTCGACGGGCTCGTCTACGGCGGCTTCGGCACGCCCGCCGAAGAGGCCATCATGCGCGGCGTCATCGAGCGCGCGGGCGGCGAGGGCGAGTTCGAGACCGTCGTGCTCGGCACCACCGCGTACGAGGCGCTCTACAACGGCGATGTCGACTTCACGGTGCCGTTCGTCGCCTGGGAGGGCATCGAGGCCGAGCACCGCGGCGTGGAGCTGAAGAACTTCGCCTACACCGACTACGGCTTCCCCGACAACTACCAGGTGATCATCACGGGCAACGGCACGTGGCTCGACGAGAACCCTGAGCTCGCGAGCGGCTTCGTGCAGGCCATCGCCCGGGGCTACGAGGACGCGATCGAGGACCCGGCCGGCGCGGCCGAGATCCTGCAGCAGGAGAACAGCGACGTGCTCACCGACCTGGACTTCCTGATCGAGAGCCAGGAGATGCTCTCCGAGGAGTTCATGCTCGACGAGCAGGGCGAGTTCGGCCTGCAGACCGAGGAGCAGTGGAGCGAGCTCGGCGCCTTCCTCTACGAGCACGACCTCCTCGCCGACGGCGAGGGCGCGCCGCTCGAGGAGGAGCCCGACTGGTCGAGCCTCTTCACGAACGAGTACCTCGGCGAGTGATGCGCTCGGGCTCGCGGGTCTGGGCCCCGCTCGTCTTCCTCGCCGTCGCCCTTGTGGTGTGGGAGGCCGCGGTGCGCGTCACGGAGGTGCGGCCCCAGGTGCTGCCCGCGCCCTCGCGCGTGGCGAGCATGGGCTGGGAGCATCGGGCCACGATCCTCGACCACACGCTCGCCACGCTCGGGGTCACGGCCGCCGGCTTCGGCCTCTCGCTGCTGTGCGCGTGGGTGCTCGCGATCCTCGCGGACTTCTTCCCGACGGTGCGCCGCGGGCTGATGCCGCTGCTCGTGGCCTCGCAGACGATCCCCGTCATCGCGATCGCCCCGCTCATGGTCATCTGGTTCGGCTTCGGGCTGTGGCCGAAGATGCTCGTGGTCGCGCTCGTGACCTTCTTCCCCATCGTCGTCGGCCTCGTGGAGGGATTCGCGAGCGCCGACGGCCAGGCCTCGGGGCTGCTGCGGAGCATGGGCGCCGGGAAGGTGCGCGGGTTCCTGCTCGTGCGGCTGCCCTCGGCGCTGCCGGGGTTCTTCACCTCGCTGCGCATCGGCATCACCTACGCGGTGACGGGCGCGATCTTCGCCGAGTACGTCGGCGCGCAGCAGGGCCTCGGCATCTACATGAGCGTGCAGAAGAACGCTTTCCGCACCGACCTCGTGCTCGCGGCCGTGGCCATCACGGCGCTCGTCAGCGTCGCCCTGTACCTGTCCACCCACCTCCTCGAGCGCCTCGTGATCCCGTGGCATCTCGAACAGCGAAAGGCGACCGCGAATGACGCATGACGTCGTGCCGCGACTGCGGCTCTCGGACCTCGTCCGGACCTTCCCCGGCCGGCGCGGCGAGCCCCTCCGGGTGCTCGACGGCATCTCGCTCTCGGTGGCGCCGGGGGAGTTCGTCTCGGTCATCGGCCCCTCCGGCGCGGGCAAGAGCACGCTGTTCAACCTCATCGCGGGGCTGGATCGTCCGACCTCGGGGCGCATCGAGGTGGATGGCCGGGATGCGACGGGTTCGCCCGCGCACGCGGCGTACATGCCGCAGCGCGACCTGCTGTTCCCATGGCGCACCGTGCTGGCCAACGCCGCCCTGGGCCTGGAGGTGCAGGGCGTGCGGCGCGCCGAGGCGCGGGCGCGGGTGCGGGAGCTCTTCCCGCGCTTCGGGCTGGCGGGCTTCGAGGATGCGCACCCCTTCGAGCTCTCGGGCGGGATGCGGCAGCGCGCGGCGCTGCTGCGCACGGTCGCCCAGGGGCGGCCCACGCTGCTGCTCGACGAGCCCTTCGGCGCGCTCGACTCGCTCACCCGCATGGAGCTCCAGGCCTGGTTGCAGGAGGTGTGGGCCGAGCACTCGTGGACCGCGCTGCTCGTCACGCACGACATCCGGGAGGCGCTGCTGCTCTCGGACCGGGTGGTGGTGCTCAGCCCGCGGCCGGCCCGGGTGACGCTCGCGCTCGAGGTGGCGCTGCCGCGGCCGCGCGGCATCGAGGCGACCACGGGGCCGGAGTTCGCGGCGCTCGAGCGGACGCTGCTCGAGCACCTCACGAGGGCGGGGCGGCCGGTCGGCTGAGGGCGGCCCGCCCTCGGGCGGAGCCGCCCCCGGCTACTGCGCGTCGACCGCCTGCTGCCAGAAGTCGGTCTCGAGGCGCGTGGCCGCGCGGAAGAGCCGGACGAGCTCGCCGAAGCGGCGCTCGGTGAGCGCGCCCTCGGCGAGCGAGTCGAGGCGCCGCACGGCCGCGGCGGCGCCGGCCTGGAACGCCTCGCCCGAGTATTCGGCGATCCACTCGCCGTAGGGATGGCCCTCGTGCCGCCGCGGCTCGAGCGCGGCGCCGATCTCGGCGTAGCCGATGACGCAGGGCGCGAGGGCGACGTGCAGATCGAGCAGGTCGCCCGACTGTCCCGCGTCGAGCACGTACCGGGTGTACGCCACCGTGGCCATCTTCTCGGGCGCCGCGTCGAGCTCCGGCTCTGGGATGCCCCAGCGCGCCGTGAGCCGCCGGTGCAGCTCGGTCTCCTCGAGGATCACCGACAGCGCCTCGGCGCCCTCGCGGATCTCGGCGAGCGTGCGCCCCTTGTAGGCGGCCAGGGCGTTGGCGCGGGCGAACTGCGTGAGGAAGCGGTAGTCCTGCACGAGGTAGTCCTGGAACACCGGCAGGGGCAGGCTGCCCTCGCCGAGCCGGGTCACGAACTCGTGCCGCGTGTAGGCCTCCCAGGTCTCGCCGATCGCGGCCTTGAGGTCGTCGAAGAGCGTCATGCCTTCCTCCCGCTCAGGGGCGCCTCGTAGCACGCGTCGAAGAAGTCGAGCTCGATCCGCACCGCGCGGGCGAAGAAGTCCTCGGCGATCTCGCGCCGCGCGGGCCCGACGCGGTCGAGCTCGGCGCGCAGGAAGGCCACGCGGTCGTGGAACTCGGGGAAGTCGTGGAGCTCGATCCACTCGTCGTGCACGAAGCGCTCCGGGCGCGGCGCGGAGGCGGTCGCGGCCCAGTCGAGGTACAGCCATTCCGCGACGAGCAGCACCGCGACCGCGGCCGCGTAGTCGCGGGTCTCCGCGGCCTCGCGGAACAGGGCCTTGAACGCGGCCGTCGCGGCGGTGTCCGGGGTCTCGGCGCGCAGCGCCTCGGAGACGCCGAGCTCGTCGAAGGCGCGCAGGAAGTAGGTGTTCTCGTCGCCCGCGATCTCGCCCGCGAAGGCCGAGAACGCGAGCCGGGCCTCGAGCGCGTCGGCGCTCGCGATCGCCGCGCCCACGAGGGCGAGGAAGCCGTCGAGGAACCGGTAGTCCTGCACCAGGTAGCCGGCCATGACGTCGTCGTCGATATCGCCGGCGAGCAGCTCGGCCACGAACCGGTGCCGCACGGCGGCGCGCCAGGTCTCGGCGTGGCGCTCGCGCAGGGCCTCGGAGAAGGACGCGGTCATCGGATCGCCTCCTCCCGCTCGGGGCGGCGCGCCGCGGCGTCCCACAGCTCGTGGAAGTGGTGGACGGGGCCGCGGCCGCCGCCCACGTCGAGCTCCTCCGAGCGCTGCAGCGCGGCCGTGAGGTACGCCTTCGCGGCGCGCACGCTCTCGACCGCGTCCTGTCGGGGGAGCCTCGCGGCGATGGCCGCCGAGAGCGTGCAGCCGGTGCCGTGGTCGTTGACGGTGTCCACGCGCGGGGCGGTGAGCTCGACCGTGCGCTCGCCGTCGAGGATGTCGGTGCTCGTCTCGCCGCCCAGGTGGCCGCCCTTGAGCAGCACCCAGTCGGCGCCGAGACGGCGCAGCGCGGGCAGCGCCTCGTACATGGCGTCGACGTCGTCCGGCCTCGCGGGCAGGTCGGCGAGCACGGCGGCCTCGGGGAGGTTGGGGGTGATGACGGTCGAGCGGGGCACCAGCAGCTCGCGGACCGCGGCCACGGCGTCGTCCGCGAGCAGGTGGTCGCCGCTGGTCGCGACCATGACGGGGTCGAGCACGACGGGGCAGCGCGCGTACTCGTCGAGGCCGCGCGCGATGGCCTCGGCGATGCCCGCGTTCGCGACCATCCCGATCTTCACCGCGTCGACGCGGACGTCCTCGAAGACCGACGCGATCTGCTCGAGCACGAAGGCCGGGTCGAGCGCGACGAAGCGCCGGACGCCGCGGGTGTTCTGCGCGACGACCGCGGTCACCGCGCTCATGCCGTAGGCGCCCTGGGCCGAGAAGGCCTTGAGGTCCGCCTGGATGCCGGCGCCGCCCGTCGGGTCGGTGCCGGCGATGGTGAGCACATTGGGAATCAACTGCTGCTGCCCCTTTCCTGGTTCTCGGAACCCGGAGACGAAGGGGCGCGCGCCTCGCGCACCGATACCGGTGCGGCACATGCTGCGTCCATCGACGACATCCCTCCGCGAGTGCGAACTCGATCAGGTTCCCGGGTGTGATCTCAGCCCCCTCTGCGGGGCACCCCGTGTCTGCGGCCAAGCTACCACAACGCCGCGACGGGGCGGCCCCGAGCTCCCCGGGGCGCCCCGCGCCTGCGCCGGCGTGCACGACGTCCCAAGTCGCGCGGCGCTAGACTGACCGAATCGACGGCACGATCCGTCAGCAGGTTCATCGAACGGACATCCCACCCATGACGCAAGCGCGAGTCACTCGGAAGCCCCAGGCCCCGCAGTATCGTCACGCCAGTGACGTGCCGGCGCCGTGGGTGGATCAGATGCTCAACCCCTTCGGGTGGAAGGTCGGCCACTGGGCGTTCTTCGGCGCGGTGCTCACCTTCGTCGCCGACCTCATGGCGGGCATGTACCTGTTCAACGTCTTCGGCATCTCCCGCCAGTTCGAGCTGCAGATGTGGCTGCTCATCGCCGGCGTCCTCGGGTTCGCGAGCATCACCGCGTCCCTGTACGCGATCTTCTACCGGTCCGGCCGCGGCGCCGGCATCCTCTCGCTCATCTGCTCCTTCGTCGTGGGCGCCCCGCCCGCCTGGCTCGTGGGGAACACCCTCATCCAGCTCATCGTCAACGGGGGCCAGCTCCCGCACGCGCCGATCGACTGGTAGCCGCGGGCGCCGTCGAGGGGCGTCGCGGTAGCGTAGGCGCATGAGCCACGACACCGTTTCGGACACCTTCGACCCGACGCGATGGCGCGAGGTCGAGGGCTTCGACTTCGACGACATCACGTACCACCTCGACACGACGGGGCGGATCGCCCGGGTCGCGTTCGACCGGCCCGAGGTTCGCAACGCGTTCCGGCCGCAGACGGTGGACGAGCTGTACCGCGCGCTCGACCACGCGCGGCAGAGCTCGAAGGTCGGCGTCGTCCTGCTCACCGGCAACGGCCCGAGCCCCAAGGACGGCGGCCACGCCTTCTGCTCGGGCGGCGATCAGCGCATCCGGGGCCGCGACGGCTACCAGTACGCGAGCGGCGAGACCGCCGAGAGCGTCGACCCCGCGCGCTCGGGCCGGCTGCACATCCTCGAGGTGCAGCGGCTCATCCGCTTCATGCCGAAGGTGGTCATCTCGGTGGTCAACGGCTGGGCGGCCGGCGGCGGGCACTCGCTCTACGTGGTGACCGATCTCTCGATCGCCTCGAAGGAGCACGCGCGCTTCAAGCAGACCGACGCCGACGTCGGCTCCTTCGACGCCGGCTACGGCTCCGCGTACTTCGCGAAGCAGGTGGGGCAGAAGCTCGCGCGCGAGGCGTTCTTCCTCGCCGAGACCTACGACGCGCAGCGGGCCTACGAGATGGGCGCGGTGAACCGGGTCGTGCCCCACGCGGAGCTCGAGGCCGAGGGGCTGCGGATGGCCGAGACCATCCTCGGCAAGTCGCCCACCGCGATCCGCATGCTCAAGTTCGCCTTCAACGCCGCCGACGACGGCCTGGCGGGGCAGCAGCTCTTCGCGGGCGAGGCGACCCGGCTCGCGTACGGCACCGACGAGGCCGTCGAGGGCCGCGACTCCTTCCTGGAGAAGCGCGACCCCGACTGGGCCCCCTTCCCCTGGCACTACTGATGCCGCGCGAACTGCGGATCGTCTCGGCCGCCGACCCGCTCGCGGTCATGCGGGCGCTCGACGACGCGATGAGCGGCGCCGGGCCCGCCGTCATGCCGGTGCCCGCGGAGGGCTCCGCCGCGCTCGAGCCGCCCGCGGGCATCCCGGACGGCGCGCCCGCCGACGTCGCCGCCGTGGTCGAGACGAGCGGATCCACCGCGCGGCCCAAGCGGGTCATGCTCACCGCGCGGGCGCTGCACGCCTCGGGCGCCGCGACCTACGAGCGCCTCGACGCGCTCGCCGCGGGCCGGGGCATCCGCGCCGGCTCGCCGTACCCCACGCGCCAGTGGCTGCTGTGCCTGCCGGCCAACTACGTGGCGGGGCTGCAGGTGCTCGCGCGCTCGCTGCAGGCGGGCACGCGGCCCGTCGTCGCCGAGGGCGGATTCGATCCGCTCGAGTTCGAGGCGCTCGCCGCGCGCATGGACGCGGAGCGGCGCTACGTCTCGCTCGTGCCGGCGCAGCTGATCCGGCTCGTCGAGGCGGTGTCGGGTGAGGACCGCTCGTGGGCCGAGCGCGAGCGGATCTCCGCGCGCCTGGGCCGGTTCGACGGCATCCTCGTCGGCGGGCAGTCGACGCCGCGGCACATCCTCGAGCGGGCCCGGTCGTTCGGCTGGGCCGTGACGACCACCTACGGGGCGAGCGAGACCTCGGGCGGCTGCGTCTACAACGGCGTGCCGCTGCACGGCGTGCGGGCGCGGGTCGAGGCCGGGGAGCTGTGGCTGTCCGGGCCGGTGCTCGCGGCCGGCTACCTGGGCGAGGAGGCGCGCACCGCAGAGACCTTCGTCGAGGCGGACGGGCGGCGCTGGTACCGCACGAGCGACGGCGGCGCGGTGACGGAGACCGCCGAGTCGCTCGGCGCCCAGCGCATCGCCGTCACCGGCCGGCTCGATCACGTGCTCATCTCGGGCGGGGAGAAGGTCGACCTCGACGAGGTCGAGCGCGGCGTGCGCAGGCTCTCGGGCTTCGAGGAGGCGGTGGCGGTGGCGGTGCCGAGCGCCGAATGGGGCGAGTCGGTCGCGATCGTCTGCGCGGGCGAGGGCCCGGGGGATGAGGCCGCCGACCTGGCCGCGCTGCGGGACGCCGTGGTGCGGCTGGGGCGGGCCGCCAGGCCGGTCCGCCGCCTGCGCGTGGCCGAGCTGCCGATGCTGCCGAGCGGCAAGCCCGACCGCCGGCGCATCCGCGAGCTCGCGGCGGAGGCGGCCGGACGGCCGGACGGCGCGAGCTAGGCGAGCACCCGCTCGCGGAGCGACTCCGCGCGGTACTCCTCGGGGTAGACGCCCATGGCCTGCAGCTCCGGCACCACGAGCTCGGCGAAGGGCTCCAGCCAGGTGCCCGCGATGTGCGGCACGATGACGAAGCCGTCGGTGGCGCGCCGCTGCACGAGCTCGCTGAGCCGGCCCGCCACGGTCGCGGGGCCGCCCACGATCAGGTCGGTGCCGCTCGCGTGCACGATGGTCTGCCGGGCGCCGAACCCGGTGCGGTCCTGCAGCGCGCGCAGGTGCTTCGCCGCCCGCCGCGCGTCGCCCTCCCAGTACATCCCGAGCAGCGATCCCACCGAGCCGGTCTCGGCGCCCTCGGGCGGGTCGGCGCTCGGGAGGCTGCCGTCCACGTCGAAGTCCTCGTAGCCGGGCCCCCACACGGCGCGGATCACCGCGAGCACGGTGTCGGGATGCACCTGGAAGGGGAGGATGTCGCGCTCGAGCTCGCGCGCGTCGGCGTCGCTCTCGGCGGCGATGACCGCGACGCGGGAGAACACCTTGAACCGCTCGGGGTCGCGGCCGAAGCGGCGCAGGCGCTCGTGCATGTCGCGGGTGAACCGCGGCCCGTGCTCGAGGTTGGAGAAGTGGCTGTAGATCGCGTCGGCGTTCGCCGCGGCGAAGTCGCGGCTGCGGCCGGACCCGCCCGCGTAGAACACGAACGGATCGCTCGGGGCGCCGATGCGCAGCGGTCGCGCGTCGATGTCGAGGTACTCGCCGCGGTACTCGAACCGGTCGCCGCCGCCGAGGTAGCCGCGCACCGCCTCGAGCACCTCGAGCCCGTACCGGTAGCGGTCGAACGGCCCGTCGTCGGCGCGGATCGGCTCGGGCAGCGGGCGGTAGTTGCGGTAGGCGAGCGGGCTGCCCCCGAGCACGAGGTTCCAGCCCGCGCGGCCAGGGGCGATCGCGTCGAGGCTGCCGAGCCGCTTGGCGATGTCGAGGGCGTTGTTGTAGGTCGTGTTGATCGTCGAGACGAAGCCGAGATGCGGGTGCCTCGCCGCGAGGAAGGACTGCGCCGTGATGTTGTCCGCCCGCCCCGAGACGTTGGGCTCGAGCGGGCCGTCCGGCCCCTCGCCGATCGTGGAGGTCTCGGCCTGGAAGTAGAAGTCGAACAGCGCCCGCTCCGCCACTTCCGCGGCCCGCTCGAAGCTCTCGCGCGTGTTGATCGAGGGCAGGTGCTCGCGGTGCCAGATCTCGTGCGGATCCTCGGCGTTGTACTGCACGCCGATGTGCACCCGTCGCAGCTCGGTCATCGTGTCGTCTCCGTCTCTTCGCGCGGGCCCGCCTCGCGTCCGTGCCCGCCGTGTCCGCCGTCGCCTCCGCCGTCTCCGTCCTGCGCGCCGAGCCCGAGTCGCTCGCGGAGCGTCCCGGCGCCGGGCGCGGCCGCGCCGAAGCGGTCGTCGAGCTCCGCGCCGCGGGCGCGGAGGAGCGCGAGCGCATCCTCCTCCGAGCGGGAGACGTCGACGACGATCCCCGCGGCGTCCCCGAGCACCTCGGGCAGCGGGCCGTCGCCGTCCACCGCGAGCAGCAGCCGCTCAGCCGCCGGCCGCGCCGGCCCGGGCTCCGCCTCTCGCCCGGCCTCCGGCCCCGCATCCGTCTCCCGCAGCCCGGTCAGCACGAGATCCGCGCGCTCCGTCCACCGGGGCAGCCGGTCGAGCCGCGCCTCGGCGAGATCGGCGAGCACCGGCAGCCGGCCCTGGGGCGAGCGCGGCGTGGCGGCGGGGCCGCGCACCGAGAGGTGCTCGCCCTCGAAATCGATGGGGCGCACCTTGGCGGCGTCGAGGAACCGGTTCCTCGACCAGTCCCGCGCCACCGCGTCCGGCTCCCAGCTGGTCCAGAGCGCGGCGACCACCTGCAGCGCCTCGTCGAGCCACTCCTCGGGGCGGTCGAGGTCGCGGTAGCGGAGGCCGACGCGGGCGTACCCGGCCGCGGGGCCGGGCGGCTGCACGGCGAGGCCCGCGAGGCCCCCCGAGAGGATGTCGAGGGTCGCGATCTCCCGCGCCGCGTTGAAGGGCTCGAGGCGCGCGAGATCGATCGAGGCGAGCACCCCGATCCCGTCGAGGGCGCGCAGGGCGGCGGCGATGAACGCCGGGGCCTTCGCGTCGTGCGCGTCCTGGCCGAGCTGCGAGTCGTCCTCGCGCACGACGAGGAAGCCGATGCCGGCGGCGCGCAGCTCGGCGCCGAGGTCGGGGCGCCGGGAGAGCTCGAGCAGCTGGGCGGCTCGGAGTCGGGCCCCGCGGAGGGGAGCGCTCGGGGTCATGCGGATGCCTTTCGGGGGTGTCGGGAGCGGCCGCGCATCGGCGCGCGGGGGAGGGGTCAGCGGATCTCGCGCCAGGCGGCGCCGAGACGGTCGGCGCCGAGCCGCAGCGAGGCCTCGTCGAGCTCGCAGTACGAGAGCCGGAACGCGTTGCGCAGGGGCGCGGCGAGATCGGGGTGGGCCGCGAACCAGTCGCCGCGCTGGTAGGTGACCCCGCGCCGCTGCGCCTCGGCGAAGAGCGCGTCGAAGTCGACGTCCTCGTCGAGCCGGGCCCAGAGGAAGAACCCGCCCTCGGGCTCGACCCAGTCGATGCGCTCGCCGAACTGGTCGCGCAGCGCGCCCTTGAGCAGCTCGGCCTTCTGCCGGTAGCGCGCGCCCGCCTTGACGAGCGAGGGCACGTAGCCGGGGCCCGTGATGATGCGCCGCACCAGCTCCTGCACGATGCCGCTGCTCTGGCCGTCGAGGCGGTTGCGGAGCTTCGCGTAGCGCGCCGCCTGCTCCGGCGGTACGCCGATCCAGCCGAGGCGGGTGCCCGTGCCGAGGGTCTTCGAGAACGAGCCGATGAGCACGGCGCGGTCGGTGTCGGTGAACGCCCGGCGCGAGCGGGGGCGCTCGCCCGAGAACGTGATCTCGCGGTAGGGGTCGTCGACGAGGATCGTGAACCCGTACTGCTCGGCGAGCTGCACGAGTCGGGCCTCGCGCTCCGCCGAGAGCGAGACGCCGGAGGGGTTGTGGAAGGTGGGCACCGTGTAGACGGCCCGCGGCCGCAGGCCAGCCCGCAGCTTCGCCTCGAGCGCGTCGGGGTCGATGCCGTCCACGTCCACCGGCACCGACTCGACGTGCACGTTGACGAGGTCGAGGGTGCGCAGGAACAGCGGGTAGACGGGGTTGTCCACGACGACGGTGTCGCCGTCGTCGAGGCTGCCGAGCACCGCCAGCGCCATGCCCTGCGCGCCGCCCGTGGTGACGATCACGCGCGCGGGATCGATGCCCTCGTGCGCGCCGATGGCCTCCCGCAGCCCGTCGAAGCCCGCCGCGCCGGAGTAGTGCAGGACCGTGGTCGCCGTGCCGGGGTCGGTGAACAGGTCCTCCGTCGCCCGGTCGAACAGCTCGGCGGGCAGCAGCTCGCGGTCGGGGTTGCCGCCGCCGAGGTTGACGGTCTCGGCGTCCTGTCGGATGAGGGTGGCGTCGCCGAAGCCGCGGCGATCGGGGATGCTCGCGAGCAGTCGGCTGGCGGCGTCGTACGTGGTGGTCGTCATGGTTTCCTTCGGCGATGGGTCGGCTGCGGGGCAGCGTCGGGTCGGAACGGCGCGAAATCCGCGTCGGCGGTGCCGAGCAGCTCGTCGACCGCAGCGCGGCCGATGAGCGGGGCGAGGTTGACGCCGCTGTGCGTGATCGCCACGTAGATCTCCGGGGCCAGCAGGCCCAGCACCGGCAGCCCGTCAGGCGAGATGGGCCGCGGCGCCTCGTCGACGGAGATGATCGCATCCTCCCGCAGCGCGAGCCCGTACCGGCGGCCGATCCGCTCGGCGAGCGGCGCCCGGACCGCCGCCGCGCTTGCGCGGCGCCCCGTGCGCTCGAACTCGTGCTCGAGCGCCAGCGACTGGACGGCGAACCGTCCGGGGCCGTCCGGGCGGACGCTCAGCTCGTGCTCCACCACCACGCGGTCCACGGGGCTCTCGCCGGAGACGCGCGCGAGAAACCCAGGCAGACCGGCGGTGGCTGCGAGACGAGGGGTGCGAAGACGCCCTGGGACGAGCTCCGAGGTGCCCGCCCCAGCGGCGATCGCGACGCGGTGAGCGGCGATGGCGCCCGCGGTGGTCTCGACCAGCACGGGGGCGCGGCCGGAGCCCGGCGTGATCGAGAGGACGCGCACGCCGCGCCGGATCCGCCCTCCGGCGGCCTCGAGCGCGGATGAGTGCGCCCGGCCGTACGCGTCGACGTCGACGTATCCCCAATCGGCATGGTGCTCGCCGAAGAAGTCGGCGCCGATGATGCGCAGCCAGGCGGCGCCGTCGCCGACGCGGCCGTCGAGCTCGTGATGCGCGGCGATGGCGCGGAGGTGCAGCCGCGTGTACGCCTCCGGCTGCTTCTCGTGCACGTTGATGCACGCGAACGATGCCGCGGAGACCGCCGTGCGGTCCCGCTCCTCGGCGGCGACGAGGAGCGTCTCCACGCCTCTCGTCGCGGCCTCCGCCGCGATGCTGAGGCCCAGGACCCCGGCTCCGATGACGAGCAGATCCGTCTGCGGCGCGTGGCTCATCGGGCCCCCTCGATGATTCTGCGAGCGATCCGGTTCCCTACCCATTGCACGAGCTGCACCAGCGCGATCAGCGTGATGATGACGGCGATCACGACCGGGTAGTCGAATCGCTGATAGCCGTACGTGAGTGCGAGGTTACCAAGACCGCCGCCGCCGACCGCCCCCGCGACCGCGGTCGCGTCGATGAGCGCGACGAAGATGAAGGTCATCGAGAGGATGAGCGGTCCCAGCGCCTCCCTGACGACGAAGCCGAAGAGGATGTGAAGGCGCGAGGCGCCGGCCGCCTCGGCCGCCTCGATCACGCCGGGATCGACCGCGACCAGGTTGGTCTCGGCGACCCGGGCGATGCCCACGGCCGAGGCGATCGTCAGCGGCAGGATGGCCGCCGCGGGGCCTATGCTCGTGCCGATGAGGGCCCGGGTCATCGGCGCCACCGCGATCAGCAGGATCACGAACGGGATCGGGCGCACGAGGTTCACGAAGATGTTGAGCGCATTGTGGACGATCTTGTGCTCGAACACCTGCCCGGGCCGGGTGGCGTACAGGAAGATGGCGAGGCCGAGGCCGATGATCACGGCGAAGAAGAACGCGACCGACGCCATGAAGAGGGTCTCTCCCAGCGCGGTGCCGAGCTTGGGCAGGACGACTCCGAAATCCATGGGCTACCACTCCGCAATCTCGGCATAGCCGGTGAGGTCCTCGAGGAAGGCGTCGACGGCGGCGTCCTCGCCGTACAGGGCGAGGCTGATCTGCCCGTAGGGCTGCCCCTTGACATGGGCGACGCCGCCCTGCACGAAGGTGAAATCGACGCTGTGCGCGCGTGCGATCCGCGAGATCACGGGGGAGTCCACGACGGCGCTCTCCACGCGGATCGAGATGAACCGGGCATCGCTCTCCATCCGGATCGCACCCTGCTCCTCGGCCGTCAGCGCGGTGCGGGCGTACGAGCCGACGAGCGATCCCGTGATCGGATGGTCGGGGCGGGAGAACACGCGCTCGAGCTCGCCGATCTCGACCAGCTCGCCCTTCGAGAGGATGGCGACGCGGTCGGCGAGGTGCGCCACGACATCCATCTCGTGGGTGACCGCGACGATGGTGATGCCGAATTCGCGATTGACGGATTTGAGCAGCTGCACGACCTCCTTCGTCGTCTGGGGGTCGAGCGCGCTGGTCACCTCGTCGGCCAGGAGGATGTCGGGCCGCCCGGCGATGGCTCGGGCGATGCCCACGCGCTGCTTCTGGCCTCCGGACAGCTGCTTGGGATGCGCGAACGCCTTGTCGCCGAGCCCGACGAAGTCGAGCAACTCGGCCACGCGCGGCGCGATCCTGTCCTCCTTCCAGCCCGCGATCTTCAACGGGGCGGCGATGTTCCCGTAGACGGTGCGCGAGTTCCAGAGGTTGAACTGCTGGAAGACCATGCCGATGCGGTGCCGGAGCGTGCGCAGCTCGCCCTTGGGGAGCTTCTGCACCTCGATGCCGTCGACCAGCACCGAGCCGGAGGTCGGCTTCTCGAGCCCGTTGATCATCCGCAGCAATGTGGACTTCCCCGCGCCGGAGGGGCCGATCAGGGTGAAGATCTCTCCCGATCTCATGCTCAGGTCGATACCGCTCAGCGCCGACACCGTCTCGCGTCGTTGGCGACTGGGGTATTCCTTCGAGACCGAATCAAATCGGATCCGTTCAGTCATGGGTCTCCCGCGTAACGGGTCGGGCGCCGGAGGACCGGCGCCCGACCGGGCGTCGTATTAGTCGTTGTACTCTTCGCTGATCGACGCGAGCGTGTCGCGCAGGTCCTCGGACGGGATCTCGACCAGCGTGGACAGCCCGTTCTTCTCCTCGATGAAGGCCTCTTCGACGCGCTCATCGCGGTAGGTCTTCTCGAGCGCATCCCATACCGGGTCGTCGGCGCGCTCCGCGGTGGTGGCCAGCACGATGGCGTACGGCTGCGAGGACTCGGCGGTCGGGTCCTCGAGCGCGAGGGCGTCGTCCCCGCGAAGCCCGAGCGCCGGGTCGAAGTCGTCGACGGCGATCACGACGCCGTCGATGGCGGGGTCGGTGTACGCCGTGTGGACGGAGGCGTAGGCCAGCGGGACGAGCTCGAGGTTCTTCGGGTTCGAGGTGATGTCCGCCTCGGTGGGGAACAGCCCCGCCGCGTCGTCGACCTCGATGAGCCCCGCCGATTCGAGGATGAACAGGGAGCGCGAGAAGTTCGAAGGGTCCTCGGAGATCGCGATCCGAGCGCCGTCCGGCAGGCTCTCCAGGCTGTCGTGCTTGTCGGAGAAGAGGCCGTAGGTGGTGATGGAGATGGCGAAGACCGGGGTGATGTCGGCATCGGACTCCGCGTTGAAGGTGCTCAGGAAGCCGAGGTGCTGGAAGGCGTTGGCGTCCACCTCGCCGTCGAGCACCGCGCGGTTGGGGATGTTCGGGTCGTCGAAGTTCACGAAGGAGATGTCGAGGCCGTTCTCGCGGCCCACCTCGATGACGGCGTCCTGGTACGTGCTCTGACTCGTGTCGGCGATCGAGATGGGGATGAGGTCCCCGTCTTCCGCCGAGGAGGAGCTGAGCAGGCGGGGGACCAGGATCGCCGCGACGATGGCGATCACCACGACGGCCGCGGCGATGATCCACCAGCGCCTCCGCTTGCGTCGCTGGTCCCCGATCCGGTTCTCGATGGCTTCTTGAGTCGACATGGCGCTGTTCCTGACTGTGGGGTGGGGAAGTAGGGGAGGAAGGACCGCCCCGGTCGATGCGATCGAGGGGCGAATGGCCGAACGCTATGCGGCGGCGCTCCGGTCGTGCGAGCGGCCCGGTCACGGGGAGTCACGGAAGCGCATATTTCGTAGCCGTGAGTCATCCGAGGACAAACGGGTGGCCTTGCGGATGGGGTGCTCGCATACTGGGGCGATTCGTCGAGCGACCTTTGGAGGAGCATTGAGCACGGATGAACTGATCGTCATCGATGGCCACGCGGATGTGGCGGAATCCGATTCGGGATACTCCTTCCCGCTCGCGGAGGCGCTGCAGGGAGGCGTGGCCGCCGCGATCGTGCCCGTCCGTGCGAGCCGCATCCCGCGCGAGGCCGAGGCGGAGAGCGGTCTGCGGGAGTACGCGCAGACGTTCGAGGCGGTGGAGCGCGAGGCGTCCGCCTCGGAGGGGCGGGCGGCGATCGCCCGTTCGAGCGCGGAGATCGCGGCGAACGCCGAACGGGGCGTCTTCTCCTTCGTGCACTCGCTGCAGAACGCGCGTCCGCTGCGCGACCTCGCGGCGCTCGAGCAGTGGCTCGACCGGGGCGTCGCCATCGTGGACTTCGGCTTCATCGGCAACAACCAGTGGGCGCACTCCTCGCGCCCCTACGCGTCGGCGAACGCGGAGGACGGCTACGACGGCCTGAGCGGGCTGGGGGAGCAGGGCATCGAGCTGCTCAACAGCCGCGGCGTCGTCATCGATACGGCCCAGGTCTCCGTCGCGGCCCGGCGGCGCATCCTGGACCGGTCGAAGGCGCCCGTGATCGCCTCGCACAACGGGCTCAAGGCGCGGGTGGGGGAGGCCGACCGCACGCTCGGCGACGAGGAGATCGTCGCCATCGCCGAGGGCGGCGGACTCGTGCAGATCGTCGCGTTCGACGGCTACCACCGCTTCCGCGGCGAGGACCCCAAGGTGGTCGCGGACATCCGCGAGCTCCGGGAGCGGTTCGGGCTGCCCGGCTACCGGGGGCCCGCGGACTACTACGCGCTGCTCGATCCCGAGACCGCGGAATGGGACGAGCAGAAGTTCCAGGACTATTTCGGCGAATACCACGCCAAGGTCCGTAACGGATGGCCCAAGACCGACGTCGCGGATCTCATCGACTCGGTGGACCATGTCGTCCGGCTCGTCGGGGTCGATCATGTCGGCATCGCCTCCGATTTCCACCACGGCGGGGGAGTCGGCGGCTGGCTGGACTACACGCAGACGCCGAACGTGACCGCGGAGCTGCGCCGCCGATACGACGACGCCGAGGTCGCGAAGGTCTGGGGCGGCAATCTGCTGCGGGTCTGGGACGACGTCCGGAGCGCCGGCGATGCCTAGCGCCGGCGCAGCGCAGCCCGACGGCCCGGGGCGGCCGCTCGGCGCATTCGTGCTCGGCGGCAACGTACTGGGGTGGACCGTGCCGAGGGACGAGACGCCGGGGCTGATCGACGCGTTCCTCTCCGGCGGCGGCGTCGCCGTGGACGTGGCCGACAACTACACCGAGTGGGTGGAGTCCAGCACGACGGGAGCCGCCGAGCGGGCCGTCGGCGATTGGATCGCCGGCTCCGGGAGGCGAGCCGACCTCCACCTGTCCAGCAAGGTCGGCTTCTCCGCCGTCCGGCCGGGGCTGAGCCGGGACAACATCCTCGCCGCCTTCGAGGAGTCGCTCGAGCGACTCCGCACCGATCACCTCGAGGTGTACTACGCGCACAAGGACGACCCCGAGACCGACCTGCTCGAGACGCTCGGCACGTTCCACGAGCTGAAGGAGCAGGGGCTGATCGGCGCACTCGGCTACTCGCACATCTCGCCGGATCGGTTCCGGGAGGCGCAGGCGCTCGTGCGCGAGCACGGGCTGACGCCGATCACCTATCTCCAGCATGGCTACAGCATCGTCAACCGGGAAGCGTTCGAGCGGGACTTCGCGGGGTTCGAAGGGGTGCGGTTCCTCGCCTACCACTCGCTCGAGTCGGGCTATCTCAGCGGCAAGTACTTCGAGAACCCGGGCCTGGTCACCGATCACACGCAGAAGATCAGGGACAGGCTGGACGACCCTCGATCGGCGGGCTTCCAGCGCAACCTGCATCGGGTCGCCGATCGGCACGGCGTTCCCGCGGCGGCGATCGCGCTGGCCTGGTTCGGGGCGCAGGAGGCCGATATCGTGCCGATCGCGAGCGCCAGGGACGAGCGGCAGCTGGCGCAGCTGTTCTTCGCGCGCGGTGTACGGCTGAGCGCGGAGGACCTGGAGCTGCTGGCCTGGTAGCCCGATCCGTGTACCGCTCGCCCTAGAATCGTCACCGTGGCCAAACAGAAGTCGAACAATCCGACCCAGCAACCCCGCGGCGGCGGCGTCAAGGGCGGTCGCGCGACCGTCGGCGACTGGATCGAGGGCGCGCGCCTGCGCACGCTGCCCCTCGCGCTGGTGCCGGTCATCCTCGGCACTGCGGCGGCGATCGCCGTCGAGCCGGGACAGTACCACTGGGTCCGCGCGCTCGCGGCCCTCGGAGTCGCGCTCGCGCTGCAGATCGGCGTGAACTACGCGAACGACTACTCCGATGGCATCCGCGGCACCGACGACCACCGGGTGGGCCCGCCGCGGCTCACCGGCTCGGGCCGGGTGCGGCCCGCGGTGGTCCGCACCGTCGCCTTCGCCTTCTTCGGGGCGGCGGGGCTGCTCGGCCTGTGGCTGTGCTTCGCCACGCAGCAGTGGTGGCTGCTCGCGGTGGGCGCGGCGGCCATCCTCGCGGCGTGGTTCTACACCGGCGGCAAGCGCCCCTACGGCTACGCGGGGCTCGGCGAGGTGTTCGTCTTCATCTTCTTCGGCCTCGTCGCGACGATCGGCACGGCCTTCGTGCAGGTGCTGTTCGTGCCGCAGCCGGCCTGGTTCCTCGCCGTCGCGGCAGGGCTGTTCTCCTGCGCCGTGCTCATGGTGAACAACATCCGCGACATCCCCACCGATACGCTCGCGGGCAAGCGCACCCTCGCGGTGCGGATGGGCGTGCGCGGCTCCCGGGTGGTGTTCGGGCTGTTCGCGCTGCTGCCGTTCCTCGTGACCGTCATGTTCGGCTTCGTCTACCCGAACGCGCTGTTCGCGCTGTTCGCGCTGCTGCTCGCCGTCCCGTCGGTGATCATCACCTCGACCACCACGACCCCGAAGGACCTCGTCCTCGCCCTCAAGCTCATCTCGCTCGGCGCGCTGCTCTGGGCGCTGCTGATGGGCGTCGGGCTCGTGCTGCCGGGGTTCGTGCTCTAGCGGGAGGTGCGGGAGCGCATCCCCTCGCGTGCGCGGGCCGCCGAGGAGCGAACGTCAGTCGCGCTTCCCACCATCCGGATTCCGCTCGGCGCCGTGTTCTGGCGCATCCGAGCGCTCGCGCCCTTCGTCGGCGTCGGCCGGGGATCCCTTGTCGGGGACGTCGCCCCCGGAGGTTTCGGGCGCCGGCGTGCCGGCCGCGTCGTCCCGCCCTGCGGCCTCGGCCTCCTGCGCGTCGAGGATCTCGTCCTCCTCGACGTCGATGGGGCGCCGGGTATCGATCCTGCCCCGTTCCCGGGCCTCCTGGCGGTCCTGGAACGACTTGGCGATCATCGTGCGGTGCTCGTGGAGGAAGATCTCGGTGACCGAGAGGTTCACGATCGTGGCGACGACCAGCCCGACGAGCCAGTTCCACTGCCAGCCGGGCAGCACCAGCATGATGATCGCGAACGGCACGATGAAGGCGAGGACGCGGACGATGGTGTAGATGACCCAGGCGCGGGAGGTGTTCATCCGGCCAGTCTACGAAAGGGCCGTGACGGCGGTGATCAGTCGCCGCCAAGTAGACTGCCGTGCATGGGACGTTGGATCATTCTCGGCATCGTCGTGGCCGTGGCACTCACCATCTACGCGGTGGTCGACTGCGCTATGACGGACGGCCGCCGCGCGCGGGTGCTGCAGAAGCCGATCTGGATCATCGTCGTGCTGCTGATCCCCGTCATCGGGCCGCTGCTGTGGATCTTCATCGGCAAGGGCAACGGCCAGGCCAAGGCCCAGCGCATCCCGCCCGAGGACTCGCAGGTCTACGGCGACACGATGACCGTCCGCAACGAGCACGACGACCGCATCGCGGAGCTCGAGGAGCAGATGCGCCTGCTCGACGAGGAGATCGAGCGCGACCGCCAGAACACGATGCGCAACCATCCCTCGAGCCACACGGGCGGCGCCTCGGTCGTCGACGGCGAGGACGACGAGGGCGACGACTCCGACGAGACCACCGACTCCGAGTCGAACGGCGATGACGAGGGTCGCCGCCAGTGACCCCGGGCGCGCCCGGCTCGCCCGCGCTTGACGCCTCCATCGAGCTGCTGCTCGCCGCGGTGGAGCGGGGAGTCCGCGACATCGTCGTGTGCCCCGGCTCGCGCTCGCAGGCCCTCGCGCTCGTCGCCGCCGAGCTCGAGCGGATCGGCGCGGCGCGGCTCCACGTCCGCATCGACGAG
Organism: Gulosibacter sp. 10; assembly: GCF_900163695.1. Classification (GTDB taxonomy): domain Bacteria; phylum Actinomycetota; class Actinomycetes; order Actinomycetales; family Microbacteriaceae; genus Gulosibacter. Next base: position 157,926 of record NZ_FUIC01000011.1, read on the forward strand.
CGCTCCGCGGCCTTCTTCGCACTCGGCATCGCCCGCGAATCCGATCGGCCCGTGCCGGTCATCACGACCTCCGGCACCGCCGTCGCCAATCTCGCCCCGGCGATGCTCGAGGCGCTGCACGCCGGGGTCCCGCTCGTCGCGCTGACCGCCGACCGCCCCGAGGAGCTGCAGGGCACCGGCGCGAACCAGACCACCCGCCAGCCCGGGCTCTTCGGCCCGGAGGTGCCGGTGGTCTCTCTCCCCGCGCCGACGGGCGCGGAGCCGGACCTGTATCGCGCCGCGGGGGCGGCCATCGCGGATGCGCGGGGCGCCTGGCACTGCAACGTCGCCTTCCGCGAGCCGCTCTCGGGGCCGGTGCCGGATCTGTCCGCAAGAATGGACGGCGCGGTGCGGCTGCTCGGCGCCGGCGGGGAGGACGCGGGCCTGCCGGCCCCGCGGACGCTCGAGGCATGGCCTGGGAAGGACGGCGACCGGCGCATCCGCGACGGGGAGCCCGGCCGCGGCCTGCCCGCGGAGCTCGCGGCAGCGATCTCGGACGACCTCGCGGCGCACGCCGGCCCCGGCGCCGTCGGGGCGCCCGCCGACGGCACCCCGGGGAGCGTCCCGGCCCTGGACGCGGCGCCGCTGCTCGAGTTCGGCGCGCTGCCGCCGCTCCGAGGAACCGCGACGGGCGGCGCCTCGGCGCCCGCTTCGGCGGAGCCCGCTCCCGCGATCGAGATCGACCCCGCCGAGTGGCCGGACGCCGTGGTGGTGGCGGGCGACCGGGCCGGGGAGCTCGGCGAGCGGCTCGCGCGCCAGGGCGGCTGGCCTCTCATCGCCGAGGTCTCGAGCGGATCCCGGTTCGGCCGCAACGCCATCGCGCACTACCGCGCGCTGCTCGGCGCGAACAGCCCCGTCCCCGCGCTGCGGGACGCGATCGAGCTCGTGATCGTCGTGGGCCATCCGACCCTGAGCCGCGAGGTGCCGGACCTGCTGGGCCGCGAGGGCGTGCGAGTCGTCGCGGTCGATCAGCCGGGGGCGCCGCGATTCCGGCCGCACGAGCGCGTCGAGGCGGCGTCCGAGGTGCGGGTCCTCGCATTCGGCTCGGCCCTCCCGGCCGGCTCCGCGAAGACGGCCCCGCTGCGGGAGGAGGCCGAGGCCCGGCTGCATGACTGGATCGCGGCCGACCGCAGGCTGCAGGTCGAGCTCGACTCGGATCCGGAGGCCCCCGACGTCCGGGCGTCGCGGAGCGCCGACTTCCGCGAGCGGGCGCGGTTCGGCCGCGCCGAGCTCGCCGTCTCGCGCGAGCCGGCGAGCCGGGAGATGCTCGTCGACTCGGTGTGGCGGCTCACGTGGCCGCACGACCGGCTGCACGTCGCGGCGTCGCGACTCATCCGCGACCTCGACTCGCGCGTGCCGGGCAAGCGCATCAGGGTGCACGCGAACCGCGGCCTCGCCGGGATCGACGGCACGATCGCCTCCGGCCTCGGCGTCGCGCACGCGAGCCAGCACGGCGAGCACGGTCCCTCGCGCACGGGCACGACCCGGGTGCTGATGGGCGACCTCGCGTTCCTCCACGACGCGGGATCGCTGCTGGTGGGCCAGGGCGGGGAGGACGCGCCGCGCATCCAGATCGTCGTCGGCAACGACGGCGGCGGCACGATCTTCGACTCGCTCGAGGTGGCGTCCTCCGCGCGGGCCGAGGCCTTCGACCGGGTGCAGTTCACGCCGCGCGAGGCGGACATCCGGGCGATCGCCGAGGCCTACGGCTGGGCCTACCGCCGGGCGACCACGCGCGGCACGCTCGAGGAGGCGCTGACCGACCGCACCGAGCGCCTGCTCGTGATCGAGGTACCGCTGCCGCGCTAGGGGCTCCGGGCGCAGATGCGTCGAAGTCCGCGGTTATCGGGCCGTCCGAACAGCGATCTGCGACGCATCCGCGCGCCGGAGCCGCCGGCTCAGCCCAGCGCGTCGGCGATCGGCCGGAACTTCGGGAGCGTCTCGGCGAACTCCTCGTCGGGGTCCGAGCCGTCCACGATGCCGCCGCCCGCGTAGGCGGTGACGCCGCCGTCGGCCGCGACCTCGGCGCCGCGCAGCGCCACGACCCACTCGCCGTCGCCCGCCGCCGAGAGCCAGCCGGCCGGCCCGGCGTAGCGCCGCCGGTCGAAGGGCTCGAGCTCCTCGATCGCGGCCACCGCCTCGCGCCGGGGGGTGCCGCCGACCGCGGCCGTGGGATGCAGCGCCTCCACGAGGTCGAGCACGCTCGACCCCTCGGGGAGGGTGCCGCGGATGTCGCTCGCGAGGTGCCACACGTTCGGCAGCCGCAGCAGGAAGGGCTCGGGGGAGGCCGTGAGCCCGGTCTCCGGATCCTCGTGAGTGTCGAGCCCGCGGAGCGAGTCGATGGCCGAGTCGATCGCGAAGCGGTGCTCGGCGCGGTTCTTCTCGGAGGCGGCGAGCGCGTCGCGCGCGGCCAGGTCCGCGGCCTCGTCGGCGCCCCGCGGCAGCGTGCCCGCGAGCACGCGGGCCGTCACCGAGCGGCCGATCACCCGGACGAGCATCTCCGGGCTCGCGCCGAGGAGGCCGTCCACCGCGTACGTCCACGTCTCGGGGTAGGCCGCGGCGAGCCGGCGCACGATATGGCGCCGATCCGTCCCCTCCGGCAGGCGGCCGCGCTGGTCGCGCGAGACCACCACCTTCGTGAACTCGCCGGCGCGGATGCGCGCGATGGCCGAGGCCACCGCCTCGCGGTGGCGCTCCCGGCCCATGACGCCGGGCTCGAGTTCCGTGCGCGCGTCCTCGCCGTGCGGCAGGGGGACGGGCAGCCGCACGGGCACGGTCGGCACCGGGCCCGCGTCGGCGGCGTCGCGCGCGACGGAGATCTCGGTCATGAACGCGCGGCCGTCCACCCGGCCGATCACGATCTCCGGCACCTCGAGGACGCTCGCGGCGGCCGAGGACCCCGAGAACGCGAAGGCGCCGAAGGCGATCAGCCCGGAGCCGGGCAGCCGGATCGAGTCCTCCACCCGGGCCTCGGCCACGATCCGGGCCCACGCGCGGCGGGCGTCGCGGATGCGGGAGGGGCCCGAGAACTCGGCGCGCCAGGCCGAGCCGCGCCCGACCATCCCGTCGCCGCGCCGCAGCCAGGCCGAGGGGGAAAGCGGATCGGCGAATCGCAGCAGATCGCCCGGATCAGCGATGGGGCGAGTGCGAGCTCGGAGTCGAGGGATGCCGTTCACGTCGTCTCAGCCTAGTCCTCTCCCGGAATCGCCCGCGCCGCCGGTCTTCGCCCCGGGAACGGCCCGAGACCGCGGAGCAGCGCCGGGGGAGCCGGGGAAACGGCCCCGCCGACCCCCTCCTTCCGGAGGGGGTGCGTCTTGACGGCACGGGATAGGATGAAGGGCGTGACCAAAGTCGACCTCGAAAAGCGCCCCGCCGATGTGTCGAGCATGTTCGATCGCGTCTCGCGAAAGTACGACCTGACGAACGACGTGCTCACCGCGGGCATCGCGCCCTATTGGCGCGCGCGGACGCGGCAGGCGATCGACCCGCGTCCCGGCCAGCGCGTGCTCGACGTCGCGTGCGGCACCGGCACGGTCTCGCGCATCCTCGCCGACCACGGCGCCGAGGTCACCGGGCTCGACTTCTCCAAGGGCATGATCGAGGAGGGCATCAGGCGCCACGGCGACCATCCGAACATCGCCTTCCAGCAGGGGGACGCGACCGACCTGCCCTTCGAGGACGGCAGCTTCGACGTCACGACGGTGAGCTTCGGCATCCGCAACGTGCAGCGGCCCGAGAAGGCGCTCGCGGAGATGCTGCGCGTCACCCGGCCCGGCGGCCGGATCGTGGTGTGCGAGTTCTCGCGCCCCACGAACGCCGTGATCGGCTGGGGATACGACACCTACATGAACGTCGCGATGCCCGGCATCGTCAAGCTCGTCTCCTCCGATCCGGAGGCCTACGACTACCTCTTCAAGTCCATCCAGGACTGGCCCGATCAGCGCACCTTCGCGAGCTGGCTGCGCGAGGCGGGCTACGAGCAGGTCGCGCACCGCAACCTCGCCTACGGCATCGTCGCGCTGCACCGCGGCGTCAAGCCGATCCCCACGACCGCGCAGGAGAGCAATTGACCGCCCAGCCCTCGGCGACCCGCCGGCCCGCGCACGGCAACGTGAGCTCGAAGTTCGCGGGCAAGCTGTTCGGCCGCCCGGCCGAGCGCAAGCTCAAGGCGACCCTCGACGACGGCCTCGCGCGCGTGGAGGACACGCTGCTGGAGCAGGTGCAGTACGCGGACGAGGTGGCGCAGGTCACGACCTCCTACCTGCTCGGCGCCGGCGGCAAGCGCCTGCGGCCCATGCTCGTGCTGCTCAGCGCCCAGCTCGGCCCCGACCCGGACGCGGATGCGGTGCTCACCGCGGCAGCCGCGACCGAGATCACGCATCTCGCCTCGCTCTACCACGACGACGTCATGGACGAGGCCACGCTGCGCCGCGGCGTCACCGCCGCGCACCTGCGCTGGAGCAACTCCACCGCGATCCTCGCGGGCGACCTGCTGTTCGCCCGCGCCTCGCAGATGTTCTCGCACCTGGGGGCCGAGGCCATCCGGCTGCAGGCCACCGTGTTCGAGCGGCTCGTGCTGGGGCAGATGCACGAGACCATCGGCCCCTCCGAGGACGAGGACCGCATCGAGCACTACCTGCGCGTGCTCGCCGACAAGACCGGCTCGCTCATCGGTGCCGCCACCGAGTTCGGCATCATGCTCTCGGGCGCGCCGCAGGAGTACCGGCCCGCGCTGGCGGAGTTCGGCGAGGCGGTGGGCGTCGCCTTCCAGATCGTCGACGATGTGATCGACCTCTCGCCGAGCGCCGAGACCACCGGCAAGCGCGCCTGCACCGACCTGCGCGCCGGCGTCGAGACCCTGCCCGTGCTGCTCCTCGAGCGCCGGGCCCAGGAGGGCGACGAGGAAGCGGCGGATCTGCTCCGGCGCATCCGCACCCGCGTCTCCGGCTCGGAGCCCGGCAGCGCCGACCCGACGCTCGCGCGCGAGGACGCCGCGGGCTCCAGCGATCCCGAAGAAGTGGATGCGATCATCGCGGAGCTGCGCGAGCACGCCGTGACCGCGCAGACCGTCGAGACGGCCCAGGAGCACGTGCGGCGGGCGACGGGCTCGCTCGACGTGCTGCCGAACGGCGTCGTGAAGACGGCGCTGCGCGAGTTCGCGGAGCGCCTCGTCACACGGGACTTCTAGCGCGCCCCGACCCGGGGCGCCCAGGCGGCGGGCCGTCGGCCCGCCGAGACACGAGAGGGCCGCTGGCCCGGGGAGGTTACGAATGTCGAAACTGCGCGTCGCCGTGGTGGGGGCCGGACCGGCCGGCATCTACGCGTCGGACATCCTGCGGAAGGAGGCCGAGGGCCGCCACGAGGTCTCGATCGACCTGTTCGACCGTCTCCCCGCGCCCTACGGGCTCGTCCGCTACGGTGTCGCCCCGGACCATCCCCGCATCAAGGGCGTCGTGAACGCGCTGCGCGACGTGCTCGACAACGGCGGCATCCGGGTCTTCGGCAACGTCGACTTCGGCCGCGACATCACGATCGAGGACCTCCGCGAGCGGTACCACGCGGTGATCTTCGCGACGGGCGCGATGCACGACGCGCCCCTCGACATCCCCGGCATTGAGGCCGAGGGCTCCTACGGCGCCGCCGACTTCGTGAACTGGTACGACGGGCATCCGGACGTCCCGCGCGAGTGGCCGCTCGACGCCGAGCACGTCGCGGTGGTCGGCAACGGCAACGTGGCGCTCGACGTCGCGCGCGTGCTCGCGAAGCAGGCCGACGACATGCTCCCCACCGAGATCCCCGAGAACGTGTACCGCGGGCTCGGCGACTCGAAGGTCACCGACGTGCACGTGTTCGGCCGCCGCGGCCCGCTGCAGGTGAAGTTCACCCCGCTCGAGCTGCGCGAGCTCGGCGAGGTGCCGGACACCGACATGGTCGTGTACGAGGAGGACTTCGACCGCGATCCCGCCGCCGACGAGGAGTCGAAGCGCAACAAGCAGCTGCTCGTCATCAGCCGCATCTTCGGCAAGTGGCGCGCGGCGGATGCGCCGACCGGGGCGAGCCGCCGCATCCACCTGCACTTCTGGTCGCGCCCGCACGAGGTGCTCGCCGACGAGCGGGGGCGCGTGCGCGCGCTGCGCGTCGAGCGCACCGAGCCCGACGGCTCGGGCGGCGTGCGCGGCACCGGTGAGATGCGCGACTACGAGATCGGCCAGCTCTACCGCGCCGTGGGCTACTTCGGATCCCCGCTCGAGCAGGTGCCCTACGACCCCGAGCGCGGCGTCATCCCCAACGACGGCGGCCGCGTGGTCGACGCGGGCGGCGAGCAGCTGCCGGGCATGTACGCCACCGGCTGGATCAAGCGCGGGCCGGTCGGCCTCATCGGCCACACGAAGTCGGACGCCAAGGAGACCATCGAGCACCTGCTCGCGGGCGAGGAGACCTGGTGGCGGCCGAGCATCGAGGACGAGAACGAGATCCTCGGGCTGCTCGAGGAGCGCCGGGTGCGCTTCACCGACCTCGAGGGCTGGCACAACCTCGACTCGCACGAGATCTCGCTGGGCGAGCCCCACGAGCGCGAGCGCATCAAGGTTGTGGACCGCGACGAGATGCTGCGCATCTCGCGCGAGGACTGACCCCGGCTCGTACCCTGCCCCGTCTCCGGCCGCCCCGCCCCGTTTGCGGCAGGGCCGATCGGCGGGGCCGGGGCGAATACCCTCGCCATGCCGGTGGCCGGGTTCGCTCGGCTATTCGTCCCGGTTGGGGGAGAGCGCAGCGCGTGCGCCGGACGGGCGCGGTGCTGGTAGCTCTGCTGGTAGCGGGGAGCGGATGAACCCGGCGCCGGCTGGGATGGCGGTTCGCCCGGTTCGGGGCGAATAGCCTGCTCGATCTTGTAGGCGCCGCCGCTCGGCTATTCGTCCCGGATGCGGTGTGAACGGGCTCGGGTGCGGGCGGGGAGCGGTGTATGGGATGTCCGGTTTGGGGTGAATAGCCTATTCGGCGGAGTATGCGGTGCCGCCCGGCTATTCCTCCCGATGCTGTCGGGGCGGCGGACCGCTGAGCCGGTAGGAAGCTGGTTTGAGTGCCTGGGCTCCTGGGCTCCTGGGCTGCCGGTTCGAGTGGCTGAGCCCCTGGGCTGCTGGTTCGAATGGCCGGGCTGCCGGTCGGCTGGTTCGGCGGGCGGCCGGTTCTGGCACCCGGTTCGGGGCGAATAGCCTCACCGCGTCGGTGGGCGGGTTCGCTCGGCTATTCGCCCAGTCCTGGCCCCGGTCGCCCACGATCGGTGCCCGCGCTCCGCCGAGGGCGCCCTCCGCAGCCCGGCATCCTGCGACCCACCTCCGCCACGGGCGCCTCTCCGCCGATGGCCTCCTGCCGAGGAGGTCCGGCGGCAGTAGTCCGGCCGGGGAAGTCTGCCGGGGAGGCCCTGCCGGGGGCATCCGGTCAAGGCAGGAGCTTTGCGTTCTTTGCGCAAAGAACGCAAATTTCATTGTCGCGCCTTCGCTTCCTCCATAGGCTCCCCGGACCTGCAACGGAGCGGAAGGAAGACCCGGATGCATGCACATTCGACGGAGAGGCCGGCGATCGCGACTCGCGAGAATCGCGGCTCGGGAACAGTGGTGGCGCCGCACGACCAGGCGGTGCAGGCCGGGCTGGCCATGTACGAGCGAGGCGGCAACGCCGTGGATGCGGCAGTGGCCGCGGCGCTCGTGAGCGGGGTGATCGAGCCCACAGAGACGACCCTTGCGGGGAGCGGCTTCGCGATTCTCGCCGAGGAGGGCCGCGAGCCGGTCGAGATCGATTTCGGGCCGACGGCGCCCCTCGCCGCATCGCCCGGGATGTTCGAACTCGAGGAGCCGGGCCGGGGCGCCGAACCGGCCGTGCTCGGGCTCGCACCGGTGGTCGGCAACGCCAACGTGGACGGGCCGCTCGCCTCGGGCGTGCCCAGGACGCTGCTGGGGCTCACGACCGCGCAGGAGCGGTTCGGCGCGCTCCCGCGCGAGGCCGTCTTCGGCCCCGCCATCGAGGCCGCCCACTCGGGGTACCGACCGGACGCCTGGCACATCACGGCCGCGTTGAGCGATATCGAGCGGCTGCGCGCCGACCCGATGGCCCGCCGGGTGTTCCTCGACGACCGCGGTCTGCCGAAGGGCGCGGCCACGGCTGCCGGCTACGGGCGGACGTTCGGCGAGTACCCGCCGATCATGCAGCCGGAGCTCGGCCGCACCCTGGAGCTCGTCGCCGACCGCGGAGCGGATTGCCTCACCCGCGGGGAGATCGCAGAGGCGCTCGCGGCATCCTCGCGCGAGCGGGGCGGCATCCTCGCCGCCGAGGACCTCGAGCGCTCGGCGCCGCGAATCCGCGAGGCCCGCCTCCTGCGGTATCGGGAGGCGGTCGTCGCCGCCTCGCACGCGCCCTCGGGCGCCCTCACCGAGCTGCAGGCCCTCGCGATCTGGCAGCGCGCGAGGCCCGAGCCAGCCCTGCCGGCCGACTCGGGGGAGGGCCTGCGCGCCCTCTCCCTCGCCCTCCGGCACGCGTTCGCCGACCGCTATCACTGGCTCGGCGACCAGGCGCTCCGCCCCGTTCCCGTCGACGAGCTGCTCTCGGACGAGTACGCCGCGGAGCTCGCGCGACTCGTCGAGCAGGGCCAGGACGTCCTCGGCTGGGCCGCCGGCGCCCCCTGGCTCACGTACGCCTCCCACGCCGTGCACGATCCGTGGCGGCACGCGGGGGAGGATGCGGAGACGCCCGTCTGGCGTCCCGCCGGGGCGAACGGCCCGACGAGCGGTACCACCCACGTCTCGGCAGCGGATGCCGAGGGCAGGGTGATCAGCATCACTCACACCGCGGCGAACCACTTCGGCAGCGGCATCGTCTGCCCCCGCACGGGGCTCCTCCTCGACTCGTCGATGGCCTGGTTCAACGCCGCTCCCGGCGCCGCGAACAGCATCGCCCCCGGTGCGAGGGCGCTCGCGAACATGGGCCCCGTCGTGGTGCTCCACGGCGACGGGACGAAGAGCGCGATCGGCGCCTCGGGCGGACGGCGGATCGTCAGCGCCGTCGCGCAGCTCGTCATCGCGCTCGTCGACGGCGGGATGACGGCGGCGGACGCCCTCGCGACGCCGCGCATCGACGCGAGCGGCCCCTCGCTGATCCTGCCCCAGTCGCTGCAGCGGCACGCGGGCCGCGTCTCCGACCTCGGGCTGCGGATCATCCCCGAGTCGAACGACCCCTATCCCATGGACTTCAGCCGCCCGAACATCGCACGGGCTCTGGGCGACGGCCGCACGGAGTCCGCGATCGCGGCCTCGCAGCACAACTCGTAGAAGGCGAAATCATGCACACGACCACAGACCACGACTCGACGAAACCGCTCACCGACGTCACAGCCACCAAGACGTTCCTCGTCTCGGGCATCGGCACGGCCCTCGAGTACTACGACTTCCTCATCTACGGCCTCGCCGCCGGCCTCGTCTTCAACGTGGTGTTCTTCCCGGAGGTCGACCCGATCATCGGCACGCTCTACGCGTTCGCCGCCTTCGGCACCGGCTTCCTCGCCCGCCCGCTGGGCGGCGTCATCATCGGCCACTTCGGCGACCGCATCGGGCGGCGGCCGATGCTCGTGCTGACGCTCATCACGATGGGCGTCTCGACGCTGGCGATCGGGTTCCTGCCGACCTACGCCACGATCGGCATCTGGGCGCCGATCCTGCTCGTGCTCCTGCGCCTCGTCCAGGGCTTCGCGGCGGGCGGGGAATGGGGCGGCGCGGCGCTGTTCGGCCTCGAGAACGCGCCATCGAACCGCCGCGGCCTGTGGGGCAGCTTCACCAGCATGGGCATCGGCCTCGGCACGCTCATCGGCACCGGCGTCTTCGCCATCACGAGCGCAGTCGCGGGCGGCGACCTCGTGGAGTTCGCGTGGCGCATCCCGTTCTGGCTCGGCGGCGTGCTCGTGATCATCGGTCTGCTGGCACGGCTCAGCATGCCGAGCGAGGAACCGGTCAAGACCTCGGATTCGGGCACCATCCCCTTCGTCGAGATGTTCAAGAAGCACCCCAAGCAGATCTTCCTCGTGCTCGGCGTCAGCTACGGCTACAACACGATCGCGTACATCGGCTTCACCTTCTTCCTGTCGTACCTCACCTCGCTCGGCTACGACTCGACGCAGGCGCTCATCGGCCAGCTCGCCTACAGCGCGGTCCTCGTCGCGAGCGCGCCGCTGTGCGCGCTGTGGTCGGACGTGATCGGCCGCAAGAAGGTGATGGTGATCGGCGGCGTCTCGATGGCGGTGTTCCTGTTCATCTATTTCCCGATGGTGGGCACGATGAGCGTGGCGATGGCGACGATCGCGTTCGGGATCACCGGCCTGCTGACGGGCATCACGCAGGGCCCCATCCCCACGTTCTCGGGCGAGCAGTTCCCCTCGCACCTGCGCTACAGCGGCATGTCCGCGGGCTACCAGATCGGCGCGGCGCTCGGCGGCGGCACGGCATCGTTCATCGCCACCTGGCTGCTCGTGGTGTTCGACGGCAACCCGGTCTCGGTGGCGGTGTACGGTGCATTCGTGATGCTCGTGCTGATCCTCTGCTCGCTCGGCCTGCGGGAGACGCATCGGGTACCGACGGAGGAGATCAACGCCGGATAGCCCGGGCCCGGGCGCTGGGAGGGATGATGGCGCATGCGCGACTCGCGGATGTCGCGGAGCACGCGGGGGTGTCGACGACGACCGCCTCGCAGGTCTTCTCCGGCAAGCGACCCGTGTCGGCGGACACGCGCAGGCGCGTGCTCGAATCCGCCGCGGCCCTCGGCTACCGGCCCAAGGGGCGCACCGGCACCATCGGCGTGCTGGTGCGCCCCGCCGAGGCGGTCACGAGCTTTCTCGCGGGGACGACCTCGTTCTCGACCATCACGGGCGCGGTGACGCTCGGACTCCTCAACGCCGGCTACACCGCGTTCGTCTCGAGCTCGCACGCCGAGTTGACCGCCATCGCCGCGAGGCTCGACGGCGCCGTGGTGCTGCACCCGAACTTCGAGGACGAGACGCTGCACGAGCTCGAGTCCCGCCGCATCCCGGTCGTGGCCTTCGACCGGGACCCGTCCGGCTCGTCCTTCGAGTGGTGGGTCGGCATCAACTACTTCTCGTCCTTCATCCGACTCATCCAGCACATCCACGCCACGGGCGGCGACACCATCGGGCTCATCATCGGGGAGACCGACAACATGTACCGCCGCTCCATCCTGCAGGCCTACTCCGCGCTCGCGGTCTCGTCCGGCAACCGGCAGCTCATCCGGGTGGCCGACAACGACGAGGGCGTCGAGGGTGCGAGGGCCGCCGCCACGAGGCTGCTGGAGGCGAACCCCGACTGCAACGCCATCCTCACCTCGTCCAGCGTCTTCGCCGCGGGCGCCGAGGCGGCGGTGACGCGGCGCGGGCTCTCGGTGCCGGAGGACGTGCGCATCGCCTCGGTGCTCGACGGCGCGCCGGCCGAGACCGCCGCCTGTCCGATCACGAGCCTGCGGCTCGACACCACGGCGATCGCCTCGCGCGTGGTGGAGGTGCTGGAGGAGCGCTTCCGCGACGGCGAGCCTCCCGTGGTGCATCAGTGCATCCCGCTGGAGCTGGTCGTGCGCGGCTCCACGGCCCGCGCAGGATGATTCGGCGCCTGACGCCCCGCGCCCGACATCGGCGCCCGGCGTCGGCCTGCTCTTCGGGGGCGAATAGCCGGGCGGGCAGGATATGCGCGGCCGCCCGGCTATTCGCCCCAATGCTGTCGGGGCTGTCGGGGCTGTCGGGGCTGTCGGGGCGTCGGGTCGGTGGGCCGGCGGGCCGGCGGGAAGCCGGTTTGGGCGGCGGGACTGCCGGGATGCCGGTTTGCGTGGCCGGGATGCCGGGCGGCTGCTCGGCGGTTCGCCCGGTTCGGGGCGAATAGCCTGCTCGGTCCCGTATGCGCCGCTGCCCGGCTATTCGTCCCACTAATGCTGTCGGGGCCGGCACGGAGCGGGTGTGATGTGCAGCCGTTTCGGGGCGTAGAGCTCGGCAGAACGGATATATGCCGCCGCCCGGCTATTCACCCTGATCCGGCACTCTCGGCCGTCCGCCCCGATCCGGCACTCCCGGCCGCCTGCCCCGATCCAGCACCGCGGCTGCTCAGCCCGATCCAGCACTCCCGGCCGTCCGCCCCGATCCGGCACCCTCGGCACTCCCGGCCGCCCACCCCGACCCGCCGAGCTCCGCGCGGCGCAGCCGAACGCCCCGGCGCCCTACTGGACCACCGAGGTCAGCCGGCACAGGTCGTCGAAGGCGACGTGCATCCGCGGCCGCGCGAGCCACTCGTCGAGGGTGAGCTTGCGGGAGTGCACGCGGTAGAAGTGCTCGACCCAGGCCATCCGCTCCGCGAAGCGCTGGCCGTACACGATGAGCATCATCTCGGCGTTGAGCGTGAACGAGCGCATGTCCATGTTGCTCGAGCCGACCATGCTCACCTCGCCGTCCACCGTCATGTGCTTCGAGTGCAGGATGTACGGCGCCCGGTAGAGCCACACGTGCACGCCCACGCGCAGCAGCTCCTCGTAGTAGGACTGCTGCGCGTGCTGCGTGAACAGCTGGTCGCCCACCTCCGAGACGTGCAGGTGCACCTCCACGCCCCGCTGCACGGCGGTGGTGATCGCGTAGCGCATCGAGTCGTCGGGGGCGAAGTAGGGGGAGGCGATGACCACGCGCTCGCGGGCCTGGTAGAGCAGCTGCGCGAAGAGGCGGAGGTTGTTCTCGTGCTCGTAGCCCGGGCCGGAGGGGACGAGCTGGCAGTCGTGCAGCTCGACCTCGTGGCCGGCCGCACGGTCGGAGGCGTCGAGATCGGCGAACTCGAGCGTCGTGGGGTCCTCGCCGTCCTCCGCGAGGTGCCCGGTCTCGACGTACCAGTCGGAGCGGAACACCGCGTCGACGCCCAGCGCCATCGGCCCCGCCACGCGCAGCATGAGGTCCTGCCAGAGCATCTGCCCGTGCTGCCGGTTCGGCTTGCGGTGGTAGTCGCGGGCGATGAGGTTCTGCGAGCCCATCCACGCAACCCGGCCGTCGACGACGACGAGCTTGCGGTGGTTGCGCAGGTCGATGCGCTGCCAGCCGCTCTCCCAGGGCCAGATCGAGTAGAGGCGGTGCCATTCGCAGCCGATCGCGTCGAGCCGCCGCTTGAGCCGGCGGTAGCCCGGGTAGCGGAACGAGCCCACCTGGTCGTAGAGCACGCGCACCGTGACGCCCCGCCGCACGGCGCGCTCGAGGGCGTCGAAGAAGCCCTCGGTGACCTCGTCGTAGCCCATCGCGTAGAAGATGACGTGCACGTAGTCCTGCGCGCGGTCGATCTCGGCGGCCATGGCGTCGATCGTCTCGTCGTAGGAGGTCTTGATCTCGAGCCGGTTGCCCGACAGGTGGGGGATGGCGGTGAGGTTCTCCGCGAGCTGCGAGATGGGTCGCAGCTGCTCGGGGATGGGCGTCAGCCCCACCTCGTTGCGGAGCTGCTCGGTGGCGCTCCGCAGGATCTGCTCGAACTCGGCCTGCCTGCGCCGACGGAACTTCGGCAGGTGGTTCGTGCCGAACAGCAGGAACAGCAGCAGCCCCACGTAGGGGATGAGGGCGATCGCGAGCAGCCAGGCCACCGAGGTCATCGGGCGCCGGTTGTGGCCGATCGTGAACAGCGTCACGATCACGATGAGGATGTTCACGGCGTAGAGCACGCCGATCGTCACGAGATTCGCGGTGTCGGAGAAGAACGCGAACGGACCGATCACGCGGTCGCCTTTCGGGAGCGGTCGATCACGGCCTCCTTCGGGGCCGGATCAGCGGAAGTTGATGAACTGGAGGTCGATCTCGACATCGGCCCCCTTGAGCAGCTGGATGGCGGCCTGCAGGTCGTCGCGGCTCTTCGACTGCACGCGCAGCTCGTCGCCCTGGATCTGCGACTTCACCGATTTGGGCGCCTCGTCGCGGATGAGCTTGGACAGCTTCTTCGCGTTCGGCTGGTCGATGCCCTCCTTGATGCCCGCCTCGATGCGGTACTCCTTGCCCGAGGCGTAGGGGTCGCCGCTGTCGAGCGACTTGAGGGAGATGCCGCGGCGGATGAGCTTGGACTGCAGCACGTCGAGCGCCGCCTTCACGCGCTCCTCGCTCACGGCCTTGAGCAGGATCCGGGTGTCGTTCAGGTCGATGGACGCGTTCGCGTCCTTGAAGTCGTAGCGCTGGGAGAGCTCCTTGGCCGCCTGGTTGACCGCGTTGGCGACCTCCTGGTGGTCGACCTTGCTCACGACGTCGAATGAAGAATCAGCCATGGGCACATGGTACGTGGCGCGCCCGGGGTTTGCGCGTGCGCGGCGGGTCGCCCGGCGGACGTACAGTTGCCCTGTCGACGCGGCGCTGCCCGTCGGGGTGCGAGCCACGGGCCGAGTGGGGAGGTCGAGGATGAACGAGGTGCTGTTCGCGTTCCTGCTGACCCTCGCCGCGGGGCTGTCCACGGTGCTGGGCGCGGGCCTGGGGGTGCTCGGCAAGGGCACCTCGGTCAAGACGCTCTCGCTCGGGCTGGGCTTCTCGGCCGGTGTCATGATCTACGTCTCACTCATGGAGCTGCTGCCCGAGGGCCTCGCCTCGCTGCAGGGCGAGTTCGGCTCGGCGCCGGGCGCGTGGATCGGGCTCGCGTGCTTCTTCGGCGGCATCGCCGTGATCGCGATCATCGACAAGCTCGTGCCCGAGTCGGTGAACCCGCACGAGCCGTCCTCGATCGAGAGCTCGCAGCGCAGGCACGCGCTGATGCGCACGGGGCTGCTCACGGCCGCCGCGCTCGCGATCCACAACTTCCCGGAGGGGTTCGCGACCTTCATCGCCGCGCTGCAGGAGCCGGGCATCGCGATCGGCGTGGCCGTGGCCATCGCCATCCACAACATCCCGGAGGGGCTCGCGGTCTCGATCCCCGTCTACCAGGCGACGGGCTCGCGCAGACGCGGGTTCCTGCTCGCGGCGGCCTCGGGCCTGGCCGAGCCGGCGGGCGCGCTGGTCGGCTACCTCATCCTCATGCCGTTCATGTCGGATGCGCTGTTCGGCGGGGTCTTCGCCGCGATCGCGGGTGTGATGGTGTTCATCTCGCTCGACGAGCTGCTGCCGGCCGCGCACGAGTTCGGCGAGCACCACCTGGCCGTGTACGGGGTGATCGCCGGCATGGCGGTCATGGCCGTCAGCCTCGTGCTGTTCCTGTAGCCGAGCCGGCGCATCCGCCGGGGGCCGGGGTCAGACCCGCGCCTCCTCGAGCGCGCGCAGGAAGTCGATGCTCCGCCGGACCGCGGCCTTGGGGCCGCCGTCGGCGCCGGGCTCCTCGGCGAGCATCGTGTCCTGCTCGAGCACCACCCAGCCCGAGTAGTCCACGCGGTGGATGCGGTCGAGGATGGCCGCGACGTCGAGGTCGCCCTCCCCGAGCGGGCGGAAGATGCCCCGGCCGACCGCGTCGAGGAAGTCCGTCTCGCCCGACTGCACCTGGCGGGCGAGCCCGGCGTCGGCGTCCTTGAGGTGCACGAGCGCGAGGCGGTCGCCGACGCGGTCGAAGAGCGCGGGCACGTCGTCGATGCCGGCGGCGAAGGCGTGGCCGGTGTCGACGCAGATGCGCACCCGGCTGCCCTCGAGCACCCGGTCGATCTCGGCCTCGGTCTCGACCAGGCTGCCGAGGTGGTGGTGGACGGCGAGCGAGAGCCCCAGCTCCTCCTCGAGGTCGGCGATGCGGTCGAGGGCCGAGAGGATGCGGGCGCGGTCGTCCTCGTCGAGGCCGGGGTCGCCCGAGTAGTCTCCGGGCGCGGCGAGGACGGCGAAGACGAGGGCGTCGCCGCCCAGCCGCCTGACGGGCTCGGCGGCGGCGCGGAGCGCCTCCTCCCAGCCGTCGCGGTGCAGCACGAGGCCGTCGTAGCTGCCGACGGCGCGGAGCGTGTGGCGCTCGAGCACGGCGCGGGCGGCGTCCGGATCGGCGGGCAGGAACCCGGCGGGGCCCGTCTCGGCGGCGGCGATGCCGAGCTCGTGCATCTCGGCGAAGACCCGCTCGGGGTCGAGCTGCAGGCCCCAGTCGGGGACATCGCAGACGCCCCAGGAGATGGGCGCGGCGGCAAGCGAGTACATGGTCCTCCTCGTCGAGTGCATGGGCGCGGTCCGCGACCGCGGAGCGCGCCGGGTCAACGTCTTCCCGCATATGGACTGATCGTCCAAGCTGTGGGAATCTGATGCTATCAGGGGCGGCAACGGAGTCTGCGGGAGTCGGCGGACGGCGCTGCCGGCCGGAGCCGAGCACGAGAGGATGCGACGAATGAAGGCGCTGCGCTACTACGACAACCGCGATATCCGAGTCGAGGACATCCCCGCGCCGGCGGGGGAGCTGGGGCCGCACGAGGTGCTCGTGCGCATCACCCACTGCGGCATCTGCGGCAGCGACCTGCACGAGTACCTCGACGGGCCGCTCTACAGCCCGGGGGAGCCGCATCCGCAGACGGGCGCCTCGCGGCCCACCATCATGGGGCACGAGTTCTCGGGCGTCGTCGAGGGCGTCGGCGGGGCCGTGGCCTCGGTGGCGGTCGGCGACCGGGTCGCCGGCATGCCGCAGCGCTTCTGCGGCACCTGCCGCCAGTGCCTGCGCGGGCGGCAGCAGACCTGCGAGCGCCTCGCGGCCGTCGGCTACTCGACGCGCTGGGGCGGGCTGGCCGAGTACGGCGTCTTCGACGACGATCAGGTGTTCGCGCTGCCCGAGGGCGTGTCGAACGTGCTCGGGGCGCTCGTGGAGCCCACCGCGGTGGCGGTGCACGCGGTCGAGGCCGCGCCCGTCGCGATCGGGGACGTCGTGCTGATCACGGGCGGCGGGCCGATCGGGCTGCTCGTGGCGATGTGCGCCCGGGCGGCGGGCGCGGGGCGGATCCTCCTCTCGGAGCCGCACGACGCCCGGCGCGCCCGCGCGGAGGCGCTCGGCTTCTGCACCGCGGTCGACCCGCGCGTCGAATCGCTCGCGGAGGTCGTGGCGGCCGCCACCGACGGGGCCGGCGCGGATGTCTGCATCGAGTGCTCCGGCAGCGCGCCCGCGGTGGCCTCGGCCTTCGAGGCGGTCCGGCTCGGCGGCACGATCGTCCAGACGGCGATGGCCTCGGCGCCGATCAGCATCGACACCTCGGCGCGCCTCACGATGCGCGACGTGATCTACAAGGGCGTGTACTGCTACGACGTGACGAGCTGGCCGAAGGTGATCGGCCTCATCGCCTCGGGCGCGATCGACCCGGAGCCCCTCGTCACGAGCCGGGTGCCGCTCGAGCGCGCGCCGGAGGCGTTCGACGCGCTGCTCGACCCGACCCGCGACGAGGTGAAGATCCTCATCACGGGCTCCGAGGCCTAGAACTCCTCGTAGGTGTTCGGGTCCTGACCCCAGATCCGGTCGCGCTCGAGCTCGTCGATCGAGGCGATCTGCGCCTCGGAGAGCTCGAAGCCGAACACGTCGAAGTTCTCGCGCTGCCGGGAGGGGGTCTTCGACTTGGGGATGGGCACGATGCCCTGCTGGAGGTGCCAGCGCAGCACGACCTGGCCGGCCGAGACGCCGAGCGCGTCGGCGACCTCGAGGATGCGCGGCTCCTGCAGCAGGTCGCCGCCGCGCCCGAGCGGGCTCCAGGCCTCGGTGACGATGCCGTGCTCGGCGTGGAAGGCGCGCTGCTCGCGCTGCTGGAAGTAGGGGTGCAGCTCGACCTGGTTGACGGCAGGCGTCACGCCGGTCTCGTCCTGCAGGCGGCGGATGTGGTCGGGTGTGAAGTTCGATACGCCGATCGAGCGGACCCGTCCCTCCTGCTGCAGGTCGATGAGCGCCCTCCATGTATCCACGTACTTGTCGAGCCGGGGCAGCGGCCAGTGGATGAGGAGCAGGTCGACGGTCTCGAGGCCGAGCGACTTCGCCGAGGTCTCGAAGGACTCGCGCGCGCCGTCGTAACCGTGGAAGCGGCCGGGCACCTTGGTGGTGACGACGAGCTCCTCGCGCGCCACGGGGGAGCGCCGAATGCCCTCGCCCACCTCCTCCTCGTTCTCGTAGCTGAGAGCGGTGTCGATGAGGCGGTAGCCGATCTCGAGCGCGTGCTCGGTGTTGGCCGCGGAGTCGTCGTTGTCGTGCGGGTAGGTGCCGAAGCCGATCGAGGGGATGGTCGTGCCGTCGTTGAGCGTGACTGTCGTCGTCATTGGGCCTCATTTCGCGTTGCGTGCGGATGCGGGCCCTCGAGCGTACGCGGCGCGCTTGCGACCGGCATGGATGCGGGACGGGAAGCGAAGACGCGCGTCGGAAAACGGAGCAGTCCGGAGCCGTTCGGCTCCGGACTGCTCCGGGTGGTGGCGGGTAGAGGATTCGAACCTCTGAAGGCAGTGCCGTCTGATTTACAGTCAGATCCCTTTGGCCGCTCGGGCAACCCGCCGGGCGTGCTTGCGCACCGGGAAAGCTTACACAAGATCGGGGGCGAACGCACATCGGGTGCGGTGTCCGACGGTGGCAGGTGGGGGTGCGGGCGGATCGACGCGCCGGACGGCGCTGCGGTTGGAGAGCGGCAGGCGGCGCGCTATCCTTGTCTCTGGCCTTCCCGCCGCCGACGTCGTGTCATCGAACCGTTATCTTCGGTTATCTCGGCGAGTTCGTTCTGATCAGGGAAAATGTCGAAATCGTGATCAAGGGTTGCCTTTCCCGTAACCGTTTCGTTACACTTTTCTGGTGCCCAATCCCGAGGAGTTTTGCTGAATGACGTCGCTTACCGAGCAGCAGTCCGCGCCGCTGACGCGACGCGAACTCCGCGAACTCGAACGAGAGGCCGAGCGTCGCGAGAAGCTCGCCCTCCTCGAGGCGCAGGCCGAAGCCGCGCGCCGCGCCGCCGCTGAGCGCGAGCGCCGGGAGGCCGAGCAGGCCCGGGCCGCAGCCCAGGCCGAGCAGTCCGCGACGACCGCATCCGTTGAGCCCGCCGCTCCGGTCGCCGAGTCGAAGCCCGAAGCCGCCGTCGAGCCCGCCGCTCCGGCGGAGCAGGCGCCCGCATCCGAGCCGGTCTTCATGTCGCGCCGCGAGCGTCGCGAGGCCGAGCGCGCCGCCGAGGCGAAGCGCCTCGCCGAGCTCGAGCGGCAGTCGCTAGCCGCGTCGAAGCTCGCCGTCGAGCGCAACCCCGAGCTGTTCGCGGGCTCGCAGGCCGCCGCCGCGCCCGAGGCGGCTGCCGCCCAGGCCGACGAGGCCGAGACCATCGCCTTCCCCGAGCAGGCCGCCGAGACGGTCGTCGACACGCTCGACCCCGTCACCGGGCCGATCGTGCTCGCGCCGGTCGTCTCGCTCGACGAGGTCCGCGCCGCTCGCGAAGAGGGTGCGGAGATCGTGCCGCAGGCGCCGGTCGACGAGCCCGAGGTCGAGATCCCCGAGTCCTTCAGCGCCTCCGACGAGGATGAGCAGGGCGACCGCCGCTCCTCGCGCGGACGCCGTTCCGGCCGCATCGGCGGCGGGATGTTCGCGCTGAGCTTCGTTGCGGGCGCCGTCGTGATCGGCAGCGGTACCGCCGCCGGCATCGCGATGGTCAACTCGCCCGACGAGGCGAGCGCCACCGCTGGGCTCGACGAGGAAGAGGTCGCGCAGGCGCAGTCGCTCGCGGTCGGCGCCGAGGTCGAGGTCTCGGCGGAGGTCGAGCGCAGCGACGAGATCACCGCGGTGACCTCGATCGGCACCGCGGCCGCCGCGAACCTCGCGACCGGCGTGGAGCTGCCCGACTCGAAGGCGTACACCAACGACATCACCGCGAACGTGCAGTGGCCGTTCCCGATGGGCGTCGAGATCTCGAGCCCCTACGGCTTCCGCGAGGCGCCTACCGCTGGTGCGTCGACCTTCCACGGCGGCGTCGACTTCACGCCCGGCATCGGCACCCCCATCGGCTCGATGGCCGATGGGCTCGTCACGAAGGTCGACGAGGCGGGCGGCTCGGGCTCGGGCGTGTTCGTCGAGGTGCAGCACATGATCGAGGGCGAGCGGGTCACGACCGTGTACGCGCACCTCAAGCCCGAGACCATCGTGGTCGAGGAGGGCGACACCATCTCGGTCGGCGACGAGATCGCCCAGGTGGGCAACACCGGCATCTCCACCGGCCCGCACCTGCACTTCGAGGTGCACGTGCAGGGCAAGTACGTCGACCCGATCTACTTCCTCACCGAGATGAACGTCTCGGGCGTCAAGGTCGAGGTCCCCGAGACCGTCGGTCCCGACGTCGGGCTCGGCGGCGACGAGAAGCTTCCGGTCGAGGAGAGCCACGCGCTCGTCGACTCGGTGTTCGGCGGCAAGGCCGAGTAGAAAAAATCGTCACCGGATTTGCACTCAGCGGTCGCACTAGTGCTAAGCTATTCCGGTGCCGTCGGGGAGAAAAACCCTGAACGGCGGCCACGCCCCGATAGCTCAGTGGTAGAGCACTTCCATGGTAAGGAAGGGGTCGCCAGTTCAATCCTGGCTCGGGGCTCTGGGTATCCGTTCTGTTGAGCGGGTGCATTGCGGCGGAGTAGCTCAGTTGGTGAGAGCGCACGACTCATAATCGTGAGGTCGCGGGTTCGAGCCCCGCTTCCGCTACCGAATAGGAACGCCCCGGCGCCTCGTGCGCCGGGGCGTTCTTCGTTTTCCGCGAACCCTCGGCTTCCTGGCGGCCGCGTCCTCTCAGGTCGCCTTCGGCGCCGGCCCGGTGCTCTCGCGGACGCGGAGCTCCGGCGCGAGCCTGGTGCGCACCGGAACGCTCTCGGGGTGCTCGAGGCGCGTGGTCGCCTCGGCCACGGCCAGCCTCGCGAGCGAGGCGACGTCCTGGTGCAGGGTGGTGAGCTGCAGGCCCGACTGCGACGCGAAGCCGCTGTCGTCGAATCCCACCACCGACACGTGCTCGGGCACGTTGACCTCGCGGATCTTCAGGCCGAACACGACGCCCGCCGCGCATTCGTCGTTGTGGACGACCACCGCGGTCGGGCGCGGGTCGGCGCCGATGATCTCCCGGGAGGCGACGATCCCCGACTCCATGGTCTCGCCGCCCGCGATCACGTGCACGAGGGAGGGGTCCTCGAGGGCGGCCATCGCGTCCAGGTACCCCTCGAGGCGGTCCCCGGTGCCGTCCGAGCCGGGGCCGCGGACGAACCAGATCCGGCGATGCCCGAGCTCCACGAGGTGCCGGACCGCGAGCTGCACGCCCTCGAATCCGTTCGCGCGGACCGAGCTCACGCCGTCGAGCGGCGCGTGTCCGCCGATGAGGATGGTGGGGGCAGTGCCCGCGATCTTCGCCTGGGTCCGCTCCTCGGTGGATGCGCCGATGAGCATGATCGCCTGGCAGCGGCTGTCGATGAGGGATTCCGCCGCGGTGATCGCGGGCCGCTCGTCCGAGGTGGCGCTCAGCAGCAGCTCGTAGCCGGCAGCCGTGGACGCGCGGTAGAGCTCCTCGACGATATGCGCGTGGAGCGCCCGCCGCAGCGCGAACACGACTCCGAGCCGGCGCACGCGCGTCTGGGCGAGCACGCTCGCCGCCTTGTTCGGCCGATAGCCGAGGTCGTCGGCCACCTGGCGGACGAAGGCCCGGGTCTCCTCCGCAGGGCCGGCCACGCCGCGCAGGCACATCGAGGCGAGGCCGATCGAGACCCCTGCCGCGCGCGCGACATCCGAGAGCGTGGGGCGGGAGGCGGAGGACCCGGTCATGGGGCCTCATCCTAGCCGCGGCGGATTCGTGCATCGTGTCCGAGATCCGCGCCCGCCGCACGATCCGGCGGCTGCGCCGGTCCGGTAGGCGGCGCGGGGGAACTTGGGTCTTGTGCGCGTCCCCGAACTCGGTACACTCATTTGAAGCGTTTCAAATGACGATGTGGTCAGCTCCGCTCGGCACGCATCGCATTGGGCGCTCCGACGATACGAACGCAAAGGATGTGCTGTGAAGACCGTTGAAGAAGATTTCGATGTCGTGGTGTGCGGCGGGGGACTCGCGGGGGTGAGTGCCGCGATCGCCGCGGCCCGCCACGGGGCCCGGGTTGTGCTCGTCCACGACCGGCCGGTGCTGGGAGGGGCCTCCTCCTCGGAGGTGCGGGTCACTCCGCACGGGTCGGCGGCGTTCCACGCCTACGCGCGCGAGACGGGGATCATCGCCGAGACGCTCATCGAGGAGCGGTCGCGCAACCACGAGAAGATCCGCGAGAACGGGTGGACCAACAGCGTGTGGGACCTGACGCTGTACGACTTCGTCATGCAGACGCCGGGGCTGACCCTCCACCTCAACACCCCGGTCGAGCAGGTCGAGGTCGAGGACGGCCGTATCCGCTCGGTCACCGCCCGCACGCTCCAGGCGGAGCTGCTGCGCACGATCACCGGCCGGATGTTCATCGACTGCACCGGGGACGGGACGCTGGGCGACCTCGCCGGCTGCGAGTCCCGCCACGGCATCGAGGCGCGGGACGAGTTCGACGAGCCCTCGGCCCCCGAGGAGGCGTCCGAGGGCACCATGGGCAGCTCGCTGCACTTCAAGACGGTCGACACCGGCGCGCCGGTCGACTTCACCCCGCCGCCGTGGGCGGCGAAGTACACCGACCCGGAGTTCTTCCGCTCCGGCGGACGCATCGCGAAGACGCTCGCGAGCGGCTACTGGTGGATCGAGATCGGGCCGCCGTGGAACACGATCGCCGACAACGAGGAGATCCGCCATGAGCTTACCCGGCAGGTGCTCGGCATCTGGGACTGGTACAAGAACCACGACCCCGAGTGGTCGCCGCGCGCGCGGAACATCGCCCTCGACTGGATCGGCCAGGTGCCCGGCAAGCGCGAGAGCCGCCGGCTGATGGGGCAGCGGCTCCTCACCGAGCACGACCTGCTCACCGCCCCCGCCTACGAGGACGAGATCGCCTTCGGCGGCTGGTACATCGACCTGCACTCCATCGGCGGGCTCTACGAGAAGGAGGCGGAGCCGCTCACGAGCGCCCGCCACGACGACAACTCGAGCTCGCTGGGCGAGACGAAGTACGTGGGGCCCTTCGGCATCCCGCTCGGCGCGCTCGTGAGCAAGGACGTCTCGAATCTGCTCTTCGCCGGGCGGAACATCAGCGCCACGCACGTGGCGCTCGGCTCGCTGCGGGTGCAGGGGACCACGGCCGTGATGGGGCAGGCGGTCGGCACGTTCGCCGCCCTCGCGCACGACCGCGCCGAGGACGGCGCGCGGGCGGCGGCCGAGCGGGTCGTGCACGACCTGCAGCAGACCCTCCTGCGGGACGGCTGCTTCCTGCCGCACGTGGCCGTCGACGACGCCGAGGAGCTCGCGAGCCGGGCCCGGATCACCGCGAGCTCGACCTTCGCCTCCTCGGGCGCGGGGCCCGACAGCACCACGGAGCTCGGCGGCCTCGACTACTGGCGCGACTACCCGATCTTCCCCCACGACGGCAGGCTCGAGCGCCAGCTCGGGCAGTTCGCGGCCGTGGGCGACGGGCAGGGGGTCGACTCGGTCTCGCTGTGCGTGACCAATCACGGCGCGGCCGAGCGCCCCATGGCCGTGACGATCTACGGGGCGCCCGATATCTGGACCTACGCCTCCGTCCCGGGCGAGGCCCTGCGCGAGCGCACGGTGACCGTCGAGCCGGGCGCGCAGCGCTGGATCGACGTGGACCTCGGCCTGCGTCCCGAGGAGCTCGAGAACGTGCACTACCTCCGCATCACGGCGGATGCCGCGGAGGACCTCGAATGGCTCGTCAGCCCCGCGGTGCTCCCCGGCCAGATCGCGACCTACGAGGTCGCGCCCGGCCGCCACCGCCGCTTCGGCGGGGGAGCCACCCTCAGCCACCGGGTGTCGCCGCCGCAGGAGGCCTACTCGGCCGAGCAGGTCGTCAACGGCGTCACCCGGCCGCACCGCGCCACGAACCTCTGGCGCTCGGCGGCCTCCGGCGCCGAGGAGTGGCTCGAGCTCGCCTGGGACGAGCCGCAGACCCTCGGCCAGGTGCAGCTGACCTTCGCGGGGCACCTGCTGCGCGAGTACCACGCCTGCCCGCCGCTGTACCGCGACCCGCAGTGCGTGCGCGACTACCGGATCGAGATCGACGGCGGCGAGGGCTGGCGGACCGTGGCGGCGGTGCGGGGCAACTACCAGACCCGTGCGGTGCACGAATTCCCGCAGCAGCGCGCCGATCGACTGCGGGTCGTGTTCGAGGCCACCAACGGCGACCCCTCGGCGGCGCTCTACGAGATCCGCGCGTACGGCGACCCGGTCTGCACGACCGCGGGCGTCCTCACGGCAGGCGAGGGCCATGACGGAGATTAGGAACCACGCGCGGACGGCGCGGCCCGGCACCCGGGTCGCGCCGGCCCGGCGCCGGCCGATGTCCCGTCGCACCTTCGCGATCATCCTGATCCTGCCCGCGCTGCTCGTCTTCGCGGCGGTGATCGGCTACCCCTTCATCCAATCCCTCATCTCCGGCTTCTTCCAGGGCTCCCTGCTCAACGACGAGCGGACCTTCGTCGGGCTCGACAACGTGGTCGGCATGGTCACGACCGGGAGCTTCTGGGCGATGGTCGCCCAGACCGGCATCTTCGTGGTCCTCTCGACCCTCGGCGCGCTCCTGCTGGCACTGGCGCTGGCTCTCGCGCTGAACACCAGGATCTCGGGCGCGGGCTTCTGGCGCACGACCTTCCTCATCCCGTGGATCGTCCCCGGCGTCGTGGTCTCGTTCCTCTGGTCCTGGATCTTCAACACCAACTACGGCCTGCTCAACACCGTGGTCGGCGCGCTGGGCGGGCCGCAGGAGACGAACTGGCTGAACGACCCGGGCCTCGCGATGGCCGCGATCATCATCGCCAAGATCTGGCACTCCTTCCCCTGGATGGCGGTGCTGCTCATGGCGGCGATGCAGTCCATCCCCGCCGAGACGCACGACGCCGCGGCGGTGGACGGGGCGCGGGGCTGGCGCAAGCAGGTGCACATCATCCTGCCGCAGATCAAGGCCGCCATCGCCCTGACGGTGCTGCTCGAGCTCATCTGGGGCCTGCAGCACTTCGAGATCCCCTACGTGATGACGGGCGGCGGACCGGTCGGCTCCACGACGACGCTGTCGATCGGCCTCTACAAGCAGGCCTTCACCAACTACGACCTCGGCCAGGCCGGCGCCATCGGCGTGGCGTGGACCGTGATCATGGCCGTGCTCGCCATCTTCTACGCCGTGTACTCGATCCGGGAAGAGAAGGCCTCGCGATGACCGCTCCCGCAACCGCTATCCGCTCCGACTCCCCTCGCCCCGCCTCGAAGGCGCGGCGGACGCGGCCCTGGGCCGCCTACTGGACGATCGGGCTGCTGAGCCTGTTCGCCTTCATCCCCGTGGCGTGGATGCTCGTCACCGCGTTCACCGCCGAGGAGGGGATCTTCGAGCGCACGCTCCTGACCGACCGCCCCTGGACCCTCGAGAACTTCTCGGCGGTGCTCACCGACCCGACGCTGCTGCGGTTCATCGGCAACGGCCTGTTCGTCTCCATCACCACCGCGGTGGTGAGCCTGATGATCGGCTTCCTCGCGGGGTACTCGTTCTCGAAGTTCCGCTACCGCGGGCGCTCGATCGCGATGTACACGCTGCTGCTCGCGCAGATGGTGCCGGAGGTGCTCCTGCTGCTCACCCTGTTCAGCACGATGGCCGCCCTCGGGGTGCTCGACACCTATCCCGCGCTGATCGTCTCCTACACCACCTTCACGCTGCCGCTGTCGGTGCTCATGATGAAGAACGCGTTCGACTCCGTGCCGGACGAGCTCATCGAGGCCGGGCGCGTGGACGGCGCCTCGGAGTGGCGGATCATGAACTCGCTGGTGTTCCCCGTGGTGAAGACCTCCATGGTCGCCGTGTGCATGTTCGCCTTCATCCGCGCCTGGAACGACCTCGTCTACGCGCTCACCCTCGTCGACACGGCCAAGCAGACGCTGCCGGCGGGGCTCACGATGACGTACGTCGGCGAGTTCCAGGTGCAGTACGGCGAGATGATGGCCGCCTCGCTGCTCAGCTCGATCCCCGTCATCGCCATCTTCCTGATCTTCCAGAAGCACTTCGTCAGCGGTGCGCTCTCGGGGTCAATCAAGTAGCAGCCGTTGCGCGCATCCGTCGCGGACGGATGCCGAGCGAACAAAGGAGTTCCAATGCAATCACGACCTGCGGGGCCGGGCCCGGACGGGGCGATGTCCCGCCGCTCCCTGCTCAAGCTGGCCGGCCTCGGGGCGCTCGGCCTCGGCGCCCTCTCCCTGACCGGCTGCGGGCGGAATCCCGCCGACCCGGCCGGCTCCGACACCTCCACCGTGTTCACGTCCTGGACGCTCGGCAACGAGAACCAGGCGCCGCAGCTCACGGCGATGCTCGACGAGTTCGCCGCCGCCAACTCGGTGAGCGTGGGGACCACGAACTACCCCTACCACCAGTACCTCGACCAGATCGTGCTGAAGGCCCGCAGCGGCAAGCTCAGCGGCGTGCTGCACCTCGACGAGGAGTGGCTCTCGACGCTCGCGACGGCCGGGGTGCTCCGCCCCGTGGAGAGCCTCTACGACGCCTCGCTCTACCCCGACGTGGTCGACGACTCCGGCGTGTACCGCGGCCGGCGGCTCTCGATGCCGTGGGCCTACTCGGGCCTCGGGCTCGTGAGCAACGGCGAGCTGCTCGCCGAGGCGGGCGTCGGCGGGCAGGACCTCACCACGCCCGAGGGCTTCTACGGGGCGCTGAAGAGGATCAAGGCGCTGGACCCCTCGATCGTGCCCTATGCGCCGAGCACGCACGTGCAGCAGATCAAGGACATCATCCCCTGGATGTGGGCCTTCGGCGGCACGATCGTCCGGAACGGCACCGTCACGGTCGGGGACGAGGGCTCGCTCGAGGCGCTCGACTACTGGAAGCGGCTGCTCGACGAGGGGCTCATCCAGGCCGGGATGCTGCGCGAGGACGCGCGCACGCTGTTCGGGCAGGGCCGGGCCGCGATCTACGACGACGCCCCGCAGGCGATCCGGGTCATCCCCGACCAGTCGCCCGACGCGGGCATCGAGGCGAAGATGGCGCCCGTGCCGCGGCCCGGCGGGCTCTGCCTCTCGTGGAGCCAGCCGCTCGTCGTGCTCGACGACTCCCCGGCGAGCGCGGCCCTCGCCCAGTACCTCTCCACCGACGAGGGCGCGCTGCAGACGGCCTTCGAGGTGATCGGCCAGCCGCCCGCGCTCAGCAGCGCGTCGGCGCGGCCCTGGATCACCGGCAACGCCTTCCTCCAGCGGTGGAACGAGATGGTGCTGCCCCAGGCCCGGACGAACCCGCTGTGGACGTTCCCGGCCGCCACCGCCGCCCAGACGCGGTTCAACGAGGAGGTCGAGGCGGCGCTCGCGGGCGCCAAGAGCGCGAGCAGCGCGATGCGCACGGCCCGCGAGGACCTCCAGACCATGCTCACCATCTGACCGACGCAGAAGAATCGAAGGACACACCATGGCAACCGTTACGTTCGACTCGACGACGCGCCGCTACCCCGGGCAGGAGCGCCCGGCGGTGGACGGGCTCGACCTCAGCATCGAGGACGGCGAGTTCCTCGTCCTCGTCGGCCCCTCGGGCTGCGGCAAATCCACGACGCTCCGCATGCTCGCCGGCCTCGAGGAGGTCTCCGAGGGGCGGATCCTCATCGGCGGGCGCGACGTCACGCACGACACCCCTCGCGATCGCGACATCGCGATGGTCTTCCAGAACTACGCGCTCTACCCGCACATGACCGTCGCGGAGAACATGGGCTTCGCGCTGAAGATCGCCGGCGTCCCGAAGGCGGAGCGGCAGGCGAAGGTGCTCGAGGCGGCGAAGCTGCTCGACCTCGAGCCCTATCTCGACCGCCGCCCCAAGGCGCTCTCGGGCGGCCAGCGGCAGCGCGTCGCGATGGGGCGGGCCGTGGTGCGCGAGCCCCGGGTCTTCCTCATGGACGAGCCGCTCTCGAACCTCGACGCGAAGCTGCGCGTGCAGACCCGCACGCAGATCGCGCAGCTCCAGCGGCGGCTCGACGTCACCACCGTCTACGTGACGCACGACCAGACCGAGGCCCTCACGATGGGCGACCGCATCGCGGTGCTCGACGGGGGCATCCTGCAGCAGGTCGGCACGCCGCGCGAGCTCTACGAGACCCCCGCGAACGTGTTCGTGGCGGGCTTCCTGGGATCGCCGTCGATGAACCTCGTGCAGGCCACGGTCGACGAGCGGGGTGTGCGGCTCGGCACCCAGCACATCGAGGTGCCCAGGGACGCGCTCGCGAACGCGGGCGAGGCGGTGACGTTCGGCGTGCGCCCCGAGGACCTCTACCTCAGCGAGGACCAGCGCACCGGCCTCGAGCTGCGCGTCGACATGGTGGAGGAGCTCGGCGCCGACGGCTACCTGTTCGGGCACACCACCGACGAGTCGGACAAGCTCATCGTGGCGCGCGTGGACGGCCGCGATCACCCGATGCCCGGCGAGACCGTGCGGGTGGTGCCGAAGCCGAACCGTATCCACCTGTTCGACTACGAATCGGGGGAGCGGCTCTACTCCACGGTGACCACCGCGATCAGGCTCGACGCGATGGAGGCCTGACCAGGCGGGGCCGGCGGCGGGCGCCGCGCCGGCCCGAATGACCGGGCCGGGCCCCGCGGACCCCACAGACTCCTCCGCGGGGCCCGGCCCTCATCCCCGCCCCGCCGCCGCATACAATCGGGCGATGACAACGAATCGTCTCGTCGAGCTGTGGCCCGCCGCAGGCATCCGGGTGCGGGCCGGCGACCTCGAGCTGCGCTGGATCGACGACGAGCTGCTCCTCGACCTCGCAGAGCTCGCCGGCCGGGGCGTGCACGAGGAGCGCGCGATGCCCTTCGAGACGCCCTGGGCCCGTGGCGGCGCGCGGGAGATCGCGCAGCGCGTGCTGGTGTACCAGTGGGCGGCGCGCACCCGCGTCGACCGCGAGCGGCTGACGC
This sequence comes from Gulosibacter sp. 10, assembly GCF_900163695.1. Taxonomy (GTDB): domain Bacteria; phylum Actinomycetota; class Actinomycetes; order Actinomycetales; family Microbacteriaceae; genus Gulosibacter. The sequence goes on from NZ_FUIC01000011.1 coordinate 186,930, forward strand.
TCGAGCTCGGCGTGCTGCTCGACGGGCGGCCCGTGGGCGTCCAGAGCGCCGCCGGCGCCGACTGGCCGACGCTCCGGGAGGTCGAGACCGGGTCGTGGCTCGGCCTGGAGCACCAGGGCCGCGGGATCGGCCGCCGCATGCGCGCGCTCATGCTCCACTTCTGGTTCGAGGCGATGGGCGCGGAGTGCGTGACCTCGGCGGCCTTCGCCGACAACTCCGCGTCCAACGCCGTCTCGCTGCGCACCGGCTACGAGCCGGACGGCCGTCAGCGCGTCGTGCGCGAGGGCTCGGAGGCCGTGCAGCACCGCTACCGGATGAGCCGGGCGCGCTGGCTCGAGGTGCGCGAGGCGAACCGGGCCCTCATCGGCGCCGAGGTCGAGACGGAGGGCGTCGAGGCGCTCCTCGCGCAGCTCGAGGCCTGAGCGCGCCGGGCGGAAAGATCGGTGCGGGAAGGGGGCATCGCACGCACAGAATTCCGTATACGATAATCGGTGGTTTTTGTATACGCTATCGGTATGAGCGAGCATTTCCTGCACGGCAAGCCCGTGACCGACGAGCAGATCCAGGCCTGGGCGGATGAGGCCGAGCGCGGATACGATCCCGCAACGCTGTCGAAGCCGCGTCGCGGGCGTCCTCCGGTGGGTGACGGGCCGGGCGTCGTCGTGCCGGTGCGGCTCGATGCCGCGACGATCGAGGCGCTGACCGAGCGCGCAGAAGCCGAAGGCATCACCAACCGTTCGGACGCGATCCGCGCCGCGGTGCGCGCGTGGGTGCATGTCGCCTGATCTGCACCGGTCTGCACGAAAGCACTATCGCCGCGATCGGCTCGACGACGACGCAGTCCGATATGCCGCCCTCCATGTCTTCCACTCGCGCCCGCTCGACGACGAAGAAGACCCCCGGCGCTGGCTGATGATCGGTACGGATCCTTCCGGAAGACTCCTCGAACTCGTGACGCTGATCTACGACGACGGCTACGAATTGATCATCCACGCGATGAAGGCGCGTCCCCGGTACCTCGACGAGCTCTGATCCCCGACGGCGTTTCGGTTCTGCACACTGCGGGGGATGCGCGTCGACGGCGCTGAACGCGCTCAACGCCGGAATTTCACCACGCGCCGGCGCCTACCCCTCCGCGCGGGAGGAGCGCAGCGCCACGAGCGCGAACACGGCGCTGACGGCGCCGGCGACGAGCACGCACAGCGCCATCGGCACGGCGGTGCGCTCGCCCCAGAGCCCCACGAGGGGAGACGCGAGCGCGCCGAACGCGAACTGCGAGGCCCCCACGAGCGCCGAGCCGGCGCCGCGCGAGGCCTGGACGGTGCGCGCCAGGGCGAGCGCGCTCGCGTTCGCCATGGGGTAGCCCGTGCCCGCGGTGAGGACGAACGCGCACGGGACGAAGGACGCGGGGCTCAGCGCGCCGGTGATCGAGAGCGCCGCGAAGCCGACGCCCGCGGCCAGGACCGCGGCGATGCCGACCGCGAGCATCCGCCGCACGCCGAACCGCGGCGCGAGGCGCGCGTTGCTGAGGTTCGCGAGGACGAGCGCGGCGCCGGCCGCGGCGAAGGAGAACGAGTACTCGAGCCCGCTCATGCCGAGGACGCGCTGCCCGACGAAGGGCGAGGCCGAGATGTACGACATCATCGCGGCGAATCCGAACGCGAAGGCCAGCGCGAAGCTCGTGAACGCGCCGTCGCGCAGCAGCCCGCCGAAGCGCCGGAACGCGTCGAGCCGGCGCCCGGGCGGCCGCTCCTCGGGCGGATGCGATTCGGGCACGCGCAGGAGGGCGAGCAGGAGCATCGCGAGTGCGACGACGGCGAGCGCCGCGAGCACGCCCCGCCAGCCGATCCAGGTCGCGATGGCCCCGCCGATCGGCGGGGCGACGAGGGGGCCGAGCGCGGTGACCATCGCGATGAGGCTCAGTGCGCGCACCGCGGTGTCCCCGGCGGAGAGGTCGGTCGCGATCGCCCGCGCGATCACGACGCCCGCGGAGCCAGCGAGTCCCTGCACGAGCCGCAGCGCGACGAACGCCTCGATCGCGGGGCTGAACACCATCGCGATCGAGGCCGCGGCGAACACGCCGAGCGCCACGAGCAGCACGGGGCGCCGCCCGAAGCGGTCCGAGAGCGGGCCGTTGAACAGCTGCCCCACGGACATGCCGATGAGGAAGGCGGTGAGGGTGAGCTGCACCGGCGCGGGGCCGGTGCCGAGCTCGGTCGCGATCTCGGTGAAGGACGAGAGGTACATGTCGGTCGCGAACGGGCCGACCGCGGCGATGAAGCCGAGGACGCCGAGCAGGCCGGCGGTGAGCCTGTGCGGATGCGGCATCGGATGCTCCTGGATGGTGCTGCTGGTGCTGGTAGGAATACCGCGGGAGCGCCGCGGCCCCGGCGCTACCGCACGAGTCGCAGCCCCGCCTCGAGCGGCACGTCCTGCCGCTGCCCGCCCGAGTGCACGAGGGTGCGCCCGTCCTCGGCCACTGCGAGCTGCGTGCGATGGCTGCGCAGGGCCGCGAGCACGGCCTCCCGGTGTTGCGGCAGCGCGAACCACTCGACGCCGGGCTCCTCCGGGTCGTCGATGAGCTCGGCGTAGGGGATGCCCGCGGCCCTGGCCGCGGCGAGCGCGGCCTCGCGGGCGCGCACGTGATCGGGGTGCCCGTAGCCGCCGGCGTCGTCGTAGCCGATGACGAGGTCGGGCCGGTCGAGCGCGAGCACGGCGTCGAGGTCGGCCACCACCTCCTCGAGCGGCGCGGCGGTGAGCGAGCGGCGGTCCCGCTCGTCGCCCGGGCCGGCCACGCCGGGGCGGATCCACCGCATCCCGGAGTCGCGGTAGCTGCGCGCCTCCCGTCCCGCCGCGCGGGCGGGCGGCGCGCCGAGCCAGTAGTGCGCGTCGATGCCGAGCGCCGCGATCGACCCGCGCAGCTCGCCCTCGCGGAACGCCGCGAGCTCGGCGTCGCCCGTATCGGCGGGCAGCACGCCGGCCACGATCTCCCCGGCCTCGCCGCGCGAGCAGGTCACGAGCGAGACGCGGATGCCGCGCTCGTGCAGCTCGCGCAGCAGCGCGCCGCCCGCGAGCACCTCGTCGTCGGGGTGGGCGTGCACGACCAGCGCGTGCCGGACGCCGTCGAGCAGCTCAGCCACGGACCGCCTCCTTCTCGCGTCGCGAGCACTCGACGAGCTCGCAGTAGACGCCGAGCAGCTCCGCGGCGGAGGCCTCCCACGTCATCGAGCGGGCGTGGGCGAGCGCGGCCGAGCCGAGCCGCTCTGCGAGCGCGGGGTCGCCGAGCACCCGGGCGATCGCATCCGCCCAGTCGCCGGGGTCGCGCGTGTCCACGAGCAGCCCGGTGCGGTCGTGGAGCACCGACTCCTGGAGGCCTCCCGAGCGGTAGGCGATGACCGGCAGCCCGCAGGCGGCGGCCTCGAGGGCGACGAGGCCGAAGGTCTCGGAGTGCGAGGGCATGAGCACGAGGTCGCCGCGGCGCATCTCGGCGGCGAAGCCGGAGCGCGAGAGCGCGCCGCTGAAGCGCACGTGCTCCTCGAGCGAGTGCTGCGCCACGGCCTCGCGCAGCGAGCGCTCGTAGTCGACGGAGTCGGGCGGCGGGGTGCCGACGATGACGAGCTCGGGGCGGGAGGCCTCGGGGATGGCGGCCAAGGCCTCGATCGCGAGGTCCACGCCCTTGAGCGGATGGAGGCGCCCGGCCACGATCGCGCGCGGGCGGCGGCGCGCGGCCGAGCCCTCGGGCTCGGGATGGAAGAGCGCGGCGTCGACGCCGGGCGGCACGATCGAGATGCGATCCGGGTCGGCGCCGAGCCTCGTGATGGCGGTCTCGCGCTCCGCCTCGCTGATCACGACGAGGGCGCAGGCCTCGCGCGCCAGCCGCGCCTCGCCCTCGAGCCGCCCGGGCGACTCGGCGCGCTCGCCCGCCGAGAGCGGCAGGGCGCTGTCGGCCGCGATGGAGTGGAAGCTCTGCACGAACGGGATGTCGAGGTCGCGGGCCACGGGGAGGGCCGCGATGCCCGAGAACCAGTGCTCGCCGTGGATGAGGTCCACGGGCAGGTCCCGGAGCAGCTCGGCGAGGGCCTCGCGGAACTCGTCGATGAGGTGCTCGTGCTCGCCCTTCTCGATGGTGCGGGCCGGGCCGACGTCGAGGTAGTGGAGCCGCAGGTTCGGCGCGAGCTCGACGGAGGCGGGGGAGTCGGGGCTCTGCCGCCGCGTGATGAGCTCGACCGAGTGCCCCTCGCGGGCGAGCACCTCGGCCTGGGCGCGGACGACGACGTTCATGCCGCCGGCGTCCTTGGTGCCGGGCTCGTCGATGGGCGAGGTGTGGAGCACGACGAACGCAATACGGAACGGCGCGACCGCGTTGGCGTCAGGAGTCATGCTGCGACGGTACATGCCATCGGGGTGGAAAAGCGCGGATCGGTTCGTCGGAGGTCATAGAAGGCCATGGAGTGGGAACGCCCGCGCATTCGCGTAGCATTCCCGACATGGCCGCCGAGTTCGAGATCCGCCCCGCGAGGGTCGAGGACGTGCCGGCGCTCGCCCGCGTGCACGTCGAGTCCTGGCGCGAGACCTACCGCGGGCTGATGCCCGACGCGGTGCTCGACGATCCCGGATTCGTCCCGCGCCGCGAGCGCTTCTGGACGGCGGCGCTGGGCGATCCGCGCTTCGCCGAGCACGCGGTCGCGCTCGCCTCCCTGGGCGGCGAGGTCGTGGGCGTGGCGATGTCGGGGCCGCCGCGGCCCGAGGACGGCGAGTGGGACCGGCAGCTCTTCGTGCTCTACGCCGCGGCCGCCGTGCACGGCAGCGGCATCGGGGCCGCGCTGCTCGACGCGGTCCTCCCCGGCGGCGGGAGCGCCGTGCTCTGGGTCGCCGACCCGAACCCGAGGGCGCAGGCGTTCTACCGCAAGCACGGCTTCGAGTTCGACGGGGCGGGCAAGGTCGAGGACGGCGTCCGGGAGCTGCGGATGGTGCGCGCCTCAACGGGCGCGTAGCGACCGCAACGGCTTCAGTGCGCCGCGGAGCGCCAGGGGGAGTCCTCCGCGAACCAGCGGCTGAAGTCCTCCGCGAGATCGCGGAGCTCGGGCGACGCGAAGTGGCGGGGATCCCAGGAAGCGTAGAGGCCTGCGGAGAGCGGTTCGCCGCGAACCGCGACCGGTAGCGATCGGAGGCCGTAGGTGGGCTGTTCGGCGAGGAGGGCGATGCCCTGGCCTCGCACGGCCATGGCCTGCGCGGCGGTGCCGACCGATACCGGGCGGATCCGCAGCGGCGAGGGCAGGCCGGCGGCCGCCTGCTCGACGATCCTGTGCACGCCGGTCTGCGGCACGATTAGCAGCTCCTTCGAGGCGGCGGCGAGATCGGCGGCGGCGACCGCGCCGAAGGCGCGCTCCAGCACGTCCGCCGGGGCCTGGACGGAGAGCGGCAGCCGCCCCACCGGCATGCCCTCGCGGTAGTGCGGCGGCGGCACCGTGCTGATCGCGATGTCGACACCCGCGTCCAGTGCCGAATCCATCTCTCCGACCGGCATGATCGCGAGATCGACGATGCTCGAATCGGTCGCGGCCATGAACGGCGAGATGAGTGCGAACGCCGTCGTCGCGGGCGCCGCCACGCGGAACGCCGGCCGGTTCACGAACCGTGCGCGGATGGTGGACTCCATCCGCTCGAAACCGGTGAGGATGCGCTCGCTCAACCGGTAGAGGGTTTCGCCGGCTGCGGTGAGCGACATGCCCTGAGGAGTCCGGTAGAAGAGCCGCGTTCCGAGCTCCCGTTCGAGGCGCTGGATCTGCTTCGAGACGGCGGGCTGCGTGACCGAGAGCCGGAGCGCCGCGTCGCTGACCGAGCCGTGGTCGGCGACCGCCCGGAGGTACTCGAGATTCCTGCGTTCCATATTCCCAAATATTATGGGAAGGGGTGAAAAAAGTCATTAGACATAATGTCCCGGGGCTGCGATTCTCGGTAGCAATCGCGCGGCCCGAAGGCGGGCCGCGCACCGAGCAGGAATGCAAAGGAGCATGGCTATGTCGACACAGGATGCGGCGACGGAGGAGATCTCCCCCGAGGCCCGGCGCAAGGAGCGCACCGCGCTGGTCGGCGCGGTCGTCGGCAACTCGTTGGAATGGTTCGACTTCTTCGTCTACGGCACGGCGTCGGCGCTCGTGTTCGGCCCGCTGTTCTTCCCGGACATCGATCCGGCGGCGGGTGTGCTCGCCTCGTTCGCCACGCTGTGGGTGGGCTTCCTCACGCGCCCGCTCGGCGGGATCGTGTTCGGCCACCTCGGCGACCGCTTCGGGCGCAAGAACGTGCTCATGGTCACGCTCGTGCTCATGGGCGCGTCGACCACGGCCATCGGCCTGCTGCCCACCTACGCGCAGGTGGGCGTGCTCGCCCCGGTGCTGCTGGTGCTGCTGCGGGCCTTCCAGGGCCTGGCGGTCGGAGGCGAGTGGGGTGGCGCGGTGCTGATCGCCACCGAGAGCGCCCGGGCGAGCCGGAAGACGATCGCGGGCGCGTGGGTGCAGCAGGGCTCCCCGATCGGGTCGCTCATGGCCACCGGCTCGTTCCTGCTCGTCGGCATGCTGCCGGACGACGCCTTCTTCGGCTGGGGATGGCGGCTGCCGTTCCTCTTCTCGGTGGTCCTCATCGTCGTGGGCGTCGTGCTCCGGCTGCGCGTGACCGAGACGCAGGAGTTCCTCGACGCCAAGAAGCGGGAGCAGCAGCAGTCGAAGCCGGCCAAGGCGCCGGCCCTCGAGGTCATCCGCACCGCGCCGCTCATCCTCGTGTTCGGCATCTTCGCGTCGATCATGTCGATCTCCATCTCGTACTTCACGAACACGTTCATGCTGGCGTGGACGACCGGCCCGCTCGGGTTCGATCGCCAGCTCATCCTGAACATCCTCGTCGGCGCGTCGGTGGTGCAGTTCTTCACGCAGCTCGCGGGCGGCTACCTCGCGCAGCGGTTCGGCCGGGCCAGGATCATCCTCATCGCGCTCGCGATCGCGCTGGTCGGCACGGTGCCGTACTTCCTGGCGATCGACCAGGGCAACCTGCTGTTCATCGCGCTGATGATCTACGTGTCCTACGGCAGCGTCTGCATGTACTTCGCGGTGTTCTCGAGCTTCCTCGCGTACTCGTTCCCGGCCCGCGTCCGGTACTCCGGCATGTCGATCGCCTACCAGGTGTGCTCCGCGCTGATCGGCGGCTCGACGGCCTTCGTCGCGCAGTGGATCCTCACCGTGACCGGCAACAACCCCTGGGCGGTCTCGATCTTCTACACCCTGCTCCTCGTGCTGACGATCGTCGGCGTGATCGGGCTCCGATCGTTCGGAACGCATCGCCGAGGAGACGTGAGTGAGTAGCGGGGGACTGCGAGGAGAGGAGCGGACCATGACGGAGCGGCAGCAGCAGAGGCGGGCGGCATCGACGCGCAATCGCGATGCGGGCGGAGGACCGGCCGCGGCGCCGCCGGAGACGACCGGGAGGCGGTTCCCGGTCCCCGGGCTCGTCGGGCCCGTGGAGATCCTGATCGACCGGTGGGGCGTGCCGCACATCTACGCGGAGGACCGTCTCGACGCGTTCCTCGCGCAGGGGTTCCAGGTGGCCCGCGACCGGCTCTTCCAGATCGATCTGTGGCGGCGCCGGGGCCTCGGCGAGCTCGCCGAGGTGCTCGGGCCGGACCATCTCGAGGGCGACCGCGCCCGCCGCCTCTTCCTCTACCGCGGGGACATGCGGGCGGAATGGCTCGCGTACGGCGCCGAGACGAAGGACATCGTGACCGCGTTCGTGCGGGGAATCAATGCGTTCATCGACTGGGCCGCGGAGGACGCCGAGACGCGGCTGCCGGTGGAGTTCGGGAGGCTCGGCTACGCGCCGGCCCGCTGGGAGCCCGAGGACGTGGTCCGCATCCGCACGCACGGCCTGCAGTTCAACGTCGCGCAGGAGCTCGAGCGTGCCCTCACGCTGCGGGATCTCGGCGAGGAGGCCGAATCGTTCCGCTCCGTCCGCGAACCGGAGACCGGGCCGCAGCCCTTCGAGACCGAGCTGATCGACCGGCTCTCCGATGACGCGCTGGACGTGTTCAAGCTCGCCTACGAGCCGGTCGCGCTCGGCGACGCGGCCGCATCCGTCGGCGCGGCCCCCTCCGGCAGCAACAACTGGGTGATCTCCGGATCGAGCACCGAGACGGGCCGACCGATCCTCGCCAACGACCCGCACAGGATGCTGACGCTTCCGTCGCTGCGCTACCTCGCCCACCTCGAGGCGCCCGGCCTGAGCATCATCGGCGCGGGCGAGCCGAACCTGCCGGGCATCTACATCGGGCACAACGGCAGGGTGGCGTTCGGCCTGACGATCTGGCCGGCCGACCAGGAGGACCTGTACGTGTACGAGCTGCACCCCGAGGACCCGGACCGGTACCGCTACCGGGACGACTGGCGCTCGTTCACGATGATCGAGGAGACGGCTCCGGTGGCCGGCGGCGGCGAGGCGGTGCACGTGCTGCGGTTCGGCGTGCACGGACCGGTGGTGCACCACGACGCGGGGCGCGGGGTCGCGCTCGCGGTCCGCGCGGCGAGCCTGGAGCCGGGCACGGCGCCCTACCTCGGGTCGGTGGCGTTCTTCGACTCCGCCGATGCCGATGATCACCATCGCGCACTGCGGCGGTGGAGCTCCCCGCCGACCAATCAGATCTTCGCGGATGTGCACGGCCGCACCGGCTGGCAGGGGAGCGCCCTGGTGCCCCGTCGACGGGGCTGGGACGGGTCGCTGCCGGTCGCGGGGGACGGGCGCTTCGAGTGGGAGGGCTTCGCCTCGCTCGAGGAGCTCCCCTCCGACAGGACGTTCGCGACCGGATGGTTCGCGAGCGCGAACGAGAACAACGTCCCCGATTCCCATGACAGCGGCGAGTTGAGCATCTCGGCCGACTGGTTCTCGAACGCCAGGGCCCGTCGGCTGCAGCGGCGCCTCGCGAGCGGCGAGTCCCGATCGGTGGATTCGAGCTGGCGGCTGCAGGAGGATGCGGCGAACGAGCACGCCCTCGCGATGCTCGAGCGGCTCGCGCCGGTCGAGGTGGATGCCGCTGCGGATATCTGGGCCGAGCTGCGGGCCTGGGATGGGGTCGAGCGGGTCGACTCCCGCTGCGCGCTGGTCTTCCAGGTGTGGCAGCGCCGCCATTTCCGACCCTGGCTCGTGGACCGGTCGCTCGCAAGGGCGGGGTGCTCCGCGGAGGCGGTGCGACGGGGCCGACACCGATTGCTGCGCGATGATGCCCTCTTCTCGGATCTGCGCCCGGATCTGCGGATGCTGGACCGCTTCGACCTGGCCGAGCCCGCCGATCTCGAGCTGATGGCGGAGGGCGTGGCGGAGACCCTGGAAGCGGCGCTGGACGAGATCGAAGGGCTCCTCGGGCCGAACCGCTCCGGCTGGGCCTGGGGCGAGCTGCATCGGACCCGCCTGCGGCATCCGCTGTATGCGAGCGCGGCTCCCGGCCAGCCCGAGTGGGCGGCCCTCCCCGAGGTGCCGAGGGCGGGCAGCGGGGACACGGTCGGGCTCGCGGGGTACGACGCCGAGTTCAACGCCGTCATGGGGAGCAGCTTCCGCATGGTCCTCGACGTGGGGGAATGGGACGAGAGCCGGGTGCTCAACTCGCCGGGGCAGTCGGGCGATCCGCGCTCGAACCACTACGCCGACCTGCAGCCGCTGTGGGCGGCGGGGACGGGGTTCCCGCTGCTCTACAGCCGGGAGGCGGTGCTCGAGGCGGCGGAGGAGCGCATCCGGCTGTCGCCCCGGTAGGCCGGGTCCCGCAGCGCCGGCGTCCGCGGGACGGATGGCCGAGCGAACGTCAGGAGGGCGTTCGCTCGGCCATCCGCCCCGATACGGGTGCTGGGGCGGAGGACGCGCGGGAGCCGCGGACCCGCCGCGCCTAGATCCCGCCCGGATCCGTGCGCCCGAAGCGCTCCCGCACCCGCTGCCAGCGCAGCAGCAGGACGGGCAGCGCGATGAAGCAGGCGATGGCGACGAGCCAGAGGAGGAGGATGAAGACGGTCACGGCCTCGTCGGAGAAGTGCTCGTCCAGCCAGTGGTGCAGCTCCCGGATCGACCGGTGCGTCTTCCCCGACCGGGAGCGGAAGGTGCCCGCCCAGGAGAAGTTGTCGATGTCGTAGTTGAGCCCCGCGGCGACCCTGAGCGCGAGCATCGCCGAGACCGCCATGAGGAGGGCCGTCCCGCCCGCGATCCACTGGTACCGGCGCTTGACGCGGTGGAACCCGGGGTCCCCCGCCGAGGCCGGTATGCCGGTCTTCAGCGCCATGCCACTCCCTGCCGGTCACGAGATGCCGGTGCTGCACCGGTCTGCCACCACCATACCTCTCAGAGCCAGCTGTCGATCATGAGCGTCTTCGGGCTCGAGTGCGCGAGTTCGTCGGCGCGCATGATCGCCCACGTCCATCCCCGGCCGCCGAGACTGCCGAAGCGGCCGTCGGCGACCGCGTTGACGAGCAGTTCCCGCTCGTACGGCGATCGCACGAGCACCGCGACCACCGGGACGTCGTGGCCGGAGAGCACCCTGCCCTGTCGGAACACCGTCCCCGCGATGTCCTTGCCGAATCCGGTGAGGTCGGATCGGCCCTCGAGGGCCGTGGCGTCGAGGGCGATGACGAGCACCGAGCTCGTATTGCGGCGGAGCATGCGGACGCACCGCTCCGAGATCTCCCGCCGGAGCCCGCGGAGCCGGCGCCGGTCGGCATCCGCGGGAATCTTGAACGCGCCGAGGGTGACCCGGCGCTTGCGGTCCGAGATGGGCTCCTCGCCACCGACGAGGGACAGCAGATCCCAGGCGTCCCCGAACGAATTGATACGAATGCTGCACATCGCACACCTCCCAGCGCACGACACCGCGTGAATAGCGTTACTTTACTTTCTAGAAAGTTAAGTATTACCCTGAGAGGCAAGGGAACGCAAGGCGCGCCCGCCGCTGGGCGCGCCGGGAAGGACGCGGTGGCTCGGAGCAAGCGCGACATGATTCTGGAAGCCGCTCGATCCGTCGTGCAGGAGCGCGGCGTCACGGGCCTCACCTTCGACGCGGTCTCGGCAGCCTCGGGGGTCACCAGGCCGGGGGTGATGTATCACTTCCCGTCGAGGCAGGCGCTCGTGCTCGGCGTGCATCGCCACCTCGCCGAGCTCTTCGAGCGGCAGCTGCGGGAGCGCCTCGGCCGGGTGCCCGAGCAGGCCTCCGCCGAGGAGCGGCTCGCGGCCTACGTGCGGACCTGCGCGCAGGTGACCTCTCGCGCCGAGCTGCTCTTCATGCTCGATGCCGCGGCCGATCCGGCCGCCAATGAGATCTGGGTGGAGCTCAACAACCGCTGGCTCCCCGACCCGGAGTCGATCGGGGAAGGCCCGGAGGCGGAATTCCTCTTCCTCGTCCGGCTCGCGGCGGACGGGCTGTGGATGTTCGAGGCGGCCGCGGGCGAGCCGCTCACGGCGCGACAGCGGGACGCGCTGATGAGCGCGCTGGTGGAGGGCATAGCCGTGCGATCGCTCTCCGCCTGACCCTGCCGATCGCGCCGTGCCCCGGCGCCGGGAAGTCGCAGGCCGGGAGGAGCCCGCCCCGATATCGTCGAAGTCCCGGAGACACCGCTCGAGAGGAGCCCGAATGACCTGGCAGCCTTCCCCCGACCGTTTCGAGAAGATGGAGTTCCGCCGCAGCGGGCGCAGCGGCCTGAAGCTCACGCCGCTCACGCTCGGGCTCTGGCAGAACTTCGGCGAGAACGTGCCGTTCGAGCACCAGCAGGGGATCGTGCGCCGGGCGGTGGAGCTCGGCATCACCCACTTTGACCTCGCGAACAACTACGGCCCGCCCGCGGGCTCCGCCGAGCGGCACTTCGGCCGCATGCTCGCCACCGACCTCGCCGGGCACCGCGACGACCTCGTGATCTCGACCAAGGCCGGCTGGGACATGGGCCCGGGGCCGTACCAGTTCGGCGGCGGCCGCAAGTACCTGATCTCGAGCCTGGACGCCTCGCTGCGGCGGCTCGGCCTCGATTACGTCGACATCTACTACCACCACCGCCCCGACCCCGAGACGCCGGTGGAGGAGACGATGCAGGCGCTGCACGACATCGTCCGCAGCGGCAAGGCGCTCTACGTCGGCATCTCCTCGTACTCGGCCGAGGACACGCGCGAGGCGCAGGCGATCCTCGCCGAGCTCGGCACGCCGCTCACCATCCACCAGCCCTCCTACTCGATGCTCAACCGCTGGATCGAGACCGACGGCCTCATCGACGCCTGCGGCGAGCTCGGCATCGGCATGATCGGGTTCACGCCGCTCGCCCAGGGCCTGCTGACCGGCAAGTACCTGAACGGCATCCCCGAGGACTCGCGCGCCGCGCGCAGCGGCTCGACCGTGCGGCGCGAGACGCTCGAGCGGTCGATCCCGGCGCTGCGCTCGCTGCACGACATCGCGGAGCGGCGGGGCCAGTCGCTCGCGCAGATGGCCCTCGCGTGGGCGCTGCGGGATCCGCGGATGACCTCGCTGACGCTGGGCGCCTCGCGCGTGGAGCAGCTCGAGCACAACGTCGCGGCGCTCGAGCACCTCGAGTTCACCGCCGAGGAGCTGGCCGCGATCGACGAGCACGCCCGGGACGTGCAGGGCGTCGACGGCAACTGGGGAGTCGCCCGCAAGAGCACGCGGGCGTCGTGACGCCGAGCGCCAGGGTGCCGAGGACAGGGTGCCGAGGGCAGGGCGCCAAGGGCAGGGCGCCAAGATCAGGGTGCTGAGGACAGGGTGCCGAGGCCGGAGGTGTAGGGTCGGCGTCGTGGAGAGTTCGATGCGAACGCGCCGCTCCGGCGCGCAGGGAGACCTCGGCGGCCGCGCGGCCGCCGACAGGTAGCTCGACCGTCCCCGCGGGGCCGCCCCTCCGGGCCGTCCCGCGGATCGTCACGCCCGCGCGGCCGACCGCCGCCCGGGAACCCTGAATCCGCAGGCGCGCACCGTCGCGCCGTTCGCACGAAAGGCGATCGCCGCATGCTGGCAATCAACGAGAAGCACATCCGCACCCACTTCCTCAACGCCTCCAAGAAGGAGCGCACCGAGCTGACCCTGCCCGAGGGCCTCGACGCCGTCGACTGGGATTCGCTCGACTACTTCGGCTGGCGCGATCCGCGCATCTCCAAGCGCGCCTACGCGTTCATCCCCCTCGAATCCGGCGAGGTCGTCGGCGTGCTGTTCCGGCAGCAGACCCCGCCGCCGAACCCGCAGCTGTGCGGCTGGTGCCACGACGTGCGGATGCGCAACGAGGTGGTGTTCTGCAGTGCCAAGCGCTCCGGACCCTCCGGCCGCAACGGCAACTCGGTCGGCGTGTACGTGTGCCAGGACTTCCAGTGCTCGCTCAACGTGCGCGAGGATCCGCCGCTGCCCTACGACGGGTTCGACCAGGACGCTGCGCGTACCCGGCGGATCGACGGGCTGGTCGAGCGCATCCGCGGGTTCGCCGCGAACCTGTAGGCGGGGCAGGTCGGAATCCCGAACCGCGGGCGCCCTCGCAGGCCGGTGCCCGGCGCGGGTCTACAGTGACGACGGTGCATGGTCGATTCGAATACGGGAGGCGAGGGATGCCGGCTCTTCACGAACGAGGGTGTAGTCGAGGTCTGAAACCGCCGGCTTCGAGCAGA
>NZ_FUIC01000032.1 GCF_900163695.1 Gulosibacter sp. 10
GGCGTGGTCGGGTCGGGGAACTTCGCGGTGACCAATGCGCTGCGGGAGGCCGGGGTCGCGTTCACCGCGGCGCGGCACGAGGGCGGCGCCGCGACGATGGCGGATGCGTACTCGCGGATGTCCGGCAGCGTGGCGCTCGTCTCGGTGCATCAGGGCTGCGGGCTCACGAACGCGGCGACGGGGATCGGGGAGGCGGCGAAGAGCCGCACGCCGATGATCGTGCTCGCGGCGGAGGCGACGGGTGCAGCGGTGGGGTCGAACTTCGCGATGGATCAGGCCGGGCTCGCGCACGCCGTGCTCGCGGACTCGCACCGGGTGCACTCGGCGCAGAGCGCGCTGGCGGACGTGGTGCGCGCCTTCCGCGCGGCGAGGGACGAGCGCCGCACAGTGGTGCTGAACCTGCCGCTGGACGTGCAGGCGCAGCCCGCCCCGGCCTCGGCACTGGCCTCGCTCGTGCGGCTGTCGCCGCCGGTCGCCCCGGCGCCGCCACGCGCGGACGACGCCTCGGTGCGTCGGCTCGCGGAGCTCGTCGAGGCGTCCGAGCGGCCCGTGATCGTCGCGGGGCGGGGCGCCCGCGAGGCCGGGCCGGAGCTGCGGACGCTGGCCGAGGCGGGCGGCGCGCTGCTGGCGACCTCGGCCGTGGCGAAGGGGCTGTTCCAGGGCGATCCGTTCGATCTCGGGATCTCGGGCGGGTTCTCCTCGCCGCTCGGCGCGGAGCTGATCGCGGGGGCGGATCTGCTCATCGGGGTGGGCTGCGCGCTGAACATGTGGACGATGCGGCACGGCCGGCTCATCGGCTCCGGCACCAAGGTGGTGCAGATCGATCTCGAGCCGTCGGCGCTCGGCGCCCAGCGGCCGATCCACCTGGGGGTGCTCGGCGACGCGGCGGCGACCGCGAGCGCGGTGACCGCCGAGCTGACCGCCCGGTCGGCGCCGGCCGATGGCGAGCTGCGCTACCGCACCGCGGAGGTCCGCGACCGGATCGCGGCCTCGGCGCGGTGGGCGGATGTGCCGCTCGACCCGCCGGACCGCTCCGGCGCTCCGGTCGGCGAGGAGGCGGAGCGGGATCCGGAGCCGCGCATCGACCCCCGCGTGCTGAGCCGGGAACTGGATGGGCTGCTGCCCGCGGAGCGCATCGTGTCGGTGGATTCGGGGAACTTCATGGGGTACCCCTCCGCGTATCTCGACGTGCCCGACGAGTTCGGGTTCTGCTTCACGCAGGCGTTCCAGGCGATCGGGCTGGGGCTGCACACCGCGGTGGGCGCGGCGCTCGCGCGTCCGGAGCGGCTGCCGGTGCTCGGCACGGGCGACGGCGGGTTCCTCATGGCGATCGCGGAGCTCGAGACGGCGGTGCGCATCGGCCTGCCGCTGCTCGTGGTCGTGTACAACGACGACGGCTACGGCGCCGAGGTGCATCACTTCGGCGCGGGCGAGGACGCCGAGGCCGCTGCCCCGGACCTGGGTGCCGTGACGTTCCCGCGCGCGGACATCGCGGCGATCGCGCGCGGATTCGGCGCCGAGGGCGTCACCGTGCGCGCCGTGGAGGATCTCGAGGCAGTGCGCGAGTGGCTCGACGGTGGGCCCTCGGCC
This sequence comes from Gulosibacter sp. 10, assembly GCF_900163695.1. Taxonomy (GTDB): domain Bacteria; phylum Actinomycetota; class Actinomycetes; order Actinomycetales; family Microbacteriaceae; genus Gulosibacter. The sequence goes on from NZ_FUIC01000032.1 coordinate 1,591, forward strand.
CCGCTCGTGCTCGACGCCCGCATCGCCTCCGACGGCGGGGCCTGGTGGCTCGCGGAGGCGTTCCGAGGGCACTGAGGCGTGCCGCCGCCGGCCCGTTTTGGGGCGGCGCGCGAGTAGTGGTACAGTAAATTCCTGTTCCACCAGGGGGCTATGGCGCAGTTGGTAGCGCGTCTCGTTCGCAATGAGAAGGTCAGGGGTTCGAATCCCCTTAGCTCCACCAAATGTGAAACGTTCGAACCTTGCCCCGCATCATCGCGGGGCAAGGTTCTTTCGTTGTGTGGCCTGGGGTTCGTGGCGAGGATCGTCTGGATCGCTTCGTTGGCTTCAAGAATGGCGTCGTCCTCGTCATCGATGGTGATGCGGTCGAACAGTACCCGGTTGAGTATCCGTCGTTCGGATGGTTCGGCCTTGGCGCAGACCTCGTCGACGTCGGTGAGGAGCCCGAGGCTCGCGTCGAGTCTGATCGTGGCCTTGTCGTAGTCATCTTCAACAAGTCGAGTTGGCCGGTGATCGCTTGGATACTCGCGGCTCAAGGAAGCAGGAAGCATGGTCTGGATCGCTGACCAGCACCCGCCGAATCCGTCCGACCTCGAACAGAAACTGCTGCTGCTCACCTCCGCCGTGGAGCCTGAGCCGCATCGAGAGCGCCGGGCACGACGGCACTGAGCAGATCTCGCCGAGCACAACGAGCGCCTGACCTCCCGCTGCGAGATAGGTCGACGGAGGCCCCCGGTCGGGTACTGAGCCTGCTGGCCGTTCGGTCTCGACTGCGGGGCGTGCCCCGCGGGCCGTTGCTCGTGTCGTCTCGCGTTCTCGGTGTCGGATCCGAGATACTGAGAGAGACATAAATCTCTGAGAGTGGGCGAGTTCGCACGACCGAGCCATCGCCAGGAAGCGAGACTGGCAATGGCGGCGACACCTCCCCAGATCAGACTTTGGGACGACAACCCCAGCACCTTGGACCTCCTCGGGTTCGACGCGGTGGTCGAACCGATCGTCGCCGCAGTCCGCGAACGCAACGTCCACCCCCTGACCCTGTCCGTCCAGAGTCCTTGGGGCGGAGGAAAATCCACGATCCTGAAATTGATCGAGGCCGAGTTCGAGGACGACAAGTCCTGCTTCGTGGTCTCCACTAACCCGTGGGCTTACGACGACCATGGAGATGTCAAAGGCACGCTGATCTCGGAGATTCTGCACGGCATTCAGAGTCAGATTCCTGACCCCGGGATCAAGAAAAAGGTCACCGAGAAGGCGAAAGAGTTGCTCGGAAGGGTCAGCTGGAGCCGCGCAGCGATGGCCATCGCGAAGGGTGCACTGACCTTTCAGGTCGATCCAGACCAGATCGCTGGCATCTTCGAGCCCAAAGACCCGGATGGGCCGGAGTCGATGGCTGGTTTCAACGACGCCTACAAGGAACTGCTTGCCCTGATTCCGGAAGTCGAACGCGTCGTTGTCCTGGTCGATGACCTGGACCGGTGTCTGCCGGATGCCGTCACAGCGACGCTTGAGGCGATCAAGCTCTTCCTGTCTACCGAGAAGATGGTGTTCGTCCTAGCGGCCGATCAGGACATGGTCCGTGATGCAATCTCGGTCAGCTTGGACGGGGCTCGACGCGGTGACGTCTTTGCCAAGCGCTACCTGGAGAAGATCGTTCAGCTGCCGATTGCGCTACCGCGGCTGTCAGCGATCGACGCGGAGGCCTATATCGGTCTGCTGATCGCTGGCCGCTCGATGAGCGGGACCGAATTACAGGCCCTTGCCGCGCATGTTCGAGCGCGACGGAACACCCACCAGACCCCGCTGCTGGATGACTTCGACGGTCTGCCTGCCGAACCGACCGAGGAGGATCTTTCGCTCGCCGCGCAGCTAGCCGAAGGCCTGAGCGCCGATCGTCTCTCGAACCCACGTCAGATCAAGCGTTTTCTCAACGCGTTCGGCGTACGCGAGTCCATCGCCCGTGCGCGCGGCGCGACGATCCCGCCTGGGTTGATGATCAAGATGCTGCTGCTGGAGGAACTTCACCGATCGTCCTTCAATACGTTGGCCGCAGCGCCAGTTCAAGAGCGCAAGACCCTGCTGGCACGGTGGCAGGCGTGGGCGAAACCGACAGGAGAAGAGGGTGAAGACGCCACGCTTCCCGACGGGATCGACGAAACAACGAAGGAATGGGCTGCTGCGCCTCCGTCTGTGACCAACGAGAACCTGGACCCCTATCTCACGCTCGCCGCGAGCCTGATCAACGTGAGCATGGGAGCGCAGGTTTCCGACGAGGTTGTCGCGCTGATCAACGACCTGCTTGGCGAGAGTCAAGCTGCGCGAAACGTGGCGGCAGGATCTCTTAGTGAGCGCGGTGAGGATGAACAACTGGCCGCGTTGGATGTTCTGTTCGCAACGACGAAGCGCACGGAAGATGCCGAGGCGGTTGTCCGTGGTGCCGTCCTCTGGGCTGGCAAGACGCCAGCCCTGGAGCAGGCGGCGGCGGTCGGTGTGGAAACACACTGTTGGGGAGGACGCCTGACTCCCGGTGCCATCGTTGAACTCGCGAACAGTGGGCGCGCGGCCCTCGTCGGTCTGGTGAGACGCGCGGCACAGGACACCGCGTTGCATCCGTCGACGCAGGCCGCGGCGCGCGACGAGCTGGAGCAGATCGGTGGGAACTAGCGGCGCGTACGGAGGCAGCAACTCCGCAGAATGGAACGACTTCCGAGACGCATGGTCTAACCTCGTCGGGGGGATTGACGGAACCGGTGACGCCAGCGGCGATCCGAAACCGTCCGAACCATCCGACAGGCTATTTGACCCAGCGGGACCAGCTTCAGATTTGGACCGTGTTGGCCAGGCCCTCATCGATGCCCTTTGGCGTGACGATCCAGCCACCAGAGGAAATGTGGTCCCGCCGATTGTGCGTCCCCGTGTCTCAGGCCGCCGCGGGGCCGGTGCAGGCGGCGCCGGTGCAGGCGGAACGTCGGGAGGTTCCGCAGGAACTGGCCGATCCGGGAGTCGTTCCACACGTCAGGTGATCGGAGGCGCCTCACGCGGTGGCGCGACTATCGGGGCAGCATATGCGCTGAGGAATCGCGACGCCCTGCGACTGGCCGACTATGGTCTTTCGCTCGCCGAGTTCGATTCGCTCACCCCGCGTGCGCGTATCAGCCGGCTCGTCACACTCATGGTCGGAGACGACGGACACCCTGACGATCGAGCCATCCGCCAAGCGGCTACCGAGCAAGTCAAGAAGATCGTTTCGACTGACGGCGAACCACCAACAGCGGCCGAAGCGATCAAAGGTTTCGTCAGCGCGTACATCTTCCAGCTTGGCCTCGTCGAGCTTCAAGACCAGATCGTCAACGGAACACTGGACGGGAACGAGGCTATCGTCCGTGAGCGGATGCTGCGCGGCTGGATCGACGCGAAAGTTCGAGGCCTCGACATCGACGCCGCCCCGGCAGTGTCAGCGAACATACTTCATCAAGCCGCCGCTGACCTCGCTCAACGAGCCATCCGCGTCCTGAGAGCGAGGTAGACAACATGCCGCTCAGTCACTTCTACGTCTCCGGCGAAGGCTCCACCAGCCAGACACCAGACCATCACCACCGGCTGCACTGGCCGACAGCGCCGGGCGAGACCGATACCGTCAAGAGTGCAATGGGCTGGTGGCTCCCTGCTCTCGGACAGATTCCTTCGCAGGCGATCGATCTGGTCCGTATCGCTGGCAGCGCTTACCTGGTCGACCGGCTCTCAGGCAGGCCGGCTACCTTCACCCGCCGCCTCCACCTCACCGTTGAAGTTGCTAACCCCGCGTCGTGGGAGGGTGACGCAATCAACCAGCTCGCACAGCTGCTTTTCTGGCTGACCGGCGACACGTGGGAACTCCAGGTCGTACGGGACCTGACCTCCCCAGAGGAGCAGCCCGGCGAGGTTCCTGACAACGTCGAGTCCGTCGCCCTGCTCAGCGGTGGTCTCGACTCTTACCTCGGGGCGCTGCATCTGCTCTCCACACTGAGCGAAGGGCCGTTGTTCGTTGGGCACTACGACACTGCCACGGCAGTTCGTCAGGCCCAAAACACCGTCCGCAGCTGGCTACAAGAGTCCTTCGCACCCGCGCCCTCATACACCCAGATCGAGTTCACCCAAGCAGCCGACAAGAAGGAGGCCTCCAGTAGGAGTCGGTCCTTGCTCTTCGTTGCGATCGGCGTCGCCGTCGCGGCCAGTCGCGACGCGTCCACGCTCTTCGTGCCAGAGAACGGCTTCACCAGCCTGAACCTACCACTACACCCAAACCGAGCCGGTGCACTCTCCACACGTTCGACGCATCCGGAGACCTTCTACCGCGTCAACACCCTGCTCCGGCTACTTGGTCTGGAGATAGAGGTGACCAACCCCTTCGCTTCCTACACCAAGGGTGAAGAGATGCGCCTGGTCGCTGATGGTCATCCACCGGCTGGCTGGGATCGCATTGCTGCCCTCACGATCTCATGCAGCAAGTTGGACGGTGCTCGGATCAAGGGCGGCAACTCCACGCTCAACTGTGGCCTCTGCTACGCATGTGTCACTCGTCGAGGCGCATTCATTGGAGCTGGCATTGCCGACCCGACCATCTATCTGTCCAACGAGTTCTCCGGCGAAGCACGTCTCGAGCTTCTCGAACGGCGCTACAGTGACCGGGCCGCAATCTCCTACGCGACGACACGAGGCATCGACGACGACGCCATTGACGCTGGTACCTGGCCCCCCGACGCCGACCTCGACGCAATCAGCAACCTCGCCCGTCGAGGACTCGCCGAGCTTGGGCGGGTGAACCTGGGATGATCAGCTCCACCCTCCCAGCACTCGACGCTCACGCCCACATTGCACCGGATGTGACGCCGAAGCAGATCGCCGCACTTGGACAGTCCGTGACGTTCGCGATGACTCGTAGCCTGCAAGAAGCACGCCAGGTCAGAAATCGACGGGATTCTGCGCTCGTCTGGGGAATTGGCGTCCACCCTGGAGTTGCAGCAGCACGTGACGGCTGGGACGCCGAACAGTTCGCCGAACTCCTCGACTCGTTCGCCCTCGTTGGCGAGATTGGCCTCGATCGCCGAGGTGGGGATTTGGCGCGCCAGCGCTCGATCTTCCGAGAGTTGCTCAATATCGTGCGTACTGAGCCAGTGCTCGTCTCCATCCACAGCACCGGTGCCGCATCCGAGGTTGTGCAACATCTCCACGACGCCGACATGCGAGGCGCGATCCTGCACTGGTTCAACGGTGATGCTAACGACATCGCAGGGGCCATAGAGACAGACGCCTACTTCTCGGTTAACGCAGCCATGTCCGAAGGTCAGCTCCGGCTGATGCCGCCCGAAAGGATCCTGAGCGAGACGGACTTCCCCGCGCGCAAAGTGCGAGCCCGCAAGCCCGCAGATACACAGGGGATCGAACAGTTGCTGAGCCAGGTCTGGAACCAGACGCCAGAGCAAGTGCGGTCACGAGTGTGGTGGAACCTACGCACCCTCAGTGAACGCTCAGGCGCGATGGAGCGTCTGCCGGAAGCCCTCGCCGACACGCTACTGTACCTCTGAGAGTGCCGCGGGCTGAGCACCTCTTTGAACAGCGTGCCTATCGCGCTCTGCCATGGGAGTCGCGAAGCCGGACACCTGCACGGATTAGGTGCGTGCGGACCGTTCCACCGCTGAATCCCAGCCGGGCACCAACCCGAGCCAACGACTCGCCCTGGTCATACCGGCGGACCATCTCCAGCACCTGTTCCGTAGTCGGCCCCTCCCGACGGATCATGACCCCATGACTGCGTAGACGACGTGCCAGTCGATCACGACTTACGCCAAAGATTAACGGCGATCTTCCGAAGAACTTCACCGCCTTCGTACCGGCACTGAGCTTCATCGAGCATCACTTCCGTCAGCCGCGTAATCGACTGCGGTCGGGTCTGTTCACAAACCTGAGGCACCATTGCTGACTTGGTACGGCGTCGGATCGACCGGTGCTCCCGCACCGCCTGCTGCAACGGCGGGGCGAGGTTAGAACACTGTCGCGCTACCTCCACCACGTGGGAATCCCCCGACTTCCACTCCACAGCGCCGAAGTCGGGGATTCTTCATTTCCCAAGGCGCACGTCTGCCCGCGAAGCGCCCGCGCCTCGACGCCCCTCATCCGCAAACCCGGCGGCTATCGTGCGTTCCATGCTCCTCTCCGAAGACGCCTTCCGCGCGCTCGCCTCCAGCTCGCCGTGGCGGTGGCGCGCGCTCGAGTTCGTGCGGCACGCGACCGCGGAGGAGGAGCGCGTGGAGGCACGGATCGACCGCCCTGGACGGATGCGGCTGACCGACGCGTCGGGACACACGAGGACGGTGGTAGACCGGCCCGGCTCCGGGTCCTTCCTCTCCTCGTTCGGATACGGTCCGCCGCCGCCTCCGCCGATCCACCGCACTCCCCTGGACGTCATCCCTCCCCTGCGCGCCGACGGCCTCGTCGCCGAACGCCCGGAACGGATCCCCGCCCAGGACGGCGAGGTCTGGGTGCACTACGACGACCCGATGGAGCAGAACTACCGGTGGGTCGCGATGCTCGACCCCTACGAGCTCTCCACCGGCACGACGGCGACCGACCTCGCCTTGGTCGAGCATCGGGGCCGGCCCGCCTGGGCGGCGACGATGACCGCGATCGACGGATACGAGCCGCGCTGCGGCTGCTGCCCGCTGCTGCATTCCGCGGTCGCCCACCGGGACGAATACGGCCCCGACGAGAAGCCGTACCGCCCGTTCCCCGAATGGTGCCGGGTGATGCTCGACGTCGAGACCGGCGTGGTGGTCTCGCTCGTCGAATCGGATGGCCGCGTCGTCATCGACCTGGAGATCGCGGCGGTCGAGTAGCCGGCCGGTGCTAGATTCGCTGCATGAGCACGCGCGATACTCCCGAGCAGATCGGCGATCTCCCCCGCATCGGCCGGCCCGCGAACAGCGCGCTCCTCGCGCAGGGCATCACTACCCTGCAGGAGGTCGCCGCGTTCGGACGCCGACGGCTCGCCGCGCTCCACGGCGTGGGGCCGAAGGCCATCCGCATCCTCGACGAGGCGCTGCGGGAGCGCGGACTCGAGTTCGAGGAGTAACGCCCCGCGACGCGCAAGGACGAGGAGGACAGGATGAAGACCGAAGAGTTTCTCGAACAGATGTCGGCCGGACGGCCCGCGACCCCGGGCAGCGAACTCGCCGAGAAGATGGACGAGCTCGCCGACGAGGCGATCCGCCTCTGCATGGACCTCAACTCCCGCTACACGACGCCGGAGGAGCGCGTGGCGATCATGGCGCGCATCACGGGCCGGCAGGTGCCGAGCTCGTTCCGGCTCTTCCCGCCCTTCACCACCGACTGCGGCAAGCACATCCGCTTCGGCGAGCGTGTCTTCGTGAACAGCGGCTGCCGGTTCCAGGATCAGGGTGGGATCACGATCGGCGATGACGCGCTCATCGGCCACAACGTCGTGATCGCGACCCTCAACCATGAGCTCGACCCGGAGCGGCGGGCGACCACGGTTCCGCAGCCGGTGCGGATCGGCGAGCGGGCGTGGATCGGCGCCAACGCCACTATCCTGCCCGGCGTCACGGTCGGCGAGGGCGCGGTGGTCGCCGCCGGCGCGGTCGTCACCAAGGACGTCCCGCCCCGCACCGTGGTGGGCGGCGTCCCCGCCCGGGTGTTGCGGGAGGTCTGAGGGCTCGGGCCCGACGGCCGCACCGACGGGCACGAACCCGAGCGACCAGCCCCTATCCGCCGATGGCGTCGGAGTCCGACGCGGTGCGGAAGTCCCGGTTCCAACGCAGCAGCGGGAGCCCCTCCGAATGGTGGCTGTTGCGATGCACCTCCCCGACCAGCAGCACCTGGTCGTGCACGGGCGTCGACGAGTGCGTCGTGCACCAGAACGTGACGAGCGCATCCGGCAGCCACAGCGGCCCCTCCGAGGAGCGTTCGGCGCCGGCGGCCTCGAGCGCCTCGAGCCGCTCCTCGCGGGTGGTGCGCGCGGTGAGCCGCCGCACCAGCGGCAGGTGATGCGTGGCGAGCACCGAGACGGCCCAGGGAGCGCCGTCGAGGATCGCGGGCAGCGCATCCCGGTCCTTGCCCGCGGAGACCGCGAGCGTGAAGGGATCGACGGATGCGGTCAGCACGGAGCCGGCGATGAAGAAGCGATCGTCGTCGCCGTCGCGAGCGGTCACGAGGGTCACGCCGCTGCCGTACAGGGCGAAGCTCTCGTAGAGCGTGGGGATGCTGGTGGTCATGCGAGGGTGGCTACTTTCTTCGGCGGGAAGGATGCGGGGTTCCAGGCAGGAGCGGTGCGGTCGGCTCCCGCCCCGGTGGGTTCGGCCGGGCGAGGCTGGGCCCCGCCCGGCTCGGCTCGGCTTGGTTCGATTCAGCTCAGCTCAAGACGAGGCGTCCGCGTTCGCGGCGGCGAATCGCCGGGCAACGTCCTGCCAGTCGGCGATCTCCCAGAAGGCCTTCACGTAGTCGGCGCGCACGTTCTGGTAGTCGAGGTAGTAGGCGTGCTCCCACACGTCCAGCTGCAGCAGCGGGGTCAGCCCGAGCGGGATGTTGCCCTGCTGGTCGAAGAGCTGGAAGATCAGCGGCTTGGCCGCGAGCCGGTCCCAGGCCAGCACCGCCCATCCAGAGCCCTGCACCCCGAGCGCCGTCGCGGTGAACTGCGCCCGGAACTGTTCGAAGGAGCCGAAGTGCTCGTCGATCGCCGCGGCCAGCTCGCCCTCGGGCGCTCCCCCGCCGTCGGGCGACAGGTTCTGCCAGAACACGCTGTGGTTCACGTGGCCCCCGAGGTTGAACGCGAGGTCCTTCTCGAGCTTGTTGATGTTCGCGAAATCGCCCTTGTCGCGCGCCTCCGCGAGCTGCTCGAGCGCGGCGTTGGCCCCGTTCACGTAGGTCTGGTGGTGCTTGGAGTGGTGCAGCTCCATGATGCGGCCCGAGATGTGCGGCTCCAGCGCCGAGTAGTCGTAAGGCAGATCGGGAAGCGTGTAGGCGGTCATGGGGTTCCTTTCTTCGGATGCGAGATCAAGGCTAGAACTTCAAGCGAACTTGAAGTCAAGGGCAAATTCGGCATCGTGTCGAACCATGACGCCGCTCATGCCTCTCGCGCCTCCCCCTCGAACTCGAGCCGCCTCGGCCCCGCACCCGTCTCCGCCAGCGCGTCGTCGGGGTTCAGCAGGGTGCACGCCTTCATCGAGAGGCAGCCGCATCCGATGCAGCCGGTGAGCTCGTACTCGAGCCGCTCGATCCGGCGGCGGCGCTCCTCGAGCTGCCGCTTCCAGGCGCGGGAGGCGCGCTGCCAGTCCTCGTGGCTCGGCGTCCGCTCGAGCGGCACGTCGGCGAAGGCGTCCTGCACGTCGGTGAGCGGGATGCCGAGGTTCTTCGCGACCGAGATCAGCGAGACCCGTCGCAGCATATGCCTGGGGAAGCGCCGCTGATTGCCGCCGGTGCGCACCGATGCGATCAACCCGAGCTCCTCGTAGTAGCGGAGCGCCGAGGCCGCGACGCCCGTTCGCCCGCTCATCTCGCCGATCGTGAGCAGCTCCTCGGAAGAGTGATTCGCAGCCATAGCATCCCTCTCGCTTGACTTAAAGTTCACTTGAGACTCTACAGTGTGCAGTATCGGGAATTCGACGGGAAGGGTGATGAGGCATGACGTACGTGATCGCGCTGCCATGCGTCGATGTGAAGGATCTCGCGTGCATCGACGAGTGTCCGGTGGACTGCATCTATGAGGGCGAGCGGATGCTCTACATCCACCCGGATGAATGCGTCGACTGCGGCGCGTGCGAACCGGTGTGCCCGGTGGAGGCGATCTACTACGAGGACGACCTGCCCGACGAGTGGTCGGACTACTACCGCGCCAACGTGGAGTTCTTCGAGTCGATCGGCTCGCCGGGAGGCGCCGCGAAGACCGGCGCGCTCGATTTCGACCATCCGCTGGTCGCGGCGCTGCCGCCGCAGGAGGAATGAGCGGGCCAGCGGGTGGGATGTTCTCCCTCTCGCTCGGATGAACCATGCGATGCGGGGGTCCGACGAAAGACCCGGGCCCGCGATACCGATGCGTCCGTCGGGCTCCATCGCGGAGCAATGCGGGCAAGGAGATATGCGGGCAATTGGTAGCCTCGGCACCCCGCCGTCGCGATACCGTCGAAGCAGCCGCGCCGGTCATCCGGCCGGCTGCCCCCCTCCTGAACGAACGTCCGCGGGCCGCGCATGCGGGTCCACCGCGGCGGGTGTGCCGCGGGCGCGCTTCGGGCGGATGCTTGAACGATCGACAAAGGAGTTTCCCGTGAAAGCGCTCGTCTATGAAGGCCCCGGCAAGAAGGAATGGAAGGACGTCCCCGATCCGAGGATCCTGCAGCCCACCGATGTGATCGTCCGCATGGAGGCGACGACGATCTGCGGTACCGACCTGCACATCCTCAAAGGCGATGTGCCCGCAGTCGAACCCGGCCGGATCCTCGGCCACGAGGGCATCGGCGTGATCACCGAGGTCGGCGACAGCGTCACCGGCCTGGCCGCCGGCGACCGGGTCATCCTCGCGTGCGTGAGCGCGTGCGGCCGCTGCGACTATTGCAAGCAGGGGCTCAACAGCCACTGCCTGGCCGACGAGGGCGCGTCGGGAATCGGCTGGATCTTCGGGCATCTGATCGACGGCACGCAGGCCGAGTACGTGCGCGTGCCGTTCGCCGAGAACTCGGTGTACAAGGTGCCCGAGGGCGTCTCGGACGCGGAGGGCATCCTGCTCTCCGATATTCTGCCCACCGGCTTCGAGATCGGCACGAAGAAGGGGCGGACGAAGCCCGGCGATGTCGTCGCGGTGATCGGGGCGGGGCCGGTCGGGCTCGCCGCGGTGATGACTTCGGGACTGTACGGGCCCTCGAAGGTCATCGCGATCGACCTCGACGGCAATCGGCTGGCCCGCGCGAAGGAGTTCGGGGCGACCGACACGGTGAACTCGAGCGAGGCCGGCTGGCAGGATCAGGTCCTCGCGCTGACCGATGGCCTCGGCGTCGACGTCGCGATGGAGGCGGTCGGCATTCCGGCGACCTTCACCGCGGCTACCGAGATCGTACGGCCCGGCGGCACTGTCGCGAACATGGGCGTGCACGGCAAGCCCGTCGAGCTGGCGATCAACGATCTGTGGATCACGGATATCGCGATCACGATGGGACTCGTGAGCGCGAGCACGCTGCCGATGCTGCTGAAGCTGGTGGCGGAGAAGAAGCTGCCGGCCGACCGGTTCGTGACCCACGAGTTCTCGTTCGACGAGATCCTCAAGGCCTACGAGGTGTTCGGCAACGCCGCCGAGGAGAACGCGCTGAAGGTGCTGATCCGCTGAACGGCGACGAGTTAGGAACGACGAATCGGGCGTGCATCCACGAGGATGCACGCCCGATGCTGTTCGACCGCTCGAAACCGCGGATGCGGCGACCGGCGTCGGATCGGCCGAGATCGAGCCGCCGTGCGACGGGCCCGATCGAGGCCGGGCCAGGCCGAGGTCTGGTTCAGTCGCGGGCCGGAACTGGTCGCGGGCCGCATCAGATCGCGGCGCGGTTCAGACCGCGACTCGGGCCAGGCCTCAGCCTCGACTCAGGCCAGTCCTCGGCCCAGGACAGGTCCTAGCCCGGGGCAGGTCCTGGACCCGGTCATGCCTCGGCCCGGCCCCAGCTCAGGTCAGACCGAGACGGAGACCGAGATCCGGGTCAGCTTGTGCCGGGCCAGGGCGAGATTCGCCTTCGCACGGTCCAGGACGAGGTACACGAACAGGCCCTTCGTCTCCGACGCGCTCAAGACGTTCACCAGGTGGTACTGGCTGTCCAGCGTGATCATGATGTCCTCGATCTTCTCGGTGAGGCCGAGGTCGCGCATGGTGGCGAGCTTCGCCCGCACCACGTTCGAGTTGCCCGCGGCCGCCACGGTCAGGTCGAAGCCGGGGGTGCCGCCCGTGGCAAGCGCCATGCCGGATGCGATGTCGACGATCGCGACGCCGATCGCGCCGTCGATTGCGAGCAGTTCGTTGACATAGGCGTCGATTTGGGACATAGGGTTCTCCTTCATCTGGGTGATGGGTGTCGTTCTCGTTGGCTCGGGAACGGGATCGGGTGCGCGTCCGGTCGACGCGGGCATATGCGGTGCGGGGTTCAGCGGTTCAGGGTTCAACGGTGCGGATTCCCGCGGGTCAGGCGCCGGCGGTGCAGGTGCAGGTGCAGGTGGCTCAGGCTTCTGCAGTGCGGGTCCCTGCGGTTCAGGTTCCTGCAGAATGGGTTCTTGCGGGCCAGGTGCCGGCGGTACGGATGTCGGAGACTCGAGCTTCTGCGGCGCGGGTTTCTGCGGCTCAGATGCTTGCGGACCAGACCCTTGCGGTTCGGACTTCAGCGGGTCAGCTTCCTGGCCAACAGGTTTCTGCGGCTCAGGTTGCTGCGGTTGGGGCTCCTGCGGTTCGGATTTCTGCAGGCCGGGCTCCCGCGCTTCGGATCCCTGCGATTCGGGCGCTGTAGGGCCCGGGTCGCCGGATGCTTCACCGGCAGGCCGGTCGGCCGGCTGGGAGAACCAGTCGAGGTACATGGGCGATCGCGCGGAGGGCAGTGCGAGGTCGAGAAGCGGGTCTTCGGGCACGACCACCGGTTCCGTCTTCCCTTCGCGTCGCCAGAAACGAATCCCCATGGTGCGTCCCTCTTCTCCTCGTCCGCGTCGGCCCGGCACGCGGTCAGTGCGCCCGTGCCGATTCGCGTGCGAACCAGTCCTCTCCCAGCGCCTGGATCATGATCGTGTCCTCGGTGAGCCCTTCGTTGCGCTGCACGCCGATGAGTTCGCCGCCGCGCATGATCGCGATCCGGTGCGAGCGGCCGACGAGCTCGCTCATGTCCGAGGTCACGAGCACGACCGCCGAGCCGAGGGCGCACACCTCGTCGATGAGCGCGTACACGTCCTGCCGGGCGCGCTCGTCGATGCCGCGGGTGGGCTGGTTGAGCACGAACACCTGCGCGGAGCGGGAGAGCGTCCTCGCCAGGGCGACCTTCTGCTGGTCTCCCCCGGAGAGACTGCCCACCTCGCCGTGGATGCTGGAGGTGCGAATGCCGAAGCGCTGCACCGTCTCGATGACCTCGCGCAGCCGCTTGGTCTCGGTGATGAAGCTCGCCCCGTCCTCCGAGATGTCGCCCACGAGCGACTCCGTCACCGAATCCTCCTCGTTGAGGTCCCGGTCGATGTCGCGTTCCGGCACGTAGGCCACGCCCAGGGCGAGCGCGTTCTCGTCGGACTCGAACCGGATCTCCTCGCCGCGGAGTCGCATCGTGCCCTCGGTGGGCTGGGCATCGCCCGCCAGCACCTCCGCGAGCTCGCTGATGCCGGACCTGCGCAGCCCCGCCACGCCCAGCACTTCGCCGGCGTGGATGGTCAGGTCCACGCCGCGGAGGGCATCGCCGCGCGAGACTCCATGCAACGTCAGGAGTTCTTCGGCCTCGTCGCCGTTCTCGAGCCTCGGACGCACGCCGAAGCGCTCGCCGAAGATCTCGTCGACGAACTCGTCCCGCTCCGAGGTGCGTGGCACGAGGATGCGGTGCAGCCGGTTATCCCGCATCACGGCCACCCGGTCCGACAGCGCCTGCACCTCGTCGAGGCGATGCGACACGTGCATGACCGCGCGCCCTTCTCGGGCGAGTCGCTTGGCGAGCGCGTGGAACAGGGAGATCTCGTAGTCGTCGAAGCTCGCCGATACCTCGTCGAGCAGGATTACCTGCGTCTCCTCGCAGGTCAGCCGGAGGAGTTCGACCGTGGCGAGTTCGGCGGGGACCAGCCGTTCGATCGGATCCGTCGCGTTCATGGTCACGCCGTATTCGGACAGCAGTTCGTCCGCTTCTCGCAGCGTCTCCTCGTCTGGGAGCGTTCCCCGGAACGACGTCCGGAATATGGCGTCGGCCACGGTCAGCCACGGTTCGATCTTGATGCGCTGCGGCACGTAGCCAACGCCGCCGGCCCGCGCCTCCTCCACCGATTCCGGTGCGAAGGCCTCGCCGTCGAGCGTCATGCTGCCGGAATCCGGTCGGACGGCGCCCGAGAGCACCCCCACGAGCGTGGATTTCCCCGCGCCGTTCGTGCCTACGACTCCGAGGATCTCGCCGCGCTCGAGGGTGATGTCCACGGAGTCGAGCGCGACGGAGGCGCCGTACTTCACGGTCAAGCCGTTCGCACGCACAAGGGTGTCAGTCGTCACTGCGTCAATCTCCCGTGTGAAGCGGAAAAGGATGGCCCCGTTGTTCGGGGACCATCGTGAAACCTAACCCGAAGCCGGCCCGTTGACGCCCCGAGAGCGATTACCCGTCCCCGGTTCCACCCGTGAGGCAACCCGGGGCGATATTCGAGGGGAGAATCGTGACGCCGGCCCCACCCGCCGCGCGACCCCGGCCTCGGCGCCGGACAACGTCCGGCTCCCGCTCCCGGGAGAGCCACGCACACTCAATGGAACCGATCCGAGCCAGATGGGCCGGGGCGAGGGGCCCATGGAGCAGGCTCGAAACCTGACCCGTCTGTGACGGGCTTCTTCTCGACTTCTTCTAGAACGGTGGTGGGTCGTCTCTCGGCGGTGCCGGGGTTGGCCGGTGCTCGGTGCTTCGACGCAGATGACTGCGCACCGAATGGCCCCGACCCCGATCATCGGGGTCTCGTTCTGCGTGTTGCCGTCCCGCGCATTGCCGTTCCGCGTGCCGTCGGTCCGCGTGTTGTGGTCCGGGCTGGTGCCGGCCTGTGTTCGGCTGCTCGGAGTGGAGCTGGTCGGCGTGCCGGTGATCGGGAGGTTGGTCGGCGTGCCGGGTACCGGGATGCCGCTCTGCAGGACGGTGCCGTCGTCCGGCGGTCCTCAGCCCTGGTGCGACGTGGTCTTCGTATTCGACGAATCGTTGTCCGGTCGGGGAGATCCAGACCATGCGTCCGGGGCCGTCTTGTTCGAGTACCCAGCCGGCTTCGCGCATCGTGTGATGCCCGCGGCATAGTACGGCGAGGTTCTCGTACTTCGTGGGGCCGCCCGCGGCCCAGGGGGTGGTGTGGTCGATATCGCAGTCCTTCGCGAGCCGGCGGCAGCCGGGTGCGACGCAGGTCACGTCTCGGATCTGGAGGAGTCGGCGGAGTGCGGCGGGTGGTCGGTAGGTGTCCGCGGTGAGTGGGGTGCCGTCGAGGGGGTCGGTGAGGACCCGGTACCAGGTGGTCGTGTTGCCGCAGAGTTCGAGGGCGGTGTGGATTGGGATCGGGGTGCGGCCGGCGAGTTCCGCGGGACCGGTGAATGCGGTCAGCGAGAGCGGTTCTCCGCTGGTATTGGTGTGTTCGGAGTGCGCATCATCGCGATGCTCGCCGGCGCACGCGGTGGGCTCCCCGGCTGTGGTGGTGCCCGTGGTGCGGGCGCTTGTAGTGCTGGCCCCGGCGCTGTCGGCGACAGCCGTCGTGGGATCGGCGATAGCAGGCGTGGAGTCGTCGACGAAGTCGCCAGCCTGGGTGTCCGAGCCCGTCGCCCTGGCGTGGTCTGCGGTGATCAGGGAGATCGCGGGCACCGTGATCGCAACGGTCGCCTGGATCGGTTTCGCCACGTGGTTCGGGGACCCCGGGATGACTTGGCCGGTGAGGAGCAGGTCGGCGAGCACGTCGGCGCGGGTCTGCTCGAACGTGCGCGCGTCGTGCTCGTCACGACCCGGCCCGTGGAGCTGTTTCGTGGTCTGGGTGAGGCGGTCGAAGATCCCCGCGCCTACGACTGCGGGCAGGAGTGCGGAGAGCTGGCACATACCATCCGGCTCGTCCTGGACCCACACCCGGCGGTCGTCCTGGGCCTGGCGTAGGCGCTGTTCGGTTTCTTCGGGTTCGAGGTCCGCGGCGACACGTTTCGCGTACACGCGGAGCCGGCCCGGGGTGGTCTCGTGGGCTTTGGCGACCACGAGTTCCTCATACGCGCGGATGGATTCGGGTCGGGTGAGGCCGTCGCCGCAGGACTCGATCACTCGCACATGCCCGGTGCTGATGGCGCCTTGGCCCCACGCGTCGGCGGTACGCGGGTAGCGGGCTTCCAGGGCGGGTGCCGCGTTGAGCTTCGCGGCGACGGTACGGTCACTGGTGCGCGTAACCGCGCCGATCTCCGCCGCGAGCGACTTGAGTTCTTGCTCAAACGCGTCGGGGCCGTGGCCGGCGGTGAGCTCCCGGCAATGCTCATACGAGGCGGCCAACAACTGCGCTTCGAGGGCTTCCGCGGAAGCCCGAAGTTTCGCCGCGTGACCGAGGGCGTCCAGGAGTAGGCGCCGGTTATGCATGGCTGCCGGGGTACGGGTCCCGCCCTTGAGGTGTTCCGGAGTCCCCACGGAACGAGAAGGAGCGCTCTGGTGGGCACGGCCATCCCCAGAGGCATTGCTGGTAGTGCTGCGGACGTCAGAGGCAGAAGTGCCACCGTCCGGGGCGGGAATATCCGTGCTGCCAGTCGCGTCGGCGGTGCCGGTGTCGGTTGTGGTCATCGTTCTGCCCTCCTTCCCAAGCGGTGTGTTTGCCTGCGGCTTTCGTGCATTCATTCTACTACGCGGGTCGCTGTTTTCTTCGAGTTGTGGATAACCCCGCAGCGACTTCAACCCCGCGTGCTCCCGCCCTCGCAGCCGCCGCGCTGCCGTCCCCGTGACGTTTGCCGGTTGGCATCCCGGCGCACTTCGGGGAAGACAACTGCGGCTTCGACCTCATACCCGCAGTAGACCACGAGCCACCGACATCGCCACGTCCGCCCACGAACAGCCTCGCTCCTCAAGCCGTACCAGAGAGCGCAACATCCTCTCCGCGCCCCCAACCGCGAAATCGGTTGGGAGTGCATCCGCGCTGCACTTACCGCGCTCGATGCCGCCACCCGCGCCGCGGCGGCATCGGGCGCACCGCCCCGCACGTGCGCACAGCCCGCGCTATGCGCACAGCCGGTCGCAAGAGCACAGCCCACGTCCCCGTCCCCGCAATCCGTCCGGCTTCGGCGCGGTAATACACTGAGTCATCCGGCGCCCCTCCCCGCGGGCGCACCGCGCGAACGAGGATGCAGCCATGACGCAGGAACGCGAAACACTCACCTGGGACGGATTCGGGGACGCCACCCGCGACCTGTCGCGGCAGATCATCGCCGACGGATTCATGCCGGACGTCGTCGTGGCCATCGCGCGCGGCGGCCTGCTGCCGGGCGGGGCCATCGCCTACGGCCTCGGGATGAAGAACTGCGGCGCCCTCAACGTCGAGTTCTACACGGGCATCGGCACCGTCCTCGACGCGCCCGAGGTGCTTCCGCCGACCATGGACCTGGGCTACCTCGCCGACAAGCGCGTGCTGCTCGTCGACGACGTCGCCGACAGCGGCCGGACGCTCAAGCTCGCCGTCGAGCTGCTCGAAGCCGGAGATGCGGAGGTCCGCTCCGCCACGATCTACACCAAGCCGAGCACGATCGTCGCGCCCGACTACTCCTGGAAGCAGACCTCGCTGTGGATCGACTTCCCCTGGTCGTGGAAGGGCTCCGTCGTGGAGGAGGATGCGGCGACCGCCGACGCGTAGCCGGGATGTCGGCCGGCGGGAGCCGCCGGCCGGTCGGCACAGGCCATCCACCAGCACAGTTGACCGGCCAGCGATTGACCGATCAGGGCAGCCGGCCGAGCGCCGGTTCGAGGGCCGCGAGCAGCGGGGCGAGGTCCTCCTCCCCCGTCTCGGTCTCCAGCTCCCCGATCTCGACGCCCACCAGCTCGCCTCCCGAAACCGCCTCGACCGCCTCCTGGAACTCGTCCAGCGTCAGGCCGCCGGGGATGCGATAGTCCGTCGGCACGATGCCGGGCTCGAGCACATCGCAGTCGATGTGGATGTAGACCGGGCGCCCCGCCACCGCATCGGCCAGGCGAGCCGCGAATCCCGTCCCCGGTTCCACGAGGGTCAGCGGCGTGGATGCGATCAGGGATGCCTCGGGCGGGTCGATATCGCGTCCGCCTGCGATGATGGCCCGCTCCATCCGCAGCCCGGAGCCGAGCCCGGAATCCCAGAGGCCGAGCGGCGCCGAGAGCGCGAGCCCGCCGAGATATCCCGTGGTCGTCGTCTCGGGCGTGTTCAGGTCGGCGTGCGCATCGAACCACACGACGACCGCATCCGGCCGATACCGGGCCACGACCGGCAGCGTGGCCGGAGCCACCGCGCAGCGGCTCAAGGCCGTGACCGGCGCGCGCCCGTCGTCGAACAGGCGCAGATAGGCCCGCTGCATCTGCGTCAGCTCGTCCCGCGCCGCCTCGAGCTCGACGTCCCAATCCGTCGACAGCGCCGGCCTCGGCTCGCCGATCGTCTCCGTCTCGACATCGAAGCGCGCCGCGAGCGCCGCCGCCAACCGCGGCGAGGCCGCCATCGCACGGTCGTTATGGTCCCCGGCGCGTCCCGCGAAATGCACCACCGCAACGTTCGCTCCTGCAGAGTCATTCATGGCGTTCAAGCTCCTTCGCCCGTTCCTACCGTGAATATTCGCCAGGTTAGCGCGCGTCGCCGAATGCCGCTTCGGGAGAAGCGCTGGTGGATACTGGATTGGACAGCGTCGAGCAACAGAGTTGAGGCGAGAGAGTATGAGCGCATTGCTGCCGCCGGGGATCAACGACGAGACCTCTCCGTTCAATCCGCGCACGCCCGATGCGCCGCCGATCGAACCCGAACCTCCGGTGTCGGGGCCGAAGCGCTCGGGATCGTGGCCGGCTCGCCGGAGATCGCCCCGGTGGCTCCCGATGGCGGCCGTGGGGACCGCGGTGCTGCTGGTCGGCGGCTCCGTATGGGGCGGCCTCGCCTGGATGCACGCGAATCAGCACGGGTATCCGCTGGGGTCGGATAAGACGGTGGAGGAGATCGCGTTCCGATTGCCGGTTAACGCACAGGGGGCCCGGATGGATTACGAGGTGTTCGGGGAGACGGTCGGCACGACCGGATACGCGATATATGATCCTTCCGACGGCTGCAGCAGCTGGTTTTCCTCGGGTGAACACGAGATAGCCCCCGAAGAGATCGAGTCGTATCTCGTGTCGGCCGAAGCCTCGCTAGTTGTACCCGGTCAGGAGGTTGGTCGTACTCGGCTGGTCGGTGGGTTACCGCCGAGG
>NZ_FUIC01000002.1 GCF_900163695.1 Gulosibacter sp. 10
TCCTACACGGACAGCGACGCGCTCAACGGACTACACCCTCGTTCGAGAAGAGCCGAAAACGGTCCGGGAGCTGGTCGCGACGAGCACGGAATGCGGGCGCGGTCGCCGCGGTATCGGCGCTGTTCCTCGCCGGGTGCTCCTCGGGGCAGGGCGGCGGCGGTGACGAGGCCGCCGCGGAGTGCGACATCTCGGAGAGCTTCCCGAACGGCCCCATCGAGTTCATCGTGCCCTTCTCCGCGGGCGGCGGCACCGACGCGGTCAGCCGGCTCGTCGCGCAGGAGCTCGGCTCGGCCCTGGGCACGCAGATCAACGTCATCAACCAGACGGGCGGCGGCGGCGCGGTGGGCCATCAGGCGATCGCGGGCGCCGCGCCGGACGGGCAGACCATCGGCATGGCCACGGCCGAGCTCGCGATGCTGCACCACCAGGGGCTCACCGACACCACGCCCGCCGACGTCACGGCGATCTCGCAGATCAACGCCGACCCGGCCGGCATCACGGTGGCCGCCGACGCGCCCTACGAATCGGTGCAGGACCTCATCGACGCGGCGGAGGCGGATCCGGGCCAGCTCGTGGGCTCGGGCACCGCGGTCGCCGGCATCTGGCACGTCGCCCTCGCGGGCATGCTCCTCGAGGCGGGTCTCGATGCCGACGCCATCCGCTGGGTGCCCTCGGAGGGCGCCGCGCCCGCGCTCCAGGAGCTCGTGGCGGGCGGCATCGACGTGTCGACCGCGAGCCTCGCGGAGAACGCCACGATGATCGAGAGCGACCGGGTGAAGCCGCTGGCGGTCATGGACTCGGAGCGCGCGCCCGGCTACGACGACGTGCCCACGCTCGCGGAGGAGGGCATCGACTTCGAGGCGGCCACGTGGCGCGGCATCGTCGCCCCGGCCGGCATGGACGAGGAGATCGTCCAGGAGCTGCAGTGCCACCTCGAGCACATCACCGAGAACGAGGAGTTCACGACCTTCATGGCCGACAGCGGCCTCGGCATCGTCTACCGCGACGCCGAGGAGTTCGCGGCCTTCATGGAGGAGGACGACGCTGCGAAGGGCGAGATCATGCAGCAGGCGGGGCTGACGGGCGAATGACCTCCCCGTCGACCACCGATGCAGACGCGACCCGCGCCGCGCGCTTCCCGCGCGGCGCGGTCGCCGACCTCGTGATCGGGGTCGTCACCGCGCTCGGCGGCGGCGCGACCATCGCCTACGCGCTCACGATGCCGACGCTCGACGGCGGCGGCCCCGGGCCGGGGCTGTTCCCCGGCATCATCGGCGGGGCGCTCGTGCTGTTCGGGCTGGTCCTGGCGGTGAAGACGCTGGTGCGCCCGGCCGCGGCGGACGCGGTCGAGGCCGAGAGCGCGCTTCCGCCCGAGACCGAGTCGATCAAGCGCATCGCCGACGTCGAGACCTCGACGCTCTCGCTGCGGCGGGCGGTCGTCAACGGCGCGGTGATCGTGGGCTCGATCCTGTTCTACGTCCTGGCCGCCGACCACCTCGGCTTCCTCATCACGATGTTCGTCGTCGTGCTCGTCAACATGCTGGCGCTCCGCGCGAAGGCGCTCACCTCGCTGATCTCCTCGCTGGTGCTGACCATCGTGATGTGGCTGGTCTTCGAGAAGGCGCTGCTCGTGCAGCTCCCGGATGGATTGCTGTTCTGACATGACTCCTGATATGGGTACAAGTATCGCCAACGCACTCGGGCTCGTGCTCGACCCGCTGGTGCTCGTCGTCTGCGTCCTCTCGGGACTGCTCGGCATCGTCATCGGCTCGCTGCCGGGGCTCACCGCGACGCTCGGGGCCGCACTCCTCATCCCGTTCACCTTCTTCCTCGACCCGGTCCCCGCGATCGCCTCGATCATCACGATGTCGGCGATGGCGATCTTCGCGGGCGACATCCCCGGCGCGCTGCTGCGCATGCCGGGCACGCCGTCCTCGGCGGCGTACGTCTCGGAGCTCTACGCCTACACGAAGAAGGGGCGCAGCAGCGTCGGCCTGTCCATCGCGCTGTTCGCCTCGGTGCTCGGCGGCCTGGTCGGGTCGATCGTGCTCATCTTCGTGGCGCCCCTCGTGGGCGAGTTCGCGCTCGGCTTCACCTCGTACGAGTACTTCTGGGTGGCGGTGCTCGGGCTCACCGCCGCGGTGATCGTCTCGCAGGGCTCGCAGCTCAAGGGCGGCATCGCGCTCATGGTCGGGCTGCTCATCTCGACGGTCGGGATGGACGTCTCGCTCGGCTTCCCGCGGTTCACCTTCGGCGAGGCGAGCCTGCTGCAGGGCGTGAACTTCATCCCCGCCATGATCGGCCTCTTCGGCCTCAGCGAGGTGATCCGCAGCATGACCGCGCGGCGGACCACGGACGCGGCGCACCTCGTGGCGAAGCCGAGGGGCAAGGGCTCCATCCGCGAGGCGCTCCGCCGCATGTGGCGGCGTCCGGGCGCGGTCGTGCAGGGCAACGCCACCGGCTCGGTCGTGGGCGTGCTCCCCGGCGCGGGCGCGGACATCGCCTCGTGGATCTCCTACGCGATCGCGCGGAACGGGCTCAACGCCAAGAAGCGCGGCAAGCGGAGGAAGAGCGGTGCGGAGCAGGCGGCCGAGGACGACGCGGAGGACGGCCCGCTGGTCGCCGCGACGGGCGCGAACAACGCCGCGCTCGGCTCGGCGTTCATCCCCACGCTCGCCTTCGGCATCCCCGGCGACACCA
This sequence comes from Gulosibacter sp. 10, assembly GCF_900163695.1. Taxonomy (GTDB): domain Bacteria; phylum Actinomycetota; class Actinomycetes; order Actinomycetales; family Microbacteriaceae; genus Gulosibacter. The sequence goes on from NZ_FUIC01000002.1 coordinate 2,701, forward strand.
TCACCGCCATCCTCATCGGCGTGCTGCTGGTGAAGGGCGTGGAGCCGGGGCCGAACCTGTTCCTCACGAACACGGACACGCTGTACGCGATCTACATCTCGTTCATCATCGCGAACCTGCTGCTGATCCCGCTGGGCCTCATGGCGATCCGCTCGAGCGGGCTGATCCTGCGCCTGCCCCGGCCGGTGCTCATGGCGGCGATCGTGGCCCTCTCGGTCACAGGCGCGTACGCGACAACCACGCCTACCTCGAGATCCTCATCGTGCTGATCATGGGCGTCGTGGGCTTCCTGTTCGAGCGGTACCGCATCCCGCTCGCGCCGGTGGTGCTGGGCATCGTGCTCGGGCCGATCGTGGAGTCGAACTTCATGCGCAGCGTGATCAAGACCGACTGGGACCTCTCCCAGTTCTTCACCCGGCCGGTGAGCGCGGTGCTGATCGTGCTGACGGTGCTGATGCTCGCCTACCCGCTGATCTCCAAGGGCATCCGCGCGCTGACCGATCGCGGCGCGGACGCGGGCGAGCGGATGAAGGAGGCGGAGGCCGCGTCGAAGTGACCCGGCCCGGCCGAAATGCACCGGCCCCTGCCGCTCGAGCGGCAGGGGCCGGTGCATTTCCGCCGGCGGTGCGGGCGCTCAGCCCTGCGCGGGATGCGCCTCCAGCAGCGCCGCGAGCCGCGCGAGCTCCTCGGCGTCGCCGAGCGCGCTGCCGAGCGCCACGATATCGGCGCCCGCGGCCCAGAATTCCTGCGCGTTGCGCGTGGTCATGCCGCCGGTGGCCACGAGGCGCACCTGCGGGAACGGCCCGCGGATCGCGGAGAACCACTCCGCGCCGAGCACCGAGGCGGGGAAGGCCTTGACCCAGCCGAGGCCGAGGGCGAGGGCCCGCTGGATCTCGCTCGCGGTCGCGACGCCCGGCAGGTGGGGTAGCCCCGCGTCGAGGCTCGCGCGGGCGACGCCCTCGTCGAGGCCCGGCGCGACGGTGAAGGCCGCGCCCGCGTCGACGGCGATCGCGACCTTCTCCGCGGTGTCCACGGTGCCGGCGCCGCAGGCCTTGCCGCGCTCGGCGCCCGCGGCCACCGCCGCGCGCAGCGCCCGCTCGCTCTCGGGGCCCTGCACCGGCACCTCGACGAGGTCGATGCCGTGCTCCCACGCGGTGCGGGCCAGCTCCACGGTGCGCTCGGGCGCGAAGCCGCGGAGGATCGCCATCGCGCGCCGGCCGCCTGCCAGCGCGCCGAAATCGGGTCGAGTGGTCATCGGATGCTTCCTTCCATGGGGGACGAGGGGGCGAAGTCGTGGATGCTCGTGAGCGCCCGGCGGGCGAGGGCGTGGCCCTGCCCGAGGCGCGCCTCGGCGGTGCCGCCGGGGCGCAGCCATGCGGCGAGGTAGCCCGCGGCGAAGGCGTCGCCGGCGCCGACCGGTTCGACCACCTCGACCTCGGGCGCGGGGAGGAACGCCCGGCGCCCCTCCCGGAACTCGGTCGCGCCCACGGCGCCGTCCTTGACCACGAGCGTGCCGTCGAGCCCGAGGTGCTCGGCGATGGCCTCGGCCGTGGGGGTACCCCAGAGCCGCTCGCCCTCGTCGCGGCCCACGAAGACGATGTCGCTGCGCCGGGCGAGGTCGCGGAGCACGGGCGCGGCCTCGGCGGCCGGCCACAGGCCCGGACGGTGGTTGACGTCGAAGGAGAACGCCGTGCCGAGCGCCCGGCAGCGGGCGGCGGCGCGGTCCATCATCGCCGCGCAGGAGTCGGAGAGCGCGGGGGTGATGCCCGACATGTGCACGACGCGCGCCGCCGAGAGCACCTCGTCGCCGAGGCTCTGCGGGCCCATGCGGGAGGCGGCCGAGCCCCTGCGGTAGTAGTGCACCGCGGTGTCGTCGACGTCCGGGTCCTTGAAGTACACGGCGGTGGGCGCCTCGGGCCGCACCTCGACGTGCGACACGTCCACCCCCGTGCTCCGCAGCGCGGCCACGACGCGGCGGCCGAAGGGGTCGTCGCCCACGTGGCTCAGCCACGCGGCGCGCACGCCCAGATCGCTCAGGTAGAGGGCGACGTTCGACTCGGCGCCCCCGATGGAGATCGCGAGCCGCTCGGTGCGGTCGAGTCGGCGCGCATCCGCGGGGGTCAGCAGCACCATGGCCTCGCCGACGCAGAGCACGTCGGCCGCGCTCGGGGGCTCGGGGCGCTCGAAGCCGGGCATCCGGATCCTTTCCGTCGAGGTCCGATGCGCGGGCGGTTCGCGGGCGTCATCGGACGATGCCCCCAGTCTTCGGGAGCGGCGGCCGGAACGACCCTCCGACCTGCGGATAGTGAATTGCGTTCTTCCGCATAGTCGTGCCGCGGCCCGCGTCCGGGCTCCCGCGGCCCGCACTCGGGCATCCTCGTCCGGCACGGCGGGCGGCCCCGGACGCGAAGAGGGCGGGCACCGGCCGGTGCCCGCCCTCGCGGGGATGCCCGCGCTCCGCTCAGAGCTCCAGGTCGTTGAGATCGGCGCCCTTCGTCTCGCGGAAGCACAGCGCGGCGACGAACGAGACGACGCTCAGCCCCATGACGTAGGCGTAGAACAGCCACGGCGTGCCGAGCGAGACGAACAGCTGGTTGAGGTACGGGGCGGTCCCGCCGAACAGCGCCACCGAGATCGAGTAGGCGAAGCCGATGCCGCGGCCGCGGATGTAGGTGGGGAAGTTCTCGGCCTGGATGGCCGGGAAGATCGACTGGCCGAGCGCCCAGATGACGAGGGAGGCGGCGACCGGGATCGTGAGCGACCACCACTGGTCGCCCACCATGAGGCTGAACGGCACGGTGGTGACGAAGGTGAGCACGGCGAACACGAGCAGCATGGGCTTGCGGCCGATGCGGTCCGAGAGGGCGCCGAGGAAGGGCATCGACACGAGGCACACGACCTGGCCGATGGCCGTGGCCCAGTAGGCCGCGTCGGCGAGCATGCCCTGCTCGTTGATCGCGTACGTGGTCATGTACGTCATCCAGACGTAGTTCATGCAGGTGAGGCCCGAGGTGAAGGCGATCATGCGGATGGTGATGCGGACGACCTTGCGGCGCGGGAGCTTCTCGACGGCCCGCCCCTCGCTCTCCTCGAACACGTCCGACTCGTGCATGCGGCGGCGCATCCACAGCACGACGAGGGCCATGCCGCCGGCCACGAGGAAGGGGATGCGCCAGCCGTAGGCCTGCATCGCCTCCTCGCCGAGCGCGGAGGTGAGGACGGCGCTGAAGACGAAGGCGAGCACGCTGCCGCCGATGATCGAGATGCCGGCCACCGAGCCCCAGCGTCCGCGCTTGGCGGCCGGGGCGATCTCGGCGACGTAGGTGGTCGAGGCGCTCGACTCGCCGCCGTGGGCGAAGCCCTGGATGCACCGCAGCAGGAGCAGCAGCAGCGACGCGCCGATGCCCCACTGGGCGAAGGTGGGCATGACGCCGATGAGGAAGCAGGCGGCGGCCATGAGCAGCATGGTGGTGACGAGGATCCTCTTGCGGCCGATCCGGTCGCCGAGCCAGCCGAAGAAGATGCCGCCGATCGGGCGCATCAGGAAGCCCACGGCGAAGACGGCGAACACCGAGAGGATGGCGCTGGCGGGATTCGCCTGGTCGAACATCGCGACCGCGATGAACGGGGACATCACCGAGTAGGCGCTCCACTCGTACCATTCGAGGATGTTGCCGGCCGTGCTCGAGAGGAGCGAGCGGCGACGGCCCGCGAGCGTGATCGCGGGCTCCTGGTCCTGCGGCGCTGCGGACGCGGTGGTCGTCGGGGACGTCGTCATTGAGGGTCCTTGTCTGTGTCGCGAGAGGCGAGAGTATTGGATTCAAAACAGCGCATCATGGCGCCTGCTGGCAGAGAATGGCCAGAAATATACTCTAATTGGATACAACAGGAGGCTGCAAGGTGAAACGGAGCCCGTTCCGCGCGGAACTGGAGCGCCGGGCGAAGGCCGTGTGAGCGTGACCGGGTGCCCGGCCCTCCCGTACGGAACGGGAACGCCGGAGCGAGCCCGGGCGACTCGGCTCCGGGGCAGGGCTCCGGCCGCGCGCGTCAGCGCCGGGCGAATCGCGGACTGGCGGCGGGCAGGCCGCTCAGACGCCGCTCTCGCTCGCGGCGGAGGTCTGGCCTTCGCCGTCCGCGAGCACCCGGCTCGCCTCGACCGCGCTCGCGAGCGCCGCCGAGGAGATCTCCTCTCGCCGCGCCGGCCATTCCGAGGCCGAGGCCCAGACGCCCACGGCGCCCACGCAGCGCCCGTCGAGCGCGAAGCAGGGGGCGCCGACGCCGATGATGCCGTTCTCGTATCCCTCGTCGTCGATGGACCATCCGCGAGCGACGATCTCTCGGACCTCTTCCTCGAGCCGCGTCGCGATGGCGAGCCGCTGGGCGGGCGGGACGGCGCTGAGCGACCGTTCGAGGACGCGCTCGCGGGTCTCGGGATCGGAGAACGCGAGCACCGCCTTGCCCGAGGCGCGGACGTGCTCGAGGCCGCTGAGGCCGACGTAGAGGCTCCCGGCCTTGACCGGGTCCGTCCCCTCGTAGAGCGCGGTCAGGATCACCGCGTCGTTGACGAGGTGCGAGAAGAACGTGGTCTCGCCCGTGGTCTCGCTCAGCCGGCGCACGATGGCCAGCATCTCGCGCTGGTAGGCGAAGCTGTTGCGGTACCCCTCGTAGAGGGAGGCGACGTTCGTGCCGAGCCGGATGGTGCCGTCGGCGTTGCGCTCCACGTATCCGCGCGCGAGCAGCGTGTTGTAGAGGTGGTAGCACGTGGTGAGGTTGATGCCGAGTTCGCCGGCGATGTCGCGGACCGTCGCGCCGATGGGCCGCTCCGAGACGATCTCGAGGAAGCTCAGCGCGCGCTCCACCGTCTGCAGGGTGGTCGCCGCACGTTTGCGATCATCGGGCGGAATGAAGGGCATGGGCATACCGTAGCGGTTCCCGGCGGGGCAGGGCGTTCATCGCGGGCGCCCCGCCCGCGAGGTCCCGCCCGCTCAGTCGGCGAGCAGCTGGTGCTGCGCGAGCCGCCGGTACAGCGGCGAGGTCTCGAGCAGCTCCTCGTGCGGCCCGCGGCCCACGACGCGACCGTGGTCGAGGACGATGATCTCGTCCGCGTCCACGACGGTCGACAGGCGGTGCGCGATCATGACCATCGAGCGCCCCTCGGAGGCCCGCTCGAGCGCCTCGCGGATGAGGGCCTCGTTGCGGCCGTCGAGGGCCGAGGTGGACTCGTCCATGAGCAGCACCGGCGGCGCGGCGAGCAGCGTCCGCGCGATGGCCAGCCGCTGCTGCTCGCCGCCCGAGAGCCGCACGCCGGCCTCGCCGACCTGCGCGTCGAGCCCCTCGGGGGAGCGGTCGAGCACGTCGCCGAGGTTCACGCTCCGCAGCACCTCCGCGCACTCGTCGTCGCTCGCATCCGGGCGGCCGAGCAGCAGGTTGTCGCGGATCGTGCCGGCCAGCGTGGGCGCGTTCTGCTGGACGTAGCCCAGCCGGGAGCGCAGCTCCGCGCGGTCGAGCGAGCGCAGGTCGGCGCCGTCGAAGCGGATCGCGCCCGAGGCGGGATCGTAGAAGCGCTCGATCAGCGCGAGCGTGGTCGACTTGCCCGCGCCGGAGGGGCCGACGAGGGCGACCTTGCGGCCGCGGGGCACGGCGAAGGACACCTCGTCGAGCACGAGCGGCGACTCCACGGGCGCGGACTCGTCGATGCGCAGCAGCTCCTCCGCCGCAGTGCGGGCGCGGCGGCCGGAGGTGTCCACGAAGCGGTCGAAGCGGGCGCCCGCGTCCTGCTTGGCCCGAGCCGCGCGCACCACCTGCTCGGGGTAGCGGAACGACACCGCCTCGAACTCGAGGGCGGGGGCGGCCGGATCGGGGCGGAGGTCGGCGAGCCGTACGATCGGGCCGAACGCGCGGTCCTCGGCGTCCTCCTCCGGCAGCCGCCGGATCTCCTCGATGCGCCCGAGCGCGCCCAGCGCCGAGGCGATCGCCGAGACGGCGCCGAACATGAGCCCGAGCGGGGCGATCATCATGAACAGGAACATGATGAAGGACACGAGCGCGGCCACCGTGGTCTCGCCGCTCGCGACGCGCACGCCGCCGACGCCGAGCACCGCCACGAGCGAGAGCTGGAGCGCGAGCATCGAGACCGGCACCATCACCGCGGAGATGGCGGCGATGTCGAGGCCGCGGCGGTAGGCGCCGTGCGCATCCGCCATCACGCGCTCCTCCTCGCGCTCGGTCGCCACCGAGGCGCGGAGCGTGCGCATCGCCGAGATCGCGCGCTCGACCGAGGCTGTGAGCTCGCCGACCTTCGCCTGCGCCGCCGCCGAGGCGGCGGCCACCTTGCGCGAGAGCAGCAGCACGGCGACGAGCGAGGCGGCGATGCAGCCGGCGGTGATGAGGAAGAGCACCCAGTCGAGCAGCAGCATCGCGATGATCGCGCCGATGAAGGTGAGCAGGCCGCCGATCGCCTCGATGAGCCCCTGCGTGAGCACCGCGCGCAGCAGCGTGGTATCGCTGCCCACCCGCGAGACGAGGTCGCCGGTGCGGCGCGAGTCGAACTCCGCGATCGGCAGCCGCAGCAGCTTGCGCACGAGCTGGCGCCGGGCGTTGAGGACGATCCGCTCGCCCGTGCGCTGCAGCAGGAAGTGCTGGAGCCCGGAGAGCAGCGCCGCGACGAGGACGACGGCGATGAGCGCGTATACGATCCACGACACGAACTCGCCGCCCTCGACCTGCTGGATGAGCAGGCCCATGAGCACGGGCTGGGCGAGGTCGAACGCGCTGCCGATGATCGAGATGACGACGATGACCGCAATCATCCGCTTGTCGGCGAACAGGTACGGCCAGAGCTGGCGCAGGGATGCGCGCGGCGTCCCCTCCTCGCCGGTCGCCCGGTCGCGCCGGCGCCTGCTGGTCGGGTTCGAGTCGCTCACTTGATCCTTCCGTATTTGCGGTGGGCCGCCTGCCTGGTCACCCCGAGGCAGGCGGCGATGGACTCCCACGAGAACCCGGAGCGGTGCGCGAGGCGGACGGCGGCGCTGAGCTCGCGCTCGATCTGCCGTCGCTGCTCGGTGAGCTCGCGGACGCGTCGGAGCGCGCGGTCGTCCGATTCGCCGGTGGCTGCAATGGTCATGACGTCAACATTAGTTGACGTGCGCACCGACGTCAACATTCATTGACATGAGGGCGGGCTAGTGCCACAGCACCGCGATGCAGATATTCGCGAGGGTGAGGCCGCCCGCGGCCCACATGACGCCCGAGGGCACCGGGTCCTTCTTGCGGTTGAGGAACAGCATGACCACGACCACGAGCGCGACGAGCAGCTTGACCGTGAGCTTCACGCGGATGTCCATCGTGACGCCGCCGATCATCTCGTTCACGCCGAAGAGGAGGATGCCCGAGGCGAGCACGAGCCAGCCCGAGTGCATCATGCCGGCGGGGATCTTCGCCTCGCCGCGCCCGATCGCCTTGAGCTGCAGGAACCACCCGCCGAAGAGCCCCGCGAGGCCGACGAAGTGCAGGATGAGGAGGATGCTCTTGACGATTTCCATGGCTTCGAGCATATCGATTCCGCGGGCCCCGGGGCGCCGCGCGGCTAGGCCGGGTCCGTGCCCGCCGCTTCGCCGGGCTCGGCCACGTCGCCCGCGGGCCCGAAGGCGTCGAGCAGGTGCCCCATCCGCGCCGCCTTGGTGCGCATGTAGCCCTCGTTCACCTCGTTGAAGCCGACCTCGAGGGGCACGCGCTCGAGGACCTCGATGCCGTTCGCCTCGAGCGACTCGGACTTGGCGGGGTTGTTCGTGAGCAGCCGCACCCGGTCCAGGCCGAGGTCGGCCAGCGCGGAGGCCGCCGCCGCGTACTCCCGCGCATCCGCGGGCAGCCCGAGCGCGAGGTTCGCGTCCACCGTGTCGAGTCCGTCCTCCTGCAGGCGATAGGCGCGCAGCTTGTTGAGCAGCCCGATGCCGCGGCCCTCGTGGCCGCGCAGGTACATCACGACGCCGCCGTGCTCGGCGATCACGTCGAGCGCCGCGTCGAGCTGGGGGCCGCACTCGCACTTGAGCGAGCCGAAGGCCTCCCCGGTCAGGCACTCGGAGTGCAGGCGCACGAGCGCTCCGGGCCGGGGCTCGCCCGAGATGATCGCGAGGTGGAGGTCCCCCGTCGTCGTGTCGGTGTACGCGCGGACGCGGAACCCGCCGTGCACGGTGGGCAGGCGGGTCTCGACCTCGAAACGGATGCGGGAGGGATCGGGCATGCTGCAGCTTTCGAACGGATCTGGGGCCATCGGAGGGCTATCGGCCGGTGAGGCGGTAGGCGAGGCCGCGCGCGCGGAAGCCGAGGCCCCAGGAGGTGACCCGCCAGAGCGCCTCGGTGATGATGCTGCGCGACATCTTGGACTGGCCGAGGCGGCGCTCGACGAAGGTGATGGGCACCTCCACGACCCGCTTGCCGAGCCTCTCGAACATCCAGGCCATCTCGATCTGGAAGCAGTAGCCCGTCGAGCCGACGGGGCCGAGGTCGAAGCCGCCCAGCGAATCCGTCCGGTAGCCCCGGTAGCCGGCGGTGATGTCGCGCACGCGCGAGCGCAGCAGCACGCGGCAGTACAGGCTCGCCGAGCGCGAGAGCAGCTGCCGCTGCACCGGCCAGTTCTCGGTGGCGCCGCCGGGCACCCACCGGGAGCCGATCACGAGGTCGGCACCGCCGTCGAGCTCGTCGATGAGGGCCGGGAGCCTCGCGGCCGGGTGCGAGCCGTCGGCGTCGAACTCGAAGAGGTATCGGTAGCCGCGCGCCTGGCCCAGCTCGAAGCCCCGCAGGTACGCGCTCGCGAGCCCCTGCTTGCCCTCGCGGTGCAGCACGGCCACCCGCTCCTCGTCCTGCGCGAAGCGCTCGGCGATCGCGCCGGTGCCGTCCGGGGAGCCGTCGTCGATCACGAGCACGTCCACGCGCGGGGACGCATCGAGCACCGACTCGAGCACGTGCCGGATGTTCTCGGCCTCGTTGTAGGTCGGGATGATGACGAGGGCGTCGCGCACCGCCGTGCGCGGCGCCGCGGCCGCCTCCTGCAGGGCGGCGACGCCCCGGATGCCTGGGTTCTCGGACACGGGAATCTGCGCCGGGCCTATCGCGCGCTCGGGAAGCCGATGCGCTCGTAGGCGAGATCGAGCGTGGACCGGGCGCGCTCGTCCGCGCGCTCGGCGCCCCGGCGGAGCAGGCGCGAGAGCTCGCCGCGATCGGCGAGGAGCTCGTTGGTGCGCTCCCGGATGGGGGCGAAGGTGGCCTCGACCGCGTCGGCGAGCCCCTTCTTGAGGTCGCCGTAGCCGCGGCCCGAGTACTCGGCCGCGACGTCCTCGAGCTCGCGGCCGGTGAGCACGGCGAAGATCGTGAGCAGGTTCGAGACGCCGGGCTTGGCCTCGCGGTCGAAGCGGATCTCGCCGTCCGCGTCGGTGACGGCGCGCATGATCTTCTTCCGCGTCGCCTTGGGGTCGTCGAGGATGCGGAGCAGCCCCGCATCGCTCTCGGCCGACTTCGACATCTTCCTGTCGGGGTGCTGCAGGTCGTACACCTTGGCGCTCGCGGCGGGGATGAAGCCCTCGGGCACGGTGAAGGTCTCGCCGAAGCGCGAGTTGAACCGCTCCGCGAGGTTGCGCGTCAGCTCGAGGTGCTGGCGCTGATCCTCGCCCACCGGCACCGTCTCGGTCTGGTAGAGCAGGATATCGGCGGCCATGAGCACCGGGTAGGTGAACAGGCCCACCGTCGTGCCCTCGGTGCCGAAGCGCTGCGACTTGTCCTTGAACTGCGTCATCCGGCTCGCCTCGCCGAAGCCGGTGATGGTGCCGAGCACCCAGCTCAGCTGCGCGTGCGCGGGCACGTGCGACTGCACGAAGAGGGTCGAGCGCTCCGGGTCGATGCCGGCGGCGATGTACTGCGCCGCCGTGACGAGCGTGCGCTCGCGCAGCGCCTCGGGGTCGGTCGCGACGGTGATGGCATGCTGGTCGACGACGCAGAAGATCGCGTCGTAGTCGTCCTGCATCTTCACCCAGTTGGTGAGCGCTCCGACATAGTTTCCGAGATGGAGGGAATCGGCGGAGGGCTGCATGCCCGAGAAAATGACGGGGTTCGGCATCAAGGCTTCCTGCGATCGAAAGGGGTGAACGGTCCCATGCTAGTCCCGGCGCGGGACGCGGGTCAGATCGTGTAGTCCACGACCACGGGGGAGTGGTCGCTCCAGCGCTGGTCGTAGGCGGCCGCGCGGTCGATCGTGTAGCCGGAGGCGAGCTGCGCGAGCGCGGGGGTCGCGACGTGGTAGTCGATGCGCCAGCCCGCGTCGTTGTCGAAGGCCTGGCCGCGGTAGGACCACCACGTGTAGGGGCCGGGGACGTCGCCGGACTGCTCGCGGCCCACGTCGTGCCAGCCGAGACCGGGGCCGACGGTGCCGTCGACCGCGTCGACCTGCTCGCCCGCGGGGCCGAACATCCGCGTGAAGTAGCCGCGCTCGCGGGGCAGGAAGCCGGCCTTCTTCACGTTGCCCTTCCAGTTCTTGATGTCGCGCTCGTCGTGGCCGACGTTGAGATCGCCCACCACGAGGGCGAGCTCGCGCTCCTCGCGCAGCTGCGCCATCCGCTCGGCCATCGCGTCGAGGAACTTCCACTTCTCCTCCTGCTTGGGCGTCTCGGCCTCGCCGGAGTGCACGTAGCAGCTCACGACCGTGAGCAGGCGCCCGCCGACCTCGAAGTCCACCTCGAGCCAGCGGCCCGCGGAGTCGAACTCGTCCGGGCCGAGCTCGCGGCGCACCTCGCCGAGCGGGAGCCGGCTCGCGATCGCGACGCCCGCGCGGCCCGCGGCGCTCGCCTCGTCGAGCTCGAGGTTCCAGCTGTCGTCGACGAGCGCATCCACCTGCTTGCGGTTGGCGCGCACCTCCTGCAGCGCGAGGATGTCGACTCCCCGCTGCTCGAGCCATTCGCCCATGCCCTTGCGGTAGGCGGCGCGGATGCCGTTGACGTTGACGGATGCGATGCGGAGCGTTTCAGCCATGCGGCCAAGTGTATCCATCCCGGCGCGGGCGCGGGCCGCACTGCTCCACCGAAGCCGAAGGCAGCATCAGTCCTATCCGTCCCGGCGCGGGCGCGGGCCGCCCGGAGGGCGCCGGCCCCCGCGGCGGGGTCAGCGCTCGGGGCGCTTGAGCTCGACGTCCTCGGGGTCGAGGTCCTTGCGCTCGGCGTGCGCCTCGACCGGGACGTACCCCATCCGCCGCTCGAGCTCGTCCTCCTCGAGCCGCCGCTGCTCGTCGACGATGCGCTCGAACTCGCGGCGCAGCCGGCGCCGGCGCCACCGCGGGGTGTGCGCGAGCTCCTCGCGCACGTGGATGAGATCGGTCGCGAGGCGCTCGCGCCGGGCCTCGAGCTCGGTCTGGCGGGTGATCTCCTCCGCCTCCTCGTAGGTGAGGCGGCGCGGGGACTGCCCGAGGTCGTCCATCGTCACCTTGACCCAGGCGGCGGTGAACAGCAGCACCATGCACAGGAAGTTGATGAAGATGAGCACACCCAGCAGGGCCGCGAAGGTCGCGAGCAGGGGGTTCGAGGAGGCGCCGCCGAGCAGCATCGAGCCGAGCTGCTTGAGGACCATCACGAGGAACCCGCCGAGCAGCGCGCCGGTCCACAGCGTCTTCGCCGGGATGAGCACCTCGGAGAGCACCCGCAGCATGCCCGCGATCACGACCGAGTCGAACAGCAGCGCCACCGCGATGGTCACGATGCGGATGAGGACGGTCGTGAAGCCCGAGAGCTCGAGCGCGAAGAAGTCGTTGAGCAGCCAGGACATGATGCCGCTGCTCGCGGCGGTGAGGGTCACGGAGATGATCAGCCCGAGCGCGAAGAGCACGAGCAGCCCCAGGTCCACGAGCTTCATCTTCACGAAGCTGCGCTCGATCTTCGTCGGCAGGTCGAACATGGCCCGGATCGAGAGCCGCGCGCCGTTGAGGAAGTTCAGCGCCGTCCAGAGCGCCGAGACCAGCGCGATCGCACCGGCCACCGTCAGCGAGGTGGTCTGGTTGAGGGTCATCAGGTCCTCGGCGCTGACGACGCCGTTCTCGCCGACGAGGCCCGGGACGGTGCTGTCGAGCGCCTCGATCATCGCCTGCATGATCTGCTGGTTGTTCGAGAGCACGATGCCCGCCACCGAGAAGAACACGAGGATGGCCGCGAACCCGGAGAACAGCCCGGAGTAGGCCATGCCGCCGGCGAGGGTCGTGCCGCGACGGCTCGACCAGTGCTGCACGGCGCGCATCGGGCGCGTCGCCTGCACCCAGGTCGCAGTCGCCTTGACCTTCTCCTGCGCCCCCGCGTCCTCGTCCACGGTCGGGAACGGGGGCAGGATGGTGGCGCGGGTGGTCGTCAGCTCTTGGTCGCCGGTTTCTTGCTCGCTGTTCGCAGTCACACAGACAGCCTACGAAGAATTTCCCTAAGCTGACTCACGGTTTGTTCATCACGAGATTGTGAGGCTCAGCATGGAGCTCAGCGGATACGGCGTAGGTTCCCGGGTCGCGATCGGAGAGGCCGTGCGGATGCCGGCGCCGCTCCCGGAGCCGAAGGACGTTCCCTTCCGCGGCGATGAGGCCGCGGAGAAGGCGCGCGCCGAGGCCTCGATCGCGGCGGTGCAGGAGGATCTCGCCGGCCGCGCCGCCACCGCCGAGGGGGCGATCAAGGAGGTGCTCGAGGCGCAGTCGCTCATGGCGGCCGACCCGACCATCGCGCAGCTCGTCGACCAGGCCATCGAGGGCGGCAAGACCGCGGAGCGCGGCGTGTTCGAGGCCTTCGCGACCTACGCCGAGACGCTCAGGTCGCTCGGCGGCTACATGGCCGAGCGGGTCACCGACCTCAACGACATCTCCCAGCGCATCCGAGCGCACCTGCAGGGCGTGCCGGTGCCGGAGGTGCCCGAGCGCGACGCACCGTTCATCCTCGTCGCGATCGACCTCGCGCCGGCCGACACCGGCAAGCTCGACCTCTCGAAGGTGCTCGCGTTCGTGACGCGCGACGGCTCGCCCAAGGCACACACCGGCATCATCGCGGCGGAGAAGGGCCTGCCGGCCGTGGTGGCCGTGGCCGGCGCCGACGACATCCGCGACGGCCAGGAGCTCATCGTGGACGCGGGGCGCGACCTCGTGATCGTGGAGCCCTCCGAGGCGGAGCTCGGGGCCGCGCGGGCCGAGCAGCAGCGCCAGGCCGAGATCGAGGCCGCACCGCTCGAGCCGGGCGCGCTCGCGGACGGCAGCGCCGTGAGCCTGCTCGCGAACGTCGGCAAGCCCGCGGACGCGCACATCGCCCTCGAGCACGGCGCCGAGGGCGTGGGGCTCTTCCGCACCGAGTTCCTGTTCCTCGACCGCGACGAGGCGCCCTCGAAGGAGACGCAGATCGCCGACTACACGGCGCTGCTCGAGCCCTTCGCGGGCAAGAAGGTCGTCGCGCGCGTGCTCGACGCGGGCGCCGACAAGCCGCTGTCCTTCCTCAACGACGCCGAGGAGGCGAACCCGGCGCTCGGCATGCGGGGCATCCGCATCCTGCGCGAGAAAGAGACGCTGCTGCGCGACCAGCTCGAGGCGCTGCGCGCCGCGCAGGACGCGACGGGCGCCGACCTCTGGGTCATGGCGCCGATGGTGGCGGATGCGGCCGACTCCGAGTACTTCACGAATCTGGGCCGCTCCGCGGGGCTGCAGACCGTCGGCTCGATGATCGAGGTGCCTTCGGCCGCCGTGGTCGCCGAGCAGATCCTCGAGACGAGCGATTTCGTCTCGATCGGCACGAACGACCTCACGCAGTACGCGCTCGCGGCCGACCGGGTGCTCGGCACGGTCGCGAACTACCAGGACCCCTGGCATCCCGCGGTGCTGCGGCTCATCGGCATGATCGGCGAGGCCGGCGCGAAGGCGGGCAAGCCCGTCGGCGTGTGCGGCGAGGCCGCCGCCGACCCGCGCCTCGCCGTGGTGCTGGTGGGCCTCGGCGTGACGAGCCTGTCGATGGCGCCGCCCGCGCTCGCCGGCGTCCGGGCCTCGTCGGCGGAGCGGGCGCCGGGGGATCGGGCAGGCGTCAGCCGTCATCCGGCCTCCAACATTCCCTGTGTTGCTGCCCGCCGGGGCCGGGAGCGTGCGGCATTCGACGTGTCGGGAAGGGGGTGAGGGCGCCCGTACGAGTTGTCCACAATGCGGCGTCATGGCGGAGTTATCCACGGCGAACGCCCGAACGGGTCCGGTGTTGCGGATGCACGCCTACCTTCGCCGTATGTCGAAGCCCGAACCCCTCCCGCAGGCACTGCTGAAAGCCGGATTCACCGTGGCCGAGGCGAAGGCCCGAGGAGTCAGCGCCTCCCGGCTCCGGGCCTCCGATCTGCATGCTCCGTACGTGGGAGTGCGTACGATCGGAGTGCCGAGCTCGCTGGAGGAGCAGGCGTACGCGCTGAGCCTCTGCCTCGATGAACGCCATGCGATTTCCGGGCTGACGGCGCTGCGGCTCTGGGGGATGCCGCTGCCCTCACGTTTGCGCGAGCGGGAGACCCCTCTCGAGGTGCTCACGGATCTGAGCGGTTCCAGGGTCGACAGAAGCGGAGTCACGACGCGTCGGATCCGTCGTTCGCGATTCCGTGCCGTGACCTTGCACGGCATCCGCCTCGTCTCACCCGTGCTCGCGATGATCACCGCGATACGGCACCTCGATGTCGAATGGACCACGGTGCTGCTGGAAGCCCTGCTCGCGGAGTCCTCGCTCTATCCGAGCCTCCGGTTCGCCGAACGTCCGCACCTGGTGCCATTTCAGCTGGACGGTCTGCTGCAGCATTTCAGCGGCATGGATGGGATGACGAAGCTGCGGGCCGCAGCCGAGCAATCCCGCACACGTGTGGAATCGCCGATGGAGTCGGTGCTGCGGCTCCGTCTGATCGGCGCGGGCCTGCCAGAGCCGGCCATACAGCCGGAACTGGTGCTGCCGGGAGGGGAACGGGTCCGTCCCGACCTCGGATATCGGCATGCTGCCGCCTATCTGGACTACGAGGGGGAGCATCACGCGCGGGATCCTGAGATTTTCGAACGAGACCTCCGCCGGTCCCGGGCCATGCGGGAGGCCGGCCTGGAGCATATCCGCGTCACTCGCAGCGATCTGCATCGTCAGCACTTCCCCCGCCTCGTCGCCAATCTGCGCAGCCTGATCTTCCGTCGCATGTGAACTGCGGAAAACCGGCGTCTGAGGAAAACTCGGGGACCGAGGTGATCGCGTGCGATGCGCGTTGCCCGAATGCTCGTCGGCTCGATGTCGGACTTGTCGTCGCCAGCTCACCGTATCGACGTCGCGATCCGCCAGAACTTCTGGTCCACCTTGGAATTGTGGCGGCAGAGTCGCTGTTCAGCGCTATCGATGCCGCCGAATCCCTCCACCATTCCGCCTCACCCGGCGAATGTTGGAGGCAACATGCCACTTGGAGAGGCACTAGCCCGAAAGGGGCCGCCAAAATCCGCAGTGTGCGAAGGATCTTGGCGGCAGGGTGAGAGGTGGGAGGCGGGAAGGGCGTCAGGGGGCGCCAGGATCGGGAGGTGCGGCGGGTTTCGTGGATGCACCTCGGGCGAGAGGAGGAGGGGCGAGAGGGGAAGGGCGAACGAGAAGAAGCCCGCTCCCGTGCTGGACGGGAGCGGGCTTCAGCGGGCCAGGGGCCGGGGCTACGGGCGGCCGCGCAGGATGGCCTGCTTGACCTCGGCGATCGCCTTCGTCACCTCGATGCCGCGGGGGCACGCCTCGGTGCAGTTGAAGGTGGTGCGGCAGCGCCACACGCCCTCCTTGTCGTTGAGGATGTCGAGACGGGTCTCGGCCTCCTCGTCGCGCGAGTCGAAGATGAAGCGGTGCGCGTTCACGATCGCCGCGGGGCCGAAGTACTGGCCGTCGGTCCAGAACACCGGGCACGAGGTCGTGCACGCGGCGCAGAGGATGCACTTGGTGGTGTCGTCGAAGATCGCCCGGTCCTCCACGGACTGGATGCGCTCCTTCTCGGGCTTGTCGCTCGCCACGAGGAACGGGTTGATCTCCTTGTAGGCCTCGAAGAACGGGTCCATGTCGACGATGAGGTCGCGCTCGAGCGGGAGGCCCTTGATCGCCTCGACGGTCACGGGCTTCGTGATGTCGAGGTCCTTGATCAGGGTCTTGCAGGCGAGGCGGTTGCGGCCGTTGATGCGCATCGCATCCGAGCCGCAGATGCCGTGCGCGCAGGAGCGGCGGAACGCGAGAGAGGAGTCCTGGTCCCACTTGATGCGGTGCAGGGCGTCGAGGATGCGGTCCGTCGAATACATGTCGACCTCGAAGGTCTCCCAGTACGGGTCGGGGCGCTGCTCGGGGTCGTACCGGCGCACCGAGATCTCGACCTTGAAGGGCTTCTCCGGCTCTTCCGGCTTGTTCTCCACTGCGGAGGTTTCGGCGACAGCGGTCATTTCGTGTCTCCCTTCGGTCCTAGTACTTGCGTTCCTGCGGCACGTAGTGCGTCATCCGCACCGGTTTCTGGCCCAGGGTGATGTGGTCTGCCGGGTCGGCCGAGCTGCGGTCGCCGGTGAGGTACGCCATCGTGTGGTGCATCCAGTTCTCGTCGTCGCGCTTGGGGAAGTCGTCGCGCATGTGCCCGCCGCGGGACTCCTGGCGGTTGAGGGCGCAGTAGGTGACGACCTCGGCGAGGTCGAGCAGGAAGCCCAGCTCGATGGCCTCGAGCAGCTCCGTGTTGTAGCGCTGGCCCTTGTCGCTCACGTGGATGTTGCGGTAGCGCTCGCGCAGCGAGTGGATGACCTTGGTCGCCTCGTTGAGGGTGTCCTCGGTGCGGAACACCTGGACGTTGGTGTCCATGGTCTCCTGCAGCTCGCGGCGCAGGTCGGCGACGGAGTCGGTGCCCTGCGAGTCGCGCAGGTCGCGCACGAGGGTGCGCACGAAGCCGTCGGCGTCCTCGGGGAGGGGCGCGTAATCGGCGGTCTTCGCGTACTCGACGGCGTTGCGGCCGGCGCGCTTGCCGAACACGTTGATGTCGAGGAGCGAGTTGGTGCCGAGGCGGTTCGAGCCGTGCACCGACACGCACGCGCACTCGCCGGCGGCGAAGAGGCCGGGGATGACGGTGTCGTCGTCGTCCGAGATGACCTGCGCGTCGTTGTTCGTGGGGATGCCGCCCATCGCGTAGTGCGCGGTGGGATAGACCGGCACGGGCTCGGTGACGGGGTCCACGCCGAGGTAGGTGCGCGCGAACTCGGTGATGTCGGGGAGCTTCGTCTCGAGCACTTCGGCGCCGAGGTGGGTGCAGTCGAGATAGACGTAGTCCTTGTTGGGGCCGGCGCCGCGGCCGTCGAGCACCTCCTGCACCATCGACCGGGCGACGATGTCGCGCGGCGCGAGGTCCTTGATGGTCGGGGCGTAGCGCTCCATGAAGCGCTCGCCCGAGTCGTTGCGGAGGATGGCGCCCTCGCCTCGGGCGCCCTCGGTGAGGAGGATGCCGAGGCCCGCGAGGCCGGTCGGGTGGAACTGGAAGAACTCCATGTCCTCGAGCGGGAGGTTGTTGCGCCAGATGATGCCGACGCCGTCGCCCGTGAGGGTGTGCGCGTTCGAGGTGGTCTTGAAGACCTTGCCGAAGCCGCCGGTGGCGAACACGATCGACTTGCCCTGGAACACGTGCAGGTCGCCGGTCTTGAGCTCGTACGCGATCACGGCGGCGGGCACGCGCTTGCCGTCCACCTCGGCGAAGGAGACGTCGAGGGCGTAGTACTCGTTGAAGAAGCGGATCTGCTGCTTGACGCAGTTCTGGTACAGCGTCTGGAGGATCATGTGGCCGGTGCGGTCCGCGGCGTAGCAGGCGCGGCGCACGGGCGACTTGCCGTGGTCGCGGGTGTGCCCGCCGAAGCGGCGCTGGTCGATCTTGCCCTCGGGGGTGCGGTTGAAGGGCAGTCCCATGTTCTCGAGGTCGAGGACCGCGTCGATGGCCTCCTTCGCGAGAATCTCGGCCGAGTCCTGGTCCACGAGGTAGTCGCCGCCCTTGACCGTGTCATAGGTGTGCCACTCCCAGTTGTCCTCCTCGACGTTGGCGAGCGCCGCCGCCATGCCGCCCTGGGCCGCGCCCGTGTGGGAGCGGGTGGGGTAGATCTTGGTGACGACGTCGACGACCGCCCCGGTGCCCGCCGCCTCGGCGGCCTCGATGGCCGCACGCATGCCGGCGCCGCCGGCGCCGACGATCACCACCTCGTTGCGGTGGTAGTGGATCTTCACGCCGTCGATTTCCTTGACGGTGTCCTTGAGCTGTTCTGCAGCCATATGACTAAAACAATTCCTTACAGAAACGAGAACTACGAGCAGATGGAGGCGCCGCCCTGGAAGCAGGGCTCGATGGCGAACACGGCGAGGACGATGAGGCCGAGGATGATCTCGATGATGCAGGCGATCCAGAGGGTCAGCGTGAGCGCCTTCCGCGGACCGGCCCTGTACACGTAGTCGTTGACGATGGTGCGCATGCCGTTGGTGCCGTGGATCATCGCGAGGATGAGCAGCAGCGCGTCCCAGATGAGCCAGAACGAGACCGAGAACTTCTCGGCGACCACGAACTGGTAGGTGATCTGGTGGACGCCGTCGCCGGCGATGAGGTTCGAGTACAGGTGCACGAACACGAGGGCGATGAGCAGCACGCCCGAGACGCGCATGAAGACCCAGCCGATGCGCTCCCAGTTGTTGGGGCGCTTCTTGCGCTCGGAAAGCGGCGTGCGCGGGTATTCGACGGCTTCGATAGTCATTGTGCGATCTCCCTATCTTCCTAGAACCCGAACACGTGCGAGAGGTGCATGTACGCGAAGGGGATCATCACGAGCGCCCAGATGGCGATGACGATCCAGAACATGAGCTTGTGGTGACGGGTGCCGCCGGGCATGAAGTCGATCAGGATGATGCGCAGGCCGTTGAAGGCGTGGTACACGATCGCGGCGACGAGGCCGAGTTCGCCGATGCCCATGATGGGGTTCTTGTACGCGCCGATGACCGCGTTGTAGACCTCCGGGCTCACGAGCAGCAGACCGCTGTCGAGCACGTGGACGAGGAGGAAGAAGAAAATCGCGACACCGGTGATGCGGTGCAGTACCCACGACCACATGCCCTCGTTCCCGCGATAGAGCCGACCGCCGAGGGCGTTCTTCTTCGCGGGCTTGGGGGAGGTCGGGGTGCCCGTCTGAACAGCTGACACGGAACTACCCTTCTGTGTTGGATGGAACCCGGCGGCAGTGGCGTCGCCCGGGGCGGCTGGCGCAAGCAGACTTGCCATACGCACGCAACTGTAAGTCCAAGCCTACCGCGATTTCAGGGCATCCGAGGCGACCCGTGGTATAGGGAAAAGTTAGGCAACCCTAAGAAGCTACGGGGGTCGGGGCGGCCGCGGCCGCGCGCGATGCGAGCACCGACTCGTAGTGGTCGAGCAGCTCGTCGCACACCCGCTCCCACGAGCGGTCGAGCACGCGCCGGCGACCGGCCTCGCCCATCCGGGCGCGCAGCGCCGGGTCCGCCGCGAGCCGCTGCACGTAGGCGCGCATCGAGTCGGCGCCGCGCCGGCGCTCGGGGTCGAAGAGGTAGCCGTCGCCGCCGTGCGTGACGAGGTCGATCGGGCCGCCGGCGTAGGGCGCCACGACCGGGGCGCCGGAGGCGTGGGCCTCCTGCAGGGTCTGCCCGAAGGTCTCCTCGGTGCCGGTGTGCACGAAGACGTCGAAGGCGGCGTACGCGGCGGCGAGCTCCCGGCCGGTGCGGCGGCCGAGGTGGACGGCGGGCATCCCGTCCAGGGCGGCGCGCACGTCCTCGCGCGAGGGGCCGTCGCCGACGATCGCGATGCGGAGGCCCGGCACGCCCCGCAGCTGCGCGAGCCGCTCGACCTGCTTCTCGGGCGCGAGCCGGCCCACGTATCCCACGACGGTCTCGTGCGGGGCCGCGATCTCGGCCCGCAGGCGGCGGGCATCCGCGGCCGCGCGGTTGTCGGGGTGGTAGGTCTCGAGGTCCACGCCGCGGCCCCAGCGCTCGACGCGCTCGATGCGCTGCCTGGCGAGGTCGCGGATGGAGGCGGTGGAGGGCGCGAGGGTGCGGTCGGCCTGGTTGTGGACGAGGCGGAAGACCGACCACACGGCGTCGCGCATCAGTCCGAGGCCGCTGCGGGCGGCGTAGCCGGCGATGTCGGTCTGGAAGATCGCCACGGTCGGCACGCCCCGCCGCCGCGCGGCGGCGATCGCGCGGCCGCCGAGGAAGGCCGGGGAGGCGGCGTGGAGCAGGTCGGGCCGGAACTCGTCGAGGATGCGCTGCACCTGCAGCGTGGGCAGCCCCACCGGGAAGTCCCGATAGGTGAGCGCGGCCACCTCGTGCACCGGGAAGCCGGCGTAGGTCGCGGGCGCGCCGGCCGCCGGGCAGATCACGAGCGCCTCGTGCCCGCGCCGCGCGAGGTGGTCGAGCACCTTCGTCACCGAGTTGGTGACGCCGCTGATGGTGGGGAGGAAGCTTTCGGTCACGATCGCGATCCGCATGACCACCGACCGTAGGAGATTCGGGTTACCCCGGTATTAACAGGAGGGGTACCGGACGTATTTCTCCGACGGAACGCGTTATTGTCATGCGCATGCTCGCTTCGAACCTCGACCACTTCTATGCCGTCATCCCTGCGGGCGGCGTCGGATCGCGGTTGTGGCCGCTGAGCCGGGCGGGGCGCCCGAAGTTCCTCCGGGACGTCACGGGCACCGGCCGGACGCTGCTGCGGGCCACGTGGGAGCGGCTCGTGCCGCTCACGGGCGCCGAGCGGATGATGGTGGTCACCGGGGAGGCGCACGAGGCCGAGGTGCGCGAGCAGCTGCCCGAGCTCGAGGACCACAACGTCGTCCTCGAATCCGAGGGGCGCGACTCCACCGCCGCGATCGGGCTCGCCGCCGCGATCCTCGAGCGGCGCCATCCGGGCGCGGTCATCGGCTCCTTCGCGGCCGATCACCTCATCAGCGCCGACACGCGCTTCCGCCGCGCGGTGCGCGAGGCCGTGCGCGCGGCCGACGAGGGGCTCATCGTCACCATCGGCATCCAGCCGATCATGCCCTCCACGGCCTTCGGCTACATCCGCGCGGGCGAGCCCTTCGAGATCCTCGGCGCCCCGTCGGCCCGGCAGGTGGACGAGTTCGTCGAGAAGCCGAGCGCGGCCACGGCCCGCCGGTATCTCGCCTCGGGCGAGTACCTGTGGAACGCGGGCATGTTCATCTCGAAGGCCTCGCGCCTGCTCGACGAGCTCGCCGAGAACGCCCCGGAGCTGGCCGCGGGAATCACGGAGATCGCGGACGCGTGGGACACGGACGCCCGCGCCGAGACGGTCGCGCGGGTCTGGCCGTCGCTCGAGAAGATCGCGATCGACTACACCGTCGCCGAGCCCGCCGCGAAGAAGGAGGGGCTCGCGGTGATCCCGGGCTTCTTCGGCTGGGACGACGTCGGCGATTTCGGCGCCGTCATGCGCGTGCACCAGGCCGCCGCGGCGTGCGAGGACGACGTCAGCGTGATCGGGGACCCCGGCCGGGTGGTCGCCACCGGCGCGTCGGGCCTGGTGGTCTCCGAGACCGACCGGGTCGTGGCGGTGGCGGGCATCAAGAACGTCGTCGTCGTCGACACCGAGGACGCGCTGCTCGTCACCAACCGGCAGAACGCGCAGAAGGTGAAGGAGATTGTCGGACTCCTCAAGGAATCGGAGCATCCCGAGGTGCTTTAGCGTGGACGGCCTTCTACGGCGGACGCGAAAGGGCCGATCGCGGGGTAATATTTCGTCATCGACAATTTCCGCATCGGTGCGGGAGTGATGAGGAGGATCCAACGTGCTCGCTCGTAAGAAACTGATGCCGCTCATCGGCATCGCCGGTATCAGCGCGCTCGCGCTCTCCGCCTGCGGCTCGGCGCCCGACGCCGAGAATCCCGCGGCCGGCGGCGACGGCGCGGACAACAGCGACTTCACCGCCTGCATGGTGTCGGACGAGGGAGGTTTCGACGACAAGTCGTTCAACGAGCTCGCCCATGCGGGTCTCGACCGTGCCGAGGAGGAGCTCGGGGTCAGCGTGCTCGAGGCCGAGTCCACCAGCCCCGACGACTTCGGCCCCAACCTGCAGACGATGGTCGACCAGGGCTGCAACATCATCGTGCCGGTCGGCTTCATGCTCGCCGACGCCACGCAGGAGATCGCCGACGCCAACCCCGAGACGCACTTCGCGATCGTGGACGTCGACTACCTCCAGGGCGACAACATCCTCCAGATCAACTACGACACCGCCCAGGCGGCCTTCCTCGCGGGCTACGCAGCGGCGGGCTACTCGGAGTCGGGCACGGTCGCCACCTATGGCGGCGGCAACATCCCCTCGGTGACCATCTTCATGGACGGCTTCGCCGACGGCGTCGAGTACTACAACGAGCAGAAGGGCGAGGACGTCCAGGTCATCGGCTGGAACGTCGAGTCGCAGGCGGGCGAGTTCGTCGGCAACTTCACCGACAACACCAAGGCGCTGCAGATCACCGAGGGCTTCCTCGCGCAGGGTGCGGACGTCATCCTCCCCGTCGGCGGACCGCTCTACCAGGGGGCCGCGGAGGCCATCCGCAACGCGCAGGGCGACTCGGAGGAGGCGCCGGCCGTCATCCTCGGCGTCGACTCCGACCTCACCGTCGGCGAGCCGGACTACGCGGACATCATCCTCACCTCGGTGCTCAAGGGCCTCGACGTGACGGTGTTCGAGGCGATCGAGAACGCGGTCAACGGCGAGTTCGCCGGCGGCACGGTCTACACCGGCACGCTCGAGAACGAGGGCGTCGGCATCGCCGGCTTCGGCGAGTTCGAGTCGCAGCTGCCCGAGGGCATGGTCGACGAGCTCGAGGAGATCAAGGCGGGCATCATCGCGGGCGACATCGAGGTCGAGTCGCCCTCCTCGCCCGAGGTCGCCGAGTAGCGACCCCCGGCCCCGGCCTCCTCCCCGTGCGGAGGCCGGGGCCACTTTCCCGCATCGCCCGACGGCCCTTATCGCATGACAGGGAAGCGACACCATGAAACTCGAGCTGCGCGGCATCACCAAGCGCTTCGGCAACTTCACCGCGAACGACAGCATCGACCTCACGGTCGAGGCAGGCGAGATCCACAGCCTGCTCGGTGAGAACGGCGCCGGAAAATCCACGCTCATGAACGTCCTCTACGGGCTGTACCAGCCCGAGGAGGGGCAGATCCTGCTGGACGGGGTCGAGCAGCACTTCTCCGGCCCCGGCGACGCGATGGCCGCGGGCATCGGCATGGTGCACCAGCACTTCATGCTCATCCCCGTGTTCACGGTCGCGGAGAACCTCATGCTCGGCCACGAGCCCACCCGGGGGCTCGGCGCGCTCGACCTGCCCGCCGCGCGCAGGCGCGTCGTCGAGATCTCGGAGCGCTTCGGCTTCCGCATCGACCCCGACGACAGGATCGAGGACCTCTCGGTGGGGCAGCAGCAGCGGGTCGAGATCATCAAGGCGCTCGCCCAGAACGCGAGCGTGCTCGTGCTCGACGAGCCCACCGCGGTGCTCACGCCCCAGGAGACCGACGAGCTCATGGGGATCATGGACGAGCTGCGCAAGGAGGGCCGCTCGATCGTGTTCATCTCGCACAAGCTCCGCGAGGTGCGTCAGGTGAGCGACAAGATCAGCGTCATCCGCCGCGGCAAGGTCGTCGGCCAGGCCGACCCCACCGCCTCGAACGAGGAGCTCGCCTCGCTCATGGTCGGCCGGGCGGTGGGCCTCTCGGTGCAGAAGGAGCCCGCGAAGGTCGGCGAGCCCGTGTTCAAGGTCGAGCACCTCACCGTCTTCAGCAAGCAAGGCCACCGGCTCGTGGACGACCTCTCCTTCGAGATCCGCGAGGGCGAGGTCCTCGTGGTCGCCGGCGTGCAGGGCAACGGGCAGACCGAGCTCACCGAGGCCATCCTCGGCCTCGCCGAGAACACGAGCGGCTCGATCACCCTGTCCGGCAAGAACCTGCTCACCGAGTCGGTGCGCAGGACGCTGGACGCGGGGCTCGGCTTCGTGCCCGAGGACCGCACCGAGGACGGCATCGTCGGCGAGTTCACGATCGCCGAGAACATGATCCTCGACCGCTTCCACAAGCGGCCCTTCTCGAGCCGCCTCGCGCTGAACATGAGGCGGATCCGCGAATACGCCGAGCAGGCCGTGGAGGACTACGACGTCCGCACCCCGTCGATCGACACCCCGGTGGGCCGGCTCTCGGGCGGCAACCAGCAGAAGGTCGTGCTCGCGCGCGAGCTCGGCCGCGAGCTGAAGATGTTCGTCGCCTCGCAGCCCACCCGCGGACTCGACGTCGGCTCGATCGAGTTCGTCCACAAGCAGATCATCGCGGCGCGCGATTCGGGCATCCCCGTCCTGATCGTGTCCACCGAGCTCGACGAGGTGGTTCAGCTCGGGGATCGGATCATGGTGATGTACGGCGGCAAGAGCATGGGCATCGTGCCGCCCGAGACCGGCCGCGAAGAGCTCGGCACGATGATGGCAGGAGTCCCGCATGAGCAGTAGTACGACCCCTACCGAGCCGCAGAAGTCGGACGGTCCCGGGCGGGAGCCCACCGCGCCGATCGACGCGCAGCTCGCCGGCTCGCACGCCGCGCTCCAGAGCGACCCCTGGCGGGGGTTCCTCCGGGACGTGTTCGGCGGCGGTGCCGTCCGCTCGGTCGTCGCGATCCTGCTCGCCCTGCTCGTCGGCATGGCCATCGCGGTGTTCACGAACGAGGAGGTGCAGTCCACGCTGGGCTACTTCTTCGCCCGGCCGGCCGACTTCTTCGCCGTGGCGGGCGGCCTCGTGGGCGACGCCATCCAGGCGATCGTGCAGGGCGCCATCTACAGCCCGAGCCGCGGGTTCGGGCCGTTGCTGACCACGCTGCAGTGGGCCACCCCGCTCGTCGCGGCGGGGCTCGGCCTCGGCGTCGCGTTCCGCGCGGGGCTGTTCAACATCGGCGGCCAGGGCCAGATGCTCGTCGGCGCGCTCTTCGCGAGCTTCGTCGGCGCGAGCTGGCAGCTGCCGATCGGCCTGCACGTCGTGGCCGCGATCATCGCCGCGGTGCTGGGCGGCGCGATGTGGGCCGCGATCGTCGGCTTCCTCAAGGCGCAGACCGGCGCGCACGAGGTGATCCTCACGATCATGTTCAACTGGATCGCGCACTGGGGCATCACCTACCTCCTCAAACAGCCGCTGTTCCAGTCCGGCAACGCGAGCGGCTACGCGAAATCGAAGGCGATCGAGTCCACCGCGGCGATCCCGCAGCTGTTCCCCGGCTTCGGACTCGGCTTCGTCCTCGTGCTGCTCGCGGCGGTGCTCTACTGGTGGCTCATGGACCGCTCGACGGTCGGCTTCCAGATCCGCGCCGTCGGCATCAACCCGCACGCCGCCCGCACGGCGGGCATCGACGTGAAGCGGATCACGGTGCTCACGATGGCCCTCTCGGGCGCGTTCGTGGGCCTCGCGGCCGCGACCCAGACGCTCGAGGTGCATCAGAGCGGCATCGAGCCGACGGTGCACGCGGGCATCGGCTTCGACGCGATCACCGTCGCGCTGCTCGGCGGCAACAACCCGGTCGGCATCGTGCTCGCGGCGCTCCTGTTCGGCCTGCTCAAGGCCGGCGCGGTGACCATGGAGATCCAGGCCGGCATCCCGCGCGACATCATCCCGGTCATCCAGGGGCTCATCGTGCTGTTCGTCGCGGCGCCCAGGTTCCTCGGATTCCTGCCGCGCCCCACCGGCATCAGGCTGGCCGATCGCATCGCCGCTCGAAAGGTGAATGGCTCATGACTACCACCGTCGCCCCGAAGTCCCCGGCCGCCTCCGGCTCGCCGGAGAACGACGCCCTCGCCCCGCGGAAGTGGAAGACCCCCATCCTGCTCGCGGTCTTCGCGCTGCTCTCGCTCGTGGCCTTCTCGCTGCAGGTCGACTCGGGCGCGCTGACGAGCATCGACTTCCGCTCGCGCGGCCTCGCCTTCGACATGGAGCCGCTGATCCTGCCGAGCATGGTCACGAACCTCGTGCTGTCGATCGTGATGCTCGCGATCGCGGCCTTCTCGTTCAAGCGCACGGCCGACCGCAAGGCGCTGCCGATGTGGCTGCTCGCGATCTTCGCCGTGCTGTGGGCCGTGGCGCTCATCGTGTGGGTCGGCGCGGGCCACAACGTGCCGCTCACCTGGCTGCTCACGGGCACGCTCGCGATCTCGACCCCGCTCGTGTTCGGTTCGATGGCGGGGCTCGTGTCCGAGCGGGTCGGCGTCGTGAACATCGCGATCGAGGGCCAGCTGCTCGCCGGCGCCTTCGCCGGCGCCCTCGTCTCCTCGATGACCGGCAGCTGGATCGCCGGCATCCTCGCCGCGCTCGTCGCCGGCGTCATCGTCTCGACCATCCTCGCGCTCTTCTCGATCACCTACTGGGTCGAGCAGGTCGTGGTTGGCGTCGTGATCAACATGATCGTCATCGGCCTCACCAACTACCTCTACTCGGGCCTCATGGCCTCCGACCGGGCGCAGTACAACACCCCGACGACCTTCCCCGTGTGGAAGATCCCCTTCCTCAGCGAGATCCCGGTGATCGGGCCGCTGCTGTTCTCGAACACCGTCCTCACCTACCTCATGTTCCTGCTCGTGCCGCTGCTCACGTGGGCCGTCTTCAACTCGAAGTGGGGACTGCGGATGCGCTCGGTCGGCGAGCACCCGAAGGCCGCCGACACGCTCGGCATCAACGTGAACGGCACCCGCTGGTTCAACGTGCTGCTCTCGGGCGCCATCGCGGGCGTCGGCGGCTCGTTCTACACGCTCGGCTCGGTGGGCGCCTTCAACCAGGAGATCACGAGCGGGCAGGGGTACATCGCCCTCGCGGCGCTCATCTTCGGCCGCTGGCATCCCATCTACGCCACGTGCGCCGCCCTGCTGTTCGGCTTCGCCTCCAACTTCCGCACGCTCGCGACGCAGGTCGGCGCGAACGTGCCCGACGAGCTGCTCTCGATGGTGCCCTACGTCGTGACCGTGTTCGCGGTCATCGGCTTCGTCGGCCAGTCCCGAGCCCCCGCCGCGAGCGGCGTGCCCTATGTCAAGCAGTAGCGCGATCGACTGGATCGAGCTGCGCCACGCGGCGCGCTCGGCCATGCAGCGGGCGTACGTGCCCTACTCGAACTACCCGGTGGGCGCGGCCGCGCTCGTCGACGACGGCCGCATCGTCACGGGCTGCAACGTCGAGAACGCGTCCTACGGCTGCGGCCTGTGCGCCGAATGCGGCCTCGTCTCCGAGCTCGCCCGCACCGGCGGCGGCCGCCTGGTCGCCTTCGCCTGCTGCGACGGGCTCGGCGAGGTGCTGATGCCCTGCGGCCGCTGCCGTCAGCTGCTCAACGAGTTCAAGGCCGAGGGGATGCGGATCGACACCCCCGAGGGCATCCTCGACTTCGATCAGATCCTGCCGCAGTCCTTCGGCCCCGAGCACCTCGGCCGCTGAGCCCCATCCGAACCCCGACTGAAGGAGCCCGAACCGTGGTCGAGCCATTCGCCGCCGTTGACCTCATCCGCCGCAAGCGCGACGGAGGCGCCCTCGAGACCGCCGAGATCGAATGGCTCGTGCGCAGCTACACCTCGGGCTACGTGGGCGACGAGCAGATGGCCGCGTTGGCGATGGCGATCTTCCTCAACGGCATGGAGCGCCGCGAGATCCTCGACCTCACCCGCGCGATGGTGGCCTCGGGGGAGCGGCTCGACTTCTCGGGCCTCGGCAAGCCCACGACCGACAAGCACTCCACGGGCGGGGTCGGCGACAAGATCACGCTCCCGCTCATGCCGCTGGTCGCCTCGTTCGGCGTGGCGGTGCCGCAGCTCTCGGGCCGCGGCCTCGGCCACACCGGCGGCACGCTCGACAAGCTCGAGTCGATCCCGGGCTGGCGCGCCGAGCTCGGCAACGAGGAGCTGCACCGGCAGCTCGAGGAGGTCGGCGGCGTGGTCTGCGCCGCCGGCGCCGAGCTCGCCCCGGCGGACAAGAAGCTCTACGCCCTGCGGGACACGACCGGCACGGTCGAGGCGATCCCGCTCATCGCCTCCTCGATCATGTCGAAGAAGATCGCGGAGGGCACCGGCGCCCTCGTGCTCGACGTGAAGTTCGGCTCGGGCGCGTTCATGCGCGAGCAGGACCGCGCCCGCGAGCTCGCGCGCACGATGGTGGAGCTGGGGACGGACGCGGGCCTCGAGGTCTCGGCGCTGCTGACCGACATGAACACGCCCCTCGGGCGCACCATCGGCAACGCGAACGAGGTGCGCGAATCGGTCGAGGTGCTCGCGGGCGGCGGCCCCGCCGACGTGGTCGAGCTCACCTGCGCCCTGGCGCGCGAGATGCTCGAGCTCGCGGGCGTGCGCGACGCGGATGTCGAGGGCCATCTGGCGGGCGGACAGGCCATGGACCTGTGGCGGCGCGCGGTGCGCGCGCAGGGCGGGGATCCGGACGCGGCGCTGCCCGAGCCCTCGGAGACGCACGTCGTGCGGGCCGAGCGCGACGGGGTGCTGGCCAGGCAGGACGCCTACGCGTTCGGCCTCGCGGCGTGGCGGCTCGGCGCGGGCCGCGCGCGCAAGCAGGACCCGGTGGTGCACACCGCCGGCATCGACCTGCACGTGAAGCCGGGCGAACCGGTGCGCGCGGGCGACCCGCTCTGGACGCTCGCGGCCGAGGACGGCTCGCGCTTCGAGGGCGCGCTCGCCGCGCTCGAGGGCGCCTGGGAGCTCGCGGGGCCGGACGCGTCCTTCGCCGCGCCGCCGCTCGTGGTCGAGCGGATCGGCGCCTGACGGGCCCGGTCGGCCAGGACTTCCGGCTCGCCCGGCCTTCCGCCGGGGCCTTTCAGCTAGCGACGAGAAGACGGGGTACGCTGAGCTGCGGTTCACGCACCCCCACGAGAGAACGACGACGACGGAGTGGTTTCGACGACAATGAGCGATGAACGGTTCATCCTGCCCGGCGGCGTCGACGCGCGTGCGCTGCCGAAGGTGCTGCTGCACGATCACCTCGACGGCGGGCTGCGTCCCCGCACCGTGGTCGAGCTCGCCGAGGAGATCGGCTTCGAGCTCCCCGAGCGCGACCCGGAGCTGCTCGGCCGCTGGTTCCGCGAGAGCGCGGACTCGGGCTCGCTGACCTCCTACCTGTCGACGTTCGCCGTGACGGTGGGCGTGATGCAGACGGCGCAGGCGCTGCGCCGCGTGGCGCGCGAGGCGGTCGTGGACCTCGCCGAGGACGGCGTGATCTACGCGGAGCTGCGGTGGGCGCCAGAGCAGCACCTCGGCCGTGGGCTCGACCCGGACGGCGCCGTACGCGCGGTGACCGAGGGCATCCGCCAGGGCATCGCGGATGCGCGCGACGCCGGCCGCCGCATCCGCGTGCAGCAGCTGCTGTGCGGCATGCGGCAGGGCGACCGCACGGCGGAGATCGCGGAGCTCGCGCTGCGCCACCAGGGCGCGGCGCCCGGCCAGGGCGGCGTGTGCGGGTTCGATCTCGCCGGCCCCGAGATCGGCTTCCCTCCCTCCGACCACCAGGACGCGTTCGACCTGTGCGCCGAGGAGTTCTTCCCCGTGACGGTGCACGCGGGCGAGGCCGACGGCCTCGACTCGATCGAGTCGGCGCTGCTCGACGGCCGCGCGCTGCGGCTCGGCCACGGCGTGCGCATCGCCGACGACATCGAGGTGATCGCGGGCGCGGAGGACGAGGTGCGGGCCGTGCTCGGCCCGATCGCGGAGTGGGTGAAGGACCGCCGCATCCCGCTCGAGGTGGCTCCGACCTCGAACCTGCACTCCGGCGGCGCCGGGACGCTCGCGGAGCATCCGTTCGACCTGCTCTACGAGCTCGGGTTCACGGTGACGGTGAACACCGACAACCGTCTCATGAGCGGCACGAGCACCTCGCTCGAGCTCACGCGGCTCGCCGCCGAGTTCGACTACGATCTCGAAGACCTCGCGCAGTTCCAGTACGCGGCGGCGGAAGCCGCGTTCCTGCCCTCCGAGGACCGTGACCGACTGACAGACTTGATCGCCGATGGATTCGATGAGGCCAGGGATGAGTAGCGCTCCGACAGCATTGCAGTTCAACACCGGGATGGTGCGCCGCGGCCTGCCCGCGGCGGGATGGCGGGAGGCCGTGACGGCCGCCGGGGATCTGCTCGTGGACGGGCGCTGCGTGCGCCGCGGGTACACGGAGAAGCTCGTCGACATCATCGAGCGCTTCGGGCCCTACATGGTCATCGCCCCCGGGCTCGCGCTCGTGCACGCGCAGCCGAGCGCGGATTCGCTGCAGCGGGGCATCTCGGCCGTCACGGTGCCCGACGGCGTCGACTTCGGGCACTCGCACTACGATCCGGTGAGCCTCGTGATCGGCCTGAGCACGACCAACGCCTCCGAGCACCTCGACATCGTCGCCGGCATCGCGAACGACCTCGAGGGCTCGGAGGGGCTCGTGGCGCGCGCCGCGGCGGCGGAGTCGGACGAGGCACTCGTGGAGCTCGTCCGCGCGAGCCTGCCGGCGCTCGCGCTGCGCTAGAGAGGTCCGACCGGCGCACCGACACCGTCGTCTGCTAGGTTGCACCGCAGGGGTCGCCCGGCACAGCCCGGCCGGCCGAGATCTCGAGCCGAGGACGGACCACCGTGAGCGTGACCTTCACCGTCACCCCGAAGACGCGTCTGCTGCGACCGCACGAGCCGATGACGGTGGGCGAGGCGCTGGCGCTCGGCCCCGAGGGACTGCGCCCCTTCCGCGTCGAGGAGGAGGCGCTGGCGGAGGCGCTGTCCTCCTCGCTGCGGGGAATGGTGCTGCACCTCGGCATCGAGGGGGTGAGCGGGCGCGGCTTCGAGCTCGCCTACGAGGACGGCGCCTACGCCGTGCGCGAGCTGACGCCGGCCACGCCGGCGGACTGGCGCATCGCGCTCGACTACCTCGCCGCGCTGGCGCGGCATGTCGATCGCGGGATCGAATGCGAGAACGGCAGCCGCTGGAGCGCCGAGACCATCGCGGAGTTCGACTGGCGATCCGACATCGAGGGCGGGCTGCAGGTGCAGATCGGCAGGGATCAGCGCCTCATCATGGAGGGGATGGTGCGGCCGGTGCACATCGCCGCGGGGACGCTGGCCTGGCTGCGGGCGCAGGACTCGCCCGCCGACGCGTTCGGGGCGCTGTTCGACGCGGTGCAGAGGGAGCCCGGATACGACGCCAAGCAGCAGATCGTGCAGGGGCCGGACGGGAGGATCGTGGGCATCTACGTGCTCCCCTCGTACTCGCGGACCGTGCTGCCGAAGGAGCCCTCGGTCGCCCCCGAGCTCGTGGGGACGGTCGATCCCGCGGCCGTCGCGGAATGGCGCCTGGCCCTCGTGGTGGGCGAGGCGGACGGGATGTCCCTGGCGGGCGAGGCGGTCTACGCCGAGGCGATCGCGCGCATCCCGGAGCGGCGTCGGCACGACCTCGACGCCAACGCCTTCGTCGTCGAGGAGCTGAGCGAGGACGAGATCCGCGCGATCGCGGGCTGAGGCGGCTCAGCCGCCCAGCAGGGCCCGCATCGCGGCCGCCGCGGCATCCGCGCGCCCCGCGGCGGAGGCGCGCCGCTCCTCGGCCGTGCCCTCGGCGCTGTTCGCGTCGATGTACACCTTGATCTTCGGCTCGGTGCCCGAGGGGCGGATCATGATGCGGGTGCCGTCGGCGAGCCGGAGGCGGAGGATGTTCGCCGGCTGCTCCGTCGTCTCGAAGTCGGTGAACTCGGCGACCGGCACCGTTCCCACGGCCGCGGGCGCCGCCTCGCGGAGCCCGGCCATGACGCGCGGCAGCTCGGCCGGGTCGGCGTAGCGCAGCGCCACCTGCCGCGACTCGAAGGCCCCGAACTCGTCGGCGAAGGCGTCGTCGAGATCGATCAGGGTGCGCCCCTCCGCGGCCTGCGCGTAGGCGAGCTCGAGGATCGCGAGGGCGGCCGAGACGCCGTCCTTGTCCCGCACCGTGCCGGGGTTGACGAGGTATCCGAGCGCCTCCTCGTAGCCGTAGAGGATGCCGGGCGCGCGCGAGATCCACTTGAAGCCGGTCTGGGTCTCCGCGTAGCCGAGCCCGTATCGCTCCGCGACGCGGCTCAGCGCGGGGGAGGAGACGAGCGAGGTCGCGAGCGAGCCCTGCGCGCCCGCCGCGGCGGCGGCCTTCGCGGCCCGCCACCCGAGCATCCGGCCGATCTCGTTGCCGCCGAACAGCCGCCAGGTCGGCCGGCCCTCGGCGTCGGCGCCCGAGCGGGCCGCGACCGCGAGCCGGTCGGCGTCGGGGTCGTGCGCGAGGATGAGGTCGGCGTCCGCCTCGGCCGCCGTGGCGTAGGCGAGGTCGAGGGCCCCGGGCTCCTCGGGGTTGGGGAAGTCGACGGTGGGGAACCCGCCGTCGGGCCGCACCTGCGAAGGCACCGCGGCGGGCAGCGGGATGCCGCAGGCCTCGAGCACGCGGGAGAAGGTCTCGTGGCCGACGCCGTGCAGCGGGGTGTACGCGACCCGGAGCGGCGCGAGGCCGTCCGTCCCGCCGCCGAAGACCGCGGCCGTCTCGCGCACGTACGCGTCGACGAGCGACTCGGGCGCGATGGCGTAGTCCTCGGAGCGCGGCAGGTCGGGCACGCGCCGGCGCTGCGCGACGCGGTCGATGGCGGCGGCGATGGCAGTGTCGGCGGGCGGCACGATCTGCGATCCCGCATCCGCGCCGCCGAGGTAGACCTTGTAGCCGTTGTCCCACTTGGGGTTGTGCGAGGCCGTCACCATCACGCCGGCCGAGGCGTCGAGGAACCGCACCGCGAACGCGAGCACGGGGGTCGGCAGGGGCCGGGGGAGGAGCGTGGCGTCGACGCCCGCGGCCTGCATGAGCTCGGCGGTGTCGCGCGCGTAGACGTCGGAGTTGATGCGGGCGTCGTAGCCGATCGCGATGCTGGGCCGCTCGCCCGTGGTCTCCGCCTGCGCGAGCAGGTAGTCCGCGAGCCCGCGGGCGGCCTGCGCGACCGTCACGCGGTTCATCCGGTTGGGGCCGGCGGCCTGGCGCCCGCGGAGGCCGGCGGTGCCGAAGGAGAGGCGCGCGGTGAAACGGTCGCGCAGCTCGCGCCAGGCGGCGGCGCGGTCGCCGGCGTCGGTCTCGGCGAGCTGCTCGCCGGGGGCGCAGACCTCGCCGGCGGCGGCGAGCAGCGCCTCGAGCTCGGCGCGGGTGGTCGGGTCGGGGTCCTGCGCGAGCCAGGACTCCGCGGCGCTGCGGATCGCGACCTGGGCCTCGCGGGCGATCGGGAGGGGGGTCATGCCACCGGCTCCCCGTCCGCATCCGTCTCGGCGATGCGCGCCACCACCCGAGCGAGCAGCTCGGCGAGGTGCGCCTCGGCGGCCTTGCCCGCCTCGATCACCTCGGCGTGGCTGAGGGGGGTGGGGGAGATTCCGGCGGCGGCGTTGGTGATCAGCGAGAAGCCGAGCACCTCCATGCCCGCCTCGCGGGCGGCGATCGCCTCGAGGGCCGTGGACATGCCCACGATGTCGCCGCCGATGGCGCCGGCCATGCGCACCTCCGCGGGCGTCTCGTAGTGCGGCCCGCGGAACTGCACGTACACGCCCTCGTCGAGCGGGTCGAGCTCGCGCACGAGCGCGCGCAGCCGCGAGGAGTAGAGGTCGGTGAGGTCCACGAACGTGGCGCCCTCGAGCGGCGAGGCGGCGGTGAGGTTGATGTGGTCGCTGATGAGCACGGGGGTGCCGGGCGCCCAGTCGGGGTCGAGGCCCCCCGCGCCGTTGGTGAGCACCATGATCCGCGCGCCCGCGGCCGCGGCGGTGCGGACCGAGTGGACGACGCGGCGCACGCCGTGGCCCTCGTAGAAGTGCGTGCGCGCGCCGATGACGAGCGCGTGCGCGCCCGAGGGCAGGCGCAGCGAGCGGATGCTGCCGGTGTGGCCGGTGAGCGCGGGCTTCGAGAAGCCGGGCACCTCCTCGGCGGGGAACTCGGCGACGAGCTCGCCGATGGACTCGGCGGCGCGGCCCCAGCCGGAGCCGAGGGTGAGGGCGATGTCGTGCCGTGCGACGCCCGTGCGGTCGGCGATGACCTGGGCTGCACGGGCGGCGACCTCGGCGGGTACTGCCCCCGGTGCGTCGAGCGGATGCACGGATTCGATGGAGTGCGGTTCAGCCATGGACACAGCGTAGGTCACCGTGCTCCGAACCGTGCTCCGAGGCGTGGCAAGATTGTGGGCATGGCTGCACAGAACACCGATAAACACCGCATCGTCGTCATCGGCGGCGGGCCGGGCGGATACGAGGCGGCCCTCGCGGGCGCGCAGCTCGGCGCCGATGTGACGCTCATCGAGCGCACCGGGCTGGGCGGCTCGGCGGTCCTCACCGACGTGGTGCCCTCGAAGGCGCTCATCGCCTCGGCGGAGGCCGCGGTCGCGATCCAGGAGGCCGACGAGCTCGGCCTCCAGTTCTTCGTGCGCGACGACCACGAGCATCCCCGCGGCCCCGAGGTCGCGGTGAACCTCGGCAAGCTCAACCAGCGGCTGCTGCGCCTCGCGCAGAACCAGTCGGACGACCTGCGCCGCAACCTCAAGGACAACGGCGTGCGGATCATCGAGGGCAATGGCCGCATCGACGCCGATGGCGAGGTGTCGATCACCGCGGGCGCGGGCGGGCAGGAGTTCGACCGGGTCGAGTACGACTCGCTCGTGCTCGCGGTGGGGGCGAGCCCCCGCGAGCTCGAGTCGGCGAAGCCGGACGGCGAGCGCATCCTCACGTGGAAGCAGCTCTACAACCTCGAGACCCTGCCCGAGCACCTCGTCGTGGTCGGCTCCGGCGTGACCGGCGCCGAGTTCGCCTCCGCCTACAACGCCCTCGGCGTCGAGGTCACGCTCATCTCGAGCCGCGACCGCGTGCTCCCGGGCGAGGACGCGGACGCGGCCGACGTGATCGAGGAGGTCTTCACGCGCAACGGCATGAACGTGCTCTCGAAGCGGCGGGCCGAGTCCGCCGTGCGGGAGGGCGACGAGGTGGTCGTGACGCTCTCGGACGGCACCGAGGTGCGCGGCTCGCACTGCCTCATGGCGGTCGGGTCCATCCCGAACACCGCGGACCTCGGGCTCGAGGAGATCGGCGTGAAGACCACGGGCTCCGGCCACATCGTGGTGAACCGCGTGGCCCGCACCTCGCTGCCCAACGTCTACGCGGCGGGCGACTGCAGCGACTTCCTGCCCCTCGCCTCCGTGGCCTCCACGCAGGGCCGCACCGCGGTGTTCCACGCGCTCGGCGACGAGGTGCGCCCGATCATCCGCCGCAACGTGGCCTCGAACGTCTTCACCTACCCCGAGATCGCGACGGTCGGCTGGCAGGAGGTCGAGGTGCGCGAGGGGCTGCGCAGCGGCCGCGTGTACAAGCTCGACCTCGCCCAGAACCCGCGGGCCAAGATGCAGGGGTTCCGCGACGGCTTCGTGAAGCTCATGATCGGCAACAACCTCGGCACGATCATCGGCGGCGTCATCGTGGCCCCGCGCGCCTCGGAGCTCGTGCTCGCGCTGTCGATCGCGATCGAGCAGCGGCTGACGGTGGACGAGTTCGCCTCCTCGTGGGCCGCGTACCCGTCGCTGTCGACCTCCGTCGTCGACGCGGCGCGGGCGATGCACCGCCCGGTCGGGTAGCGCTTCCGCGCCTCCTCCGAATCCCGGCGGGCGCCGGCCGGCCGGCGAGGGCCGGGCCGGCGGCCGCCAGGATTCCGGGGAGCGTGCGGGTCAGCCGGCGGACCAGCCGCCGTCGCTCGGGATGATCGCGCCGTTGACGTTGATCGACTCGTCCGCGAGCAGGAACACGATGAGCGCCGCGAGCTCGTCGGGCTTCGCGTTGCGCAGCGCCGTCTGGTGCACCGGTCCGATCGCGGCCATGCCCGCCTGATCGATCTTCGTCTGGTCGATCGAGCTCATGATGTTCGTCTCCACGCCGCCGGGCAGCACCGCGTTGCTGCGCACGCCCCGCTTGGCGTAGGTGTAGGCGGTGTTCCGCGTGAGCCCGACGACGCCGTGCTTCGAGGCGGTGTACGCGGCGCCGGCTGCGGCCCCGCGGATGCCGGCCTCGGAGGCGATGTTCACGATCGAGCCCGAGCCCGCCTCGAGCAGGTGCGGGAGCACCGCGCGCACGAGCAGGAAGGGCGCGGTGAGGTTCACCCGCAGGCAGCGCTCCCAGGTCGCGTCGTCGGTCTCGCCCGCACCCGCGAACACGTCCATGACGCCCGCGTTGTTGACGAGGCCGCCGATGCGCCCGCGCGAGGCGGCCTCGTCGACGAGCTTCGCGACCACGTCGCCGTCCGAGATGTCGCCGACCGAGGCGGATGCGCTCCCGCCCGCCTCGGCGATCAGCTCGACGGTCTCGTTCGCGGCGGCCTCGTCGAGCTCGGCGACGACGACGTGGGCGCCCGCGGCCGCGGTCTGCAGCGCCGTGGCCCGGCCGATGCCCGAGCCCGCTCCCGTGATGATGACGACTCGATCGTGCAGTGTCGGCGACATGTGGTCCTCCTTCGGACGTGTTCGGCAGAGATGTTCTCCTGACGTCGAAATTACGCCCCGGAGTTGAGCCGCCGCCGATACCGCTCCGGCGAAAACCTGCTACGCGCGCAGCGCCGCGGCGAGCTCGTCGAAGGCGCTCACGTATGCGTCGATCGCCGCGTCGTCGTGGGTCACCGAGAGCGTCCACTCCTCCTCGCGCCCCGGCGTCATGAACACGCCGCGGTTCATGTTGAACAGCCACGCGAGATCGGCCAGCGGGCCGGCGTTCGCCTGATTCGCCCAGTAGGACTCGTAGTCCACCACCTTCGCATCGGAGAACACGACGCAGCCCTTCGAGCCGATGCCCACCGTGTAGGCGGCGAGGTCGTAGCGGCGGATGACGTCGTCGCAGCCCGCGAGGATGCGGTCGTTCAGGCGCGCGAGGTGCGCGTAGGCCTCGTCGGTCATCACCTCGAGCAGGGAGGCGCGGGCCGCCGCGAGCGTGAGCGGGTTCCCGTTGTACGTGCCGACCTGGTAGACGGTGCCGTCCTCGACGATCCGCGAGATCTCCTCGGTCATGCCGATCGCGCCCGCGGGCAGGCCCCCGCCGAGGGCCTTCGCGAGCGTCACCATGTCCGGCAGCACGCCGAAGCGCTCGACGGCGCCGCCGGCGGCGATGCAGATGCCGGTCTTCACCTCGTCGAAGATGAGCACGATGCCGTGCCGCTCGGTGATCTCCCGCACGCGCTCGAGGTAGCCGGGCTCGGGCAGCACGACGCCGAGGTTCATCATCGCGGCCTCCATGATCACGCAGGCCGGCTTGCGGTCCTCGGCGATGAGCGACTCGATGCGCGCCGCCATCGCATCCGCGTCGTTGAAGGGCACCGCCACCGTCATGTCGACGACCGACTGGGGGATGCCGCCGCCGTAGGAGATCGAGGCGTAGTGCTCGCGCGGGCCGCGATCCGCGGCCTCGACGGCGCCGATGTCCACCATGACGGCGTCGTGGTGGCCGTGGTAGGAGCCGAAGATCTTCATCACGGTGTCGCGGCCGGTGAGGGCGCGGGCGATGCGGATCGCATCCATCGTCGACTCGGAGCCGGAGTTCGTGTAGCGCCACTTCGGCAGGCGGAATCGGCGGGCGAGCTCGTCGCCCACCACGATCGCGTCCTCGGTGGGTGCGGCGAAGTGCGTGCCGAGCGGATAGCGCTCGGCCACGGCGCGGCCGATCGCGGGATGCGCGTGGCCCTGCACCATCGAGCCGAAGCCGTTGTGGAAGTCGTAGTACTCGTTGCCGTCCACGTCCCGGATCCTCGGTCCGGAGCCGCCCTCCACGTAGATGGGCCAGGGGTCGTGCACCTGGTACGAGGACGCCACACCGCCGGAGAGGTGGCGGGAGGCGTCGGCGTAGAACTCCTTGGAGCGCTGCGTGCTCGCGTCGAGCCGCTCGGCCTCGATGTCGATGAGCTCGGCGATGCGGTCGTGATCGATTGGCGTACCCATGGGGGACTCGCGTTTCCGGTCGGCCTGGCACCCGTTGATGTGCGTTCGGAAGAGGGGCGGCGCTCGCGAACCGGCCTGGCGTTGACGGCGCTGTGCCCGTGTCCGGATCGCCCCGGCGGGGCTCCGGTCACGGGCACAGTCTAAATGAACGGGATGAATTATTCGTCGATGATCTCCAGCAGCAGGGTGCCGGCCGAGACGGTGTCGCCGGGCGCGCCCGAGACGCCGCCGATCACGCCATCCTTGTGCGCCGCGAGCGGCTGCTCCATCTTCATCGCCTCGAGCACGCACACGAGATCGCCCTTGACGACCTTCTGCCCCTCCTCGACGGCGAACTTCACGATCGTCGCCTGCATGGGGGCGATGACGCCGGCCCCGGAGTCGGTCGCGACCTCGCCGCGGCTCCGCCGGCGCGGCGCGTGGCCGGCCATGTTGCGGCCGACGCCGCCGTGCTCGAGGCCCGCCGAGACGACGAGGCGCTCCGGGAGCGAGACCTCGATGCGCTTGTCGTTGACCTCGACGACGACCTCGCGGCGCGAGTCCTCCGCCTCGAGCGCCTCCGGCTCGCCGTCCCACGGCTCGAGCGTGTTCTCGTACTCGGTCTCGATCCAGCGGGTGAAGACGTCGAAGGAGCCTCGCTCGGCGGTGAAGGCCGGCTGGCGGACGACGTCGCGGTGGAAGGGGATGACGGTGGGCATGCCGGCGACCTCGAACTCGTCGAGCGCGCGGCGGGCCCGGTCGAGGGCCTCCTCGCGGGTGGCCCCGGTGACGATGAGCTTCGCGAGCAGCGAGTCGAACGCGCCCGAGACGACGTCGCCCCGGCGCACGCCCGCGTCGACGCGGACGCCGGGGCCGGTGGGGATCTCGAAGGTCTTGATCTTGCCGGGGGCGGGGAGGAAGCCGCGGCCCGGGTCCTCGCCGTTGATGCGGAACTCGAAGGAGTGGCCGGTGTTCTCGGGGTCGTCGTAGCCGAGCTCCTGCCCCTCCGCGAGGCGGAACTGCTCGCGTACGAGGTCGAGGCCGGTGACCTCCTCCGAGACGGGGTGCTCGACCTGCAGGCGCGTGTTCACCTCGAGGAAGGCGACGGTGCCGTCCACGGCGATGAGGAACTCGCAGGTGCCCGCGCCCACGTAGCCGACGTGCTTGAGGATGGCCTTGGACGCGCGGTACATCTCCTCGCGCTGCGCGTCGGTGATGTGCGGCGCGGGGGCCTCCTCGACGAGCTTCTGGTTGCGGCGCTGCAGCGAGCAGTCGCGCGTCGAGACGACCACGACGTTGCCGTGCGCGTCGGCGAGGCACTGGGTCTCGACGTGGCGCGGGCGGTCGAGGAACTTCTCGACGAAGCACTCGCCCCGCCCGAAGGCCGCGATGGCCTCGCGGGTGGCGGAATCGAAGGCGTCCTCCACCTCGCCCTCCTCGCGCACGACCTTGAGGCCGCGCCCGCCGCCGCCGTAGGCGGCCTTGATCGCGACGGGGTAGCCGTGCTCGGCGGTGAACTCGAACACCTCCGCGGCGCCGGAGACGGGCTCGAGCGTGCCGGGGGCGAGGGGCGCGCCGACCTGCTCGGCCACGTGGCGGGCGGTCACCTTGTCGCCGAGGGCCTCGATGGCCTCGGGCGAGGGGCCGATCCAGATGAGCCCAGCGTCCTGCACCGCGCGGGCGAAGTCCGCGTTCTCGGCGAGGAAGCCGTAGCCGGGGTGCACCGCGTTGGCGCCCGAGCGGCGGGCCACCGAGAGCAGCTTCTCGATGACTAGGTAGGTCTCGGCGCTGGTCGCGCCGCGCAGCGCATAGCTCTCGTCGGCCAGCCGCGCGTGCGGGGCGTCGCGGTCCTGGTCCGCGTACACCGCCACCGAGGGGATCCCCGCATCGCGCGCGGCGCGGATGATGCGGACGGCGATTTCGCCGCGGTTGGCGATGAGCAGCTTTTCGATGCGAGGCATAGTTCC
Source organism: Gulosibacter sp. 10 (assembly GCF_900163695.1). Taxonomy (GTDB): domain Bacteria; phylum Actinomycetota; class Actinomycetes; order Actinomycetales; family Microbacteriaceae; genus Gulosibacter. The sequence goes on from NZ_FUIC01000002.1 coordinate 42,676, forward strand.
CTAGCTTATGGTGAATCGGCGATCGGGGCTTGGCGGGTGTCCACAATGTTGATTCGGGTTTCGCTGGCGATATCCGACCAAACGGCCGAGCCCACACCCTAACCGACGGCCGCGCCGCAACCGCGCAAGAGTCCGACGAAAGTAGCATTTCGCAGATGGTTCGGGCATGAGAAGATGGCGAGCTGCTCGCATCCGGGCAGACAACGCGACGAGACTCAGAAGGACTTCGCGCATGCTCTGGAAGTTATTAGTCCAGTATCTGCGGCCGAGCTGGCCGCTGGTGCTGGGGGTGCTGGTGTTCCAGCTCCTCCAGGCACTTGGTGCACTCTATCTACCAACCCTGAATGCAGACATTATCAATAACGGCGTCGCGCAGGGCGACGTCGGGTACATCTGGCGCGTCGGGGCGTTCATGCTCCTCATCGCCTTCCTGCAGGTGGTCTCCAACATCATCGCGATCTGGTGCGGCGCCCGGGCGTCCATGAACGCGGGCCGCCTCATCCGCCGCGACGTCTACGACCGCGTCGCCGCGTTCTCGGAGCGCGAGCTCTCGAGCTTCGGCGCCGGCTCGCTCATCACGCGCAACACGAACGACGTGCAGCAGGTGCAGATGCTGAGCTTCATGACCTGCACCATGATGGTCTCGGCCCCGATGCTCGCCATCGGCGGCGTGGTCATGGCCCTGCGCCAGGACATCGGGCTCAGCTGGATCATCGCGATCGCCGCGCCCGTGCTGCTGGCCTTCGTGGCCTTCATCGTGGTGCGCATGGTGCCCCTGTTCACGAAGTACCAGGAGCGCCTCGACGCGCTCAACCGCATCCTGCGCGAGCAGCTCACCGGCATCCGGGTGGTGCGCGCCTTCGTCCGCGAGGACATCGAGCGCACGCGCTTCCGGGAGGCGAACGAGCGGATCACCGACACGGGCCGACGCGTCGGCAACCTGTTCGTCGTGGTCTTCCCCGGCGCCTCCATCGTGGTGAACCTCGCGGTGGTCGCCGTGGTGTGGTTCGGCGGCATCCAGGTCGACCAGGGCACGGTGCAGATCGGCTCGCTGTTCGCCTACATCGCCTACGTGATGCAGATCCTCATGGGCGTCATCATGGTGAGCTTCCTCACGATGATGATCCCGCGCGCCGCGGTCTGCGCGAACCGCATCGGCGAGGTGCTCGACACCGACACCTCGCTCGAGTTCGCGGAGCAGCCGCGCACCGATCAGCCGGAGCCCGGCCGCGTCGAGTTCGACCGCGTGGGCTTCGCCTACCCGGGCGCCGACCAGCCCGTACTCTCGGACATCACGTTCCGCGCCGAGCCCGGCGAGACCGTGGCCGTCATCGGCTCCACGGGTGCCGGCAAGTCCACGCTCGTCAACCTCGTGCCGCGCCTCTTCGACGCGACCGAGGGCGAGGTCCGCGTGGGCGGCGTGCCGGTCAAGGACGCGGATGCCGACGCGCTGTGGGACTCGATCGGCCTCGTGCCGCAGCGCCCCTTCCTGTTCTCGGGCACCGTCGCCTCGAACCTCGAGTTCGGGCGCGAGGGGGCGACCGAGGAGGAGATGTGGCGCGCGCTCGAGATCGCGCAGGCCGCCGACTTCGTCCGGGAGATGCCGGGCGGGCTCGAGGCGACCATCGCGCAGGGCGGGACGAACGTCTCGGGCGGCCAGCGGCAGCGGCTGTCGATCGCGCGCGCGATCATCCACGACCCGAAGGTGCTCGTGTTCGACGACTCCTTCTCGGCGCTCGACCTCACGACCGACGCGCGGCTGCGCGGCGCGCTCTGGCAGGAGCTGCGGCACGTGACGAAGCTCGTCGTGGCGCAGCGCGTCTCGACCATCGTCGACGCCGACCGCATCGTCGTGCTCGAGCGCGGCCGCGTCGTGGGCATCGGCAGGCACGACGAGCTCGTCGAGGGCAACGACACCTACCGCGAGATCGTCGAATCGCAGCTCGGAGCGGGGGCGGAGGCATGACCGACGTGAACAATACGGAATCGCAGTCCGCCGCCGTCGAGGACGAGTTCGACGAGCAGGCCGCCGCGGCCGCCGCCGGATTCTCCGAGATGGGCGCCGACACCCGCCCGGCCAAGCACTTCTGGCCGAGCTTCAAGCGCCTCCTCGGCCTGCTCGCGCCGTGGAAGTGGGTCTTCGTCATCGCCACGGTGCTCGGCATCGCGTGGGTGGCGCTGACGGTGCTCGCCCCGCGCGTGCTCGGCGACGCGACGAACATCGTGTTCGAGGGCGTCGTCTCCGGGCAGATGCCCGAGGGCGCGTCCCAGGCCGAGGTCGTCGCGGGCCTGCGCGCCTCGGGTGAGGAGGAGTTCGCGAGCATGGTCGAGGCCATGCAGCACTTCAACCCCGGCCAGGGCGTGGACTTCTACGCGCTCGGCCGCACCCTGCTGTACGTGCTCGGCATCTACGCGCTCGCGAACATCCTCGACTGGGCCGCGGGCTACCTGCTCAACGGGGTCGTCGTGAAGGCGATGTACTCGCTGCGCCGCCGGGTGGAGGAGAAGATCCACCGCCTGCCGCTCGCGTACTTCGACCGCGTGCGCCGCGGGGAGCTGCTGAGCCGCGTCACGAACGATGTGGACAACATCACGAACGCGCTGCAGCAGTCGCTCATCTACGCGCTCACCTCGGTGCTCACGGTGCTGGGCGTGCTCGTGATGATGTTCTCGATCTCGTGGCAGCTCGCGCTCGTGGCGCTCGTCGTGCTGCCGATCACCGGCGGCATCTTCGCGGTGATCGGGCCCAGGTCGCAGGCCGCGTTCGGCCGCCAGTGGAAGACCACCGGCCGGCTGAACAGCCGCGTCGAGGAGTCCTTCTCGGGCCACGCGCTCGTGCGCGTGTACGGGCGCGAACGGGACATGCGCGAGCAGTTCGCCGAGGAGAACGACGAGCTCTTCGAGGCCTCGTTCAAGGCGCAGTTCCTCTCGGGCATGATGATGCCGCTCATGATGTTCGCGGGCAACCTCTCCTACGTGGGCATCGCGGTGCTCGGCGGGCTGCAGGTGGCGGGCGGCCAGCTGCGGCTCGGCGACGTGCAGGCGTTCATCCAGTACTCGCAGCAGTTCACGCAGCCCCTCGCGCAGCTCGGCGGCATGGCCACGACCGTGCAGTCGGCCACGGCCTCGGCCGAGCGCGTGTTCGAGCTGCTGGATGCGGAGGAAGAGGAGCCGGACGCCGAGGACGCGCCCGAGCTCGTCCCCGGCCCCGGCCGGATCGAGTTCAAGGACGTCGAGTTCTCGTACGACCCCGAGCGCGAGCTCATCCGCGACCTCGACTTCGCGGTGGACCCGGGCGAGACGGTCGCGATCGTGGGCCCCACGGGCGCGGGCAAGACCACGCTCGTGAACCTGCTGATGCGCTTCTACGAGCTCGACGAGGGCGCGATCCTGCTCGACGGCCAGGTGACCGGCGAGCTGCGCCGCCACGACGTCCGCGCGCGCACCGGCATGGTGCTGCAGGACCCGTGGCTGTTCCAGGGCACGATCCGCGAGAACATCCGCTACGGCCGCCAGGATGCGACCGACGAGGAGATCGTCGAGGCCGCGAAGGCCACGTTCGTCGACCGCTTCGTCGCGAGCCTGCCCGAGGGCTACGACACCGTGCTCGACGAGGAGGCCTCGAACGTCTCGGCGGGCGAGAAGCAGCTCATCACGATCGCGCGCGCGTTCGTGGCCGACCCGGCGGTGCTCATCCTCGACGAGGCGACGAGCTCGGTGGACACCCGCACCGAGCTGCTGCTGCAGCACGCGATGAACGCGCTCCGCGAGGGGCGCACGAGCTTCGTGATCGCGCACCGGCTCTCGACGATCCGCGACGCCGACCTCATCCTCGTGATGGAGAGCGGCCGCATCGTCGAGCAGGGCGACCACGACTCGCTGCTCGCGGCGGAGGGCGCCTACTGGCGCCTCTACCAGTCGCAGTTCGCGGGCGCCGCGGTGGACCTCGACGCCGAGGAGGCGGCCGAGGCCGAGGCCCCGGCGGCCACCGGCGCGGTGCCCGCCGTCACGGGTCCGGTGCCGCTCGTGACCGGCTCCGTCGACGCCGCCCCCGACGCGGAGCGCGGCCCGGCCGACGCATAGCGCCGCCCCGATGCGCACGGGCCCGGCGCCTCGCACACCGCGAGGCGCCGGGCCCGTTCGGTTTTCCGCATCCACAGCGTCAGACTTCTGAACACGTTCTGAAGTATGCTGGGGATATGACTGCAACGACTGGACCGCGTGCGTTTCGCTCCTCCGAGCTGAGCCGCGGATCCCGCGAGGTGTTCGAGGCCGCGGAGGAACACCCCGTGGACGTGACCCGGAGGGATGGAGAAGACCTGGTGCTCATGACCAAGCGGGAGGCCGCGGCGCGGGAGCGCCTGCTGGAGCTCGCCGCACAGCTGATCGCGGTGTCCACCGACGATCGGGGTACGCTCGGCGCCCGCATGGCGCGCGCCTTCCCCTGGATGCTCGCGCTGTCGCCGACCGCTCGCGAGACGTGCGCGACGGAGCTGCTCGAAGCTGCCCGGGCTTCGTTCGGGACCGGTCAATCGCACCTCGTCGCCGCGGAGATGACCGCATGGCGCGAGACGGCCACCGCGATCGCGGCGGGGCTCGATCAGGCCCCGGTCGACTGGATCGACTACGAGGTCGAGGTGGAGCGCCCCTAGCGTGTCGAAGTCCCGGAGGGTCGAACGTCCGCTCAAGAACGCCGAATACGAGATCCGGTTCGCCTCGACGCAGGCCCGGCGAGGCTGGACCGATCTGCAGGCCACCATGCGAAACGCGCTGGTGGACTCCTGGGATTTCCTGACGAGATCCCCGCTGGAGACGACACCGACGAACTACCGTCTCAAAGACGTGCTCGGAACCGTGATGCGCGGAGGCGAATCGCATGAGCGGTGGCAGCACAAGCCCACGAGGCAGGGCGATGCGCGCATCTGGTTCTACGTGGTCGGGCGGGTCGTATATCTGGAGCAGGTCCACACGCACCACCCCAACGCCACGAAATAGTCCCGGTCATCCGCGAGGCGCCGGGCCCGTTCCCGTGCGGTCAGGAGGCGGCGCCGGGCCGGTTCCAGAACGACGGCCAGTCGGCGCCCAGCCGGCGTGCGAGCCGGCGCACCACGGGCAGCGAGATGCCGATCACGGTCGAGGGGTCGCCATCGATGCGCTCGATGAACGGGCCGCCGAGCGAGTCGATGGTGAAGGCGCCCGCCACCCACAGCGGCTCCCCCGAGGCGATATAGGCCTCCACCTCGGCGTCGTCGAGGTCGTCCACGAAGGTCACCTCGGCGGACTTCACCGCGCCCGCGCCCTCGTCGCCGGGGGCGCCGAGACGGCGGTCGACCATCCAGTGGCCCGACCAGAGCGTCCCCGTGCGGCCCCGCTGCAGCGCCCAGCGCTCGCGGGCGGCCTCGGGGGAGCCCGGCTTGCCGTAGATCTCGCCGTCGACCTCGAACATCGAGTCGCCGCCGAGCACGAGGCCGTCGAGCGCCTCCCGCTCGGGGCCGTCCGCGACGGCGAGGGCCTTGGCCTTCGCGAGCGTCAGCACGGTCGCGGCGGGATCGAGCGGGCCGGCGGCGGCGAGGACCGCGTCCTCGTCGACCTCGGAGGGGCGAACGACGGGCTCCACGCCGGCGCTGCGGAGCACGGCGAGACGGGCGGGGGAGGTGGAGGCGAGGATGAGGCGCATGCCACCAGGGTATTGCCGCGCCGGCGTTCGCGCCGCCGCGCTACTCGAATCCGCGGAACTCGGGCGGCAGCACCCGCTCCGCGATCTCGAGCGGCGCGCCGATCTCGGCCCAGCCCGTGTCGCAGAACGCCCGGTACCGGGACTCCGGCTCCACCTCGTAGAGCTCGCAGCGCTCGTTGGCAGCCACCGGATCCCCGGCGGGAGGCTGCTCCATGCCCGGCTCGGACTCGTGCCAGTCCAGGCCGATGCAGACGGGGTTGAGGCTGCCGAGGTCGTCGTCGAACTGATTGCTGCTCTGCAGCGGGTACTCCAAGTGGTACCTGGTGAGCGCGGGCACGCTGCTCATCTTCACCGCGAAGGCGGACGCTGCGTCGCCCTCGAGGGGCGGGAAGAACAGCGAGCACGTGCTCGCGTGCTCGGGCCGGTACGCCGCCGAGTTCGCGTCCGCGTCGCGCACGGAGCCGTCGAAGCGGTCGAGGAAGGCCTCGTCGACCTCGCCGAGCCCCTGGATGTTGATGAGCCAGTGCTCGCCGACGACGAGATAGCGCTCCCAGATCTCGGCGCCCTGGTACGTGTCGTGGTAGACGAGCGCGCCGTTCGGCAGGGTGTCGGGCGCGCCGTCGATGTCCGCGGCGTGCTCCGCGAGCGCCTCGGCCTGGCCGGGGTCGAACTCCGCGAAGGTGTAGCCGATCATGAAGGACTGGCTGTCGCCGTATGCGAGGCACGCCACGCCGCGGTCGATCGCGATGGTGTCGAGGCCCTCCTGCTCGGGGAACTCCACGTTCACGGGCTCGACCACGAACTCGGCGTCGGTCATGGCCACCTGCTCCTGCAGCCCCCAGAGCGGATCGGACTCGGCGACGAGGAACTGGTCGTCGGGGAGCACGCTCGCGCAGTTCAGCGGGCTCCGGCCCGCCTCGGCGGAGTCGGTCGGGGCACCGGACTGCCCCGCGGGGGACTCGCGCCCGGCGCCCTCGAGCACCTCGGCGGGCGTCCCGCATCCCGCGAGGAGCAGCAGCGCCGCCGCGCTCGCGGTCGCGGCCTGGGTTCGGCGGATGCGGAACTGCACGGGCGGCTCCTTCGCTGCGGGCGCCGGGTCGTGGCACGTCCCGGCCGGGCGGTTGGTGGTTCCGATGCAGAAAGTATCAGGCCGAGCCGGGTGCGGGATCAACGCCTGGCGCCGGGCCGGCGGACGCCCCGGACAACTAGGCTGGGGGCGTGACTCACGCATCCGCAGCCCCCGAACTCGCCCCGGACGTCGTCGTCGACCTCGACATCGGGGAGGTCGCCCACCCGGGCGTCTTCGTCGCCCGCCACGCCTCCGGCCGGGTGGTGTTCGTCGCGGACGCCCTGCCGGGGGAGCGCGTGCGGGCGCGGATCACCGACGTGAAGAAGTCGCACGCGCAGGCGACGACGGTGCAGGTGCTGGAGGCGGCTCCGCAGCGCGTGGAGCACGTCTGGAGCGCGGCATCGCTCGACCGCGACCCGGAGGAGCGTGCGGGCGGCGCCGGCTTCGGCCACGTGCTGCCCGAGTTCGGCCGCGAGCTGAAGCGCCGCGTGATCGTGGACGCGATGGCGCGCTTCGGCGGGCTCGACCGCGAGGACGGGATCATCGGCGGCCTCGGCGTCGAGGCGCTCCCCGGCGACGACGGATCGCGCGGCACGGGCTGGCGCACGCGCCTCACGTTGCACGTGGACGAGGACCGGCGCGTGGGGCCGGTCGCGGCGCGCTCGCACCGGATCGTCCCGACGGACTCCCTGCCGCTCGCGTTCGCCGACATCGAGGAGCTCGCCCTCGCGCAGATACGCGAGGGCTCCCGCAGCCCCGGGCGCATCGACTTCGTCGCCCCCTCCGACAGCGAGGCGAGGATGCGGCGGCGCCCGCAGGGCAAGCCCGCCCGCGCCCCGGAGCAGCTGCTCGAGCGGGTGCACGACAGGGAGTTCCTCGTGGGCGAGGACGGGTTCTGGCAGGTGCACCGCCATGCGGCCGCGACGCTGTTCGACGCGGTCAAGGAGGCGATCGACCCGGCCCGGTTTGACGCCGCCGCGCAGCATCTCGACCTGTACGGCGGGGTGGGGCTGCTCGGCGCCGCGCTCGCGGAGTTCGCGGGCACCGCGGACGTCGCGGTCGAGTCGGTCGAGTCGTCGAGGGCCGCGACGGGATTCGCCCGGCGGAACCTGCGGGAGTGGCGGCGCGCATCGGCCGCGACCGCATCCGTGGACGACTACCTGCGGCGGCTCGCCTCGGACGGGGGCGCCGCCGAGCGGAGCGCCCTCGCGGCCGGCGCCGTGGTGCTCGACCCGCCGCGCACCGGCGCGAAGAAGGCCGTCGTGGCCGCGCTGGCCGAGCTCGGCCCGGCGCAGCTCGTGTACGTGGCCTGCGATCCGGTCGCCCTCGGCCGCGATACCGGCCTGCTGCGCGAGCGGGGCTACGAGCTCGTGCGCCTGCGCGCCTACGACCTGTTCCCGAACACGCACCACGTGGAGTCGGTGGCCACCTTCGTGCGCGCCTGAGACGCCGGCCCGAGCTGTCGGCCCGCGCCGGTCCGGCGGCCGGCGCGACTCCCGGCGCGAGCCCGGCCGGCCCCGGAACGACGGATGCGTCGCACTTCGCGGTCATGACGGGGTCATGACGACGAACTGCGACGCATCTGCACGCGCAGCGCGGGGCGCTCGGCCCCGACGCTCAGCGGAAGCGGCCGAAGAGGGGGTCGCTCGCGGACATGCCGCCCTGCAGGAAGCGCTGCGAGCGCTCCCACGGGTCGAGCCGCTCGGGCACGTCGCGCGGCCGGTCCACGGCCACGCCCTCCGCGAAGAGCACGGCCAGCGTGGCCGAGACGGCGGCGAGCTCCTCGGCGGAGGGGTTGCCGCGCACGAGTGCGGCCTCGCCCGGCTCGAGCGAGTCGGAGAGGTCGAGGTCGGGGATCGCGATCCGGGGCTGCTTGACCATCAGAGCGGGATGTTCCCGTGCTTCTTGGGCGGCATCGAGGCGCGCTTGGACCGCAGGGCGCGCAGCGCCTTGGTGATCGTCACGCGGGTCGCCGCGGGCTCGACGATCGAGTCGAGCTCGCCGCGCTCGGCCGCGAGGTAGGGGGAGGCGACGTTGTACGTGTACTCGTCCGCGAGGCGCTTGCCGAGCGCCGCGGTGTCCTCGCCGTTGTCGGCGGCGGCCTGGATGTCGCGGCGGTAGAGGATGTTCACGGCGCCCTGGCCGCCCATCACGGCGATCTCGGCGGTGGGCCACGCGATGTTGTAGTCGGCGCCGAGCTGTTTCGAGCCCATGACGATGTAGGCGCCGCCGTAGGCCTTGCGCAGGATCACCGTCACGAGGGGCACGGTGGCCTCGGCGTAGGCGTACAGCAGCTTCGCGCCGCGGCGGATGACGCCCGACCACTCCTGGTCGGTGCCGGGCAGGTAGCCGGGCACGTCGACGAGCGTGAGGATCGGGATCGAGAACGAGTCGCACATCCGCAGGAAGCGGGCGGCCTTCTCGCCGGCGTCGATGTTCAGCGTGCCCGCCATCTGGTTGGGCTGGTTGGCGATGATGCCGACCGGCGACCCCTCCACCCGGGCGAAGCCGACGACGATGTTCGGCGCGAACAGCTCCTGGATCTCGAGGAACTCGCCGTCGTCCACCACGGTCTCGATGACCTTGAGCACGTCATAGGGCTGGTTGGGGGAGTCGGGGATGATCGTGTTGAGCACCTGGTCGCGGTCGGTGACCTCGAGCTCGGTGCGCGCGTCGTAGCGCGGCAGATCGGCGAGGTTGTTGTCCGGCAGGTAGCTGATGAGGTTGCGCGCGAAGTCGAGCGCGTCCTCCTCGTCCGGGGCGAGGTAGTGCGAGACGCCCGAGGTGCGGTTGTGCGAGAGCGCGCCGCCGAGATCCTCCATGCCGACGTCCTCGCCCGTGACGGTCTTGATGACGTCGGGGCCGGTGACGAACATGTGGCTGGTCTTGTCGACCATGATCACGAAGTCGGTGAGCGCCGGGGAGTACACGGCGCCGCCGGCCGCGGGGCCCATCACGATCGAGATCTGCGGGATGACGCCCGAGGCGGCCGTGTTGAGGCGGAAGATCTCGCCGTACTTGCCGAGCGCGATCACGCCCTCCTGGATGCGGGCGCCGCCGGAGTCGAGGATGCCGATGATGGGCACGCCGGCCTTGAGCGCGTACTCCATGATCTTGATGATCTTCTCGCCGGCGACCTCGCCCAGCGAGCCGCCGAAGACGGTGAAGTTCTGCGAGTACACGGCCACGTTGCGGCCGTGGATGGTGCCGGTGCCGATGACCACCGAGTCGCCGTAGGGGCGGTTCCGGTCCATGCCGAACGCGGCCGTGCGGTGCCGCACGTACTCGTCCATCTCGACGAAGGAGCCGGGGTCGAGCAGGCCGTGGATGCGCTCGCGCGCGGTGTTCTTGCCCTTGGCGTGTTGCTTGGCGGCAGCGCGTTCCTCGGCGTCGGTGACGGCTTCGGCGTAGCGGTGCTTGAGGTCTCGGATGCGGCCGGCCGTCGAGAGATCGGGCTGGTCGCGCTCAGCAGCGTTATCGTTCATCTGCACCACCCTATACGCGCGCTGCACGGGAAATCGGCTCGGAGCCACGAAGGATGGACGCGCTGCGCTGTGGAAACCTCCAAAAGGGCGCGGCGGCGTCGAATGCCACTAGCGTTGACCCCGTATCGGTCGGGACGGATGAGGGGACGCGGCGTGGAGCGCATCGAAGTGGCACTGGCGGATTCGACGACGGCCGGGGTCGAGCTGCACGAGGAGCTCACCTCGACGAACGAGGTCATGCGCGCCCGGTTCGTCGACGACCGCGAGCGCTTCGCGCCCTTCCACACCATCGTCGCGTTCTCGCAGACGGCGGGGAGGGGGCGGCTCGACCGCGAGTGGGTGGCCCCCGACGACTCCGCGATCGCGATCTCCACGTACCTCGAGTTCGACGCGGCGGCCGCGCGCACCTCCATCGGCTGGGTCGCGCTCGCCGCGGGCGTCGCGCTGCGCGAGGCGCTGCTCGAGCTGGCGGCCGCGCAGTCCCCGGGGCTCGCCGAGGACGTCGCCGGGCGCATCGCCATCAAGTGGCCCAACGACCTGCTCGTCGACGGCCGCAAGGTCTCGGGCATCCTCGGCGAGCTGCTCGGCGTGGTCGACGGCGGCGCCCGCTTCGCCTGCGTGCTCGGCGCCGGGATCAACCTGCGCACCCCCGAGCAGGGGCTCGCGTTCCCGCACGCGATCGCGCTCGACGAGGCGGGCATCCGCCCCGAGCGGGATGCGCTGATCGGCGCGTTCCTGCGCGGCTTCGCGGCCCGCATCCGGGCGCTCGACGAGGCCGGCGGCGACGCCTCGGCCACCGGCCTGCGCGGCGAGCTCGAGCGGCACTGCACGACGATCGGCCTCGAGGTGCGCGTCACCCGTCCGCAGGACGCCGACCTCGTGGGCGTCGCGACGGGCGTCGACGGGACCGGCGCGCTGCTGGTCCGGGGCGCGGACGGTCAGGTTCATCCGATCAACGTGGGCGATATTGAGCATGTCCGCCCCGTTGTGAAGCCCGAGGAGGGTGAGTGACGCAGCCGCCGTCCCCGCAATTCCCGCATCCCCCGCACGCCCGGCCGGGCGCGCCGGGGTACTCCGTGCCGGAGGGCTGGCTCGACGAGACCCCGCCGCAGCCGCTCGGCGAGGGCCCTGCGCCCGCCGAGTCGGCCCCGGCGGCCCCGGCCGGGCCCGCCCGCGAGCGCAGGCCGGCGCGCCCCGAGCTGCGGGTCGCGGTCATCCGCCAGCACGCCCGCCGGCTCGTGCTCCCCTCGCTCGTGCTCATCGCGGCCGCCGGCTTCATCGGCTACTGCTCGCGCGGCCTGCGGGAGGAGGGCGACTGGCTGCTCTGGGCGAACCTCGCCGGCGCGGCGGGGCTGCTGCTGGGGGCGATGCCGATCATCGCGTGGCTGCGGCACCGCTATCTCGTCTCCTCGGTGCGCACGGTCTCGAAGAAGGGCCTGCTGCGCAGCGCGGTGCGCGAGATCGCGCACCATCAGGTGGTGGACGTGCGGATGCGGCGGAACTGGTGGCAGGCGCTGTTCGGCTCGGGCACGATCGAGCTGCGGGCGGTGACGGGGCGGGTCGTGGTGCTCGCGGACGTGCCGAACGCGGTCACGGTGACCCAGGCGCTGCGGGAGCTGACCGGGAACGTCAACCGGGCCGCGGAGCGCGAGGAGCAGCCCGAGGAATAGGGAGCAGCCGAGGAATAGCGGAGCGGCCCGGCGGGGAATACCGGTGCCGGGCCGGAGGCCGGGTCAGGCCGGCGTGGACTCGCGCAGGTGCAGCCGCCGCGGGGAGTAGACCCACCAGCGGTACAGCGCGAAGCGGAAGATCGAGCCGAGGCCGATGCCGACGAGGTTCGCGAGGTTCTCGACGAGCAGCGAATCCCAGTGCAGCACGTAGTGGGTGATCCACAGCGGCACGAGGCCGATGACCATCCCCGCGAGGCTCACGCCGAGGAACTCGAGCCCCTCGCGCGTCGTGTGCCGCCCCGAGGCGCGCGCGTGCCGGAAGGTCCAGAAGCGGTTGCCGATCCAGCTCCAGAGGATCGCGACGAGCGTCGCGAGCACCTTCGCGAGCATCGGCCCGAGCGGGTGCACCTCGGGCGAGAGCACGGTCGTGCGCAGCAGCGTGTAGGCGCCGATGTCCACGAACACGCTCACCCCGCCGACGAGGCCGAACTTCAGCAGCTGCGCGACGAAGCTCTGGAACCACGGCAGCGACCAGCGGATGGGACGGCTGCCGGGCTTCGCCTGCGCGTGCTCGGCGGCGATGATCTCGATGGCGCCCGAATGCGGGTGCGCGGGATCCTGCTCCTCGCGTTCCTCGGGTTCGTTCATCACGGGTACTGCTTTCGACGGGACGGCGAATCGCCTTCGGGCGCACCGATTCTTGCACGCCGCCCCTGGCGGCTCTCCCAGATGCGAGAATGGCGGGGATGTTCCGGCGAGAAAGGCGAGATGCATGGGTGTACCGGTCGTAGGCGTAGTGGGCGGGGGGCAGCTGGCCCGGATGATGATCCCCGCGGCGGTGGAGCTGGGCATCGAGATCCGCGTGCTCGCCGAGGCGCCCGGCTCCTCCGCCCGCATCGCGGCGACGGAGGTCGGCGACTACCGCGACCTCGACACCGTGATGGCCTTCGCGAAGGAGGTGGACGCGGTCACCTTCGATCACGAGCACGTGCCGCAGCCGGTGCTGCGCGCCCTCGTGGACGCGGGCGCGCAGGTGCACCCGGGCCCGCACGCGCTCGAGTTCGCGCAGGACAAGCTGCGGATGCGCGAGCGCCTCGCCGCGCTCGGCGCCCCCGTGCCCGTGTGGGCGGGGGTCTCCTCGCCGCGGGAGCTGCAGGCGTTCATCGACGAGAACGGCGGCCGCGCCGTGCTGAAGACCCCGCGCGGCGGCTACGACGGCCACGGGGTGCGCATCGTGGAGTCGGGTGAGGCGGGCGCCGATTGGTTCGAGGACTTCGACGTGCTGCTGGCCGAGGAGCTCGTGGACTTCCGCCGCGAGCTCGCGCAGCTCGTGGCCCGGCGTCCGAGCGGCGATATCGCGGCGTGGCCCGTGGTCGAGACGGTGCAGCGCGACGGGGTCTGCAACGAGGTCTTCGCGCCGGCCACCCACTCGGGGGCGCACGACCGCCTCTCGCAGGTGGCGGGCTCGATCGCGGAATCCATCGCCGAGGGGCTCGACGTCACCGGCGTGCTCGCGGTGGAGCTCTTCGAGACTGCCGATCAGCGGCTGCTCGTGAACGAGCTCGCGATGCGGCCCCACAACTCGGGCCACTGGACCATCGACGGCGCGCGCACGAGCCAGTTCGAGCAGCACCTGCGGGCCGTGCTCGACCTGCCGCTGGGCGATGCCGCCCCGCGCGACCGCTACTCGGTCATGACGAACATCCTCGGCGGCCCGCAGGGCGAGCCGATCACCGCGCGCTTCGCCGACGTGATGGCGAAGTTCCCGGATGCGAAGCTGCACACCTACGGCAAGTCGGCCCGGCCGGGCCGCAAGGTCGGCCACATCACGGTGTGCGGCGAGGACCTCGACGAGGTCGCCTACCGGGCCCGGGCCGCGGCGGCGATGTTCGAGGACTGACCTGCCGAAGACGCACGAACGAAGGAGCACGCACGTGACCGAACCCCGCGCCCGCGTGGGCATCATCATGGGATCCGATTCCGACTGGCCCGTCATGCGCGAGGCCGCCGACGCGCTCGAGGCGCTCGGCGTGGCGGTCGAGGTGGAGGTCGTCTCCGCCCACCGCACGCCCGAGAAGATGGTCGAGTACGCCCGCGGCGCCCGCGGCCGGGGGCTGGAGGCGATCATCGCCGGCGCGGGCGGCGCCGCGCATCTGCCGGGCATGGTCGCGTCGATGACCACGCTGCCGGTGATCGGCGTGCCCGTGCCGCTCAAGCACCTCGACGGCATGGATTCGCTGCTGTCGATCGTGCAGATGCCGGGCGGCATCCCGGTCGCGACGGTCTCGATCGGCGGGGCCAAGAACGCCGGCCTGCTCGCCGCGCGCATCCTCGGCTCGACCGACGAGGCGGTGGCCGCCCGGCTGCAGGACTACGCCGACTCCCTCACCGCCATGGTGGCCGAGAAGAACGAGGCGCTGCAGCGCTCCCGCTGACCCCGCCTCCCCTCCCTCCCTCCAGAATCCTGGCCACGGTTCGTCGTTCTCGCCGGTCGATACGACGGGCCGTGGCCATTTTCCGAGGGGAGGGGGCTATGGATGGCGGGGTCAGCGGAGCGGGGCGAGCTGGCCCTGCAGCTGGGCCTCGAGGCGCTCGGGGGTGTTCTGCGCGGGCGCGAACACCGCGGTGACCTGGGTGCCCTGCAGGAAGGTCAGCAGCCCGTCGACCTCGACATCCCAGCCGCGCCCGGCGTCGTGCTCCTCCAGCCAGCCGAGCATCCACTCGCGCCATTCGGCCACGGCCTCCCGGTGCAGCTCGAAGGCCTCCTCGTCCGTCGTGGCCTCGGCCCAGAACTCGATCACGACGCGCGCCTCGTCGAGCCGCTCGGCGTCGAGGGGCATGACCTCGCGACAGAAGGACTCCAAGGCGTCGAAGCCCCGCAGCGAGGCGTTCACCTCCGCGGCGCGGCGGTTGGTGCGGTCGAACACGTGCCGGTACGTCGCGCCGAGCAGATCGGCCTTGGTGGGGAAGTAGGGCTTGAGCGCGCCGTTCGCGTAGCCGGCCTCGCTCGCGATCTGCCGCATCGTGGCCCGGGCCATGCCGTGCTTCGCGATGATGCGCCAGGTGGCGCGGACGATCTCATCACGACGCTGGTCGTGGTCTACGGTCTTCGGCACGGTGCTCGGTCCTTCGGCTCGGCGGGCGCGGCTCGCCCGCGGGGTGTCCGGACACGAGGATACTGTCATTCGCGACCGCGCGGAGCACGGAACCGACGCGTCGGCGGGGAGCGCCCCAGCGTTCTGCCCTACCCTGGACCGAGCTATGAACGAATCCAAGCCGCTGCGGCACCCCGACGCCTCCTCGCCCGAGTTCATGACGAAGCGGGCGTGGTGGCTCGTCGTCGCGAACCTCCTCGTGCCCGGTGCGGGCCCGCTGCTCGCCGGCAACCGCCGCTTCGGCCGCCTCGGGCTGCGGCTGTGGATGCTCGCGATCCTCGCGATCATCATCGTCGTCCTGCTCTGGTTCCTGCTGCGCGGGCCGCTGCTGTTCATGCTCACCACCGCGTGGGGGCTGCGCATCCTCGCCGCCATCCTGCTCGGCTACGGGCTGTGGATGATGGCGACGATGCTCGAGACGCTGCGGCAGGTCAAGCTGTTCCGCGTCGACGCGTTCGCACGCGGGCTCATCGCGGTGGTCGCGATCGTGCTGGCCGTCGTGCCGGTGTTCGTGGGCGGCTACGGGGCGGCCAACGTGATGCAGGCGCAGGGTGCCGTGCAGCAGCTCTTCGGCGGGCCCAACGGCGGGCTGAAGTTCCCGAGCGACGGCCGCCTCAACGTGCTCATGCTCGGCGGCGACGCGGGCGACACCCGCGACGGCATGCGCCCGGACTCCGTGAGCGTCATGAGCTTCGACGTGTTCAGCGGGCAGACCACGAGCGTCGGCCTGCCGCGAAACCTCATGCACTTCGGCTTCTCCGAGGGGCCGATGCAGGAGATGTACCCGGAGGACTACACGTACTGCAACGTGGATCCCTGCTACCTCAACTCGGTCTACACCGAGGTCACCTACCACGACTACGACATCTACCCCGAGGCCGAGGACAAGGGCTCCGACAAGGGCATCGAGGCCACGCGCGACGCGGTGGAGTGGATCACCGGGCTCGAGATCCACTACTACGTGTTCATCAACATGGACGGCTTCGCCGACCTCGTGGACGCGATGGGCGGCGTCACCATCGACGTCAAGGAGCCGATCGCGCTCGGCGCCAACGACGAGGGCCAGGAGGGCTGGAAGCCGCCGACCGAGTGGATCGAGCCGGGCGTCCAGGTGCTCGACGGGCACCACGCGCAGTGGTATGCGCGCTCGCGGTACGAATCCACCGACTACGACCGCATGCAGCGCCAGCGCGAGCTGCAGGACGCGATCATCTCGCAGCTGCCGAAGGCGATGCTCGGGCACAGCGGTCCCATCCTCTCGGTGCTCGACGAGGTCATCCAGACCGACATCCCGAAGGGCGAGGCGGGCGTGATCGCCGACCTCGCGCTGAAGGGCCGCGGCCGCGAGGACAACATCCGCGTGCAGCTCTCGCCGCCCTACATCGACCCCGAGGCGCCCGACTACGCGTACGCGCAGCAGCTCATCCAGAACGCGATGGACGGCGAGGCCCCGCCCGAGACGGAGTAGCCGGCCCGCCTCCGCCCCCTCCGGATCTTGGCGGTGGCTGGTCGCTCCCGCGCCCTCGGGACGGCCATCCGCCGCCAAGATCGCGCGGTGCCTGGCGGTACCGGGGCGTGCCTGCGGTGCCGGGGCGGGCGGAGAAGGGGCTCGAGGCGTTCCGCGCCGGGACCCCCGTCGTGCACACGGATGTGCCGGCGCTCATGGAGGTCTCGCAGGGCGCCTCGCTGCACGTGTCGCTCGGCGACGCGAGCACCTTCGAGCGCCGGCTCGCGATCGCGCTGTCGAACGTGCTGCACGACGTCGAGCTGCAGCAGCAGCTCACCACCGCGGGCTACGACCGCGCCCCCGTCTACTCGTGGGCGTACTCCGCGGACCTCGTCTGGCGCCTCCACGCGGACCTGTAGCCGGCGCCGCCTCCCCCGACCTGCGGGTACCCGCCGACGAGGCCCGCCGGGCGGA